>DASPNP010000037.1:0-110274 GCA_035626475.1 Azospirillaceae bacterium
CGAGCCGTAGGGGTTCTGGAACACCATCTGCACGGCGCGGCGCAGCGCCTTGAGGTCGTCCCTGGTGGCATGCGCCACGTCGCGCCCGTCATAGAGCAGGCGGCCCTCGGTCGGCGGCTCGATCAGGGTGAGCGCGCGGGCGAGCGTGGACTTGCCGCAGCCGCTCTCCCCCACCACCGCCAGCGTCCGTCCAGCGCGCACGGTGAAGGAGGCGCCGTCCAGCGCCTTCACGGTCGCCGCCGGCTCGAACCAGCCGCGCTTGACGCTGTAGTGGCGCTTCAGGTTGTCGGCCTCGAGCACGACCGGGGCGGTGTCGGTGTCCGGCAGGGCGTTCATCACGCGGCCTCCCCGATCTCGTCCTTGCGGATGCAGCGCACGGCGCCCGAACCGTCGGGCAGCAGCGGCGGGCGGCCCTGGCGGCAGGCATCCAGGGCATAGGCGCAGCGCGGGTTGAACAGGCAGCCGGGCGGGCGGTCGGAGATGCCGGGCACGACGCCGGGGATGGTCGGCAGGCGGCGGCGCCCCACCGCGCGCTCCGGCAGCGCGTCCAGCAGTGCGCGGGTGTAGGGGTGGCGCGGGTCGCGGAACAGGTCGGCGGCCGGCCGGTCCTCCACCACCTGGCCGGCATACATGACCAGCACCCGGTGCGCCGTCTCCGCCACCACGCCCATGTCGTGGGTGATGAGCATCAGCGCCATGCCGCGCCGGCGCTGCAAATCCACCAGCAGATCCAGGATCTGCTTCTGGATGGTCACGTCCATCGCGGTGGTGGGCTCGTCGGCGATCAGCAGGCGCGGGTTGCAGGCGATCGCGATGGCGATCATGACGCGCTGGTTCATGCCGCCCGAGAGCTGGTGCGGAAAGGCGTCCAGCCGCGTCTCCGGCGCCGGGATGCCGACCTGCTCCAGCAGCTCGACGCAGCGGCGCTTGAGTTCCGCGCCCCGCAGCCCCTCATGCAGCGCCAGTGTTTCCGAGAGCTGGAAGCCCACGGTGAAGCAGGGGTTCAGGCTGGTCATCGGCTCCTGGAACACCATGGCGATGTCCTTGCCGTTGAGCTGCCGCCGCTCGCGGTCCGACAGGCCCAGCAGGTCGCGCCCGTCGAAGCTCATGCGGTCCGCCAGGACCTTGCCGTTATGGGCGATCAGCCCCATGGCGGCCAGCGAGGTCACGCTCTTGCCGGAGCCCGACTCGCCGACGATGCCGACCACCTCGCCCGGCTCGATGGTCAAATCGATACCGTCCACCGCGCGGAAGGTCCCGGCGCGGGTGGCGAACTCGACCGACAGGTTCTTGATGTCCAGCAAAGGCATGGATCAGCGCTTCAGTTTGGGGTCGAGCGCGTCGCGCAGACCGTCGCCCAGCAGGTTGAAGGCCAGCACGGTGACGAGGATGGCGAGGCCCGGGAAGGTCACCACCCACCAGGCGCGCACCAGGAACTGCAGCGAGGATGAGAGCATCGTCCCCCATTCCGGCGTCGGCGGCTGCGCCCCCAGCCCCAGGAAGCCCAACGCCGCCGCGTCCAGGATGGCGGTGGAGAAGCCCAGCGTCGCCTGCACGATCAGCGGTGCCAGGCAGTTGGGCAGGATCACCAGGAACATCAAGCGCAGCGGCCCGGCGCCGGCCAGCTTGGAGGCGGTGACGTAGTCGCGCCCCTTCTCGGCGATGACCGCGGCGCGGGTCAGGCGGGCATAGTGCGGCACGATGGTGACCGACACGGCCACCGCCGCGTTGATCAGCCCCGGCCCCAGGATCGCCGCCACCACGATGGCCAGCAGCAGCGAGGGCAGCGCCAGAAGGATGTCCATCACCCGCATGATGGCGGCCTCGACCATGCCGCCGCGGAAGCCGGCCACCAGCCCCAGCGCCAGGCCCACCGCCAGCGACAGCGTCACCACCAGCAGACCGATGAACAGCGACAGGCGGGCACCGTGGATCAGGCGGGAGAGGATGTCGCGGCCGATGTCGTCGGTGCCCAGCGGATAGGTCCAGCTGCCGCCCTCCAGCCAGGCCGGCGGCATCAGGATATGGTCGCGGAACTGCGCCTCGGGCGCGTGCGGCGCCACCAGCTCGGCGAAGATGGAGGCCAACGTGATCAGCGTGATGACGATGAGGCCGCCGACCGCGCCCTTGTTCTGGCTGAAATAGTGCCAGAACTCGCCGAGGCGGGACGGGGCGCGAACAGCTTCGGCGGTCTGGATGCTCATCGCGCGTGCCGGATGCGGGGGTTGAGGATGCCGTAGAGCAGGTCCACGACCAGGTTCACCAGCATCACCACCGTCGCCACCAGCAGCACGCCGCCCTGCAGCGCCGGATAGTCGCGGCGGTTGATGCTCTCCACCAGCCACTTGCCGATGCCGGGCCAGGCGAAGATCGTCTCGGTCAGGATGGCGCCGCCCAGCAGCGTGCCGACCTGCAGGCCGATGACGGTGACGACGGGGATCAGCGCGTTGCGCAGCGCGTGCAGCACGATCACCCGCCAGCCACCCAGCCCCTTGGCCCGCGCCGTGCGGATATAATCCTCGCCCAGCACCTCCAGCATGGCCGACCGCGTCATGCGGGCGACGACGGCCAGCGGGATGGTGCCCAGCACCACGGCCGGCAGCAGCAGATGGTGCAGCGCGTCGAGGAAAGCCCCCTCCTCGTCCGACAGCAGCGTGTCGATCAGCATGAAGCCGGTCACCGGCTCCACGTAATAGACCACGTCCAACCGGCCGGAGACGGGGGTCAGCCCCAGCGTCACCGAGAACAGCATGATCAGCAGCAGGCCCCACCAGAAGATCGGCATGGAATAGCCGGTGAGGCTGAGGCCCATGACGCTGTGGTCCGCCACCGTGCCGCGCCGTACCGCCGCGATGATGCCGGCGGGCAGGCCCACGGCGACGGCGAAGAGCATGGCGCAGAGGCTGAGCTCGATGGTGGCCGGGAACAGCTCCATGAACTCGGTCAGGACGGGTGCCTGGGTGATGACGGAACGGCCCAGGTCGCCGGTCAGCACGCCGCCCAGATAGTCCGCGTACTGCACCAGGATCGGCCGGTCCAGGCCCATCTCGGCGCGCAGCTCGGCCAGCCGCTCCGGCGGGATGCCGCGCTCGCCCAGCCGGATCTCGATCGGGTCGCCCGGCACCAGCCGGATCAGCATGAAGGCCAGGAAGGTCACGCCGATGAAGGTCGGCACCAGCAGGGCCAGGCGGGTCAGGACGAAGCGCAGCATCAGGCACCCACCCCCGCGCGGACGGGCAGCGCCGATGGCGTGCGTCCTTCGACAGGCTCAGGATGAGGATGTATACGCTGCTCCCGGCCAGGGAACGGGCCAGGGAAAGGGAAGGTCCGGCCTCCCCCTCCCTCATGCTGAGCCTGTCGAAGCACGCAGAACGCCACGACCGTGCCCGTCATTCCTCGATCCTCAGCGACACGCCGTCGAACTCGTTGCGGCCCAGCGGGCTCTGGCGGTAGCCCTGCACATGCGGCAGCAGCGGCTGGAAGACGACGGAATGGGCCATGGTCACCCAGGGCGCCTCCTCCTTGAAGATCAGCTGCGCCTGCTCGTAGAGGCGCGCGCGCTCGGCCTGGTCGGTGGTGCGCTTGGCCTGGACCACCAAGTCGTTGAAGGGCTTGTGGCACCATTTGGAGAGGTTGGAGCCGCCCGGCCTGGCGCTGTCGCAGCCCAGCAGGTTGTAGAAGAAATTGTCCGGGTCGCCATTGTCGCCGGTCCAGCCGAAGATCGCCATGCCGTGCTCGCCGGCATAGACGCGCTTGCGGTACTCGCCCCATTCGAAGCTGACGATGCGCACGCGGATGCCGACCTTGGCGAGGTCGGCCTGGATCATCTCGGCCATCCGCCGGGCGTTCGGATTATGCGGCCGCTGCACCGGCATGGCCCAGAGGTCCGTCTCGAATCCCTCGGGGAACCCCGCCTCGGCCAGCAGCCGCTTCGCCTTCTCCGGATCGTACTCGTAGTCCCGGACGGCGCGGTTGTACGACCAGAGGGTCGGCGGGATCGGGTTCACGGCCGGCGTGCCGGAGCCCTGGAAGATGTTCTCGACCACCCGCGCCTTGTCGATGGCGTGGTTCACCGCCTGGCGCACGCGCCTGTCGTCGAAGGGCTTGCGGCCGACATTCATCGTCACATAGCCGATGTTCAGCCCTTCCTGCGACAGCAGCTGCAGGTCCTTGTCCCGGCGCATCAGCGGCAGGTCGGCCGGGTTCGGATAGGCCATCACGTCGCACTCGCCCGCCTTCAGCTTGGCGTAGCGAACGGCCGCGTCGGGGGTGATGGCGAAGACCAGCGCGTCGACCTGCTGCCGGCCGCCGTACCACTGCTCGAACGGCACGTAGCGGACGACCGCGTCCTTCTGGTAGCGCTGCAGCCGGAACGGGCCGGTGCCGATCGGGTCCTGGTCGAAACGCTCGGGCGTGCCGCGCTTCATCAGGAAGTCCGCGTATTCGGCCGACATGATGCCGGCCCAGTCCATGGCGAGGTTCGCCAGGAAGGGCGCCTCCGGGTGCGTCAGGCGGATGCGGACGGTGTGGTCGTCCAGCTTCTCGACGCCCGCCAGCAGGTCCGGCATGCCCATGCTGTTGAAGTAGCTGTAATCGCCGCCGGAAACGGGATGGTAGGGGTGCTTCTTGTCCCACTGCCGCATCAGGCTGAACAGCACGTCGTCGGCGTTGAAGTCGCGCGTCGGGGTGAAGTCCCGGTTGGCGTGCCACTTGACGCCGCGGCGCAGGTGGAAGGTGTAGCTCAGCCCGTCGGGCGAGACCTCCCAGCGCTCCGCCAGGCCGGGGACCAGATTGGTGGTGCCGCGCTCGAACTCGGTCAGGTTGGAATAGAGCGGCCGCACCGCGTCGAAGCTGGTGCCGGTGGTGTTGATGGGCGGCGAGAAATTCTCCGGGCTGCCCTCGGAGCAGTAGACCAGCACCTTGCGCTGCTTGGCCTCGGCCGGCGCGCCCGCCGCCAGCAGGGCCGCGACCAGGGCAATGGACAGACCCCTGAACTTCACCGCGCGCGCACTCCCCGGCACCCCTTCCCGTTCGCGGCCATAAGACGGAGGCGGGGAGCTCGAGTCAACCGCGAAGCGCCCCCGGAACCCTTGTGGACATTAGGATTTTCGGAACTTCATGCGGCCTCCGGCGGTTGAGGGACCGACCTTTCCGTAGGAGGCCCGCCATGAAGATTCGCGAGATCATGTCCCAGGACGTCCAGCTGGTGTCCCCGAGCACGCCGCTGCGCGAGGCCGCCCGCCTGATGCGTGACGCCGACACGGGCTTCCTGCCCGTGGGCGAGAACGACAAGCTGATCGGCACCGTCACCGACCGCGACATCACCGTGCGCTGCGTCGCCGAGGGCGCTGACCTGAACAGCGCCACCGTCGCCGAGGCCATGTCGGAGAGCCTGGTCTTCGCCTTCGACGACCAGGACGACACCGAGGCCACCCGCCTGATGCAGCAGCACAATATCCGCCGGCTGCCGGTGCTGAGCCGCGACAAGCGCCTGGTCGGCGTGGTGTCGCTGGGCGACATCGCCGTCGGCTCGAACGACGAGAGCGGCATCGCCCAGACCGAAGGCGACATCGCGTCGTCGCCGCCGAATAATTGAGGACGCGACAGCTCCAGACGTAGGTCGCATGGAGCGCAGCGCAATGCGACGACCCCGCCCGGGTAACGTCGCATTGCGCCTGCGGCTCCATGCGACCTACGGGCGCTTCGACCTACTCCAGCATCGGGACGCCCGTCTCCATCTCCACCAGCGCGGCCAGGAACGGCACCGCCACGTCGCGGCGCTGGGTGGCCGCGTTGGCGCGTTCGGCCGCCGAGAGGCCGGCGATGAAGGGGGCGCGCCAGCGCTGGTCCTTGTAGAGCAGCCGGTCGGCCCGGGCGCGCTGGACCATGACCAGGGGCAGGCGCTGCTCCTTGGTGGTCATCATCCGGTCGATCTTGGCGGAGAGCTGCTCGGCCTGCGGGCGGTTGTTGGCGCGGAGCGCCCCGCCCAGCAGCGCGACGTAGGTCTCGGCCCGCAGCTCCACGTCCTGGATCTGGTCGGCATAGGTGGTGGTCAGCGTGAACTCGCCGCGCGCCGCCAGCCGGCCCAGCACCGCCGGGACGGTCCAGGGGCTCTCCTCCTGTACGGTGCGCAGCAGGCCCAGCGCCAGATTCGCCTCGCCGAGGTCGCCGGCGGCCACCGCCAGCTCGGGCGGGCAGCAATTGCCGCGCTTGTCCTTGAAGCGCGAGAACTGCTCCTCGACCGTGTTCAGGAACAGCGTCCGCGCGCGGCCCTCATTGCCGACGCGCAGCAGCGCCTGCGCCACCAGCCCCAGCTCCCAGGCGCAGGTGCGGGTGCGGGCGTACTCCGCCGCCTCTTCCGCGATGGGCGCGGCGCGGGCCGTGTCGCCGCGCCAGACCAGCGCCTTGACCGCGTCGGACAGATTGTAGATTCGGGTCGAGCAGTCCGGGATCTGCCGGGTCAGCTCCAGCGCAAGATCGACCTCGCCGGTCAGCGCCAGGGTGCGGCCGAGGAACAGATCCTGCCCCGCCTCCTCCACCTGCACGCCGCGGCGCCAGGCGCCCAGGAACGGCGCCACGATCTGGCGGGCGCGGTCGCGGTTGCCGGCCTGGTGGTGGGCGACGGCCAGCGACAGCCAGTCCCAGCGCGGCGCGCTGATCGGGTACTCGACGGGCTGCATCAGCCCCTCGATCCGGTGCAGCAGGCAGGGCGTGCTCTGCGGGTCATTGCAGGCGAGGCCGCGCACCCGCGACTTGAAGTCGTTGTAGTCGAAGTCGCCGATGAACTGGTTGGTCGCCAGCTGCACCGCGAGGTTGCTCTCCGGCAGCTTGGCGACGATGTCGGACAGCAGCCGGTCGGCCTCCTGCACCAGCCGGGTCTGCTCCTGCCGGTCATAGGTCTGGTCGGCGCGCTGGATGGCCTGGACCGCCTGGATGAACATCCGGTTGGCGGTGGCCTGGTCGTCGGCGCGGGCCGGCGCGGTGGCGGCGACGAAGATGAGGGCGCCGAGAAGGGCCGACTTAAAGCCTGACATGATTCACCACCTGGCGGACGCGCGGCACGGCCCGCGCGTGCCCCAGCACGCGGTCGAGCTCGGCCTGGCTGTCCGCCTGGCCCATGAGATAGAGGGTCTGGTTGACGACGACGACCGTGTAGTTCAGCGAGCGGATGCCGCTGTCGAACAGCAGCCGGCTGCGCATCTGCGCGTGGATCCAGCTGTCGGTGGCGCCGTCGGTCAGGCTGGACTGGTCGTCCACCTGGATCTCGTTGATGACCTCCTTGAGGCCGTCGACCTGCCAGGCCAGGCGCACCGCCTGCACCCGCTGGTCGGGCGTCGCGGCGCGGCCGGTCAGCAGCGCGCGGCCGTTGGAGACGGAGACGTCCAGCCGGTCGGCGATGTCGGGCACCGCCTGCCATTGCGCCTCGATGCGCTGGGTCAGGTCGGGGTCCGGCACCACGGGCGTCGGCGGCTGGGCGGCCACGGCCGGTCCCGACGGGGCGGCGGGCGGCGGGCCGCCGGCCGTCTCGCACGCGGTCAGGGCGGCGAGGGCGCACAGGGCGGTCAGGAGCGTCAGGGTCGGGCGGCGCATGCTCGTCATCCCGGGGTCAGGCGAAGGGGGCGGTGGCGACCAGGCCGGTCACCTCGCGGGCGAGGATGGCGGCGATGCGCTTGCGGCGGGCGGGGTCGCGCAGCTGCGCCTCGTCCTTCGGGTTCGACAGGAAGCCCGTCTCCACCAGGACGGACGGCACGTCCGGGGCCTTCAGCACGGCGAAGTTGGCCGAGCGCATCGGGTTCTCCAGCAGCGTCAGCTCCCGGCCGGCGGCGCGGATGATGGCCTGCTTGGCGGCGAGCGACGCGGTCTTCACGCGGCGGGCGGAGAGGTCCAGCAGGATGGCGGCCACGTCGGCGTCCTGGTGCTGGATGTCGACGCCCAGCCCGTCGGCCAGGTTCTCCTGCTTCGCCAGCGCCTGGGCGAACTCGTCGGACGCCGTCTCCGACAGGGTGTAGGCGGACAGGCCGCGGGCGTTGCGGTTGGGCGCGCTGTCGGCGTGGATGGAGATGAACAGGTCGGCCTTGGCGGCGCGGCCGATGCGCACCCGCTCACGCAGGGTCAGGAACTCGTCGCTGTCGCGCGTCAGGCGCACCTGGATACCCTTGGCGCGGCCCAGCAGGCGGCCCAGCTCGCGGCCGATGTCCAGCGTGACGTCCTTCTCCAGCAGCCCCTTGGCGCCGATGGCGCCCGGGTCCTTGCCGCCATGGCCGGGATCGATGACGATGACCCGCGGCACCGCCTTGCGGGCGGCCGCCTTCGGCTGCGACGCCAGGGCGTCGCCGGGCAGTGCCAGGCCGGCGAGACCCAGGAAGGGGGCGCCGGCGGCGATGCGGAGCAGGACCCTGCGATTCATGGAGCGATCCGAGACCGGACCCGCCGGGGAGCCCGGGGGTCGCACGGGGCTATAGTTGAACCCGGATTCTTCGCGGCGCAAGGGGAACTTACGTGACTTTCGGCGGATGTGACACAGTGTTGCCGGGGGCCAACGGCGGCATCACTTTCGGCTGATTCCCGGCCCTCCGCTTGACCGTGCCGCCGGGGCCGCTAGGCTTCCTGTCCCAGGTAGTCGCTAATATTGGGAGAGGCGGCCATGAGCCATCACCGGTCAACCGTCCGCTGGCGCCGGCGCGAGGGCGAGGCCTTCGCCGACGGGCGCTACAGCCGGGTCCATGCCTGGCGCTTCGACGGCGGCGCCGAGATCGGCGCCTCGGCCTCGCCCGACGTGGTGCCCCCGCCCTTCTCCTCGGCCGAGCTGGTCGACCCGGAGGAGGCCTTCGTCGCCAGCCTCTCCAGCTGCCACATGCTCTGGTACCTGTCGATCGCCGCCAAGCGCGGCTTCGTGGTCGACGCTTACGAGGACGATGCCGAGGGCACCATGGCGCGCGACGGGCGCGGCCGGATGAGCATCACCCGCGTGGTGCTGACGCCGCGCGTCGCCTATGCCGGCCTGGCGCCCGACCGCGCCACCGAGGAAGCGATGCACCACGAGGCGCACGAGCGCTGCTTCATCGCCAACTCGGTCCGCACGGAGATCGAGGTGCGGGTGCCGTGACCCCTCACGCGTCCCGCTGCGCCAGGGACGCCAGCCGGGGCGCCTTGGCCTCGGCGCCGGGGGCGAAGACGGCCTGGGTGATGGCGCGCTCGATCTGCTCGCGGGTGAAGGGCTTTCGGATCACCGGGCCCAGATGGTCCAGCCCGCGCCGCGACAGCTCGTCGCCGAAGGCGGTGACGAAGATGATCGGGAGCGAGCTGCGCTGGCGCAGCACCTGGGCGGTGGTGATGCCGCTGTCGCCGTGCGCCAGCCGCAGGTCCATCAGCGCCAGGGTCGGGTGGCAGGTCTTGGCCGTCGCCAGCGCCGCCTCCATGGTGGTGGCGGTGCCGCAGACCTTGTGGCCCATGTTGCGCACCGTCTCCGCCAGGTCGTAGGCGATGATGGCGTCGTCCTCGACGATCATGATGCTGGCGATGAGCGCCTCGCGCAGCCCGTCCTGCGCGCTGGTCATCAGCGCCGCCGCCTCGGCCGGGGTGACGCCCAGCACCTCCGCCGCGTCGGGGAGGTGCAGCTCCTCCAGGCTGACCAGCAGGAACAGGCGCCGCTCCGGTTCCGGCAGCAGCGCCAGCGCCGTCTCCATGGGATGGCCGGTGGCCGGGGTCGCGGGCTCGCCGCCCTGGGCGTCGAACAGGCGGTTCAGCAGGGCGTAGAGCGGGCCGCGCCCGCCCTCCTCCAGCGCGAAGGCGGCGGGCTGGTCCAGCACCTGTTCGATCGCCACGGCGACGAGCTCGTCGCCGGCCTCGGGCGTGCCGGTGAGCGCCCGCGCGTACCGCCGGAGGTACGGGAGCTGCGTCATCAACTTGCGGGAATGGACGTCCATCAATGCTGCCTTCTGCGGAGCCTCCGTCGACGCGGACGAGGCCGGGGTTCCCTCGCGCATTTTGGGCGCTTCGCCGCAGAACGCCACGCCACGTTGGTGGATACCCATGATCCCCAACAGCCTGCTTTTATTACGAGCGAGAGAGGGGTAGGGGGCGCATCCGGCTAGGTACGCGTGGGGGGCCCCCGCCTGGACGGTTCCGGCACCGGATCGATAGGAGGGACCCCGCGACTTCAGCCGGGGTGCCCCGCCCCTTTTACGTGCGGGAACAGCGCGGGGGAGACCCTGTTGGGGACGGCACTGGTGCGTTGCCTCCCTGAACCGCCAGAAACTGCGCCGCCCGGCCGACGGACAACCGTCGCCGGGCGGCTTTTCTCATGACCTGTAAATTGTCGTGAACGGCTTGGCCGTCCCGCTCACGACACCTTAGGGTCCAGGTCCACCTTCTGCCCCTCCTTGAGCCGCTCGCCGCCGCGCACCACCAGCCGGTCGCCCGGGTTCACCGCGCCGGCGACCTCGACATACTCGCCGTCGGAGATGCCGGGGGTGACGGGGATACGCTCCGCCGACTGGTCGTCCTTGATGCGGTAGACGTAGGCGCCGGTGCCGCGCAGGATCAGCGCGTCGCGGTGGACGGCCACCACCTCGTGCGGGGCGGCGGAGGGCACGGCGATCCTCACCGCCGCGCCCACCACCCAGGCGGCGCCGTCCGGCGGCGCCACGCGCAGCTCGAAGGTGCGGGACTGGCGCTCGCCCACCGGGATGATGCGGCTGATGCGGCCCGCGGCTTCCGAGCCGCCGTAGGAAAGCCTGACCTCCTCGCCCTCGCGGATGAAGGCGGCGACGGTGATGGGGGCCTGGGCCCGCAGCTCCAGCGCCGCCGTGGAGACCAGCCGGCCGATCTCCTTGCCGGGGGCCGAATACTCGCCCAGCTCGACGTTGCGGCTGACCAGCCGGCCGCCGAAGGGCGCGCGGATGACCGCCCGCTCGACGTTCAGCGCCGTCTGCTCGCGCCGCGCCTTGGCCCGGACCAAATCCTGCGCCAGCACGTCGCGGCGCGACACGGTCTGCTCGACCTTGGCGGCGGGGGCGGTGCCTGAGGCGGCCAGCTTCTCGAAGCGGTCGGCCTCGCGCCGGGCCATCTCCAGCTGCGACTGCAGGCTCTTGATCTCGGCGTCCAGCTCCTGCAGCTCCAGCCTCCAGGCGCGGTCGTCGACCCGGGCGATCTCGTCGCCCGCCGCCAGCTCGGTGCCGGCCTCGGCCACCCAGACGACGCGGCCGGCGATCTCGGCGGCGATCTTGGCGTCCTGGCGGCTGTGGACCGTGCCCGGCACCTCCAGCCTGGGCGCCATCTGCCGCTTCTCGGCAGTGGCGACGCGGACCTTGGGCGCGGGCGGTGCCGGGGGCGTCTGCTGCGCGTGGGCGGCCGAGCCCATGAAGCCCGGCAGCGGCACCAGGCAGAACTGCACGGCGGCGCCGGCGGCCAGGGCGGCGGTGAGGCCGAGGATGACGCCGGTGCGGCGCTTCTTGGGGAGGGGGAGCTTGCCCATGGGAGTCGCGTCCTTCTTCGAGGGGCTCAGGCGGCCTGGCGGTCGGCGGAGTCGACGGGGGTGTTGCTGGCGGCGGAGCGGTTCCAGCTCCAGCCGCGCATCCCGTCCTCGCCCACCCGCAGCAGCGCCGGCAGCAGGATCAGGGTGAAGATGGTGGAGACCGAGATGCCGCCGACGATCACCGCCGCGATGCCGCGGTAGATCACGCTGCCCTCGCCCGGGACCAGCAGCATCGGCGCCATGCCGGCGATGGTGGTGAGCGTGCCCATGAAGATGGGCCGCACCCGGGTGCGCAAGCTGGCGGCGACGGCGTCCTTGCGGGTGTAGCCCTCCAGCTCCAGCCGGCGGGTCTCGTCGACCAGCAGGATGGCGTTGTTGACCACGATGCCCAGCAGGATGATGAAGCCGATCATCGTCAGCAGGTCGAGCGGCTGGAAGGTCACCAGGTTGGTGATCTGCAGCAGGGCCACGCCGCCCACCGTCGCCAGCGGGATCGACACCATGACCATGAAGCTGTCCTTGGCCGAGCGGAACAGCAGGGCCATCAGCAGGAACAGAAGGCCCAGCGCGATCATGAAGTTCTTGCCCATGGTCGCCACCGTGGCGTCCAGCCGGTCGGCGCTGCCGCCGTACTTGATGACGCCGTCGGAGGGCATGAACGCCTTCAGCTGCGGCTCGATCTCGCTGCGCAGCTGGACCATCACGTCCTCCAGCGCCAGGCCCTCCTGCGGCTGGACATTGAGCGTGATGGTGCGCTTGCCGTCGATGCGGCGGATGTTGGAGGGGCCGACGGTGCGCTTGATCTCGACCAGCTCGCCCAGCGGCACCACGGCGCCCGAGGGGGTGGCGACCGGGGTGGCGGCCAGCGTGTCCAGATTCTCCCAGGTCGGCGCCTTCAGGATGATGTCCAGGCGGCTGTCGCCGTCGAAATGCTCGCCCAGCCACAGACCGTCGCCCATGGCGCGGACGATCTGGCCGATCTGGGCGCGGGTGAAGCCCATCTCCATGATGCGGCGGTCATTGGGCGTGATCTCCAGGACGGGCTGCGCCATCTCCGGGTTCGGCTCGGAGAAGGCCTGCACGGTCGGCATCTTCTCGCGCAGCAGCGCCAGGCCCTTGGATGCTGCCTCCGACAGGCCCTCGGCATCGGCCGACTGCAGGTGCACCTCGACATTGCCCTCGGCGCCCAGGCCGCCGAACAGGTTGCCGCGGTTGGCGAAGGCCTGCACGTCGGGGAAGCCCACCAGCAGCTCCTCCTTGGCGATCTTCATCATCTCGTCCAGCCGGGACTCGTCCTCCAGGCGCAGCGCGATGGAGCCGCCGCTGGGCCAGCCGATGACATAGAAGTTCTTCACCTTGGGCTGACGCTCGCCCGTATAGAAGGGCATCATCCGGTTCACCAGCTCGCGCCCCACCTCGTCGCGGTTGGCTTCCATGCTGGTGCCGACGGGGAAGTTCAGGAAGGCGTCGACGCTGTCGCGCTTCACGGGGGGCAGGTAGGACAGGCTGGGGAACATGGCCCAGGTGCCCAGCGCCGACACGCCGATCAGCGAGACGATGACGATGGCGCGGCGGCGCGCCGTGTTGGTCAGGTGCATGATGCGGGTGGTCAGCCAGGCGGTCCAGGCGGCCTGCCGTTCCTGCTTGGCGGGCGCCACCTTCATCCAGCGGGCGGCGGCGACCGGCAGCACCGTGGCGCAGACGATCAGCGAGATGGTCACACCGACGGCGATGGTCAGCGCCAGGTCGGCGAAGATCTGCCCCTCCACCTCGCGCATGAACACGATGGGGACGAAGGTCACGACCGTGGTGGCGGTGGAGGCGACCAGCGCCGCCATGACGCGGGTCGCGCCCTGGGCCGAGGCCTCGATGGCGCCGTGGCCCTCGTCGCGGTGGCGCACGATGTTCTCGAGCACGACGATGGCGCTGTCGATGACCATGCCGACGGCGAAGGCGAGGCCGGCCAAGCTGATGACGTTGATCGAGCGCCCGGTGATCGCCAGCACGGCGAACAGCGACAGCAGGCTGATCGGGATGGTCATGGCGACCAGCAGGGTCAGCTGGGTCCGGCGCAGGAACAGCCAGAGCGCGCCCACCGCCAGCAGGATGCCGGAGATGAGGTTGCCGGTCAGCAGGCCGATGGCGTTCTCGATGTAGACGGAGGGGTCGAAGGACTGGTTGTTGGTGAGGCCGCGGGCCTTCAGCGGGCCGTCGCGCAGCTCCTCCATCAGGGCCTTCACGCGGGTCAGCGTCTCCAGCACATTGGCGCCGTCGGCGCGCATGATGCGCAGGCCCACGGCCTCGTTGCCGTTCTGGAACGAGTAGCCGAACTGCCGGCCGAAATCGACGTCGATCTCGGCGATGTCGCCCAGATGGACCGGGCGGCCGTCGCGCCACTCCAGCACCAGTTCGCGCAGCTCGTCCGGCGAGAAGCGGCCCTTGAAGCGTACGGTGTAGATGCGGCGGCCATCGTCGACGAAGCCGCCGGACACGTCCTGCGAGCGGCCGACCAGGTTGGCGAGGGTCGGGATGCCGATGCCGTACTCGGCCGCCTTGACCGGATCGAACCTGATCTGGACCTGCTGCTCGTCGGCGCCGCCGCTGTTGAACTCGACCGCGGCCACGCCGGGGGTGGAGCGGATGCGCGGGATGATCTCGTCCTGGATATAGGGGATGTGGTCCTTCATCTCGCCCGGGGTGCCCGGCATCTTCTGGATGAAGTAGAAGATCAGCGTGTCGTTGGCGTTGGGGTTGCCGCCGCCGCCGCCGAACTGGATCTGCGGCGGGTCGGCGTCGGCCGGCAGGGTCGGCAGGCGGTTCAGGCGGCTGATGACGTCCATCAGCGTCTTCTGCATGTCGGTGTCGTAGCCGAAGGTCAGCTCGACGAAGCTGCCGCCCGGATTGGCGAAGGCGGTCATCTCCTCCAGCCCCGGCAGGTCGCGCAGCACGTCCTCCTGCGGCTCCAGCAGCTCGGACTCGACCTCCTGCGGGGATGCGGCGCGCCAGCTCGTCTGGATGCCCAGGCGGGGCTGCTCGATCTCGGGGAACAGCTGGATCGGCAGCATGCGGATGCTGAGGATGCCGCCCAGCACCACGACCAGCGCCGCCACGAAGACGACCAGCTGGTTGCGCAGGCAGAGGTTCACCAATGCCGTCATGACCCGTTCCCTTCAATGTGGCACGGCCCCGCAGGGGTGAACCTGCCGGGGCCGTGCGCGGCCGTTACCGCTCATGTCCCAGGATAAGGGAGCATGACCCTTTGATTAAGGAGGGGATTGGTAAGCGAAGGGTGATTTTTGTAACCGGTCGGTTACCGACAGTATCGGCTTTACGGTTTTATTTCCTCCTTTGCACGCAGGGCCTCGTAAGTCCTGACGTGCAACAGGGCCGACTCCAGCCGCGGCACCGGCACCCCGTGGCTCTTTGCGCGGCGGACGAGGTCGCCCAGCACATGCTCGCCTTCGGTCGCCCCGCCCCTACGGATGTCGCGCAGCATGGAGGCGACCATGGGCTCGGCGCGGTCGGTGAAGAGCTTGGCGCAGGCCGCCATGGCC
Organism: Azospirillaceae bacterium; assembly: GCA_035626475.1. GTDB lineage: Bacteria > Pseudomonadota > Alphaproteobacteria > Azospirillales > Azospirillaceae > DASPKT01. The sequence goes on from DASPNP010000037.1 coordinate 15,031, forward strand.
GCCTCGCGCGGCGGGCGTCCCTCGGCGGCGGCGACGCTCCGGCACTCCTCCAGCAGCCCCAGCAGGAAGCCCTCGCCGCCGGCCGTCAGTATGTCGGAGATGCCACCGCGCATCAGGCAGGTGCCGCCGGCCAGCGTCGCCAGCATCACCCACTTCTCCCACATGTCCTGCAGGATGTCCGGGCTGTGGATCACCTCGGCGGCGCTCTTCCCCAGCGACGCCATCGCCGCCGCCGCGCCCGCCTCCTGCGCCGCATACCGGGCGCCGAAGATCAGCTTGTGGCCAGAGGGCAGGTGCCGGATCGTGCCGTCGGGCTCCAGCGTCACCGAGATGTTGCACAGCCCGCCCAGCACGCGCCCGGCCCCCAGCGCCGCGTCCAGCCGCTCCAGATGCGCCAGCCCGTTCAGCAGCGGCAGCACCAGCGTGCCCTCGCCCACCGCCGGACGGATCGCCTCCACGGCGCTGTCCAGGTCATAGGCCTTGGCCGAGAGCAGGACCAGATCGTAGGGCTTGGCGATGCGGGTGACCGTCTGGGCCGGCAGGCGGATGTCGCCCTTGGGGCTCAGCACCACCAGACCGGTCTCGCGCAGCTGCTGCTGGCGTTTGGGGCGGACCAGGAAGGTGACGTTCTCCCCCGCCTCCATCAGCCGCCCGCCGAAATACCCACCGGTCGCCCCGGCGCCCAGGATCAGGATGCGCATGGTGGTCTCCATGGATCGCTCAAGACGTGAGCCGGTCTTAACTTCCGTCAGTCCACTTACCACCGTCACCCCGGCGCAAGCCGGGGCCCAGGGGTTGCAGCACTGTGAGACCGATGAAGCCCGCCCGGCAACCGCCCCCATTCGAATGGCGGGGTTTCGGGTGCTGCATCGGTGGTCTCCTGCTGCAACCCCTGGGTCCCGGCATGCACCGGGATGACGGGGATTGGGGGATCAGCGGCCTTCCCCATCCTTCCCCGGCTTCAGCAACTCCTGCCGGATGCGCGCGAGGCTGGGGCGGGTCTCCTCGGTGAAGGGCAGCGGGCGGCAGAGCTGCATGGCGGCGATGCCGACCCGCGCCGTCAGCAGCCCGTTGACCACGCCCTGCCCGACCCGGGCCGAGAGCGCGCCGGCGACCCCGGCCCCCAGCGCGCCCGCGACCAGATCCTGGCTGCTGTCCACCACCCCGGCGATGGCGAGGTTGGCCAGCACCCGTTTCAGCAGCCGCGCGGTGCCCACCAGCCCGGGCCGGGCGGCGTAGAGCGAGGCGATCTCGCGGACCAGCTTCAGGTTGCGCCACAGCGCCACCGCCACGTCCAGCAGCGCCACCGGGGAGACGGCGGTGAAGAGCGCCGTGTCGCGCGAGGCGCGCAGCACCAGCCGGTAGGCCTGATTGTCCAGCGGCGCCAGGAGCAGCCGCTCGGCCAAGTCCAGCGTCTCGCGGTCGTCATGGGCGTCGGTGACGGCGCGCGACAGCGCGTCGCGGCCGGCCGCCAGGCGCCCGCCATAGAGCGCTGCCACCTGCGCCACCACCGGGCCCGCCCGGCCATGGCCCCGTCCGGCGGCCAGCAGCCCGGCCTCGGCCCGCAGCGCGTCCACCTGCCCCAGCCGGAGGTAGGCGCGCAGCTCGCGCCCGGCGACCAGCCCCAGGCCGCCCACCAGCCCCACCACCAGCGCCGCCACCGCCCCGCCCAGCCAGGGCGAGATGGCGTAGGCGGTCAGCAGCAGCCCGGCCGTGTCGATGCCGACCGAGACGGCGAAGAGCGCCACCGCCGACAGCAGCGCCACCCGCCAGGCCCAGCGCCTGCGGGGCCGCGCCTCGGGCGGCAGCACCTCGCCGTCGAGCGCCGCGCCGTCCTCGCCCTCCACCGGCGCCGGCACCGCGCGCTCCGGATCGAACTCCATCGGCGGCACCCAGCCGGGCGCCCGGGTCTTCACGGGATCGTCGTTCATTCCATCCTCCCAGGATGGTCTGGCCGGCAGCGTTGGCGGCTTGCGGCCTTCGACAGGCTCAGGCTGAGGGGGATATCGCTGCTCCCGCGGTGTCCGCGCGGGAGTGCCTGGCATCCCCCCTCCCTCATGCTGAGCCTGTGGAAGCACGCAGAACGGTTCAGCATCGGCGTCATTCCAGCCGGTCCCCGATGAGGAAGTCGAGCGCCTGGTCCAGGCGGATGGTGGGCAGGCCGCGGCCGTCGCGGCCCACCCCGGGCGGCGGGCGGAAGGGCTCGAAGCGGAAGCGCCCCTGCTCGGCCGGGCCGATCCAGCTGCGGTCCGGCGGCACGGCGCCGGGGAACAGCACCGTCGGCCGGTCGCGCCCCTCCGGAATGCCCTTCACGCAGGGCAGCGGACGGCCCTCATGCTCGGCGGTCACGGACTCCGTGCACTTCACCGAGGCGATGGCCTTGCACTCCACCGCGGCGCCGCTGAAGCGCAGCGCGTTCAGCGGGCCGGCCAGGAAGCTCTCGGTCAGGCTTTTCAGGTTGGCATGCTCGGCGGCGGCGACATGGTCGGCCTTGGTGGCGGCGAACAGCACCTTGTCGATGCGGGCGCCGCCCAGCCAGGACAGCCAGGTCGGGCGGCCATGGTTGAAGGCCTCCAGTGTCGTCGCCAGCGACCGCTCCAGATCCTCCAGCCCCTCCGCCCCGGCGTTCAGCGCGCCCAGCACGTCGACCAGCACGATCTGCCGGTCCAGCCGGGCGAAATGCTCGCGGAAGAACTGCCGGACCACCTTCTCCTTGTAGCCCTCGAACCGCGCCTCCATCTGCGCCGCCAGCGAACCCGGCGGCGATGTGCCGGGCGGCAGCGGGCAGAAGGTCAGCACCGGCGCCCCGGCCATCTCGCCCGGCTCCAGGAAGCGGCCGGGCTGCAGCAGGCTGAGGCCCACGGCGCTGGAGCGGCAGGCGTGGAGATAGGCGGTATAGGCCTCGGCCAGCCGGCGGGCCGTGGCCTCCTCGTAGGGTGCCCTGGGGTCGGTCGCGGCCAGCATCTCCAGCCAGGGGGCGGCCAGGGCGGCGCGCGGCGGGCGGCGGGACAGCTCCAGCGTCTTGCGCGACCAGGCGTCGAAATCCTCCCGGAGCAGCGGCAGGTCCATCAGCCATTCGCCGGGGTAGTCGACGATGTCCAGGTTCAGCGTCGCCTGGTCCTGCACCCGCCGGCGCATCCAGCCCGACGGGGCGAAGCGCAGCGAGACGCGGATCTCGCTGACCGCCCGGGTGGGGTCGGGCCAGCGCGGCGGCTCGGCGGCGAGGTCGGCCAGGTGCCGCTCATAATCGAAGCGCGGCACGGCGCCGTCCGGCTGCGGGTCCAGGCGGGAAGCCAGGATGCGGCCCCGCGCGTTCAGCTGGGCCAAGTGGCCGGCGTCGCCGGGGCGCAGGCCGGCGGCCAGCAGATTGTTCACCAGCGAGGTGACGAACACCGTCTTGCCGGAGCGCCGCAGGCCGGTGACGCCCAGGCGCAGGTCGCCCCCGGTCACCACCGCCGCCAGCTGCCCCAGCCCGTCCAGGGCCCGGCTTCCGGCGTCGGCGATGGTTGAAACGATGGACATGCGCCCTCCCCGGCGTGCCACGCGGTGATATTCCAAGGTCACGCCACCCTGCTTTGCCACAGGCGGCCCCCGGCTTCATCTGTGATATTGGCCTTGTCACGGCGGACTAACACAATTGTAATGGTAATATCGATCGTGGCAGCCTTATCATGTGGATGATGTGGCGGAGTGACTTCGGCGGACTCTCCGCCGTAGCCCTGGAACACAGGTAGGAATGACGTCGGACACGCCGCCCACTTCTCTGTCCAGGCCCGAGGCCGCCGCGTCCGACGCGCGGCCGGCGGCGGCGGTCAATCTGCCGCTGCGCAAGCGCCTCAGCTTCAAGCAGGCCCGCAACACCGCGATCCTGACGCTGGTCCTCGGCCTGCTCTCCAGCACGGTGCAGATCACCATCGACCTGCTGGACATGGAGAAGCAGACCGACCAGCTGGTCCAGCAGGTGCTGAGCACCCTGCAGGAGCCCGCGGCCGAGGCCGCCTACGCCTTCGACCAGGCGCTGGCCGAGCGGGTGCTGACCGGCCTGTTCGAGTACCGGCCGGTGCACCGCGCCGTCATCTTCGAGGATTTCGGCAACCAGCTGGCCGCCAAGGAGCGGGCGCTGTCCGAGGGCAGCCTGAAATGGCTGGCCGAGCTGCTGCTGCCGCAGGAGAAGACCTTCTCCATCCCGCTCATCATCGAGCGGCACAACCAGAATGTCGGCGAGCTGCGCGTCTCGGTCGACCGCCACCTGATCGCCCTGGACTTCTTCCGCCGCTCCGGCTTCGTGCTGGTCACCGGCGTCACCTGGACCGTCGCCCTGGCGCTGATCCTGGTGGTGATGTTCTACGTCTCGCTGACCAAGCCGTTCCTGCGCATGTCCAACGCCATCGCCGACGTGGACGCGCGCCACCCGGCCGGCCGGCTGCTGAGCGTGCCGCCGCAGCACGAGGATGACGAGCTGGGCCTGCTGGCCAAGACGACCAACGGGCTGCTGCTGGAGTTCGACCGCTCGCTGGTCGAGCGCGAGCGCGCCGAGGGCCGGCTGCGCGAGCGCGAGGCGCGCCTGTCCGGCATCATGGACAACGTCGCCGACGGCATCATCACGCTCGACGAGGATCTGCGGATCGAGACCATGAACACCGCGGCGCAGGAGCTGTTCGGCTTCGACGCGGCGGAGGCGGTCGGCCAGCCCTTCGTGACGCTGATCGAGGAGCGCGACTGGACCCGGGTCGCCATGGCGCTCATGGCCTGCCTGCGTCGCACCGAGGACGACCGCCGCCGCGAATCCCGCGCGGAGATCCAGGGCAAGCGCAAGAGCGGCGACATCTTCGCCATGGCCTTCGGCGTCAGCCAGATGCGCCTGGGCGACCGCCGCACCGCCATCTGCGTGGTCCAGGACATCACCCAGCGCAAGCGCGCCGAGTCCGCGCTGCGCGAGAGCGAGGAGCGGCTGAAGCTCGCCGTGCGCGCCACCCGCTCGGGCGTGTTCGACTACAATTACGTCAAGGGCGCCAACTGGTGGAGCCCCGAGTTCATCGAGATGCTCGGCTACGACGTGGCCGAGTTCAGCGACGCCAGCGCCCAGTGGCGCGAGCTGCTGCATCCCGACGACCGCGAGAACGTGCTGGCCCAGGTGGAGCGCTACCTGGCCGGCGACCTCGGCGATTATCTCGCCCTGTACCGGCTGAGCCACAAGGACGGCTCCTGGGTCTGGATCGAGGCGCGCGGCCAGGCGATCCGCGACGATCTGGGCAAGCCCGTCCGCTTCACCGGCACCATGTCCGACGTCTCGGACCGCAAGCGGTTCGAGGAGCAGCTGATGTATGTCAGCACCCACGACCCGCTGACCGGCCTGCCCAACCGCTCGCTGCTGCAGGACCGCCTGCAGCACGCCGTGGCCCACGCCTCGCGCAAGGGCACCTCGGTCGCCGTGCTGTTCCTGGACCTGGACCGCTTCAAGCTGGTCAACGACAGCCTGGGCCACCCGGTGGGCGACAAGCTGCTGCGCGCCATCGCCCAGCGCCTGTCCTCCAGCGTGCGCAACGCCGATACGGTGGGCCGCCTGGGCGCCGACGAGTTCCTGGTGATCGCCGAGGATCTGCCGGAGCCGCAGCTGGCCGCCCGCATCGCCGAGCAGATCCTGGTGGGCATGAGCCGGCCCTTCGGCATCGACGGGCAGCAGCTGTTCATCACCACCTCGATCGGCATCAGCCTGTTCCCCAGCGACGCCGCCGACATCAACGCCCTGCTGCGCGACGCCGACACGGCGATGCACAACGCCAAGGCGTCGGGCGGCAACAACTACCAGTTCTTCACGCCGGAGATGAACGAGGAGGCGGTCGCCCGCCTGTCGCTCGAGCACTCCTTGCGCGAGGCGGTGGAGCAGAACCAGTTCCTGCTGCACTACCAGCCGAAGATCGACCTGGAGACCATGGAGGCGTGCGGCGTCGAGGCGCTGATCCGCTGGCAGCACCCGGAGCAGGGCATGGTCTCGCCGGTGCGCTTCATCCCGGTCGCCGAGGAGACGGGCATGATCGTGCCGATCGGCGACTGGGTCATCCGCCAGGCGCTGCAGCAGATCGTCGACTGGCAGAAGAAGGGGCTGCAGCCCCTGCCCGTGGCCGTCAACGTCTCGGTCCGCCAGATCACCTCGATCCAGTTCGGCGAGCGCATCGTCCAGCTGCTGGACGAGTACGGCGTGTCGCCGGAGCTGCTGGAGCTGGAGATCACCGAGACGGCGATGATGTCCAACCTGGCCTACATCGTCGACGCGCTGACCCAGATCCGCAGCCACGGCATCAGCATCGCCATCGACGATTTCGGCACCGGCTACTCCTCGCTCTCCTACCTGCGCCGTCTGCCCATCACGACGCTGAAGGTCGACCGGTCCTTCGTGAACGAGGCCACCGGCAACGCCGACACGGCCGCCATCGCCGCCACCATCATCGCCATGGGCCGGCAGCTGGGCCTCAAGGTCGTGGCCGAGGGCATCGAGACCGAGGAGCAGCTGGAGTTCCTGCGCCACCACCGCTGCGACCAGCTGCAGGGCTACTTCTTCAGCAAGCCGCTGCCGCCGGCGGAGCTGGAGAGCCGCTTCATGAAGAAGGCGGCGATGCGGGCCTACGCGTCCTGACGCCCCCCCCTGTATCCCCAAGAAGCCGTACGTCCCCGCGTTGCAATTTTGCCAAGCGCCGGCGAATTCAAAACGGCCGTTTGATGCGGGGGCATAGAAGCCTTGACGGGCACGCATACGTCCGCGTAGTGCTACTTCCTTGAAATTACCGCCTTTCCGGGCGCCCCGGGATCGGTTCAGGGATCGAACCGACGGGGCAAAAGAATAAACGTGGAGCAGCAGGAGGAACGCATGCATCGGAATTTCGCGCCGCAACTGCGTCTTGACCGTCGGTTTCTGACCGGCGTCAGCGCGGCGGCTCTGTTGGCGCCCCTCGTGGCCGCCGGTAGCGCCCAGGCGGTGCAGTTCAATCGTGGCGAGCTGACCGGCAGCTTCGACACGACCATCACCGTCGGCGCCACCTTCCGCGTCCAGGACCGGGATCCCGACCTGATCGGCCGCGCCAACGGCGGCCGCGGCAACTCGATCAACGGCGACAACGGCAACCTGAACTACGACAAGGGCCTGGTCGCCCTGTCCGGCCGCGTCACCCACGAGCTGAGCCTCAACTACCAGAACATCGGCGCCTTCACCCGCGCGACCTACTTCTACGACGTGGTCAACGCGCAGAAGAGCAGCAGCGACTTCGGCCGCACCAACCGCTTCCCGCTGTCGGGCGAGGCGGTGGAGCGCGTGGGCCGCGACTTCCGCCTGCTGGACGCGGTGATCTTCGGCGACTTCGCCGTCGGCGAGCAGAGCAACGTCTCGGTCCGCCTGGGCAACCAGGTGCTGAGCTGGGGCGAGAGCACCTTCATCGCCAACGGCATCAACGCCATCAACCCGGTCGACGTGTCGGCCCTGCGCGTGCCCGGCTCCGAGCTGAAGGAGGCCTTCCTCCCGGTTCCGATCGCCGACATCACCTTCTCGGTGACGCCGGACCTGTCGCTCGAGGCCTTCTACCAGTTCAAGTGGGACCAGACCGAGCCCGAGGCGAACGGCACCTTCTTCAGCACGTCGGACGCCGCCAGCCCCGGTTCGCGCGGCCTGTTCATCGGCTTCGGCAACCCGCTGATCGCCGACAACCCGAACACCGGCGCCATCCCGGCCCACGTCTTCAACCCGCCCGTGGTCAACCCGATCACCGGCAGCGTCGGCGCCACCTCGCTGACCCCGCTGGGCAGCTTCGTGCCGCGCCTGAAGGACCAGGAGCCGGACGACCAGGGCCAGTACGGCCTGGCGCTGCGCTACTTCGCCGAGGGCCTGGGCGACACCGAGCTGGGCGCCTACTACATCAACTACCATTCGCGCCTGCCGCTGTTCAGCTCGGTCGTCGGCCCGCTGACGGCGCTGGCCACCAGCGCCTCCACCTTCACCCGCTCCAGCGGCTACCAGCTGGAGTACCCGGAGGACATCCAGCTGTTCGGCGCCAGCTTCAACACGCTGCTGTTCGGCGGCGTGTCGGTGCAGGGCGAGTACTCGCTGAAGAAGGACCAGCCGCTGCAGCTGGACGACGTGGACCTGCTGCAGGCGACGCTGGCGGCCCCGGCCGTCTTCACCGCCCGCGGCACGGGCGCCGCCGCCGGCAGCGCCTCGTTCGACGCGGCGGTCAACGCCGCCATCGCCGCCACCCCGGCGCTGGCGCCCTTCGCCGGCCGCACCTTCGAGCAGATCCAGGCCGCCTCGCCGCAGGCCGCCGCCGCCATCAGCGCCGGCATCCGCGCGGCCCCCGGCTCGCCGGGCGGCACCCGCGCCGAGTTCCAGGCCTTCGGCGGCAACCGCCAGGTCGCGGCCACCTCGGCCATCTTCAACAGCAACCCGATCATCCGCCGCCTGGGGGGCATCTCGGAGGCGAACGCGGCGAGCTTCTTCGGCCGTCGCATCCAGGGCTGGGTCAAGCACGACGTCAGCCAGGCGCAGGTCACGGCCAGCAAGGCCCTGCCGCCCATGCTGGGCGCGAACCAGGTCATCATCCTGGGCGAGGTCGGCGCCACCTACGTGCACGACTTCCCGGAGAGCAGCGCGCTGCGCTACGACGGTCCGGGCACCACCAGCGGCGGCAACGCCGCCTTCCTGGGCGTCGGCGGCATGCCGACCGTCCTGGACGACGGCTTCGCCACGAAGTTCTCGTGGGGCTACCGTGCCGTGGCGCGCCTGGACTATCTCGGCGCGATCGGCGGCGTGAACCTGTTCCCGAGCGTGAGCTGGCAGCACGACGTGAACGGCACGACGCCGGGTCCGGTCAGCAACTTCCTGGAAGGCCGCAAGGCGCTCAGCGTCGGCGTCCGCGCCATCTTCCTGGAGAGCTGGACCGCCGACCTGAACTACTCGACCTTCTGGGGGGCCGGTAACTTCAACCAGATCCGCGACCGCGACTTCATCTCGGCCAGCCTGAAGTACGCCTTCTAAGGCCGTGCCGGACAAGAACACGCGACCGCTTAGGGAGAGAGACACATGCAGCGTTTGAAGGCAGCCCTGCTGGGCGGAGCCCTGGCCCTGGCCGTGGCGGCCCCCGCCCTGGCCCAGTCCGCCGCCGACCTCGGCAAGACCCTGACGCCGTTCGGGGCCACCAAGGCCGGCAGCGCCGACGGCACCATTCCCGAGTGGACCGGCGGCATCACCAAGCCGCCGGCGGGCTACAAGCCCGGTCAGCACCATGTCGATCCGTTCGCGGACGACAAGGTCCTGTTCACCATCACGGCCCAGAACATGGGCCAGTACGAGGCGAAGCTGACGGAGGGCCAGAAGGCCCTCCTGAAGACCTATCCCCAGACCTACAAGATCAACGTCTACCCGACCCGCCGCAGCGCCTCGGCGCCGCAGCGCATCTACGACGCCACCATCGCCAACGCGTCGCGCGCCAAGCTGGTGGGCGGCGGCAACGGCGTGGAGGGCGCGCTCGAGGGCGTGCCCTTCCCGATCCCGACGGAGGGCGTGCAGGCGGTCTGGAACCACATCCTGCGCTGGCGCGGCGTGAACGTGCAGCGCCAGGTCGGCCAGGCCAACCCGCAGGCCGACGGCTCGTACACGATGATCACCATCAATGAGAAGGTGAAGTATCTGTACAACCAGCCGCAGGGCAACCCGGGCTCCAACACCTCGCTGTTCTTCCTGCAGGAGGTGATCGCGCCGGCCCGTCTGGCGGGCGAGATCCTGCTGGTGCACGACACCATCAACCAGGTGGCCGAGGCCCGCAACGCCTGGACCTACAATCCCGGCCAGCGCCGCGTGCGCCGCGCGCCCAACGTCGCCTACGACAATCCGGGCACGGCGGCCGACGGCCTGCGCACCTCCGACCAGCTGGACATGTATAACGGCTCGCCGGACCGCTATAACTGGAAGCTGGTCGGCAAGAAGGAGATGTACGTCCCCTACAACGCCTACAAGCTGCACAGCAACCAGCTGAAGTACGACGACATCGTCAAGCCGAAGCACATCAACCAGGACCTGGCGCGCTACGAGCTGCACCGGGTCTGGGTGGTCGAGGGCGAGCTGAAGCCCGGCACCAGCCACATCTATGCCAAGCGTCGCTTCTACATCGACGAGGACAGCTGGCAGATCCTGGCGTCCGACCAGTACGACGCCCGCGGCCAGATGTGGCGGGTGGGCGAGAGCCACGGCATCAACTACTACGACGTGCCGGTCTACACCTCGACCCTGGACGCCATCTACGACCTGCAGTCGGGCCGCTACACCGCGATCGGTTTCGACAACCAGGAGCCGATGTACAAGTTCGACCAGGAACTGACGGCGGCGGACTTCTCGCCGGACAGCCTGCGGCGTGCCGGCGTGCGCTGAGCATGCCGGTGGAACGGCCGGCCGGACCCCCGGCCGGCCGTTTCGCCATCTTCAGCACCTCCGCTTCCTCCAGGCCCCTTTCCTCTCGGCCGGTGCCATGACCCTGCGACACCTGACTTCCGCGTTCGCCCTCCTGATCCTGACGACGGGGGCGAGCAGCCCTGCCGGTGCCCAGGACTCCCAAGCCAATCCCGCCCAGACCGGGCCCGCCCAGGCCGCTCCCGCCGCCGACGCCGCGCCGGTGAAGGATCTGAAGCCGGCGGCCATCGCCCCGCTGGCGGCGCAGTCCCTGATCCTCGACGCGGCCCTGGCCGGCAACCGGCTGGTTGCGGTCGGCGAGCGCGGGCACATCCTGCTGTCCGACGATGCCGGCAAGAGCTGGCGCCAGGTCCCCTCCCCCGCCAACACGACCCTGACCGGCGTCAGCTTCGCCGACGCGAAGCAGGGCTGGGCGGTCGGCCACGACGCCGTGATCCTGCACACCACGGACGGCGGCGAGACCTGGGAACTGCAGCACTACGCGCCGGAGCTGGAACAGCCGCTCATGGACGTGCATTTCGGCGACCCGATGAACGGCATCGCGGTGGGCGCCTACGCGCTGTTCATGGAGACTTCGGACGGCGGCAGGACCTGGACCGACCGCCGCATCATCGAGGACGACTACCATTTCAACGCCGTCTTCGCGCCGACGCCGGAGACCCGCGTCATCGCCGGCGAGTTCGGCGGCGTCTATGTCAGCGCCGACCGCGGCAAGAGCTTCGCGCCGGTCGAGACCCCCTATGAGGGCTCCTTCTTCGGCGGGCTGGCCCTCGGGCCCCAGTCCTTCCTGGTCTTCGGCCTCCAGGGCAACGCCTTCCGCACCGACGACAACGGCAAGAGCTGGTCCCAGATCCAGACCAATACCAAGTCGGGCCTGATGGGCGGCGCCGCGCTGAAGGACGGCCGCACAATCCTGGTCGGCCCGTCGGGCACGGTGCTGACCAGCACCGACGGCGCCCGCACCTTCAGCCTGGAGCGCCGGTCCGACCGCGTCGCCCTGGCCGAGGCCATCGAGGCGCCCGACGGAACCCTGATCCTGCTCGGCGAGCAGGGCGCCATCACCACCGCAGCCGCCCCCGCCGGCGCCCCCCCGGGCACGCGCTGAGACGGGAGAGAGACGACATGGCCAGAAAGCCCTTCCTCCAGAGCCTCGAGCATTTCTGCTTCCGCCACCGGGCGCTGCTGCTGATCCTGTTCACGCTGGCGACCGCCTTCATGGGCTGGCAGGCCTCGAAGCTGCGCGTCGACGCCGGCTTCGAGAAGCAGCTGCCGGTCGACCATCCCTTCATGCAGACCTTCCTGCAGTACCAGAAGGATTTCGGCGGCGCGAACCGCGTGCTGGTGGCGCTCTCCGTCAAGGAAGGCGACATCTACACGCCGCAGTTCTTCGAGAAGCTGAAGCAGGTCACGGACGAGATCTTCTTCGTCCCCGGCGTCGACCGTGCCAGCGTGACCTCGCTGTTCACGCCGAACGTCCGCTTCATCGAGATCGTCGAGGACGGCTTCGCCGGCGGCAACGTCATCCCGGCCGAGTTCCAGGCGACGCCCGAATGGCTGGGCGTGGTGCGCGAGAACGTGCTGAAGTCGGGCCAGGTCGGCCGCCTGGTGGCGGAGGACTTCACCGCCGCCCTGGTCAGCGCCCAGTTGATCGACCGCGACCCGCGCACCGGCCAGCGGCTGGACTATCTGGACGTGGCCGACCGGCTGGAGCAGATCCGCGCCAAGTACGCGGCCGACGGCATCGAGATCCACATCATCGGCTTCGCCAAGGCGATGGGCGACATCGCCGACGGCGCCGCCGGCGTGATCCTGTTCTTCGGCCTGGCCTTCGTCATCACCGCGCTGCTGGTTTGGGGTTACGGCCGCAGCTTCATGATGACGGCGGTGCTGCTGCTGATCTCGGTCACCACCGTCATCTGGCAGCTGGGCCTGCTGGTGCTGATGGGCTACGGCATGGACCCGCTGTCCATCCTGGTGCCCTTCCTGGTCTTCGCCATCGCCATCAGCCACGGCGTGCAGAATGTCGGCACCATCACCCAGGAGATCGGCAAGGGGGCGGACATCCACACGGCCGCCCGCATCAGCTTCGAGCGGCTGTTCATCCCCGGCGTCTCCGCCCTGATCACCGACGCGCTGGCCTTCCTGACCATCATGATCATCAACATTCAGATGATCCAGGAGCTGGCCGTCTCCTCCTCGCTGGGCATGATGATCATCATCCTGACCCACCTGGTGATCCTGCCGCTGGCGCTGAGCTACCTGCCGCTGGGCGACCGCTACCGCAAGAGCGTGTCGGGCCAGGTCGGCCGCTTCGACCCGATCTGGCGCGCCTTCGCGGTCTTCGCCACGCCCAGGGGCGCCGTTCCCGCGCTGATCGTCGGCGTCGCCATGACGGTCTGGGCCGGCTACGTGCAGAAGGACATGGTGGTCGGCGACGTCGATGCCGGCGTGCCGGAGCTCTGGCCGGACAGCGTCTACAACAAGGACGCCGCGCTGATCGTGGACCGCTTCGCCATCGGCGTGGACGTGATCCAGGTGATCGCCGAGGCGCCGGCCAACGCCTGCATCGACTACAAGGTCATCAAGCAGATCGACGATTTCGACTGGCATGTCCGCAACGTCGACGGCGTGCAGTCGACCATCTCGCTCCCCAGCGTCATGAAGACGGTCAATGCCGGCTGGAACGAGGGCAACCTCAACTGGCGCATCCTGCCGCGCAACAGCCAGGTGCTGGTCCGCACCGTGTCGCCGGTGGAGACCTCGACCGGCCTGCTGAACGCCGACTGCTCGGTCATGCCGGTGCTGGTCTTCACCAAGGACCACAAGGCCGAGACCATCGACCGGGTGGTGGCGGCGGTGGAGGCCTACAACAAGGCCAATCCCTCGTCCGACGTGAAGTTCCGCCTCGCCACCGGCAATGTCGGCGTGATGGCGGCGACCAACCAGACGGTGCTGGAAGCCGAGAAGCCGATGCTGGGCTACGTCTACGTGACCGTCATCGTCTTCTGCATCATCACCTTCCGCTCGCTGGTGGGCTCGCTGGCGACGGTGCTGCCGCTGATCCTGGTGTCGCTGCTCTGCAACGCGCTGATGACCATGCTGGGCATCGGGCTGAAGATCTCGACCCTGCCGGCGGCGGCGCTGGGCGTCGGCATCGGCGTCGATTACGGCCTCTACATCTTCAACCGGCTGCAGGCCTACCTGAAGCATGGCCTGACCTTCGCCGAGGCCTATTACCGCACGCTGCAGGAGACGGGCAGCTCGGTGCTGTTCACCGGCCTGACGCTGGCGGTCGGCGTGGCGACCTGGACCCTGTCGGACCTGAAGTTCCAGGCGGACATGGGCCTGCTGCTGACCTTCATCTTCATCGCCAACATGGTCGGCGCCATCATCCTGCTGCCGGCCATCGCGGCGCTGCTCTACAAATGGTTCCCGAAGCTGTACGAGGCCGAGGTCCGCCGCGCCTCCAAGCGCGAGTTCGCGGCGCACTGACGCGGGCGGGAGCCCGATGCGACGAAGGGCCGGGGAGCGATCCCCGGCCCTTCTTCTTTGCGGCATGATCAGGAGGTGGGGGCCGGCTCGACCTGCCCGACCCAGGGCCAGCCCCGCGCCGCCGTGGCGGCGGCGGTCAGCACCACCGACCGCCCGTCCCGGCGGAAGGCGCCGAAGCGGCCCAGGATGCGGGCGAGGTTGGGGTCGGCGCTGCGGATTTCCTCCAGCCAGTAGCGGGTCATCTCCCGCGCGATCCCCGGCGCGAGATCGGCCAGGTCGGGATTGCGGATGCTGACCGAGACGGGGTGGAAGAAGAAGCGCGCGTCGGCCGCCGCGCGCCGCACGCGGCCGGCGGCGAAGACCAGGGTGCAGGCGGAATGGCAGCGGGCGCCCGGGCCGACGCGGGTGGTCACCTCCACCCCGGCCGGCAGCGCCCGCAGGAACCAGGCGAGGTTCATCGCCTCGGGCAGGCGCCCGCCCCCGCTGTCGAGGTCGAGCACCAGCCGGCAGCGCCCTTCCGCCACCGCGGCGGCGATGCCGGCCTTCAGCCCGGCCATCTTTCCACGCTCCACGTCGCCGGAGAGCCGCAGCGCGACCGGCGGCGCCTCCCGGCAGTCGGGCCAGGCGGGCACCGTCACGGGCGGCAGGGCGGCGGCGACGACGGCCCGGGCGACGGCGCGCGGGTCGTCCGCCGCCACGCCGTCCGGCAGCGCCGCCGCGCCGGGCAGGGCGGACAGGCCGAGGAGGCCTGACAGGAACAGGATCGGCGCCCACCGGCGGCGGGCGCGGCGCGCTTGGACCATGATGCTTCGGAGCCTGAGGGAGCGGCGGGGGCACGGGCCCCTCCCCTCATCTGGGCCGCCGCCGCCCCGCGGGCCAGCAACAAAAAAGGGGGCCGCGCGAGGCGGCCCCCTTCCCAATCGTCGGCCCCGTCGTCGGGATGGACGCGATCAGAAGCCGGCGCGGATGCGGGCCATGAAGGCGTGGTCCTGACGGTCCTTGTTGGCGACGGTGCCCTCGTAGCCGAAGGTCGCCTGCGCCTCGTCGGTGCCGACGGACAGGCCGAAGCCGCCCACGACGCTGCCGCGCTTGCCGGCCTGCGGGTCCGCCTCGGCGCGCTGGCCACCGGCGAGCGTCGCGAAGACGCGGCGGGCGTCGCCCAGGAACTCGTGCTCGTACGCCAGGCTGGCGTAGGGCGCGATGGCCGTGTCGCCGCCGAAGCGGCCGGTGACCTGGGCGCCGATCGAGCCGACCAGCGACTCGGCGTTGGTCTGCTGCACGGTCAGGGCGAGCGGGCCGGCGCCGTCCTCGGTGTAGCCGTCCACCTCGGTGTTGATGTAGCGCAGGCCGGCCACCGGGCCGACGCCGACGCTCTCGGTGCCGAAGGTATAGCCGGTGTTCAGCGCGGCGCCGTAGGTGTTGCCGTGCGTCGAGGCCGTGCCGGTCGGCGCGGCGGCCAGGAAGGTCGCGCGGCGGATCCGGTCGTAGTCGTCGAAGCTGAAGGACAGCGTGCCGTCGGCATGGAAGCCGTCGAAGGCGGTCGAGACGTAGCCGGTCAGGGTGTAGGCCTGCAGGCTGGCGTCGCCGGCGTTGAAGTCCAGGTCCTGGGTGGCGTCGCCATAGCCGAAGCTCATGCCGGCCATGACGTTGTCGTCGACGCGGTAGTCGGCGCCGATGGCCAGCGTGTAGCCGTCATAGTCGAAGCCGGCGCGGCCCGAGATCGGGTCGCGGTCGCCCTCGGCGTAGTTGCCGTAGAGGAAGATGCCGAAGCGGCCATCCTCGCCGGCCTGGGCGCTGGTCAGGCCCAGCATGCCCGTGCCCGAGCGGGCGCCGGCCAGGCGGGCGGTCACGGCGCCGGTGGCGTTCTCGTGCATGATCAGGCCCAGCTCCGGCTGGGCGGCGATGCCCTCGGGGCCGTTCACCACGGCGGCGACGGTGCCGGCGGTAAACTGGGCGATCACGGCGTGCGTCGCCGTCGTCGGGTGGATCGGGTCGAAGAAGGTCGTGCCGGCCGCACCCGCCGGCGTGGCGCAGGCGCCGGTCAGCGCCGTGCCGGTGAAGCAGGGCACCGTGGTGTTGCTGAAGCCGTAGGCCGCCGGGTTGGCGTTGAAGGCCGCCGACAGGGTGTTGATGTCGACCACGATGACGCGGCTGCCCGGCGTCGCCGCCTGGATGTCGCGCGCGGTCTGGCTGATGAAGGCGTTGTGCAGCAGCGTGATCTGGTTCGCCTGGCCCGAGGCCGCCGGGCCGTTGGCGCGGCCGCCGGGCGTGTCGCCCAGGTTCGGCAGGTTGAACAGCAGCACGTTGCGGGCGCCGGCCGCCATCAGGCGGGTGGCGGCGGTGCCGGCGTTGGTGGCGACGCCGCGGGCGAAGGCGGTCGGGTCGGCGGTCGGGGCCGAGAAGAACTGGAAGTAGTCGTTGGCGCCGATCCAGACGGCATAGAGGCCGTTCGGGTTCAGCGCCGGCGTCGCCGCCAGCTGGGCGCTGACCTGGCTCTGCACGTCGATCGGGCGCTCGGCGGTGGAGCGGGCGCCGCCGAAGGCGCGGCTGACCACCGGGGTGCCGCCCAGCAGCGGGCTCAGCTGCTCGGCCCAGACCGGGCCGTTGGAGAAGCGGCCGCCGACATAGGGGGCCGGCGGCGCCTGGCCGAACTGGGCGAGGTTGCCGGGGTCGCTCAGGCTGTCGCCGAAGACCACCACGTTGGAGAAGCGCTGCGGCGCGGTCTGCGCCTGGGCGGCGGTGCCGGCGGCGGCAAGGGCCAGCGCGGCGAGCGCGGTGGTGCCCATCAACTTCCTGATCATCATTCCTCCCAATTTGGCCCGGGGCGTCCAGCGCCCGGCCTTCCAGGGGGGAAGCTAGCGAAAAGCCGGTTAACGCGAAAGAATCGAAGCGCCCCGGGACCGGTCCGTGCGACGAAAGGCCTTGCGGGCGCGGCAGCCTTGCAACAGGTCGGGCGGCGGAACGCCGATGCAGGAGGGAACGGGACATGATCATCGTGACGACGGACCAGATCGAGGGACGCCGGGTCGGCGCCTATCTGGGGCTGGTGGCCGGCGAGGCCATCGTCGGCATCAACGTCTTCCGCGACATGTTCGCGGGCATCCGCGACATCGTCGGCGGCCGCTCCGGCGGCTACCAGGCGGCGCTGCGCGAGGCCCGGGAGCATGCGCTGGCCGACCTGCGCGAGGCGGCCCGCGAGATGGGGGCCGACGCCGTGATCGGCGTGGATCTGGACTATGAGGTGCTGGGCAAGGAGAACGGCATGCTCATGGTGTCGGTCAACGGCACGGCCGTGAAGCTGGCGTGAGGACGGGCGCCCGGCGCCGGGGGAGACGCTCCCCCGGGCCGGGCGCCCGCCGACCGCTTCGGACGGGTCAGACCGAGGCGCCGAAACCGCCGAAGTCGAACGCGCCCAGGCCGACCAGGCCGATGTCGCCGAAGCCGGCATCGACCGGCAGGGGCGCCGGGGCGACCGGGGCCGGCTCGGCCGCCGGGGTCCAGACCGGGTCCGGCATCGGCGCCGGGACGGGGGCCGGGACGGGGGCCGCCGGGGTGAAGACCAGCGTCTGCTCGACGACCGGCGCCGGGGCGACCACCGGGGCGGGCGCCGGAGCCGGCGCCACGACCGGGGCGGGAGCGACCACCGGGGCCGGCGGCAGCGGCGCGGGCTGCGGCGCCGGGGCCGAGGCGGCGGTGCCCGACGGGTCCGCCGGGATGCCGTGCGGATGCTGCGGCGTGGCGAAGGCCGCGCCGGCGTCGCCGGTGGCGCCGTCATAGGTGCCGGAGATGGTGACGTTCTTGGCGCCGCCCATGGTGGCGACGGCGTCGCCGCCGGACTTGCTCACCATGTTGCCGAGGATGTCGGCGCCGACCACGCCCTGGCCCAGGACCAGGATGCCGTTCTTGGCGCTGCCGACCACGGCGTTGTCGCGGACCGTCACGTCGTCGGTGACGTGGGCCGACTTGTTGAACACCATGATGCCGCCATGGCCGGTGTTCGTGCCGCCGGTGTTCTTCACCAGATTGTTCTCGACCAGGACGTTCCTGACGCCGAACGTGTCGTAGCTGGTCTCGCCGGCGATGTAGATGCCGGCCTTGCCGCCGTGGTTGCCGTCCACCGTGTTGTGGATGATCGTCACGTTCTCGCCGCCGACGGTGGAGATGTTGCGGCCCCACTCATTGTCGGTGACGGTGTTGCCGGAGATGACGATGTCCTTCGTCGGCGAGCCCCACTTGTTGTAGCTGACCACCGCGATGCCGTCGTCCTCGGCATGGCTGATCCGGTTGCCCTGGACCAGCACGTGGTGCGTGCCGTTGGTCATGTGGATGCTGTCGGCGTTGGTGCTGTCGATCCGGTTGTCGCTGATGCGGCCCCAGCCCGAGTTCTGCACCAGGATGCCGGCGCCGTGGGAATTGGCGATCTTGATGCCGTCGATGGTGAAGGCGCTGGCGTCCTTCACCAGCACCTTGGCGGTGGTGCCGGCGGTGCCGCGGGTGGTGGCGTCGCTGTCCAGCGCCAGGTTGGTCAGGCTGGCGCCGTCGCCGGTCAGGATCACGGCCTGGTCCTTGCCCACCGCCTTCAGGACGGACTTGTCGCCGGCGCCGGTCATGTCGACGCCGTTCAGCTTCAGCGTACCGTTGTGGATGAAGGTGCCCTCGGGCACCCGGACGTCGAGGCCCTTGGCCTTGGCGGTGTCGATCGCATTCTGGATCGCGGCGCGGTTGTCGGTCTTCCCGTCGCCAACGGCACCGAAATCGGTGATGGAGACATAAGCCTGGGCGGGGTTCCGTGCAGTCATCGGTCGCTTCCTTTTCAGTCTGCGCCCGGACGTAATTCACCGTCGCCGCAATATTCATCTGCAGCGCCACAGTATCTGGTGAATGTGTTGGTGGGTCCGGGCAACAAGTGCGAGACGGAAGCTAGTCCGGTATGGTTAACCGGAGCTTACCTATCGGAAGTGACTTGCCATTGCCCGAGAAACTTTGCCAGTCCTGTCACAGCCCTGTCACCGCACCTGTGGGATCCCAAGGGTTTGCGGCGGCATCGACTAGCATATGTCCGCATAGAAGAAGGGCGGGCAAGGCCATCCGGCCCGCCCGCCCCGTTATAGAAGCGATGAGGGATACCCCTTACTTCGCCGTCGCCTGCTTCAGATAGGCCAGCAGGTCGGCGCGGTCCTCGGGCTTAGGAATGCCGGCGAAGGCCATGCGGTTGCCCGGCAGGAACTCCGACGGCTTGGCCAGCCACTTGTCCAGCTGCTCCGGCGTCCAGGCGAAGTTCGCGTTCTTCAGCGCCTCGGAGTACTTGAAGCCCTCGGCGGCGGCGGTCTTGCGGCCGAAGAGGTTGTGCAGGTTCGGACCGACCTTGTTGGCCCCGCCGGCCTCGACCGTGTGGCAGGCCTTGCAGCGCAGATAGACCTTCTCGCCCTTCGCGGGATCGCCCTCCTGCGCGGCGGCGGCGCCGGAGATCATCAGGACGGCAAGGGCGGCGATGGCAGCGGACTTCATGGGGAATCTCCCGGTGCGTTGCGTTTCCGCGGCGGACGGTAGGCGCCTACCTCCTCCGCGTCAACGCGACGCTCTGTCCCGTCAGGATGGCAGCCCGACGTCCCGGCGCAGATGCTCGCCCAGCCCCTCCAGCGCCCGCTCCTGCCGGCGCGGGGCGGCGGGGACCCCATAGAACAGGGCCGCGCCCAAGCCGCCGAGCGTGGACAGTCGCCAGGGCAGGTCGACGGGCGGCGGGTAGGCGGGCAAAGACTTCTTATCCATGACCCTCTCCATCTCCAGATCGGACCGCGGCGCGGCCCTTCGTCGAGGAGAGCTTCCGCCTGTCCGTGCTTGCCGACAAACGAGTAATCCGGATAGAACGCACAAGTTGATTTTATGCATGGAGCGCCCCGATGGTACGCCGCCTGCCGCCGCTGAACGCGCTGCGCACCTTCGAGGCCGCCGCCCGGCACCTCTCCTTCACCCGCGCGGCGGAGGAGCTGGCCGTCACCCAGGCCGCCGTCAGCTACCAGATCCGCCAGCTGGAGGAGCATGTCGGGCGGCCGCTGTTCCTGCGCCTGACCCGCAGCCTGGCGTTGACCGAGGCGGGGGCGGAGCTGCTGCCCGTCGTGGCGGACGCCTTCGACCGCATCCGGCTGACGGTGGAGCGGCTGGGGGAGCGGCGCGGCGGCCAGGTGCTGTCGATCAGCGCGCTCCCCACCTTCGCCGCCCATTGGCTGGTGCCGCGGCTGGGCCATTTCCAGGTGATGCGGCCCGACATCGCCGTGCGACTGGAGGCGACGCCGCGGCTGGTCGATTTGGAGCGCGAGGATGTCGACGTCGCCATCCGTAGCGGCCAGGGCGTCTGGCCGGGCCTGCGGTCGGAGAAGCTGGTCGATTTCCGCATCACACCGCTGCTGGCGCCGTCGCTGGCGGAACGGGCCGGCGGCGTGCGCGCGCCGGAGGATCTGCTGAAGCTGCCGCTGATCGGCGGCCTGGACGCCGACGACGCGCGCGACTGGCACGACTGGTTCAGGCTGGCCGGCCATCCGGTGACGGCGCTGCCGCCCGGCCCGCATTTCGGCACCCACGGCATGGCCGGCCAGGCCGCGGCCATGGGTCAGGGAGTGGCGATGCTGTGCCCGACCTTCTTCGCCGGCGAGATCGCCTCGGGAAGACTGCTGATGCCCTTCCCCGGCCTGATCCTGGACACCAAGTCCGCCTACTGGCTGGCCTTCCCGGAACGCCGGGCGGAGGAGCCGAAGATCAAGGCCTTCGCCGACTGGCTCCGGCAGGAGGTCGGCGCCTGCGGCGACCGTTGCGCGCTGATCGTGTAGCTCACGCGTTCCACCAGCCCGGCCGGGCCAGCGCGCGGGCGGCAAGCGCCCCAACGGCGCAGGCCAGGCCGGCGGGGACGAAGGCGACGGCGGCGGCGATGGCGGCGGCGGGCAGCACCTGCTCCGGCGGCACGCCGACCGGCACCGGCACCGCCAGATGCGAGAACAGGACCCCGGCGGCCACCGCGAGGCCGCTCAAGCCCGCCGCCGCCGGCAGCAGCGCGCCCAGCAGCAGGCCCGAGGCCGCCAGGATCAGGAATGTCTCCCGCAGCTCCGCCGCCGCCAGGTCCCACAGCCCGGCGACGAGGCCGAGGATGAGCGCCAGCAGGAGGATCGCGAACAGGCGGGAGGGCGAGAAGACCATCATGGAGCACCGGGTGGCGACGGGGACAGGCTCCATCCCACCACCGGAATGCGGCGCAAAGCGGGCCGCGGCCGGGCGTTTACGGGGAATGCCGGTTGCCAAGGCCGGTCAGGGATTGGTGATGACAGAGCGAACCAATTCCCGTCACCCCGGCGCAGGCCGGGGCCCAGGGGTTGCAGCGGGATGCGTCCGATGCAGCGCTGGCTTGGTTCGTAGGTCGCATGGAGCGCAGGCGCAATGCGACATCCCGGCCGGAGCATGTCGCATTGCGCTTGCGCTCCATGCGACCTACGGGCGTGCTTCATCGACCACCCATGGCTGCAACCCCTGGGTCCCGGCTTGCGCCGGGATGACGGTCCAGAGATGGGCAGACGCGCAGGACTCACACGACCGGTGTTCCGAAAAGCCCGCCCCGATGCGATCCCGTCACATCTCCTCGGGATTGCGGTCGAAGCGCTCGCCGCCCTTGACGGTGTAGCCGCGCTCGGGCGGGTGGCGCTGGCCGGCCTTGGCGAGCGCCGCCTTGGGGCTGGCCGCCCAGACCATGTAGCGCCGCCCCTGCTGCCAGGACTGCACCACGTCGGCCGGCGCATGCTTGGCGACACGGTTGAAGTTCGGGTTGGTGATGGTGACGACATAGGCGCCGTCCTCCGGCGCCTTGCGGTCGTCGAACAGGTAGAGGTACTGGGCCGAGGCCTTGCGGGCGGAGACCTCGCTCTCGGTCGTGCCGATATGGCCGGTCAGCTGCTCCAGCTCCCGCTTCATGGCGCGTTCCTCGCGCTTCAGCTGCAGGACGGTACGGGCCTGGTCGCGGACCGAGACGCTGAGCTCGGCCACCTGGCGGCGGCGCGCCTCCTGGCTGAGCTTGGCGCGGCGGATGCGCTTGGAGGCGCCGCCGAGCACCTGGCTGGCGGCGGCGAGGCCGGCGATGATTCCCATCCAGACGGTGAAGCTCATCACGCCTGCTCCAGCGCGCCGTCCATGTCGCCGAACCCCGCCAGCCCGTCCTCGTCGGGCTCGCGGATCTCCACGATGTGGAACCCGTTGGAGCTGGGATAGTAGCTCTCGATCAGCGCCTTGGCGTCGCCGATGGTCAGCGCCCAGGCGTAGACGTACTGGGTGCGGCTCCAGGCCTTGGACAGGCCGGGGACCTCCTTCTGCTCCAGCACCGCGCGCTGCACCAGCCGGTTGATCACGGCGGCCATGAACTTGCGCGGCACCCGCTCGGCCCGCAGGAAGGCGTCCTCCTCGCCCAGCACGCGGACCAGCGTGTCGCGCGTGTCCTCGATGTCGGCGAGGCGCTTGACCACCATGTAGTTGCGCCGCCGGGCCGACTTCAGCTCGGCGTCCAGCTTGGCCATGCGCGGCAGCAGCTTGGTGCGGCGGTCCTGGAACTTGCGCGACAGCGCGTTCAGCGCGCTGAAGCGGGCGTCAAGCCGGTCGGCCGCGTCGCCCTTGACTACGCCCTGCTCGATCAGGTGCGTGATGCCGAGCGCGCCCAGGTACGACAGCCCGCCGATTGTCAGGCAGATGACGCCGGCCTGGACGAGATCGGACAACATGGCGACAGGCCCTGGACTGGACGATGGTTCTAGGCACTATCGAAGCCTGCGGGGTACCCCCCTTGTCAAGGCAATCCGGGTTTCATTCATTGCCCCGGAACGACCTATTCCTCGATGAGCACGAAGGTCGCTCCCGGTTCGCCCCACACCTCTGCCCAGCACCGGCCCCAGGCCGGCGGAATGGTCCAGGTGACCCCGGCTTCGGCCTTGGCGGTGAGGGTCTTCTTCTCGCACCGGACGGAGATGCGGTCGAGCGCTCCCCCGGTCGGCTCGAGGGAGATCGTGCGGCGCATCGGGGCATAGGACCAGGAGGCGCGGCCGGCCGGGCAGGCCCCCTCCTCGCGGCAGGCTTCCTCCAGCACGCCGGCGATGAGCAGGGGCCTGGCGCCGTCACGCAGGGCGAGGAGCTTGGCGACCGCGCCCTGGAGTTCATCCGGCACGGTCCCGCCCGCCTCCAGCAACCGCCCATGGGTCAGGAACGCGTCGCCGTAACGGCGGGTCGCCAGCTCCAGCCGCAGCTGCTGCGCCAGCAGGTCCGGGTAGAAGTCCCGCTCGATCGCGGCCTTGTGGCGGGTCGACCGGCGCAGATAGGCCAGCGCCTTCGACGGCTCGTCGCGCATCGCGTGGTAGCGCGCGAAGCGGGTGAAGAGATAGGCGTACTCGTAGAGGGTGACGCCGCCGCGGTCGAGCGTGCCGAGCATCTCCCGCGCCTCGTCCAGCTTGCCCCCATCAAGCAGCCCGTCGACCTGCCTCAGCTTCCGCACGAACTCGCGCCGGGCCCCCAGGCCTCGGTCGGCCAGGCGGAAGACCATGCGGAACTGCACGTTCGGCTGCTCGACCGGCAGGCCGTCCAGCGTGGCCGGCTTGAAGACGGCGTGCCGCATCGCCTGGGTGGCCGAACGCTCGAACTCGTCGCGGCCGCTGGCGTCGATCACCTCGAGGTCGGCGACGCTGCCGTCCGGCTTCACGGTGAAGCGGAAATCGACCCACCCCTCGCGCCCGGTCCGGATCGCCTCGATCGGGTAGACGGGCTTCTGGAACCGGTCCGGCACCGCATGCACGAGGACGGCCGCGCCAGCCCCCTCCAGGACGGGCGGCGCGCCGCCGGCCGCGGAGACGGTCTGGCCGAGGGCGGGCGCGGCCAGGAGGACCAGCAGGAGGGGCAGGCGGAGGAGCGGCATCGGTCACCCTGGATGCGGTAACGCTACAGCCGCCTGAATATTACGCGCCGGGGTTGATGCGCAACCCCGGCGCTCGTCCCCTCCTCAGCGCCCGGCCGGCTCATCGCCGACGCGGACCACCAGCTTGCCCATGTTGCCGCCGGAGAAGAGCTTGCGCAGCGAGCCAACGGCGCCCTCCAGCCCCTCATCCAGGTCGACGTGCCACTTCAGCTTGCCTTCCGCGATCCAGGGGCCGACTTCGCGCGCCATCTCGCCCATGCGGTGCATGAAGTCCAGCACGATGAAGCCCTCCATGCGGCAGCGGCGGACCAGCAGCACGTCCATGTTGCGGGGCCCGGGCTGCGGCTCGGTGGCGTTGTACTGGCTGATCAGGCCGCAGAGCGGGATACGCGCCTTCTGGTTCAGCAGGCTGTAGACCGTCTCGGTGATCCAGCCGCCGACATTCTCGAAATACACGTCCACGCCCTTGGGGCAGGCCTCCTTCAGCTTGGCGCGCAGGTCGCCCGACTTGTAGGAGACGGCGGCGTCGAAGCCCATCTCCTTGACCAGCCAGTCGGCCTTCTCGTCGGTGCTGCAGATGCCGACGGCGCGGCAGCCGCGCAGCTTGGCGAACTGGCCGACCATGGTGCCGACCGCGCCGGCGGCGGCCGAGACCACCACCGTCTCCCCCTCCTTGGGCTGGCCGATCTCGTAGAGCCCGAAATAGGCGGTGGCGCCGGTCATGCCCAGCACGCTGGTGAAGGCCAGCAGCGGCACGCCCGGCAGGCGCGGCACCACGTCCCAGCCCTTGCCGTCGGTCACGGTCCAGTCGGCCCAGCCGCCCAGGCCGGTGACGACGTCGCCGGCCTTGAACTTCGGATGGTTGCTGCGCGTCACCTCGCCGATGACCAGGCCCCACATGACGGAGCCCAGCGGGATGATCGGGAGGTAGCTGGCGCGCTCCATCCAGACGCGGTTGGAGGGGTCGAGCGACAGGTAGATGGTGCGGACCAGGATCTGCCCCTCGCCCGGCTCGGGCACCGGGCCCTCGCGCCATTTCAGGATCTCCTCGTAATTGTCGCCGTTCGGGCGCGCCTCGAGGATCCACTGGCGGTTCACGGTGGTCTGGCTCATCGGTCTGTCTCTCCCCTGCCGTCGGCGTTTCTGGTTGCGGCCACTCTGGCACAGGCCTCCGACCTTTTGCCAGCGGGGCCGGCGCCGAAATCCCTGTCATCCCGGATGCAAGCGGCGGTAGAGTGTCGGCACCAGGGAGAAACGCCGGGACGGGCGTATGATCATAGGGTTACCGAAATTCGAGCCGGCCGTTGAGGCGCGGTTCGTGGCGTGGCGCAAGCAGCACGTCCGCGTCCAGATGTCCGGCCCGGTCATCGTCGGCGCGCTGGCGCTGCTGGGCTATGCCGCCTGGGACACGGTGCTGGACCCGCGCTGGGCCGCCTGGTCCGTCGCCATAAGGCTGAGCGGCGCGCTGATCATGATCGCCTGCGTCTGGAAGCTGGCGCGCGACCCCGAGGCGCCGCTCACCCCGCTCTCCCTGTTGATCGTCACCGCCGGTACCAGCGCCATCGCGCTCACCCAGTTCCTGGTCGACCGCGGCTGGGACTTCGGCACGGCCGGGCTGGCGCTGTTCCCCACCGTCTCCGCCATCGCCGTGGTGCGGGCGCGCGACATACCGGCGGTCAATCTGCCGCCCTTCCTGGTCGTGGCGGGGCTGCTGGCGCTGGACGGGGTGAGCGGCTTCGTCCTGTTCAACACGCTGGCCTTCCTCGGCACCGGCATCTTCACCGCCTACATCCTGGCGATCGGGCTTGAGCGGTCCTACCGCGAGGCCTACCGGCTGGAGGCCAATCTGGAGGCGGAGGCCCGGCAGGACCCGCTGACCGGGGTCGCCAACCGCCGCCGCTTCGTCGAGCAGGCGGTGCTGGAGGTCGAGCGCACCCGCCGTTTCCAGCGGCCGCTGTCGGCGCTGCTGCTGGATCTGGACCATTTCAAGCGCATCAATGACAGTCACGGCCACGCCGTCGGCGACGAGGTGCTGCGCGCCGTGGCCCAGCTCTGCCAGCGCTCGCTGCGCCAGACCGACCTGTTCGCCCGGCTGGGCGGCGAGGAGTTCGTGGCGCTGCTGCCCGAGACCGACATCGAGGAGGCGGCGATCCTGGGCGAGCGGCTGCGGGCATTGCTGGAGGCCACGCCGGCCCTGGAGACGCCGTCCCGGCTGGTGGTCACCACCTGCGTCGGCGTCGCCACCTGCGACCTCAGCAACCCGTCCTGGCAGGACATGCTGGAGGCCGGCGACCGGGCGCTGTACGAGGCCAAGCGCCGCGGCCGCAACCGCGTCGTCCGCGCCGACCGTATCGACGAGCGGCTGGAAGAGGCGGTCTGAGGGCCGGTCCCGTCCGCCGGCGGCGCTGGCGGGGTGCGGCCTTCGACAGGCTCAGGCTGAGGGGGGTTGTTGCTGCTCCCGGCCAAGCCTGCGGCGGTTCAGACCGGGAGTGCCTCGCGCATCCCGATCCTCATGCTGAGCTTGTCGAAGCACGCACCCCGGCACAGCCCCACCCCTCGTTCCGCCCCCCTCAGTTCCGCGGCGGGTTGATGCGCCAGATGGCGATCTGGCCCGCATCCTCCAGGCCGGCATAGCCGAAGCGCTGGCTGCCCAGCAGCAGCGTCGCCACGCCCTCGGAGTTGGCGGCGAGGTCGAAGCCGTCGGCGCGGGTCATGTCGCGCGGCAGCAGGCCGAAGGACACCGGCGTCGGCGCCGCCGGGTTGGACACGTCCACCAGCATCACCGAGGCGCCGCGCTCCAGGCCGACCAGCGCGTAGGTGCGCGTGCCCTCGGCGAAGACCGTCAGCACCTCGGGCTCCACGCCGCCGCGGTCGGAGCGGCCCTCGGGGTAGTAGTGCGGCGCGCGGCCGTCGTCGCGGATGCCGTAGATCGCCGGGTTGGCGGCCATGGCGGCGTTGGCGGCGGCGAAGAGCGCGGCGTCCAGGCTGGGGCCTGTGGTGCCGACCAGCTGGCCGGTGGTGCCGTTGAAGACCGAGACCGAGCGGCCGCCGCGCAGGCGGGTGCCGCCGAAATTGTTGCGGTTGTCGCCCTCGTCCGCCGTCATGAAGTAGAGCTGGCCGCCGGCGGTGAAGGCGGCGATGCCGTCCGGCTCGCGCAGGAAGCCCTCGATCCGGCCGGTGAAGTCATAGACCGGCGGGTTGGTGTCGTTGACGTCGGTGCTGCCCGACACCGTGCCGAGGTTGAAGTAGCGCACGTCCGCCGGCTGGCCCGTGGCCAGGTCGATGACCATGGCGCCGTTGTTCTCCTGCAGCGAGACGAAGGCATAGCGGCTGTCGGGGCTGAAGGCGACGTATTCCGGCTGCAGGCCGGCGGCGTCATGGCTCACGGCCGCGCGCGGCTGGCCGTCCACGTCGATCTCGATGGTGCGGCCGTTCGGGCCCGGGTTGGCGAAGAAATTGCCGGTCTGGTTGGCGAGCGCCACCTGGGTGCCGGTCGCCCGGCCGGCCGGCGCGTTGGTCAGGTCGATGACGCTGACCGAGCCCGGCGCCACCGGGTCCTCCGCCTCGTTCGCCACCACCAGCCAGCGCCCGTCGGGGGAGATGGCGGTGCCGTCGGGGCCGATGCCGACGGTCAGGCGCTGCAGCACGGCGCCGCTGGCGCGGTCGCGCAGCTCCACCAGCCCGTTGGTCATGTCGTCGCTGTGCGGCACGGCGACGGCGTAGTAGCGGCCGGTCGGGTCCATCGACACGGTGGTGATGTCGCCGAATGAGGCCGCGCCCAGCGCCTGGGTCACGCCGGCACGGATATTGTCGCGGCGCTGCAGGATGGGCAGGCCGGCCAGGTCGCCCTCGCCGACCCGCACCACGTCCACCGCGCCCTGGGCGCCCAGGGTCACGACGCCCCAGGTGCCGGCGGCGGCCGGGTTGCTGAAGGACACGATCTCGGCATTGCCGAGGCCCGCGGCGCTGGTGTCCGGGTCGTAAGCGCCGTGGAAGGGCAGCACGGCGGAGTTCGACGCGAAGTGCCGCGTCTCCGAGCGCGTGTTGGCGATGCCGGCCATGTTGTCCAGCCGGATGCCGACCGAGCTGGTGCCGCCGGTGCCGAGATTGCCGGAGAAGTCGTTGCCGGCGACGGTGCCGACGCGGACGTTGCTGCCGTAGAGCGCGGCGAACTGGTCGCGGTTGGCAGCACCCGTCCCGGCCGAGGCGGTGATGGCGAGGCCGCGCACGACATTGTCGTCGGCCAGCGTCACCACGTTGCCGGTCGGCGCCGTCAGCGTCGGCCGGGCGCCGGCGGCGACCAGCGTGGCGGTCTGGCCGCCGAAGCTGGCGGTCAGCGCCTCGCCCTGGCCCAGCAGCTGCTGGCCGGCCTTCAGCTGGACATTGCCGGCATAGGTACCGCTATGGACGAAGATGCGCTCGCCGGCCTGTGCCGCCTGGGCCGCCGCGGCGACGCTGGCGAAGGGGGACTCGAAGGTGCCGGTGCCGCCCGCCGCCGCGTCCGCCTTCACGAACAGGAAGCGGGTCGGGTTGGCCGAGGCCGTGCCGGTGCCGTCGGCGGCGAGGCTCAGCGCCTGCAGCCCGGCGTCGCGCGCCCGGGCCTGGGACGGGCCGGCGGTCACGATGTCGGGGTCGCGCTGGATGTAGGCGGCCAGGCGGCGCTGCGGCGCGCTGCGCTTGGTCGCGGCGGAGAAGTCGAGCCGGGCGCGGAAGACCGCCAGCAGCTGCGTGCCCTCCAGATCGTCGTCGCGCAGCTCGGTGCCGATCGACCACTCATCCTCGGACACGGCCTCGATGCGGCCCTTGAAGCCGTCCACGGTGGGGGCGCCGGTCTCGTCGAAGCGGTAGTAGCCGGCGGTGGCCTTCAGGTCGAGCCCGCCGAAGCGGCCGAGCGTCGCCCCGCCCTCGACGTCGAAGCCGGTCAGCGCCACCTCCTGCTGCTGGAAGCGCGGCACCACGACGTTGTTGCCGCTGAGGCGCGGCGCGCCGGCGACGAAGGACACGCCCGCATCGGCGCGCTCGTCCAGCGGCCTGTAGAAGTTGCCGCGCAGCTCGAACCGGTCGGTG
The DNA here is from genome assembly GCA_035626475.1 of Azospirillaceae bacterium. Lineage (GTDB taxonomy): Bacteria > Pseudomonadota > Alphaproteobacteria > Azospirillales > Azospirillaceae > DASPKT01. The sequence continues at coordinate 43,968 of DASPNP010000037.1, forward strand.
GCCGCGTCCAGGCCGACGGAGACCTGGGCGAACTCGTTGCCGAAGCGCGTCTCGCGCCAGTCGTAGAAGCCGTAGCCGCCCAGCGTCACGCCGCCCAGCTGGAAGCGGTGCGCCAAGCCAATGTTGGCCTCGTAGGCGCCCTTGCTGTCGGTCGAGGCGCGCAGATCCAGGAAGGTGCGGTTCGTCTCGGTGTCGGCCACCGGCAGCTGGAAGGAGAGGATGCCGTGCGAGCGGTCGCCCAGCCGGAAGGCGAGGTCGCCGGCCGCCTCGGCCATGGCCCGCCCGCTGCCCAGCGCGACGGTGGCGATGACGAAAGCGGAAGCGGCGGTCCTGGACATGCGCATGGCTCTACCCCTTTTGATTTGGCGGCGGGACGCTAGCCACGCTTCATGACGGTGCGGTTGCGGTCGCGTTAACCTTCATCGAAAGAGTGGCGGCGGGCGTCTTTGCCGGGCCGGCGCGATGCGCTAGGCTCGCCCGCATGGCCACTCTCGACGTCCGGCTGGTGCCGGCCCTCAGCGACAATTACGTGTACCTGCTCCGCGACACGGAGACGGGGACGGTCGCCATCGTCGATCCCGCCGAGCCGGAACCGGTGGAGGAGGCGCTGGCGCGGCTGGGCTGGCGGCCCTCGCTGATCCTGAACACCCACCATCATGGCGACCATATCGGCGGCAACGAGGCGCTGAAGGAGCGCCACCATCTCCGCCTGACCGGCCCGCGCGCCGAGCGCGGGCGCATCCCCGGCATGGACGATCTCGTGGCCGAGGGCGACCGGTTCCATCTGGGCAAGCGGCCGGTGCGGGTGTTCGAGGTGCCGGGCCACACGCGCGGCCATGTCGCCTTCTGGTTCGAGGATGCCGACGCGCTGTTCTGCGGCGACACGCTGTTCGCGCTCGGCTGCGGCCGGCTGTTTGAGGGCACGCCGGCGCAGATGTGGGACTCGCTGCTGAAGCTGCGCGGCCTGCCCGACTCGACCCGCGTCTATTGCGGCCACGAATACACCGCCGGCAACGCTCGCTTCGCCCTGTCCGTCGACCCGGACAATGCGGCGCTGCAAATCCGGGCGCAGGAGATCGCCGACCTCCGGGCGCGGGGCGAGCCGACCATCCCCAGCCTGCTCGGCATCGAGCGGGCGACCAACCCCTTCCTGCGCGCCGACGATCCCGCCCTGGCCGCGCGGCTCGGCATGGCGGGCGCCGCCCCGGCCGAGGTGCTGGGCGAGATCCGCCGCCGCAAGGACCATTTCCGCTGAGACAGGAACATCAGATGAAGCTGCGCTACAGCCAGACCTCCCCCTTCGCCCGCAAGGTGCTGATGGTGGCCCACGAGACGGGCCTCGCCGGCCGGGTGGAGACGATCCAGACCGACGTCTGGGTGGTGGACTCGCCGCTGACGGCGGAGAACCCGCTGAGCAAGGTCCCGACCCTGGTGACGGACGACGGGATCGCGCTGTTCGACAGCCCGGTGATCTGCGAGTACCTGGACAGCCTCCAGGGCACGCCGATCCTGCACCCGGCGCCGGGGCCCGCCCGCTGGCGGGCGCTGCGGCAGCAGGCGCTGGCCGACGGCATCTGCGACGCCGCCGTGCTGCGCCGGCTGGAGACGCTGCGGCCCGCCGAGCTGCAGTCCAAGGACTGGATCGAGCGCCAGCGCCGGGCCATGCTGCGCGGGCTGGACCTGCTGGAGCGAGAGGCGGCGGACCTCGAGGGTCCGCTCACCATCGGCAGCATCGCCGTGATGGTGACTCTCGACTATGTGGAGTTCCGCTGGAAGGAGGAGCGCTGGCGCGAGGGCCGGCCCGTCCTGTCCGCCTGGTTCGACCGGGCCGGCGACCGCGACAGCTTCCGCCTGACGGCCCCGCCCGCCGCATGATCCCGACCGGATTGACGCCCGAGGCGATCATCGGGCTGCTCGGCATGCGTCCGCATCCCGAGGGCGGGCACTTCGTCGAGACCTACCGCCACATGCCCGAGGGCGGCGGCCGGGGTGCGTCCACCTGCATCTATTTCCTGCTGCGCGAGGGCGAGCGCTCGCACTGGCACCGGGTGCTGGACGCCGACGAGGTCTGGCACTGGTACGCCGGCTCGTCCCTGACGCTGGGTCTGGCCCCCTATGGCGGCAGCGCTACCGAGCATGTGCTGGGCCCCGACCTGCTCGCCGGCGAGCGGCCGCAGCTGGTGGTGCCGGCCGGCTGGTGGCAGGCCGCCACGTCGCGCGGCGGCTGGACCCTGGTCGGCTGCACCGTCGCCCCCGCCTTCGAGTTCGCCAAGTTCGAGTTGGCGCCGCCGGGGTGGTCGCCGGGGCGCGATAAATCCTTCTCCCCTTGAGGGAGAAGGATGGGGCCCCAAGCCTGCTTGGGGAGGATGAGGGGTCGACCGCCGCAGGCGGGCGTTTTCGACGGGTGATCCTAGAACAGCGGGTGAGAACGTCGGGCTTGCCGCCCGCCGACCCCTCACCCTCCCACGCTCCGCGTGGGTCCCATCCCTCTCCCTCAGGAGGAGAGGGATATGGCTGGTCGCCCAGCGCGTGAGCGCCCTGCGCAACGGGCCTTTGCAATCCGAGGCGGCATCGCCGATATAGACGGCCAACTCCGGACCTGACGAGCATCCTCCCATGGGTTTCAACTGCGGCATCGTCGGCCTGCCCAATGTCGGCAAGTCGACCCTGTTCAACGCCCTGACCAGCACGGCCGCGGCCGAGGCGGCGAACTATCCCTTCTGCACCATCGAGCCGAATGTCGGCCGCGTCGGCGTGCCCGACCCGCGGCTGGACAAGCTGGCGGAGATCGCCAAGTCGCAGAAGGTGGTCCCGACCCAGCTGGAGTTCGTGGACATCGCCGGCCTGGTGCGCGGCGCCTCCAAGGGCGAAGGGCTGGGCAACCAGTTCCTGGCGAACATCCGCGAGGTCGACGCCATCGTCCACGTCCTGCGCTGCTTCGAGGACACCGACATCACGCACGTTGAAGGCTCCATCGAGCCGGTGCGCGACGCCGAGACGGTCGAGACCGAGCTGATGCTGGCCGACATGGACAGCCTGGAGCGCCGCCTGCCGGCCCTGCAGAAGAAGGCCAAGGGCGGCGACAAGGACAGCAAGATCCAGGCGGACCTGATCGAGCGCGCCCTGGTGGCGCTGCGTGACGGCAAGCCGGCCCGCACGGTCGAGATCTCCGAGGAGGAGAAGGTCTGGTGGAAGCAGCTGCAGCTGCTGACCTCCAAGCCGGTCCTTTATGTCTGCAACGTCGAGGAGTCCTCGGCCGGCAGCGGCAACTCGCTGTCGAAGAAGGTCGAGGAGATGGCCAAGGCGCAGGGTGCGGCCTCGGTCGTGATCTCCGCCGCCATCGAGGCCGAGCTGTCGCAGCTGGCGGACGAGGACAAGGCCGAGTACCTGTCCTCGCTGGGGCTGGACGAGCCGGGCCTGAACCGCCTGATCCGCGCCGGCTACGGGCTGCTGAACCTGCTGACCTTCTTCACCGTCGGCCCGAAGGAGGCGCGCGCCTGGACCGTGCGCCGCGGCGCCAAGGCCCCCGAGGCCGCCGGCGTCATCCACACCGACTTCGAGCGCGGCTTCATCAAGGCCGAGACCGTCGACTATGACAGCTTCGTGGCGCTGGGCGGCGAGCAGGGCTGCAAGGACGCCGGCAAGATGCGCATGGAAGGCAAGGAATATCTCGTCAAGGACGGGGACATCTTCCACTTCCGCTTCAACGTCTGATCCTCCGCACGCCTCATGAAAAAGGGCGCGGCCGCCGGTGCGGTCGCGCCCTTTTCTTTTCGCGGGCTCCCTACTGCCCGTCGCCGACCGTCACGTTGGGAACGACGTTCGGCTGGGGAGCGGCGGGCGCCGTCGTGCCGGGCGAGGCGCCGAAGGCCCGCTCGCCCGTCGGCACGGTCCGCGGCCTGGCGGTATTGGCGGACTTGTTGATCTCCGCCTCGATGTTGGCGGGCAGGCAGAGGCTGACATAGCCCTGCACCGCCATCAGCGCCGCCGGCTGGCTGGTGTAGCTGGTGTTGGTCACCTGCCGCCGGTACTCGGCCTGCAGCCCCTTCACCAATGTGCGGACGGCGCTGGGATCGAGCTGCAGCAGCAGACCGTCGGAGATGGTCTCCACGCTGTCGGTGACGAAGCCGAAGGCGAGGCTGGTCAGGGCGATCTCCTTGGACGCCGCCTTCACCAGACCGAGCGCCCCCTCCACCGCCGTGCGGGTGACGTTCAGTTCGGAGAGGGCGGCGGTCTTCGCCTGGTTCAGGCGGAACAGGGCCTGGAGATAGTTCTCGCAGCGCACGTCGGTGTAGAGGATGCCAGCATAGACGACATTGCCCCAGTCCTGGGCGGATTGCGGCGGCCCGGACAGGCCGGCCAGTGTCGTCAGCTGCTGCACCACCGCCGTCTGGCCCTGGGCGAACTGCTGGACGTCGCCGGCCACCAGCTGGACCTGATTGGCGCGGATGGCATCGGCGTCCCGGTCGACCGCCTTCCTGATGAAGGGGGAGCAGCCGGTCAGGACCAGCAGGGCGCCGACGGCGAGAACGCGCTTCATGAAAACCTCCCAAAGGTTGGCGCGGAGGATCATGCACGCGGTCGAGGCACCTATACAATCGTACTACCCCTAAGGATAGGTTCCGCGCGATCAGCGGCAGGCGCGCCAGGGTCCCATGTCCAGGTGCAGGTGGTCGGCGTGGAGCGCGTTGTACTCGGGCGTCAGGGTCACGTTGAACAGGCGGCAGGCGCCGTCCGCCGCCGCCCGCCAGAAGGCCGCCTCCGGCCCCCCGCCTGTCCAGTGCCGCTTCACGGTCAGGCGGCGGCCGTCGGTCAGCACCACCCCGGCGAGGTCGATGGCATTGGCGGTGGCGTGCTCGCTGCGCCGGCCGCTGGGCCCCGCCATCCGCCGGACGTTGCGGCAGGCATAGGTGCCGTAGTGCTGGACCGAGCGGATGCCGGCGCCGAGATGCTCGCGCGCGGCGGGCTCCAGCACCCAGCGCTCATACAGGGTCCAGGCGGCGGCCAGCGGGCAGCTTGCCGCCACCGCCCCGCCCTTGCCCATCGTCGCCCCGGCGAGGCTGACCGCCCCCTCCAGCCCGCAGCCGCTCTCCGCCGTCCGGTCCGCCAGCGGCGTCGCCCGCGCGCCCGCCTGCTCCAGCCAGGCCAGGCACTGGGCCGGGTCGCGCTTCAGCAGGGCCAGCTGCAGCCAGGCGAGCGCCCCTGGTGGCGCCCCCGGGTCGGGCGGCGCCAGCGGCAGGACGCGCGCCGGCAGCGCGACGACGGCGGGCACGTCCAGCCGGCCCTGGCCCGCCAGATACGCCGCCACGCCGCCGGCCACCAGCGCCAGGAGCAGGAACAGCCATCTCATCCCGTGGAGATGGCACCGCCGTAGCACCCGGACATCGCCCGAACGATCGGGCTAGGCGGTCTCCGTCTCCACCTCGCCCATCGCCGCCGTCCAGGCCGCCAGCAAGGCCGGGTAGTGCGGCTCCCGCCAGAGCGAGTAGTGATCGCCCGGCACGTCCAGCACGCGCAGCCGGTCGTCCAGCAGCGCCCGCCAGGCCGGCGCCGGGTCGACCGTCTCCGGCCGCTCCGACGCCCGCAGCAGCGTCACCGGACCGGCATAGGGGCCGCCGCGATAGGCCAGCGCCAGCCGCGCGTCGGCGGCCAGCCGGTGGCGCAGCGCCTCCAGGTCGGCATCCCCGACGGCGTTCTCCGGCCCCCGCTCGCCCAGCACCTGGGCATGGAAGGCGCGGTCCAGCATGTCGGCGTAGTGCAGCGTCGCGTCCGGCCGCACCAGATGGCTGTCGACCAGCAGCAGGTGGGTCACCGTCTCGCCCAGCACCGCCAGCTGCCGGGCCATCTCGAAGGCGACCAGCCCGCCGAAGGACCAGCCGGCCAGGCTGTAGGGCCCCTGGGGCTGGCGGGCGCGGACGGCGGCGAGGTAGCGGGCCGCCAGCTCCTCAAGCGTGCCCGGCGCCTCGCCGGCGCCCTGGATCGCCAGGAACGGCTTGGCGGCCCCGAGATCGCCGGCCAGCCGCCGGTAGGACCAGATCTGCCCGCCCGCCGGATGCACGCAGAACAGCGGCGCCCCATCGCCCGAGGGCTGCAGCGGCACCAGCGGGTCCACTCCGCCGTCCCCGCCGCCCTCCAGCGCGCGGGCGAGGCCGGAGAGGGTGGCGTCCTGGAACAGGCGGGCCACCGGCAGCTCGCGCCCGAAGGCTTGGCGCAGCCGCGCCGCCAGCCGGATGCTCAGCAGCGAATGGCCGCCGAGCGCGAAGAAATCGTCATGGCGGCCGATCCGCGACACGCCCAGCAGCTCGGTCCAGACCGCCGCCAGCCGCGCCTCGGTGCCCGGCAGGGGCGGCTCGAAGGCGGGCTCGGCGCCGGCGTCTGGGGCCGGCAGGGCGCGCGCGTCGAGCTTGCCGTTGGGCGTCAGCGGCAGCCGGTCGAGCGTGACGTAGGCGGCGGGCGCCATGTAGTCGGGCAGCCGCTCCAGCAGGGCCCGGCGCAGCGCCCCGGGTTCCGGCGGCGCCTGCCCCGGCCGGGGCACGAGGTAGGCGACGAGGCGCCGGTCGCCCGGCCGGTCCTCCCGCGCCACCACCGCGGCCTGCGCGAGGCCGGCCACCTCCAGCAGCACCGCCTCGATCTCGCCCGTCTCGATGCGGAAGCCGCGGATCTTCACCTGGCCGTCGGAGCGGCCGATGAATTCCAGCTCGCCGTCGCCGCGCCAGCGCACCATGTCGCCGGTGCGGTACAGGCGCGTGTCCCCGGACCCGGGCGCGGCGAAGCGGTTGGGCACGAAGCGGTCGGCGGTCAGGCCGGGCCGGCCGAGATAGCCGCGCGTCACGCCGGCGCCGCCCAGATAGAGTTCGCCCGCCACGCCGATCGGCACCGGCCGTAGGCGGGCATCCAGCACATAGGCCTTCCAATTGTGCAGCGGCCGGCCGATCGGCAGGGCGGCGCCGGGCCGGCCGCGCACCGGGAACAGGGTGGCGGTGCAGGTCGCCTCGGTCGGGCCGTAGGCGTTCTTGATGGTCAGTTGCGGCAGCGCCGCCGTCGCCATCGCCACATGCCGGGGCGACAGCGCGTCGCCGCCGACCAGCAGGGTGCGCAGCGGCGCCAGGACCGACGGGTCGGTCTCCACCACCGCGTTGAACAGCTGGGAGGTCAGGCAGAGGCGGGTGACGGCGTGCCGGCGCAGCACCTCGCCCAGGGTCCCGATCTCGACCTTGCCCTTGGGATAGAGCGCCACCTTGGCGCCGGCGGCCAGCGGCAGCCAGATCTCCAGCGTGGAGACGTCGAAGGCGATGGAGGCCAGTTGCAGCGCCACCGCGTCGGTCTGCATGGTCTCGCGCATGGCCGCCACCAGCGCCACCAGGTTGGCGTGGGTGACCACCACGCCCTTGGGCCGGCCGGTGGAGCCCGAGGTGTAGATCACCTGCGCGGCGCCCCCGGGCAGCAGCGGCCGCAGCCGCTCGCCCTCCGCGATCGGTTCGGGCGACTGGCCGCGGATGGCGGCGCGCTCCTCCTCGCCGTCCAGCGCCAGCGCCTCGATCCCCTCGGGCAGCAGGCCGCGCACCGCCCGCTCGGTCAGCACCAGCCTGGCCCCGCTGTCCTCCAGCATGTGGGTCAGGCGCTGGGCCGGGTAGGCGGGGTCGAGCGGCAGGTAGGCGGCGCCCGCCTTCAGCACGCCCAGCAGCGTCACCGGCAGTAGGGTGGAGCGTTCCAGCGCGACGCCGACGACGTCCTCCGGCCCGATGCCCAGCTGGATCAGCCGGCGGGCCAGCTTGTTGCCGGCCTTCTCCAGGTTGCCGTAGCTCAGCGGCGGTTCGTCCGACAGGATCGCCGGCTGCTCGGGACGGCGGGCCGCCTCGGCCGCGATCAGGTCGATCACCCGGCCGCCCGGCAGCGGCGCGTCGGTCTGGTTCCAGCCCTCCACCAGTTGCCGGCGCTCGGCCTCGCCCAGCATGGGCAGGCGCGCGACCCGGCGGGCGGGCAGCTCCGCCATGGCCTCCAGCACCCGGCGCAGATGCCCGCCCAGCCGCTCGATGGTGGCCTCGTCGAACAGGTCGGCGTCGAACTCGATCAGCCCCTGGAGATCGTCGTCCCGCTCGGTGAAGGAGAGCGTCAGGTCGAAGCGGGCCACGTCACGCCGGGGCGGCAGCACCTCCACCGCCAGGCCGGGCAGCCGGGCGGCGTCGGCCAGCGGGGTGTTCTGCAGCACCAGCATGACCTGGAACAGCGGGCTCTCGCCCAGCGTGCGTTCCGGCTGCAGCATCTCCACCAGCTTCTCGAAGGGCAGCTCCTGGTGGGCATAGGCGCCCAGCGCCGCCTCGCGCACCCGGGCCAGCAGCTCCGCTACGGTGGGGTCGCCGTCCAGGCGGGTGCGCATCACCAGCGTGTTGACGAAGAAGCCGACCAGCCCCTCCACCTCACGGCGGGTGCGGTTGGCGACCGGCGTGCCGACCAGCACGTCCGTCTGCCCGCTCCAGCGCGACAGCACGACCGAAAGCGCCGCCAGCAGCACCATGAACAGGCTGGCGCCCTGGCCCTGGGCCAGCACGGCCAGGCGGGCGCGCAGCTCCTCGCCGACATCCAGCCGCACGAAGCCGGCGCGGCGCAGCCGGACGGGCTGGCGCGGCCGGTCGGTCGGCAGGGCCAGCTGCGCCGGCGATCCCCGCAGCGCCTCGCGCCAATAGGCCGCCTCGCGGGCCATCGGCCCTTCCGACAGCGACAGGCGGGTGCGCTGCCAGACCGCGAAGTCGGCATAGGCCAGCGGCAGGTCCGGCAGGTTGGGCGCGTCGCCGTCGCGCAGCGCCGAATAGGCGTCCGCCAGCTCCGACAGGAAGATTCCCGCCGACCAGCCGTCGAAGGCGATGTGGTGGACGATGATGGCCAGCACATGGTCCTCGGCGCCCAGCTCCAGCAGCGCGGCGCGCAGCGGCAGGTCGCGGGCGATGTCGAAGCGGTGGCGCAGCAGCGCCTCCACCGCGCGGTCCAGCCTCTCCTCGTCCTCGACCCGGCGCCGCTCGAGACGGAAGCCGTCGGGCGGCAGGATCTCCTGCACCGGTTCGCCCTCGACCAGCGGGAAGGCGGTGCGCAGCGTCTCGTGCCGCATCACCAGCAGCGTGAGCGCCCGCTCCAGCGCCGGCACGTCCAGCGGGCCGCGCAGCCGCAGCGCCACCGGCACGTTGTAGCGCGCCCCGCCCTCGCCGCCCTCCTCCAGCCGGTCCAGGAACCAGAGGCGGCTCTGGGCGAAGGACAGGGGCAGCCGCTCGGGCCGGGGCAGGATCTCCATCGCTTCCGCCACCGCCGCGGCGCGGAGATGGTCGGCCAGCGCCGCCACGGTCGGGTGCTCGAACACGGTGCGGACGGCCAGCTCCACCCCCAGCACCGAGCGCACCTGCGACGCCAGCCGGGTCGCCAGCAGCGAGTGGCCGCCGAGCGCGAAGAAGTCGTCGTCGATGCCGACGCGGTGCAGCCCCAGCAGGTCCTGGAACAGCTCGGCCAGCACCGCCTCGCGCGCCTCGCGGGGCGCACGGTAGGCGGCGGCGCGCTCGGCACCCAGCAGGGGCAGCGGCAGGGCCTTGCGGTCGACCTTGCCGTTGGCCGACAGCGGCAGCCGGTCCAGCCATTGGAAGGAGGCCGGGATCATGAAGTCGGGCAGGGTCGCCGCCAGGTGCTCGCGCAGCAGCGGCACCAGCGCCGCCCCCTGCACCGCCAGCAGCGGGTTGTTGGCATAGTCGCGCCAGGCGCGGGGCGCGCCGGGCAGGCGGGCCGCCGGCGCCGGCGGGACGGGCGTCCCCGGCCGCACGAAGCGCGCGTCCATCCGGCCGGGCGGCGCGCCGGGCGACGGCGACAGCAGCAGATCCATGCCATGGCGGGCGGCCAGGGCGTGCAGATCCTCCGGCTCCAGCCCGGCGCGGGCGGCCGCCGCGATCTGGGCCGAGACCTCGCCGACGCTGGAGAGCAGTCCGCCCTCCAGCAGCGCCAGGCAGCGCAGATCGTCCTCGACCCGGGCGTTGGGCAGGCCGGCGACGCACAGGCTGTCGGCACCGGTGCGCGCGGCCTCGGCCAGCAGCGCCCCGATGCGGCCGAGATCCAGCCCCGCCCCGTCCCGCCAAGGGGCCGCGGCCGTGCGCACCGGCCCGACGCGCAGCACCGCGGCGTAGCGGAACTTGGTCATCTCGTTGCGGGCGCCGCCCCGCTGCAGCAGGAACTCCACGTCGGTCACGCGGGGGAAGCGGAAGCGCAGCGCCGCCATGAAGGCCGGGTCGACCAGCAGCTCGTTCTCGTTGGCGACCTGGCGGTCGATGGCGCGGCGCAGCTCGTCCGCGCGCTGGCCGGCGCCCGCGCGCCCGCGCTCGATCCAGGCGTGGAAGGCGCGCTGCAGCGTCAGGTCGCGCATGTCGCCCAGGAACAGGGCGCCGCCCGGCCGCAGCTTCTCCAGCGCCTGCCCGATCACCTCGATCAGATAGTCGATGCCGGGGAAGTACTGGGCCACCGAGTTGACCACCACCGTGTCGACCGAGCGCGGCGGGACATGGTCAAGGACATGCGCGCGGCCCTGCCGCACCGCCAGATGGTCGAAGGCCGGAGCATGGCGGCGGATCTGCCTCTGGACATGCGCCACCGCCCGCCCGTCGAAATCCACGCCCTGGTAGCTGCGGCAGGCATCGGCCAGGCGGAAGGCCAGCAGGCCGCGCCCGCAGCCGATCTCCAGCACGTCCCCCAGCACGTCCGGGGGCCCGCCGTCCGGCCGCGTCTCCTTGATCCGCGCCACCGTGTCGTCCACCCAGACCCGCATCTCCGCCTCGGGGATCGGCCGGCCGTCATAGCTGCTGAGCCAGCCGCTGATGTCGAACAGCGGGTCGGCGGCGTCGCCGGCGAACTCGGCGCCGTCATAGAGGCTCTGCCAGCTGTCGATCTGGGTCTCGGACAGATCCTTGGCCGGCGCGCCCTCCCCGCTTTCCGCCGGCGGCTGGAAGCCGGACTCGGGCACGACATAGGCGAACAGCCTGACATTGCCGGCCTCGTCGGCGTGCGGCACCACGGCGGCGTCGCGCACGCCGGGATGCTCGGCCAGCCGCGCGGCGATCTCGTCCGGCTCGATGCGGAAGCCGCGGATCTTCACCTGGTTGTCGATGCGGCCGATGAACTCGAGCTGGCCGTCGGCGTTCCAGCGCACCCGGTCGCCGGTGCGGTAGAGCCGCCCGGGGCCGAAGGGGTTCGGCACGAAGCGCTCGGCGGTCAATCCCGGCCGGCCGAGATAGCCGCGCGACAGGCCGGTGCCGCCGACATGCAGCTCGCCCGGCACGCCGACCGGCACCGGCTGCATGCGGTCGTCCAGGACATAGACGCGGTAGTTGGAGATGGGGCGGCCGATGGGCGGCGCGCCGTCGCCCTGAAGCGGCCGGCTCATGGTCGTGCAGACCGTCGCCTCGGTCGGGCCGTAGCCGTTGAACATGCGTCGGCCGCGGCTCCAGCGCGCCGCCAGCTCGCCCGGGCAGGCCTCGCCCGCGACGATCATGTCGGTGACGGTGGAGAGCGAGCCCTCCGGCATGACCGCCAGCGCCGAGGGCGGCAGCACGGCGTGGGTGATGCCGTGGCGGTCCGCCAGCGCCGCCAGCGGGGCGCCGGGCATGCGGTCCTCGGGATCGGACATGACCAGGGCGGCGCCGGCGGAGAAGGCCAGCAGCATCTCGACCACCGAGGCGTCGAAGCTGGGGGAGGCGAACTGCAGCACCCGGCTGTCCGGCCGCACCTCCAGCAGGAAGACATGGTCGACGGCGAGGTTCACGGCGTTGCCGTGGGTCACGCCCACCGGCTTGGGCCGGCCGGTCGAGCCCGAGGTGTAGATGATGTAGGCGAGGTTGTCGCGGCGCAGCTGGCCGGCGCGCTCCGCGTCCTTGACCATGCCGTCCGGCAGCCCGGCGATGAGGGCGGCCTCCTCCGGATCGTCCCGCACCAGCTGGCGCACGCCCGACGGCAGCACCGCGCGCGAGGCCAGTTCCGTCAGCACCAGCCCGACGCTGGAATCCTCGACCATGTAGGCGATGCGCTTGACCGGATAGGCCGGGTCGATGGAGAGGACCGCGCCGCCCGCCTTCAGCACCGCCAGCATCGCCATGACCAGCTCGGGCGTGCGCTGCATGCAGATCCCGACGATCGTCTCCGGGCCGATGCCCAGGCTCAGCAGCCGCCGCGCCAGGCGGTTCGCCCGCGCATCGAGTTCCGCGTAGGTGATGACGCGGTCGCCATGGACCAGGGCGGTGCTGCCGGGCGTGCGGGCGACCCGGCCGGCGAAGAGCTTCACCAGCGTCGCCGAGGGCACCGGCGCGTCGGTCCGGTTCCACTCCTCGAGGATGAGCCGCCGCTCCTCCCCGCTCATGACCGGCAGGCGCCAGACCGGCTCGCCCTGCACGGCGTCGAGCGAGGCCAGCAGCCGGTGCATCTGCCCCTCCAGCCGCTCCGCCGCCCCGTCCTCGATGACGCCGGGGTCGTATTCCAGATCCAGCAGCGGGTCCTGGCCGGCATGGTTGTCCCGCAGCGCGATCGCCAGCGGCGCCTGGACGATGCCCGTCTCCAGCCGGTCGGTGCGCTCCAGCGGCACGCCGAAGCTCTGGTCGAAGGCGTGGCGCACGAAGGAGAAGGTGACCTCGAACAGCTGCCGCCGCCCCGACTGGAACAGGTTGATGGAGCGGTTCAGCTCCGCCAGCGGGTAGCGGTGGTGCGGGAAGCAGGCGCGGCTCTCCGCCTGCACCGCGCGCATCAGGTCGAGCAGGCTGCCGTTGCGGTCGACATGGACGCGCAGCGGGTTCACCACCGAGAACATGCCGGCGGTCCGCTTCAGGCGGGGCGTCGGGCGGTTGTGCCGGGCCATGCCGACGACGATGTCCGAAGCGTTCCGCTCGCGCGCCACCAGGGCGTAGACCAGCCCCAGCACCACGCTCTGCAGCGACAGGCCGTGCGCGGCGGCGAAGGCCTCCGCCCCCGCCATGACGGCGCGGGGCACGGCGCTGCGCCGGCGCCGGCAGCTGGCGGCGAAGCGGAAGCCCTGGCCGCCCCAGTCGAACAGCGGCGGCGGCAGGTCGCGGAAGCGGGCGCGCCAGAAGGCGCCGTCGGCGGCGTGGCGCTCCGACGCGGCGTAGGCTTGGTCCTCGGCCACGAACTCGGCGTAGGAGGGGCCGGGATCGTGCGGGTCGCGCCCGGCCAGCAGCGCCTCGTAGGCGGCGGAGACGGCGGCGACGATGACCGACAGCCCGTGGCCGTCGCAGATCAGGTGATGGCAGCTGAGATGCCAGACATGCAGGCCGGGCGCGAGACGGATCAGCCAGCTGTTCCACAGCGCCTTCCCGGCCCGGGCCGGGAAAGGGCCGCCCATGATCCCGCGGCTGAAGGCCTGGGCGCGGCTCTCGGCATCGTCCAGGCCGGAATAGTCCACCAGCGGGACCGGGATCTCCAGCGCGGGCAGGATGCGCTGCTCCGCCCTCTTCTCGCCCTCCGGCAGCACGAGGCGCAGCGCGTCGTGGTTGGCCGCCGCCGCGTTCACCGCGCGCCGGAACAGGTCGGGGTCGACCGGCCCGGGAATGCGCACCAGCAGCGCCAGATGGTACAGCGCCGTGTCGGGATGGAGCTGCAGATCGTGCCAGATCACCCGCTGCGGGGCGCTGAGCGGCAAAAGGGGAGCGGCGTCGGTCGGCGTGGACCCGGTCAGGCTGTCCGGCATGGGGCGGTCTCGGCTGGCACGCCGGGCGCGTCCGCCCGGCCGGGATGGGGAAGCGGTGTCAGTGCCCGGCGTCCATGGCGCGCCTCAGGCTGAGGGGGCGCATGTCGGTCCAGACGGCCTCGACATGGGCGAGGCAGGCCTCGCGGGTGCCGCCGAAGCCTTCGGCGCTCCAGCCGGCCGGCACATCCATGTCCTCGGGCCAGATCGAGTACATGCCCTCCCCGTCGAGCACGACGAGGTAGCGGGGTGCGGTGGCGTCTTCCGGCGGGGGAACGGGTGGCGGAACGGTGTCGGTCGGCATCGGGCTGCATCCGGTGATGGGGCGAGCCGTCGCAGGAGCCGTTCCGAGCCAGGGTGCCGCCCCATTTTTTGGGCCGGCGACCCGGGATTCGGATTTGCCTGCGCCCGGTTCTGCCACTATCGTTTTAATACGTTAATTTTTCCATTACTGCGTTACGAAGGCGGGCAAACTCTCCTTTTTGAGCTCGACGACGCTGGAGGAACGCGCTCTAAGCCTTGGATAAGATTTCCAATTCGCCCGCAAGAAGCGTTGTCGGGCGGCGGAGGGCGCCCCCGGTAAAGTTCATGACAGGGCTGGTTACTCAGTTATGATGTGCGGCAATCACTGGAGTAGGCGTGTCTTGCAGCAGCGTTTCCTAGGCCAGCGCCAGAAAGGCGCCCTTCCGCCGGGCACCCGCCCGCGGCAGGCTTTGGGACGGGCCTCCCTGCTGGCGATCTCGGCCCTTCTCTTCCTGGGCACGGCGGCTGCGGTGCCGGCCCGGGCCGCCCAGCCTCCCCAGGCCGCGGCGCCCGGCGAGATCCGGCTGGGGCTGGAGTCGCTGGCGGCCTCGGCCGATCCCCACCTGCACAACTCGCTCGACGATGCGAACCTGGCGGCGCATCTCTTCGAGCCGCTGATCCGGCGTGACCGGTCGCTGCAGCCCACCGCCGGCCTGGCGGTCAAGTGGCAGGCGACCGAGGAGCGGGCCTGGACCTTCACGCTGCGGCCGGACGTGCGCTTCCACGACGGCACGACGCTGGACGCGCAGGACGTCGTCTACACCTTCTGCCGCATCCTCGGCCTGTCCGGCAGCGGCGTCCGCGGCGCACTGCGCGGCATCGTCGCGGTCGAGGCGAAGGACGCGGCCACGCTGGTGCTGCGCACGGCCGAGCCCGACCCGCTGGTGCCGAACAGCCTGACCTCCGTCGCCATCATCGCCGCGCCCGAGGGCTGGTCCGGCCGGTTCGAGCCGGCGGGCTGCAAGGCCGAGAGCTGGCCCACGACGGCGCAGTTCGACCAGGGGCAGACCGCCCTCGGCAGCGGCCCCTTCCGGCTGAAGGCCTTCAAGCCCGGGTCCCGCGTCGAGCTTGTGCGCTTCGACGGCTACTGGGGCCCGCGCCCGACCTGGACGTCCGTGCTGATGGTGCCGCTGCCCGAGCCGGGCGGCCGGGGCCGCGCGCTGATCAGCGGGACGGTGGATATCGTCAACGCCGTCTCGGCGGAAAGCTTCCCCTTCTTCGCCGGCCTGCCGAACCTGCACCTGGTCAGCAGCCCGCAGGCGCGGACCCTGCTGCTGAACCTGAACCAGCGCGAGGACGCGCGGGCCTTCGGCGGCCGCAACCCCTTCGCCGACCCGCGCGTGCGCCGGGCCGTCATGATGGCCATCGACCGGG
The DNA here is from genome assembly GCA_035626475.1 of Azospirillaceae bacterium. Taxonomy (GTDB): domain Bacteria; phylum Pseudomonadota; class Alphaproteobacteria; order Azospirillales; family Azospirillaceae; genus DASPKT01. The sequence continues at coordinate 59,356 of DASPNP010000037.1, forward strand.
CGGCGATCAGCGAGCGGCTGATGCTGGGCACGGCGGCGCCGGCCGGACAGCTGATCCCGGAGGGGATGTTCGGCTACAATCCGGAGATCGCCGCCAACCCCTACGACCCGGTCCAGGCCAAGGCGCTGATGCGCGACGCCGGCTTCGAGGCGGGGTTCGAGGTGGAGCTGCTGGCGATCGACAGCAACACCAAGCTGGCCGACGTCATCGCGCGCTATCTCGCCGCCGTCGGCATCCGCGCCAAGGTCATGGTCCGGCCGACGCCGGACGCCATGGCGCAGCTGTCGCGGCTGGACTTCCAGATGCAGCTGGGCGGCTCGGTGCCGCTGACCGGCGAGTTCGGCTATGTCGCCCGCGAGGCGATCGCCACCCGCGACCCGGCGCGCGGCATGGGCACCCAGAACTATGGCGGCTACACCAATCCCGAACTGGACCAGCTGATCCGCACCGCCCTGGTGACGCTCGACGATTCCAAGCGCGAGGAGATGCTGCGCCGGGTCGGCCGGATCGCCACGGACGAGGTGGTCAAGGTGCCGCTGCTGCACCTGCCCCGTACCTGGGCGATGCGCTCGGGGCTGGTCTATGAGGGCCGGGCCGAGGGGCTGACCCTGGCGCAGGACATCCGCCCCGGCGAGGTCGAGGGGCCCTGAGCCCCCGACATCCCTGAATCGGAACGGGCCGGGAGGTCGCTCCCGGCCCGTTCGCTTTCATGCCGCAAGCCGCCGGTCAGAAGGCGGTGCGCAGGATCAGGCGCACGTCGCGGCCGGGCTGCGGCAGCCGATCCTTCAGGAACGAGCTGGATAGGCGCACCGTCTCGTCGGTCAGGTTGCGGCCTTCCAGCGCCAAGCTGAAATCATGTCCCGCCCAGGGATGCCAGTCGACGCCCGCGTTCAGCACGGCGTAGCCGGCGGTGGGCAGCTCGAACTCGGCCGTCCGCTTCTGGTCGTCGGCGAGCTCGACCTCGACCCGGCCCGACCAGCTGGCAGCCAGGTACTCCGCGCCCAGCCGCACGGTCAGCGGCGGGATGCGCGGCAGGTCGGTGTCGTCGCTGCGGTTGCGGGCGCGCACGAAGTCCAGCCCGGCATCCAGCAGGACTGCCCGGTCGCCGCTGCGCCACGCCTCGGCCGAGGCCTCCAGCTCCGCGCCCCAGAAGCGGGCCTCGACGGCGCCGTACCGCGCGACCGGCAGTTCGTCCTCCTCCTCGCCGGTGAAGAGCTCGGCGATGAAGTCGTCATAGTCGGTGTAGAACAGGTTCACCGAGCCGGTGACCGGGCCGATGGTGCGCTTGACCGTCGCCTCGAAGCCCAACGCCGTCTCCTCGCCGAGGGTCGGGTCGCCGATCTCGTAGGTGCCGGTGGCGAGATGCGGGCCGTCGGACAGCAGCTCCTCGGCATTGGGCGCGCGCTCGGTGCGCGACACGCTGAGGCCGGCCAGCCAGCCCTGCGCCCATTCGTGCGACAGACCCGCCGACAGGCTGATGCCGGTGAAGCCGCGGTCGAAGCCCTGCGACCGCGCGGTCACCTCCTGCCGCTCCAGCCGGGCACCGCCCTCCAGCGCGAAGGGGCCGAAATCCAGCCGCTCCACCGCGAAGACGCCCCACTGGTCGGTGACGCTGGGCGGGACGAACGCCTCGTCGCCGATGGCGCGGAAGTCGCGGCGCAGCGCCTGGGCGCCGACGGCGCCGCCCAGCGTCCCGCCCATCAGCGCCGCCTGGCGCTGCACGAACTCCACCCGGCCCTCCCAGCCGTCGTTCAGGAAGCGGGTGCCGACCTCGTCGCCTTCCAGCTCCTTGTGCTCGTAGTCGGCCCAGCCGAAGCGCAGGCGGGTGGTCTCGAAGGCCAGAAAGGGGCTGTTGACCTCGCCGATCAGGTCCACGCGGGTCTGGCCGAGGTCGATGCGCACGTCCTCGTGGCCGTGCTCCTCGCCCTCATGCTCCTCCTCCTCGTGCTCCTCCTCGCCCTCGTGCTCCTCGTGCCCGCCATGGCCGTGGCCGCCGGGGATGCCGTACTTGGTGTCGAGCCGCGAGACGCTGGCGCCGATGAAGCCCCAGTCGCCGACATAGGACAGGCCGCCGGTGGCGCCCATGCCCTCGGCCGCGCTGTTCTCCACCCGGCCCTTCTCCTCCTCCTCACCCTCGTGCGGGGGCTCCGCCTCGCGCAGGGGCCGGGAGCGCAGGAAGCCGGGCGCCTCGTAGTCGTTGGCGTGGCGGATGAAGCCGTCCGCATGCAGCACCAGCGGCCCGGCGACGCCAACATCCAGGCCGGCCGAGGCCAGCTTCTCGTTGGCGTTGGTGCCGAAGGACAGGCGCGCCCGCCCCGCCGCCCCGCCGGCCGGCAGCTCGGACGGCACGCGGCCGTCCAGCACGTTGACCACGCCGCCGATGGCGTTGCTGCCGTAGAGCAGCGTGCCGGGGCCGCGCACCACCTCGATGCGCCGGGCGGTCGCCGGGTCGATCGCCGGGGCGTGGTCGGGGCTGGTGGTTGAGGCGTCGATGCTGCCGATGCCGGCGGTCAGCACGCGGATGCGGTCGCCGCCCAGGCCGCGGATGACCGGGCGCGAGGCGCCCTGGCCGAAGGCGGTCTGCGACATGCCGGGCAGCCGGTCCAGCGTCTCGCCGAGCGACGGGCCCAGCGCCCGGTCCAGCGCCTCGCCCGACAGGACCGAGGTGCCCTGCAGGATGTCCAGCCGGCGCTGCGCGAAGGGCGCCGCCGTCACCACCACCTCGCCGATGCCGCCGCGGCCATGGTCGGCCGCCTGCTGCGCCAGCGCCTGCGACGGCAGGCACGCGACGGCGGCGGCACCGCCGAGCAACAGCTTCCTCATCTCCAACTCCCCAACTCGCACCGAATGTTATGTTATAACGTGTCGTATAGGGAGCCGAGCGGCGCGCGTCAACGGAAACCGGGTAGGCTTCGTGCAGGGCACTGGTGAGGGCGTGCGTGCTTCGACAAGCTCAGCATGAGGATCTTTTTGCTGCTCCCGGCCAAGCTCGCGCGCGCTGATGCCAGCGGTGCCTGGCATCTCCCCTCCTCATCCTGAGCCTGTCGAAGGACGCACACCGCCCCAGCCTCTCCCGACCGGTGCGGCGCTAATCCCGCCGCGCCTGGGTGAGGATGGCGCCCTCCAGGTCGGCGCCGTCGAGCTTGGCGCCGCGCAGATCGGCGCCGGTCAGGTCGGCCTCGCGCAGCACGGCGCCGCGCAGATCCGCCTCGCGCAGGATGGCGCCCTGCAGCCGGGCGCGGGTCAGGCGGGTGGGCCAGCGGCGGGGCGGCGTGTCGGCGCTCTCCAGGGTGGAGAGCTTGGCGCGGCTGAGGTCGGCGCCGGAGAGATGGGCGCGTTCCAGGTTCGCCCCGCGCGCATCGATCCCGGCCAGCCGCGCGCCCTTGAGGTCGATGCATTCCAGGTCGGCCATGACCAGCGAGCTGCCGGTCAGCACCAGGTTGCGGGCCAGCGCGTAGGCCAGCTTCGAGGCGGTGAGATTGCTGCCGGAGAGGTCCAGCCCCGACATGTCGCGCCCCGCCAGATCGGCCCGGGCGCCCTGGCGGCCCGCCGCCTCCACCCAGGCGCGGTGGGCGGCCACGGCCTCCTCCACCGGCACGTCGCCGGCTCCCTGGCCCGGCAGGGTGGCGCCGGCGCGCTGCAGCTGCAGGATGGTGCCGGCGTCCAGGATGGCGCCGAGGAAGTTCGCCCCCTCCGCCTGGCAGTCGTGCAGGACGGCGTCGGTCAGCACGGCGCCGGCGAAGTTGGCCTCCCCCAGCTGCGACTGCGCCAGGTTGGCGCCCTCCAGGTTCGCGCCCTTGAACGACGCCCCGCGCAGGTCGGAACCGCGCAGGTCGACATTGCGCAGATTGGCGTCGGTGAAGTCCGCCTTCAGCACCACCGACCCGTTCATCTTGGCGGCGTCGAAATCGGCGGCGACGGCGATGGCGGCGGTGAGGTTGGGGATGCGGCCATCGAAGGTCTGGGGCAGCGGCTTGCCGCCCCGGTAGACCGCCAGCACCGCCTCGCGCATGTCGCACTCGCGCAGCCGGGCGCGGGTGAGATCGGCGCCGCGGAGCGAGATGCCGCGCAGGTCGGCCTTGGTCAAATCGGCATGCTGCAGGTTCGCCAGGCGCAGGTCCGCGGCGAAGAAGGTGGCGCCGCGCAGCCGGGACTTCACCAGCTGCGCCTGGTCCAGCCGGGCGCCGGTGAAGTCGGCGTCGACCAGGTTCATGCCGGACAGCACCGCGCCGCGCAGATCGTGGAGCGCCATGCTGGCGCGCTGCCCGCCGGGGCGGCCCTCCAGCAGCCGCTCGTGCCGGCGCACCGCCTCGAGGATCTCGGTGGGCGCAAGCCGCTTCCAGGCGAAGCTCTCGTTGTACGCCCTGTCGTCCAATATCCGGCCCGCCCCCCTACGAGCCGTAAGGGTAACACGTCCGATCGGGCGGGTCGGGGGCGATCGTGGACCCTATGCGTCCGGACAGAGTGCGGCGGGCGCCGAACGGCTCAGGAGACGAACTTCCGCGCGTTCTCGACCATGGTCGTGTAGAGCGTGCGGATCAGGTCGGCGGGGCGCAGCCGGCCGAACGGGATGTTGTCGGCCGCGTATTCCACCAGCAGCTCCGGCGGCCGGACCGGGACGACCTCGTAGCCGGCCTTGCGCAGCCCCTCGATCACGGCCTTGGCCTGCTTCGTGTAGTTCTCGTTGAAGATCGTCGTGTCGGACTTCTTGATCGACAGGGCGATGGTCTCGACGATGGAGGCCAAGGGTCTACGCTCCGCTCAGTTCGACACGCCGGCGCGGCGCAGTTCCGGCCCCAGCCGGCCGGTCAGGAACAGGCCCAGCATCTTGAAGTCGCTGAACAGCGACCAGAGCGGATAGGTGAAGGTGGCCGGCCGGTTGCGCTCGACGAAGAAGTGGCTGACCCAGGCGAAGCCGTATCCCGCCAGCGGCAGTCCCAGCGCGAACAGCCAATGGCCGGTCGCCAGCGCGTAGACCACCAGCGCGATGCCGATGCTGGTGCCGACATAGTGCAGCGCCCGCGTCTGCGGCCTTGCGTGCTCCCGCAGGTAGAAGGGCCAGAACTCCGCATAGGTGGTGTAGAGCCGTTCCGCCATTTGCGCATCCCTCCCGTGTCCTCGGCCGCCGCTTCTTGCCAAGCGGTGCCGCCGCGAATAAGTCATGGGTCCCGCCACGGCTTGTCAAGCCGCGGCCGCCCTTCACAGATACTTAGGAAACAGCCGCCATGGGCTACAAGGTCGCCGTCGTGGGAGCCACCGGCAATGTCGGCCGCGAGATGCTGCAGATCCTCGCCGAGCGGGAGTTCCCGGTGAGCGAGGTCGTGGCGCTGGCCTCCGAGCGCTCCGCCGGCAACGAGGTGTCGTTCGGCGAGGACGACGTGCTGCGGGTCCAGGACCTGAACAGCTTCGATTTCCGCGGCACCGACATCGTCCTGTCCTCGGCCGGAGCCAAGGTCTCCGCCGCCTTCGCGGGAAGGGCCGCCGGTGCCGGCGCCGTGGTCATCGACAATACCAGCCATTTCCGCATGGACCCGGAGGTGCCGCTGGTCGTGCCCGAGGTGAACCCGCAGGCGATCGCGGGCTACACGAAGAAGGGGATCATCGCCAACCCGAACTGCTCGACCATCCAGATGGTCGTGGCGCTGAAGCCGCTGCACGAGGTCGCCAAGATTTCGCGCGTGGTCGTCGCCACCTACCAGTCCGTCTCGGGCGCCGGCAAGGAGGCGATGGATGAGCTGTTCAGCCAGACCCGCGCCATCTACGTGAACGACCCGGTGGAGAAGCAGCGCTTCACCAAGCAGATCGCCTTCAACGTCATCCCCCACATCGATTCCTTCATGGACGACGGCTCCACGAAGGAGGAGTGGAAGATGGTGGTGGAGACCAAGAAGATCCTCGACCCCTCGATCAAGGTCACGGCCACCTGCGTGCGGGTGCCGGTCTTCATCGGCCACTCGCTGGCGCTGAACGTCGAGTTCGCCGACTCCATCTCGGAGTCCGAGGCCCGCGCCGCGCTGAAGAAGGCCAAGGGCGTGTCGGTCATCGACCACCGCGCCGACGAGGGTTACGTGACCCCGGTCGAGTGTGCCGGCGACGACCTGGTCTTCGTCAGCCGCCTGCGCGAGGACCCCACCGTCGAGAACGGCCTGAACCTCTGGGTCGTCGCCGACAACCTCCGCAAGGGCGCCGCGCTGAACGCCGTGCAGATCGCCGAACTGCTGGCCAAGGGGCCGCTGAAGGGGAAGTGAGGGGCGCGGCTCCGAACTGGTGCGTGCTTCGACAGGCTCAGCATGAGGAGCGGGGGTGCCAGGCACCTCCGTTTTTCACATCGCCGGGAGCAGCACCAACCTCCTCAGCCTGAGCCCGTCGAAGGCCGCACACCGGTACCGCTCGTCCAGCTAGGACCGCCCCACCGTCACGTTCAAATCGCACTTCAGCGAACCGGTGCCGCGGTTGAAGAAGCTGACGACCAGCCCGTTGGCGTCGCGCACCGGCAGGGTCAGCGCTTGGCCGGGGCCGACGTCCAGCGTGCGGCCGCTCGACGCGACGCCGGTTTCGGACGCGCTGTATTCCAGCACGCAGCGGCGGTTGCCCTCATTGACGAAGCTGGCGCTGCCCGGCCCCGCGATGCGGAAGGTGTAAAGGCGCCCGCGCTCGAAATCGACCTTGCCGCGGCAGGGGGTGGCCGGGTCGACCTTGCACTCGTACTCCTGCAGCCGCGGGTCCTTCGCCGCCGCGCCCTTGGTCGGGCCGGCCGCGCCCGGACCGGCGCCCTGGCCGGCGATCGGCTGCTGGGCGGCGGCGGGCAGGGCCAGCGCCAGGACGGCCAGGAGGGGTATCAGGCGGGACATGGCGGCTCCGGATCGTACGGGGTAAGCCCCTACCCCTACGCCCCCCGCCCCGCCGGGGCAAGGGGTGCGGCGCCTCACCTCACCTTCGTCACGGGGAAGGCGCGCTCCGGGCGTACCAGCCGGTCCTGCGCCGCGATCAGCGCCAGCTCGCGCGTGCCGGCGGCCTTCGTGGCCTCGAACACCGCCCAGATGGCGGCGGCGGCGTGGGCCAGCGCCCGGGGCGCCTCGCCGGTCTCCAGCAGCGTCGCCAGGAACAGCGCCGCCACCGCGTCCCCCGCCCCGTTCGGCGGCGGCTCCAGCGGCACGCGCGGCGTCGCCACCAGCCAGGCGCCGTCCGCCGTGTCCAGCAGCATCTCGATGGTGGCGGGATCGGCCTCGGCCCGTTCCAGGCTGGTGACCAGCACCGTGGCGGGCCCGAGCGCCCGCGCCGCGGCCGCCGCGTCCAGGGCCGAGGCGAGGTCGGTCACCGGGCGGCCGGTCAGGAATTCCAGCTCGAACTGGTTGGGCGTGATGACGTCGGCGGCGGGGACGGCGCGGTCGCGCATGAAGTCCGGCAGGCCCGGCCGCACGAAGAAGCCGCGGCCGACATCGCCCATGACGGGGTCGCAGCAATAGAGCGCGCCCGGGCTGGCGGCGCGGACCTTCGCCACCGCCTCCAGTACCGCCTCGCCCAGCGCCGCGTCGCCCATGTAGCCGGACAGGACCGCCTGGGTCCGGGCCAGCGCGCCGCGCGCCTCCACCCCGCGCACGATCTCGGCGATGTGCTCGGCCGGGAAGACGGTGCCGGTCCAGCTGCCGTAGCCGGTATGGTTGGAGAACTGCACCGTGTTGACGGCGATGGTCTCGAACCCAAGCCGCTCCAGCGGGAAGACGGCGGCGCGGTTGCCAACATGGCCGTAGGCGACGTGGCTCTGGATGGACAGGATGGTGCGCATGGGCTCCAGCTTCGCTGTTCGGGGCCTTCCCGGGCATGAGCCTAGCGCCTATGCTCCGCCGCCGGAATGCCCAGCCGAGAATTGTCCGCCATGGCCGCCATGCATCGCCCCCGCCGCTCCGTCCTGTACATGCCCGGCTCGAACGCCCGCGCGCTGGAGAAGGCCAAGTCGCTGCCGGCCGACGGGCTGATCCTGGATCTGGAGGATGCGGTCGCCCCGGACGCCAAGGAGCAGGCCCGCGCCCAGGTGCTGGACGCGCTGCGCCAGGGCGGCTTCGGCCGGCGCGAGCTGGTGGTGCGGGTCAACGGGCTGGACACGCCCTGGGGCCATGCCGACCTGGTCGCCGCCGCCACCTCCGGCGCCGACGCGGTGCTGATCCCGAAGGTGGAGTCGGCCGAGTCCGTGCGCCAGGCCGACCGCATCCTGCGCGAGGCCGGGGCGCCCGACCCTCTCGCCCTCTGGGTGATGATGGAGACGGCCATGGGCATGCTGAACGCCAAGGACATCGCGGGCGCCTCCCCCCGCCTGGCCTGCCTGGTCATGGGCACCTCGGACCTCGCCAAGGAGCTGCACGCGGCCCATACGCCGCTGCGCCTGCCCATGGTCACGGCGCTGGGCCTGAGCCTGCTGGCCGCCCGCGCCCACGGCCTGGCGATCCTGGACGGGGTGCATCTCGATCTGGAGGACGAGGCCGGCCTTGAGGCCGCGTGCCGCCAGGGACGGGAGCTGGGCTTCGACGGCAAGACCCTGATCCACCCGAAGCAGCTGGACGCCGCCAACCGCGCCTTCGCGCCCTCCGACGCGGAGCTGGCCGCCGCCCGCCGGATCATCGCCGCCCATGCCGAGGCGGCCGCCTCCGGCAAGGGCGTGGTGGTCGTGGACGGCCGGCTGGTCGAGGCGCTGCACGTCGCCGAGGCCCGGCGCACGGTGGCGCTGGCGGAGGCGATCGGGGACGCGTGATCTCTTTCGCCGGGGAGCAACTCGCGATCGGGAGAGGCTGAGACGTGCTGCGTCCTTCGACAGGCTCAGGATGAGGACCGGGGGATGCCTGGCAATCCTGGTTTCCGCCCGCGCAAGCTTGGCCGGGAGCAGCTAAATCCCCCTCATCCTGAGCCTGTCGAAGGACGCACTCCAGCAACGCTGCCCAGCGGCATCACCAAGGCCTACCCCCTTACTCCTCCCCGTCCCCCTCCTCCTCCACCGCCCGGGCGAAGGCGTCGAGCGCCTCGTCCCACATCTCGTTCAGCCAGCGCCGCAGGGGCGCCAGGCCCTTGGGGTCGATGCTGTAGACATTGCGGGTGCCCTCGGGCCGCTCGGTCACGAGGCCGGCCTCCTTCAGGACCTTGAGGTGCTGCGAGACCGCCGGCCGGCTGACCGGCATCCCCTCGGCGATGCGGGCGACCGGCAGCGGCCCGGCCCGCAGCCGCTCGAAGACGCGGCGGCGGGTCGGGTCGGCCAGCGCGGCGAACGCCCGGTCGGACGCGGCGGCGGGACGGGCGCTCATGCGGTCTCGGCCCCGGCCGCCGCGGCGAAGATCGCCAGCAGGCCGCTCCAGCCCTGCTCGCTCTCGAAGGCGGCCTGCATCGCCGGGGCCGCCTCGCCGAACGCCTCGAGATGGCGGTGCTCCAGGGTCAGCAGCGTGTGCCCCTCGGTCGTCGGATCGAAGCGGATCTCAACCTCGGTGTGGAGGTTCGGGTCGAACTTCCAGTCGGCACCGGTCTGCCAGACCAGCACCAGGCGCGACGGCGGCTCCCAGGCCTGGACGCGGCCCCACTCGCACTCGCTGCCGTCCACGCCCTTCTCGTACCAGCGGCCGCCGACCCGGGGCTCGATCACCGCGTCCACCGCGTCGACCGCGCCGGTGTGGTGGGTCGCCAGTGGCCACCAGCTGCCGTGCTTCTCGGTGAAGATCCGGAAGGCGCGGGCGGGCGGCGCCTTGACGGTGATCTGCTTGCGGACCAGCAGGGTGGAGGCAGGCGCGGAGGTGGCAGCAGCTTTCATGACGTTTCCCCGGGTGCGCGGCGGTTCACGCCGCCGCTTGATAAGCGATGGCTTACGCTACCATGGCGGATTGGTAAGTCAACGCTTACCTTTGACCGCCGCCGCGAAGCTCGCCGCCGGCACGCCGACATTCACCGTCTGCGGCCCGCTCAGGGTGCCGACATGCAGGCCCACCACCGCCAGCTCCCCGCCCTCGCGCGTCAGGAGGGCGCTGCCGCTGTCGCCGCGGGTGGCGTCGCAGTCGTGCAGCAGCAGGCCGGGCGGCGTGCCCTGAACGGAGCAGTTTGCGGCCCGGGTCGGCAGGTGGGCGCGGTCCTGGGAGTAGCCGGCGCGCAGCAGCGCGGCGCTCATCGGCGTGTCACCCGTGCGGACGGGCAGCGGCTTGATGCCGGTGTCGTCCGAGAGCGTCACCACCGCCCAGTCGGCCTCCGCCCCCTTGCCCTCGCCCGTCACGTAGGAGGCGGCGCGACGGTGGACGGCGTACTCGCCCCGCCGGTAGCCGGCGACGAAATGGAGGGTGTGGGCCGGCAGCATCGCCTTGGTCCGGGGATGGCGCAGGCAGTGGGCGGCCGTAAGCACCTGCCGTGGCCCGACCAGCGTGCCGGTGCAGAAGCCGCCGGCCTCGCGGTTCAGCCGGCCGATGGCGCTCCAGGGCCGGTCGACCGGTTCGAAGGGCTGCCGGTCGTCCTTGCCGAAGATGCCCATCAGGGCCGGCCGCGCCGGCGGGTCCTGCGCCAGGGCGGCCGGGGCAAGGAGGAGCAGGAGAAGGACGAGGCGCCTCATCGCTCCGTCACTCCGGCGCGCGGCGGTAGTGGTAGGGATAGGCGTCGCGGAAGCCGAAGCGGCGGTAGAGCGCGAGGGCCGGCGCGTTGGCGGCGGCGACCTGCAGGTAGGCGTTACGCGCGCCCATCTCGCCCGCCCGCGCCAGCACGGCGCCGACCGCCCGGCCGGCATGGCCCCGTCCGCGAAGCTCGGGCCGGGCGGCGACCTTGAAGAGGCCGACCCAGCCCCGGTCCACCACGCCCAGGGCCACCGCCGCGATGCCGCCCGCCTCGTCCAGCGCGGCCGCGTAGAGCGCGGGCGGGGAGATGGCGGCGAGGATGCCGCGCATGGCGGCGTGCTCCGCCCCGGGCACCCCGGTCATGGCGACATAGGCGGCGATCCAGTCCTCCGACGGCGACGGGTCGATCCGCGTCCCCTCCGGTCCGGGGCCGGGGGCGAGCGCCGCCTCCTGCACCAGGGTCGGCTGGAACAGGTCGTAGCCGCGCCGGTCCAGTTCCGGTTCCAGCTCCGGCGGAGCCAGCGGGGTGATGCGGAACATCGGCCGCAGCCCCTCGCGCCGGTAGGCCGCCTCGGCATGGTCGACGCGCGGCGCCATCGGGCCCTCGCCCGCCGCCAGGCAGGTCACGGCGTTGGCACGTCCCGTGTGGCCGCCGGCGAAGCGCAGCACCCAGCCGTCGTCATGGATGGTGCGCAGGGAGGGCCAGGCGGAGAGGCAGAAATCTTCCAGCAGTCGGATCATGCGCGCCTTACGCCGCGGGAGTGCCGATGGGGGCGTCACGATAGACCCCGGCGCGCGCAAGGCCAAGCATGCGGCGGCGCAACATGATTAACGCCGCGGGCGGCTGCAAGGTCCAGGCGCATCAACCGCTTGGGCCATGCCGCGGCGCATGCCGCAAAAGCGTCACAGCCCGTTGACGGGGCGGGGGTATGGGCGTAATTCACTCCCCCGGTAAGGATTACAATCGGGCCGGAACGGGTCTCCGCCTGACCTGACGATGGTCGCGGACCCAGCAGCGAGGACGCGCAGACATGACCGATACGCCAGCGGCAGCCCGCCAGCGGCCGCTCTCCCCCCATCTCCAGGTCTATCGGCTGCCGCTGCCGCCGCTGACCTCCATCACCCACCGCATTACCGGCATCGGCCTGACGGTCGGCACGCTGCTGTGGGCCTGGTGGATCATCGCCGCCGCCGCCGGCCCCGACGCCTTCGAGGCGGCGCAGGGCTTCATCGGCTCCTGGTTCGGCATGATCCTGATGTTCGGCTGGACCTGGGCGCTCTGGTACCACCTGCTGAACGGCATGCGCCACCTGATGTGGGACGCCGGCCGGGGCCTGGACCTGGGCACCACCTACCGCACCGGCTATCTGGTGATCGGCGGCTCGATCGGGCTGACCGTCATCACCTGGATCGCCGTCTTCGCGGCGATGTGAGGAGAGACGAGATGGCCGCCAACCAGCCCGACACCGGGTACCGCACCGCCCTCGGCCGCGTCCGGGGCCTCGGCTCCGCCAAGGCGGGCGCCGAGCACTGGCTCTCCTACCGCCTGCTCTCCGCCGCCTACGTGCCGCTGACCATCTGGTTCGTGGTCTCGGCGATCCGCCTCATCGGCGCCGACCACCCGACCTTCACCGCCTGGCTGGCCCAGCCGGTCAACGCGGTGCTGATGCTGGTCACCGTGGGTGTGACGTTCCACCACGCCGCCTACGGTATGATCGAGGTCTACGAGGACTATATCCATGCCAAGGGCCCGCGCCTGCTCGCGGTCGCCGCGACCAAGGGCGCCTGCCTGCTGCTGGCGCTGGCCTGCGGCTTCGCCATCCTGAAGATCGCTCTCGGCGCCTGAGGAAGAGACCATGGCTACCGCTTACCAGATCACCGACCATTTCTACGACGTGGTGGTCGTCGGCGCCGGCGGCGCCGGCCTGCGCGCCACCTTCGGCATGGCCGAGAAGGGCCTGAAGACCGCCTGCATCACCAAGGTGTTCCCGACCCGCAGCCACACCGTGGCGGCCCAGGGCGGCATCTCGGCGGCGCTCGGCAACATGGGCGAGGACGACTGGCGCTGGCACATGTACGACACCGTGAAGGGGTCGGACTGGCTGGGCGACCAGGACGCCATCGAGTACATGTGCCGCGAGGCCATCCCCGCCATCATCGAGCTGGAGCACTACGGCGTGCCCTTCTCGCGGACGGCCGAGGGCAAGATCTACCAGCGCGCCTTCGGCGGCATGACCACCCGCTTCGGCGAGGGCCGCGCCTACCGCACCTGCGCGGCGGCCGACCGCACCGGCCACGCCATCCTGCACACGCTCTACCAGCAGAGCCTGAAGCACCAGGCGGAGTTCTTCGTCGAGTATTTCGCGCTCGACCTGCTGATGGACGATGACGGCGCCTGCCGCGGCGTGCTGGCGCTGAACATGGACGACGGCACCCTGCACCGCTTCCGGGGCCACCAGACGGTGCTGGCGACCGGCGGCTACGGCCGTGCCTACTTCTCCTGCACCTCGGCCCACACCTCCACCGGCGACGGCGGCGGCATGGTGCTGCGCGCCGGCCTGCCGATGCAGGACATGGAGTTCGTGCAGTTCCACCCCACCGGCATCTACGGCTCCGGCTGCCTGATCACCGAGGGCGTGCGCGGCGAGGGCGGGTACCTGACCAACAGCAATGGCGAGCGCTTCATGGAGCGCTACGCCCCGTCGGCCAAGGATCTGGCGAGCCGCGACGTGGTCAGCCGCTCCATGACCATCGAGATCCGCGAGGGCCGTGGCGTGGGTCCCGAGAAGGACCACATCCACCTGCACCTCGAGCACCTGGACCCGTCGATCATCCATGAGCGCCTGCCCGGCATCGCCGAGACGGCCAAGATCTTCGCCGGTGTCGACGTGACCAAGGAGCCGATCCCGGTGCTGCCGACCGTGCACTACAACATGGGCGGCATCCCGACGAACTATAAGGGCGAGGTGGTGCGGCCCACGGCCGGCGACCCCGACGCCGTCGTGCCCGGCCTGATGGCCATCGGCGAGGCGGCCTGCGTGTCGGTGCACGGCGCCAACCGCCTGGGCTCCAACTCGCTGCTCGACCTCGTGGTGTTCGGCCGCGCCGCCGCCATCCGCGCCGCCGAGATCGTCGAGCCCGGCGCCTCGCACCCGAACCTGCCCTCGGTCGCGACCGACAAGGCGCTGGAGCGGCTGGATCGGCACCGCTACGCCAAGGGCGACATCCGCGTGGCCCACCTGCGCCTGGAGATGCAGAAGATCATGCAGAACAACTGCGCGGTCTTCCGCACCGGCGAGGTGATGAACGAGGGTGTCGCCAAGATGCGTGAGGTGTGGGCCAAGCGTCCGCACATCCAGATCACCGACCGCTCGCTGGTCTGGAACTCCGACCTGGTCGAGGCGCTGGAGCTGGACAACCTCATGTACCAGGCCGTCGCCACCATCGAGTCGGCGGCATCCCGCGAGGAGAGCCGCGGCGCCCATGCCCGCGAGGACTTCCCCGAGCGCGACGACGTCAACTGGCTGAAGCACTCCACGGTCACCGTCGGCGCCGACGGCCGCACCGTGCTGGGCGACCGGCCGGTCCACCTGTACACGCTGAGCAACGAAGTCGAAGTCATCCCGCCCAAGAAGCGGGTCTACTGAGGCACGGGCACGACCGACCGAACGGACTTAGGGACGAAGAAATGGCCGAATTCACGTTGCCCGCGAACTCCAAGGTCAAGCCGGGCCGCAAGCTCTCCGCCGCAGGGCCGGAGACCAAGCGAAAGAAGACCTTCCGCATCTATCGCTGGGATCCCGACAAGAACGAGAACCCGCGCGAGGACCAGTACGAGATCGACCTGGACAAGTGCGGGCCGATGGTGCTGGACGCCCTCATCCACATCAAGAACGACATCGACAGCGGCCTCGCCTTCCGCCGGTCCTGCCGCGAGGGCATCTGCGGCTCCTGCGCGATGAACATCGACGGGCGCAACGCGCTGGCCTGCCTGAAGCCGATCGACGAGGTGGCGGGCGACGTCAAGATCTACCCGCTGCCGCACCAGCCCGTGGTGAAGGACCTGGTCCCCGACCTGTCCCGCAACTACGCCCAGCTGGCCTCGGTGAAGCCCTGGCTTCAGACGCAGAGCCCGGCGCCGAGCCGCGAGCGGCTGCAGAGCCCGGAGGAGCGCGAGAAGCTCAACGGCCTCTACGAGTGCATCCTCTGCTTCTGCTGCACCACCAGCTGCCCCAGCTACTGGTGGAACGGCGAGCGCTATCTGGGCCCGGCCGTGCTGCTGCAGGCCTACCGCTTCATCGCCGACAGCCGCGACGAGATGACGGGCGAGCGCCTCGACAACCTCGAGGACCCGTTCCGCCTCTATCGCTGCCACACCATCATGAACTGCACCCAGACCTGCCCCAAGGGCCTGAACCCGGCGAAGGCCATCGCCGAGATCAAGAAGCTGATGGTGGCGCGCCGCTGAGGCGCACCGCCCGGTCTGGAAAAGACGAGGCCCGCCGGCGCGATCCGGCGGGCCTTTTTCATGTGGCGGATGCCAACCTGTTGATCGGGAAGAAAAGGGGCGAACCCTTCTCACCGTCACCCCGACGAAAGTCGGGGCCCAGGGATTGCAGCGGGATGCGCTGCATGCAGCACACAAGAAGCCGTGCCGCCCGGTCACCCGCGAAGCGCTTCATCGACCTCACATTGGGGCAACCCCTGGGTCCCGGCTTTCGCCGGGATGACGGCCGAGTGTGATCGGAACGGGTGGTTCTTCTCCCGACCCATGCCTCAGCTGCGCGCGGCCAGGTCGGCGCGGGCGCGGGAGAGGGCGGCGTCGAGCGCCTGGGCGGCGGGGACCTTCACGTCGGGCTCGACGCCGGTCCCCTCCCAGTTGGTCTTGGTGATCGGGTTGATGGCGCGGCCGTCGGGCACGAAGGCGGAGAAGCCGTGGCCGAGATCGACCAGATTGCCGGGGTTGGCGCCGCCGCCGGTCGTCTCACCAACCAAGGTGGCGCGCTGCAGCGCCTTGAGGTTGTTGGCGAACTCCTCCGCGCCGGAGAAGGTGTAGCCGGCGGTCAGCACATAGACCGGCTTGCCGGCGAAGCTGCTGACATTGCCGCGGGGCTCGGCCCAGAACTCCGTCGTGCTTCCCGTGGTGCGGCCCGGGTGGCGGAAGTAGAGATCGTTCAGGTGCGTGCGCTCGGCGAAGAGATAGCCGGACAGATAGGCCACCATCTCGGGGCTGCCGCCGCCATTCTCGCGCAGATCGACGATCAGCGCGTCGGCGCCGGCCAGCTGCGCCATGGCCTTGTCGGCGACGGCGCGTGCCTCGGAGCGGGGCGCGATGAAGGCGTCCAGCTTGATGTAGCCGATGTTGCCCGGCAGCCGCTCGACCTTCACGAAGCCGTGATTGTGCCTGGCCGGATCGGCGAAGACGGCGGGCGTGCCCTTGCGCGGCGCCGAGGCGTGGCGGACCCGCAGATGCTTGTCGCCAGCCAGCGGCATGATCAGGTCGGTGACGCCCCTGGCGAAGGCCAGCGGCTCGCCCATCGCGTCGAAGGCGCCGGCCGCCAGCTTGGCCTCCAGCTCGGCCGCGACCTTGGCGCCGGTCTCGGGGAAGACGTAGCGCTCGCGCAGCGCCTCGGCCAACCGCCCGACCACCTCCGCCTTCTGCGCCGCCGTCACCGGTGCCGCGGTGGCGGTGGCCGCGACCGGCGCCGGCTGCGCCCTGGCGGGGCTCCAGGCCAGCGCGGCGGCCAGCAGCAGCGCACCGCCGGCGAGCGCCAGCGGCAGGGGCGAGGGACGGGCGGCGGCGGCAACTCGGGCGCGGCGGGACGGGGGCATGGAAGCTCCGGCGGTGGGATGCGTCACATCTTGTACGGTAGCGGCGCCCGAACCCGTCGCAACCACCGTTACCCGCCCGTTACCGACGCTTTCCGATCGGCAACACGGCGCCTCAGGTCACCTTGGCGCGGGCGATGAAGCGGGCGTAGACGCCCGGCAGGAACCGCTTCAGCCCCACGGCGAAGCGCTCCTTCGGGCCGCCGATCAGCACCTCGTCGCGGCCGGCGGCGATGGCGGGCAGCAGGCGGCGGGCGAACTCGTCCGGGTCCATGCCGGCCGCCACCGCGTCGTCGCTGGGGCCCTGCGGCCGACCGTCGGCGGTCAGCGCGTTGGCGGACACGGAGGTGCGCACGAAGCCCGGCAGCACCAGGGTGACGCCGATTCCTGACCCGGCCAGCTCCGCCCGCAGACTGTCGAAGAAGCCGTGCAGCGCATGCTTGCTGGCCGCGTAGGCGCTGCGCATGGGCGTGCCGATCTTGCCGACCACGCTGGTCACCGTGACGATGCGCCCCTGGCCGCGGCCCAGCAGATGCGGCAGCAGCGCCTTGGTCACCGCCACCGTGCCCAGGAAGTTGACGTCCATGATGCGGCGGTCGACCTCGATGCCGGCATCCTTCGCCAGCGAACGCTGGCTGATGCCGCCATTGTTCACCAGTATGTCGACCTGTCCGAAGGCGGCCACCGCCTCCGCCGCGCGGGCGGGGATGCCGTCATGATCGGCGAGGTCCAGCGGTACGATGGCGACGGGCGCGTTGTACCCGCCGCAGGATTCCCGCACCCGCTCCAGCTCCGCCACCCGGCGGGCCGAGAGCACCAGCTTCGCGCCCTGGGCCGCGAAGGCCTTCGCCAGCGCCTCGCCGATGCCGGAGGAGGCGCCGGTGATCCACACGACCTTGCCGTCGAACGCGCTCACTTGGGTCCCTCCCCCGCCGGCTGCTGCTGGTGGCGCATGATGAGCGGGATCTGCGCCGCACTGAAGACCAGCGTCAGCGGCATGATGCCGAAGACCTTGAAGTTGACCCAGGTGTCCGTCGGGAAGTTGCGCCAGACCAGCTCGTTCAGCACCGCCAGCAGCACGAAGAAGCAGGCCCAGCGCACCGTGAGCGCCCGCCAGCCCGCCTCGTCCAGCTCGAACACCGTGCCGAACACCAGCTTCAGCAGGTTGCGGCGCATGACCAGCCCGGCGAAGAGCGCGGCGGCGAACAGCAAATTCACCACGGTCGGCTTGATCTTGATGAAGATCTCGTCGGCCAGCCACAGCGTCAGTCCGCCGAACAGCATGACGAAGAAGCAGCCGATCACCGGCATGACCGGCACGCGCCGCTCCACCCGCCAGGAGATCAGCAGGGCCACGGACACGGCGACCATGAAGACGGCGGTGCCGACCATGATGCCGCCGGTCCAGTTGGCGGCGAAAAAGGCCAGGAGCGGCCCGAACTCCAGAAGGAGGCGTTGATTCTGGCTCATGATCGGCCTCTTCTACCGGCAATCACCGCCGGAGGGAACGGGCATCGCCCATCCACCGCCGCGGAACCATCGGGGAGAGCGACCTTGAGCACACGCGTATCGTCCCGCCGCCTGGGCCTGCTGCTGGGCGGCGCCGCCCTGCTGGCCCTGTCGGCCGGCCCGTCCCTTGCCCAACAGACTGGCGCGCAGCAATCGGCAGGCAAGCCGCCGACGGTCGAGGAGGCCCGCGCCTTCGTCGAGGCCGCGGAGAAGGAGCTGGCCGAACTGGGCATCAAGAGCAACCGCGCCGCCTGGGTCCGCGCCACCTACATCACGCCGGACACCAACCAGCTGGCCGCCGATGCCGACCTCGCCTACCAGAGCCGCGTGGGACGGCTGGTGGAGGAGAGCAAGCGCTTCAACGGGCTGACGCTCACCGGCGACCTCGCCCGCAAGATGGAGAAGCTGAAGCTGCTCTCCGTGCTGCCGCCGCCCGCCGACCCCAAGCTGGCGGAGGAGCTGTCGCGGGTCACGACCGAGCTGCAGACGCAGTACGACACCGGAAAGGCCTGCCTGGCGAACGGCGAATGCAAGCCGCTGGACGACATCTCGGAGACGCTGCGCACCTCGCGCGATCCCAAGGAGATGCTGGACGTCTGGACGGCCTGGCACAAGGTCGCCCCGCCGATGAAGCCGCTCTACGCCCGCGAGGTGGAGATCGCCAACCAGGGCGCCCGCGAGATGGGCTTCAAGGATGTGGGTGCCCTCTGGCGCTCCAACTACGACATGGACCCCGACGCCTTCGCCGCCGAGACCGACCGGCTGTGGGGCCAGGTGAAGCCGCTCTACGAGTCGCTGCACTGCCACGTCCGCGCCAAGCTGGTCGAGAAATACGGCGATGCCGCCAAGCGCCCCGATGGACGCATCCCCGCCCATCTGCTGGGCAACATGTGGGCGCAGGAGTGGAGCAACGTCTACGACCTGGTCGCCCCCGGCAGCGCCGATCCCGGCTATGACCTGACGAAGATCCTGCGCGACAAGGGCTATGACGCGGTGAAGATGACCCGCACGGCGGAGGGCTTCTTCACCAGCCTGGGGTTCACGCCCCTGCCCCAGACCTTCTGGGAGCGCTCGATGCTGGTCCGGCCGAAGGACCGC
Source organism: Azospirillaceae bacterium (assembly GCA_035626475.1). Lineage (GTDB taxonomy): Bacteria > Pseudomonadota > Alphaproteobacteria > Azospirillales > Azospirillaceae > DASPKT01. The sequence goes on from DASPNP010000037.1 coordinate 78,360, forward strand.
GAGGTGACCTGCCACGCCAGCGCCTGGGACATCGACGACAAGGACGACATCCGCATCAAGATGTGCATGCAGGTGACGGCCGAGGATTTCCAGACCGTCCACCACGAGCTGGGCCACAATTTCTACCAGCGCGCCTACAAGGAGCAGCCCTACCTGTTCCGCAGCGGCGCCAATGACGGCTTCCACGAGGCGATCGGCGACTTCGTGGCGCTGTCGATCACGCCCAAGTATTTGGTCGACCTGAAGCTGCTGGATAGGGAGCCCGCAGCCGACAAGGACCTCGGCCTGCTGATGAACGAGGCGCTGCGCGGCGTCGCCTTCCTGCCCTTCGGCCTGCTGGTCGACAAGTGGCGCTGGCAGGTCTTCGCCGGCGAGGTCGGGCCCGATTCCTACAACAAGGCCTGGTGGGACCTGCGCGCCCAGTACCAGGGCGTGGCGGCGCCGGTGGCGCGGACGGAGGCCGACTTCGACCCCGGCGCCAAGAACCACATCCCCGGCAACACGCCCTACATGCGCTATTTCCTGGCGCGCATCCTGCAGTTCCAGTTCCACCAGGCCGCCTGCCAGCAGGCCGGCTACAAGGGCCCGCTGCACCGCTGCTCGGTCTATGGCGACAAGGAGGTGGGAAAGCGCTTCAACGCCATGCTGGAGATGGGCCAGAGCAAGCCCTGGCCGGAAGCGCTGAACGCCTTCACCGGCACCCGCCAGATGGACGGTTCGGCCATGCTGGCCTACTTCAAGCCGCTGAAGGACTGGCTGGACCAGCAGAACCAGGGCCGCCAGTGCGGCTGGCAGTGAGGTAGGGGCGAGGGGCGCTCACCAGGAAGGGGCGCCCCTTTTCCTACCAGAGACGGGTCACGCCGAAGGCGTCCAGCGCCTTGTCGGCCGAGACCAGCGTCAGCCCTTCCAGGATGGCTTGGGCGGCCAGCATGCGGTCGAATGGGTCGGCGTGGACGGCCTGAAGGTTGCCGGCCAATTGGCCGTGCCGGACGGTGATGGGCAGTTCGTGGAAGCCCTCGCCGCTTATGCAGGCCGATGCATCCCTGGCGATCATCGCTCCGCCGGCCAGCTTGCCCAGCCGGTGCTTCGTGCAGATTTCCCGGATCGATGCGGCGGAGATAGAAACTTCAGCGTCCGTCTCGCAGATGGCGTTCCTGGCCGCAGTGCTCAGCTCAGGGGCGTTCGCCAGCCACCAGATGAAAGTGTGGGTGTCGAGCAGAAGCTTCACAGACCCGCCCACTCATCGGGAAGCGGGTCCCAAAAGCTATCATCGAGCCACACCTTGCCCTTCATCGAGCCCGGCTGGCGGCGCGCCTTCGGCTTCTCGGTACCTTCCACCGCCACCAGCCGCGCCACCGGCTTGCCGTCGCGGGAGATCACGATCTCCTCGCCGGCCTCGACCCGGGCGATCAGCTCCGACAGATTCGCCTGGGCATCGTCGATCGTGAGCGGCAGCTTGGGCGTGTCGTCGGGCATGGCGGCCTCCGCGCGGGGCTGGCTACAGCCTAGCCAACCCCGCCCCCACCCTCAAGTTCCTCGGCCGCCAAGCCGTTACTGGAACGCGGCTTCGGCAAAGCTGCGCAGCTTGCGGCTGTGCAGGCGCTCCATCCCGCTCTCCCGCATCAGCTCCATGGCCAGCACGCCGATGGCGAGGTGCTGGTCGACGCGGGCGCGGTAGAAATGGTTGGCCATGCCCGGCAGCTTCAGCTCGCCGTGCAGCGGCTTGTCCGACACGCAGAGCAGCGTGCCGTAGGGGACGCGGAAGCGGAAGCCGTTGGCGGCGATGGTGGCCGACTCCATGTCCAGCGCGATGGCGCGGCTCTGGCTGAAGCGCTGCACCGGCTCGCGGTAGTCGCGCAGCTCCCAGTTCCGGTTGTCGATGGTGGCGACGGTGCCGGTGCGCATCAGGCTCTTCAGCTCCCAGCCCGACAGGCCGGTCACCTTCTCCACCGCCTTCTCCAGCGAGACCTGCACCTCGGCCAGCGGCGGCACGGGGATCCAGGTCGGCAGGTCGGCGTCCAGCACCTTGTCCTCGCGGACATAGCCGTGGGCCAGGACGTAGTCGCCCAGGCGCTGCGTCTCGCGCAGGCCGGCGCAGTGGCCCAGCATCAGCCACACATGCGGGCGCAGCACGGCGATGTGGTCGGTGATGGTCTTGGCGTTGCTGGGACCGACGCCGATATTGACGATGGTGATGCCGTTCCCGTCCGCCCGCTTCAGGTGATAGGCCGGCATCTGCGGCAGGCGCTTCACCCGCTCGCCCTCCGGCTCGCGGCCCCGATGCACGCCCTGGTTCCAGGTGATGTGGTCGCCGGGCTCGACGAAGGCCTCGTACTGGCCGCGATAGGCCGCGACCGCCGGGTCGTCCGACGGCTCCATCAGCTCCAGGCCCAGGCGCACGAACTCGTCGATGTAGAACTGGTAGTTCGTGAACAGCACGTAGTTCTGGAAATGGTCCGGCTTGGTCGCCGAGTAGTGCTTCAGCCGGTGCAGGCTGTAATCCACACGGGGCGCCGTGAACAGCGCCAGCGGCGCCGGCTCGTTCTGCGCCGCGATGAAGGTGCCGTTGACGATGCTGTCGTCCATGTAGGCGAGGTCGGGCAGGTCGAAGACCTCGCGCAGCTGGTACAGCCGCTCCGGCGCCAGGTCGCCCTCGACATGCATGCCCTCGCGGAAGGCGAACTGGATCGGAATCGGCGTGTCGCTGACGCCCACCTCGATGCGGGTCGCGTGGTTGCGCAGCAGCAGCTGCAGCTGGTGGCGGTAGTAATGGTCGAACAGGTCGGGCCGGGTCAGGGTCGTGCGGTAGGTGCCGGGGCCCGGCACGAAGCCGTAGGCCAGCCGGCTGTCGACGCGCGGCTCATGGTCGACGGTGACCTGGATGAAAGGGTAGCAGGCGCGGACGCGGCCCGGCATGGCCTCGCCGGCGGCGAAGGCCTTGAAGCGCGAGCGCAGATGCTCGACGGCCTGCTCGTAAAGGGCCAGGACGCGGGTGTAGGCGGCCTCCGCATCATCGAACGTCTCGACCGCCCCGAGGGTGGCTGGCTGGTTGGACAGCACGGCGCTGTTCATGGTCTGTCTCCTTCTTCTTTCTTCAATATTATCAAACGAATAAGCGGTTTGAATGACGAATTTTGCGGCGCCTGCGGAATATGATCGAAGGGCCTTTTAAAAAAGCAAAAAGCCGCACCCGGAGGGTACGGCTTCGATAGGCTCCCACGGGATTCGGGCCCCGCTTCCCCGCTGCCTCTCCGCACCGTTTCCGGCGGCGGGTTGCAGTTCTTCCATGATGACATGACACGCGGCGGCGGCCCTGTCAAGCGACCCAGGCAAGCGGGCCGGTCAGGCGGGGCCGTCTCGGCGGCCCTTCCGCAAGCTCAGCATGAGGATGATTTTGCCGCTTCTCATGTTCCCAGGAGTGCCTGGAACAAGCATCCCTCATGCTGAGCCTGTCGATGCACCCACACCGGCCCAGCCTCTCCCGAGGGCACTCACCCGCCCTGCTTCATCCCCAGCAGCGAGCGGGCGAAGGCGTCGGCGTCGAAGGGGCGCAGGTCGTCCACGCCCTCGCCCACGCCGATGGCATGGACCGGCAGGCCGAACTTGTCGGCCAGCGACACCAGCACGCCGCCGCGCGCCGAGCCGTCCAGCTTGGTCAGGATCAGGCCGTTGACCTGGACCATGTCGCGGAAGATCTCGACTTGGCTGTGGGCGTTCTGGCCGGTGGTGGCGTCCAGCGTCAGGAGCGTGGTGTGCGGCGCGGTCGGGTCCAGCTTCTTGATGACGCGGACGATCTTGCGCAGCTCCTCCATCAGCCCGGCCTTGTTCTGCAGCCGGCCGGCCGTATCGATCAGCAGCACGTCGGCACCCGCGGCCTTGGCCCGCTCCAGCGCCTCGTAGGCCAGGCCCGCCGCGTCGGCGCCGGTGTCCTTGGCGACGACGGGGGCGCCGGTGCGCTCGCCCCAGATCTTCAGCTGGCTGACGGCGGCGGCGCGGAAAGTGTCGCCGGCGGCGAGCCAGACGGTCCTGCCCTGCTCGCGGAACTCCTTGGCGTATTTGCCGATAGTCGTGGTCTTGCCGGTGCCGTTGACACCGACGACCAGCACCACATGCGGCTTGTGCGCCGGGTCGATCGCCAGCGGCTTGGCGATGGGGCCCAGCACCTTGACCATCTCGGCCGCCAGCGAGGCCTTCACCTCGTCGGGCGTGACCTCCTTGCCGAAGCGGGTGCGCGCCAGCTCCGCCGTCACCTTGGCCGCCATGGTGGGGCCGAGGTCCGCCTGGATCAGCAGCTCCTCCAGCTCCTCCAGCGTGTCCTCGTCCAGCTTGCGCTTGGTGAAGATGCTGGTGATGCCGTCGGTCAGGCGGGCGGTGGACTTGGACAGGCCGTCGCGCAGCCGCGCCAGCCAGCCCTTCTTGGGCGCCTCGGCTTCCGGGGCCGCCTGGATGGCCGGAGCGGTGGACTGTTCCGCCACCGGAACGGGCTCGACCACCGGCACCGGTTCGGCGGGGCTCTCCGGCACAACGACCGGCTCTGGTGCCGGGGGCGGCTCGGGCTCGGCGCGGAAGTCGAGCGCCACAGGGGCCAGCGGCTCGGCCTCGACGACCCGTTCCGGCTGCGGAACGACTGCCTCGACGACTGGCGCCACCGGCTCCGGCGCGGGGACGTCGAGCGCGGGGGTTTCGGCGGTCGGGGACGCGGCGGGTTCGGGCGCGGGCACCGTCTCCGGCGCCTTGGTCTCGGCCTCGGTCTTCTTGCGCTTGAACCAGTCGAACATCAGGCGGCGGTCTTTCCGGTCAGGGTCTCGGCCTCGACGCCGGTCAGCGTGACGCGCAGCAGGCTGCCGGGCACGGCGGGGCGGTCCAGCCGCACCTCGGCGAAGTGCGGCGTGCGGCCCAGGATCTCGCTCTCCGCCAGCACCTCGGCCTCCCGGCCCACCTGGCTTTGCAGGTAGCGGGCGACGGCGGCCGAGCCGGCGGCGCGCAGCCGGGCGGCGCGCTCCTTCCGCACGGCCTTGTCGACCTGCGGCATGCGGGCGGCGGGCGTGCCCTGGCGGGCGCTGTAGGGGAAGACGTGCAGCCAGGTCAGGCCGCATTCCTCGACGATGCGCAGCGTGTTCTCGAACATCTCGTCGGTCTCGGTCGGGAAACCGGCGATGAGGTCGGCGCCGAAGACCATGTCGGGCCGCAAGCTGCGGGCGCGCTCGCACATCGCGATGGCGTCGGCGCGCAGGTGCCGGCGCTTCATGCGCTTCAGCACCATGTCGTCGCCGGCCTGCAGCGAGACGTGCAGGTGCGGCATCAGCCGGGGCTCCTCGGCCACCAGCCGCCAGAGGTCCTCGTCCATCTCCACCGGGTCCAGCGAGGACAGGCGCAGGCGCGGCAGCTCCGGCACCTGGGCCAGCAGCCGGCGCACCATCTGGCCCAAAGCCGGCCTGCCCGGCAGGTCGGGGCCGTAGCTGGTGACGTCGACGCCGGTCAGCACCACCTCGTTGTAGCCGGCCTCCACCAGGGCGCGGACCTGGGTGACGATCTCGCCGATCGGGACCGAGCGCGAATTGCCGCGGCCATAGGGGATGATGCAGAAGGTGCAGCGGTGGTCGCAGCCGTTCTGCACCTGTACGAAGGCGCGGGCGCGCCCCTCCATCCCCTGGATCAGGTGGCCGGCCGTCTCCTTCACTGACATGATGTCGTTGACGCGCACCCGCTCGCTCAGCCCGGCGCCGAAATCGGCCCAGCTCTCGGCCTTCAGCTTGGCGTCGTTGCCCAGCACCTGGTCCACCTCCGCCATCTCGGCGAAGCGGCCGGGATTCACCTGGGCGGCGCAGCCGGTCACGATGATGCGGGCGGCCGGGTTCTCGCGCCGTGCCTTGCGGATCGCTTGGCGCGCTTGGCGCTCGGCCTCGGCCGTCACGGCGCAGGTGTTGAAGATGATGGCGTCGTCCAGACCGGCACCCCGGGCATGGGTGCGCATCACCTCGGACTCGTAGGCGTTCAGCCGGCAGCCGAAGGTGACGATCGACGGGCCGCCGGCCGGGTCCTTGGTCACGGTCGGCGGCAGGACCTCCTCATGGGCGTCGCTCATGCTGGCACCCCCAGCAGCTCGGGTGACAGGGTGCCGCTGTAGGATGTCGCGACCGGCCCGGTCATCAGCACATTGCCGTCCTCGCGCCACTCGATGCGCAGCGCGCCGCCGTCGAGCACCACGGCCGCGTGCCGCTCGGTCAGGCCGCGGCGGTGCGCCGCCACCAGCGTGGCGCAGGCGCCGGAGCCGCAGGCCATGGTGATGCCGGCGCCGCGCTCCCACACCCGCATGCGGATGCGGGTCGGGCTCAGCACGGTGGCGATTTCGATGTTGCAGCGGTCGGGGAAGATCGGGTCGGTTTCCAGCACGGGGCCCAGCGCCGCCAGATCCACCGCCTCGGCGTCCGGCACGAAGAAGACCGCGTGCGGGTTGCCCATGGAGACGGCGCAAGCGTCGGAGAGGGGGCCGGCCGACAGCGGCAGGTGCAGCGTGTCCGTCTCGCGCGCCAGCGGGATCTCGCGCCAGTCCAGCCGCGCCGGCCCCATGTCCACGGTGACGGTGCCGTCGCCGTTGACCCGGGAGGGCAGCAGGCCGGAGACGGTCTCCACCGTCAGCTCGGCCCGGCCCAGCCCGCCGGCCACCAGATATGCCACGCAGCGCGTGGCGTTGCCGCAGGCGCCGGCCTCCGACCCGTCGGGGTTCAGGATGCGCATGAAGACGTCGGCGCCCGGGCTCATGGGCGCCCGCAGGACCACCAGCTGGTCGAAGCCCACGCCGCGCCGCCGGTCGGCGATGGCGCGGACGGCCGCGTCGGACAGGTCCAACGGTTCGGTACGGGCGTCCAGCACGACGAAGTCGTTGCCGAGCCCGTGCATCTTCAGGAAGTGGCGCGCCATGACCCGGGTTATATGGCGACGCGTTCCCCGCTGTCCATGGCCGCCCGGACAGACCCGCCCAGCGCGCGGCGCCGCTCAGCCCCGGCGGAACACCAGCAGCTTGCTCAGCACGAAGTTGAAGACCATGCCGGCCAGCGAGCCGGCGGCCACGCCCAGGAAGGGCCAGAGGGCGCCGGGCACCTGCCACAGATCGCCGAGGATCCAGCCGGCGACCGCCGGGCCGAAGGCGACCACGGCGGCGAAGACCGCGTAGTTCACCACGCCGCCCAGCGAGTTCGCGGCGATGAACCGCGCCCACTGGCGCAGGGCGGCGCGGCGGCTGGCGTCGCGGAAGGTGAAGGTGCGGTTCATCCACCAGGTGAAGGTCGCCGCCACCAGGAAGGAGACGACGCGCCCGGCATAGGGGTTCAGCCCCGCCAGATGGATCGCCGCCCACAGCGCCGCCATGTCGACGAAGGCACCGCCGACGCCGATCAGCCCGAAGGTGAGGATCTGCCGCAGCGGCGAGGCATCGCCCCGCCCCGCCGCGGCGGCGTCCACCGCCGCCCCCTCCGACGTCACCGGGCCGCTCACATGCCGGCCCGGTAGTCCGGGAAGTCGGGTGCCGGGATCTCCAGGTACTTCAGCCGCTTCATCTCCCGCCGGCCCCGGGTGACCGTGTCCAGGATCAGGCCGCAGGTCAGCGACAGGAAGGCCATCAGCACCAGGCCGGTGGTCAGTACCGCCGTCGGCAGACGCGGCACCAGGCCGGTCTGGAAGTAGGTGATGAAGACCGGCACCGCCAGGATCAGCGCCAGGAGGGTCAGCACCAGCGCCGCCAGGCCGAAGAACTGGAACGGCCGCTCCTCCTTGATCAGCCGGCCGATCATCCAGAGGATGCGGAAGCCGTCGCGGAAGGTGGAGAGCTTGGAGACCGAGCCCTCGTCGCGGTCCTTGTAGGCGGTCTCGACCTCGGCCAGCGGCATGCGCATCTCCAGCGCGTGCACGGTCAGCTCGGTCTCGATCTCGAAGCCGCCGGCCAGCACCGGGAAGCTCTTCACGAAGCGGCGGGAGAAGACCCGGTAGCCCGACAGCATGTCGTTGGTGCGCTTGCCGAAGACGATGGTCACCAGCGTCGTCAGCAGCACGTTGCCGAAGCGGTGGCCGCGGCGGTAATGGTCCCAGTCGGCGATGCGCTGGCCGTTGACCATGTCCAGCTTGTCGGTGACCAGCTTCTCCACCAGCTTGGGCGCGGCCGCCGCCTCATAGGTGTTGTCGCCGTCGACCATCACGTACACGTCGGCCTCGATGTCCGCGAACATGCGGCGCACGACGTTGCCCTTGCCCTGCAGCGGCTCGCTGCGGACCACGGCGCCGGCGGCCTTCGCCACCTCCACCGTCCGGTCCTTGGAGTTGTTGTCGTAGACATAGATGGTCGCGTCCGGCAGCGCCGCCTTGAACTCCCGCACCACCTGCGCGATCGAGGTCTCCTCGTTGTAGCAGGGCACCAGCACGGCGATGCGCGGGCGGGCCGGGGCGGTGGCGCCGAGGGGCTCGATGCGGCCGATGGTGGTCTCGACGGCGGGCGTGGGGGACATGGTCGTCTGGTCCTGGTGCGGCCTGGGATGGGTGCGGCGCCCTCGGATGCGGGGCGCCGGATGGATTCATAGCACGGAAACGGGCCAAATCATGGCTGGTTCGTCGGTGCCGCTCCGGTAGCCGCCAGTGGCCGCGCGGGGCACAGCATCATCGGCTCGTCCAGGTTGGAGGTCACCGGTGCGCAGCCCTTGGCGTCCGCCGTCATACCGTAGGCCGGCAGGACATTGTCGATGGTCCAGACCTCCCAATGCGCGATCAGGAGGAAAAAGTCACCCCCCTTCGCCTTATGCGCCTCGATGGCGCGCCGCATGCGCAGGTTGATGCCGGTTTCGCCATGGTCGGGGTGGACGAGGTAGCTCTGCAGCCGCAGGAACGGCACCTGCGGCGGGAATCCGTAGACCAGGAACGAGGTCGGCGCGTAGCCGGTCATCAGCACCAGCGTCTCGTCCGGGCGCGGCAGTTCGGGGGCCTGGATCTCCACGAAGCGCTCGCCGAAGGGGATGCGGCCCCAGGTGCCGGGCTTGGCCGTGACCGCCACCAGCGCCAGCACGGCAGCCACAACCGCCAGCCGCGCCCGGCCGGAGAGCGGCCAGAAGGCGATTGCCGCCGCGATGACGATGGGCGCCAGCATCTCCAGCGGGATCAGGTAGCGGTAAATGGCGAAGAGCTTCAGCCAGACCAGGTAGATGAGGGTCGCCGACACCAGCAGGTAGCGCGCCGACAGCGGCACCACCGAGGCGGTCCGCGTCCGGTCCAGCAGCCGCTCCGCCAGCAGCATCAGCGGCGTCGCCAGCAGCACCAGCAGCATCGCCATGACGCGGTAGTCGCGGAAGATTATCTCGCCGACCTCCTTGGGGTCGGCGGCCCACAGGAAGGGAAAGAGCAGCGCGTCCAGCCCGTGCGGGATGAACTTGTCGTCGCGGTAGGGCTCGGCCACGCCCATGGGCGAGCGGAACAGGTCGTTGAAGTAGGGGAAGAGCGGGTTCGCGTAATCGGTCCACAGGAACCACATCCAATGGCCGGAGAAGACGGCCATCGCCGCCAGCACGCCGATGCCGAAGAAGAAGGACAGGAACAGCCGCCGCCAGAAGCTCCCCGCCACGAACAGGAAGGCGAAGCAGAAGCCCACCGCGAAGATGACCGAGGGCTGCTTCAGCCCGACGGCGCTGCCGACCAGGAAGCCGGCGATGCCGACCCGGATGAAGGCGGGCCTCACCGGGCCGCGGAAGACATCCTCGGGCGCCGCCGTCACCAGCAGCGCGCCGCCCAGCACGAACAGGCTGATGACGTTGTCGTAGAAGGTCGTGCCCAGCAGCCCCAGCGTGCCGCCGCCCAGCATGCCCAGCAGCGCCAGCGCGGCGGACGACAGCGCGCGCGGCCTGGGGTCCAGGCGCAGCAGCGTCCAGGCCAGCCCGTAGAGCAGCACCAGGTTCGCCCCCTGCAACGCCCCCAGGACGAAGCCCGCGACCCTGGCCGGCACCGCGTCGGCCAGCAGGAAGAAGGGGATGTCCAGCGTCGGGTTGTAGAAGGTCGGCAGCTGCGCCGGCGCCACGTCCAGGTCCCAGCGGCCGGTGACGTAGGCGTAGGCGTTGTACCAATGGTAGTTGCGCAGGTCCCAGTTGGCGTCCTGCCCCATCGCCAGCGCCAGCGCGCCGAAGGCCAGCGGCCCCAGGACCAGGAAGGCGAGCGAGCCCCAGCGGGCGGCGGAGTCGGTGCGGGGCGGGAGCATGGAAAACCTGGCGGTGGGCGACGGCTCCCAATCGCCCGGCCATGCGCCGCCGTCAAGGCCCTTCCCGCTCAGCGCACCGGCGGCAGCCCCACCGCGCTGACCGTGCGGGCGTCGGTCAGGTCGGCGCCCTCCACCTGGGCGCCGATGCAGCGCGCCTCCGACAGGTCGGCGCCGATCAGCTTGGCGTCGCGCAGATCCGCCTTCACCAGCAGGGCGCGGGCGAGGTTGGCCTGGGACAGCACGGCTTGGTGCAGGCAGGCGCCGGACAGGTCTGCTCCCTCCAGCCGGGCGCGGGTCAGGTTGGCGCTCCAGAGCCGGCCAGCGGCGCTCTGGATGTGGACCGGGCCGATGTCGGCCTTGCGCGCGACGGCGCCGGTGGCGGTGGCGCGCTCCAGCGAGGCGCCGCGCATGTCGGCGCCGGACAGGTCGGCGTCCCTCAAATCGGCCAGCGACATGTCGGCCATGGCCAGCGTCGCCCCCACCAGCTTGGCGCCGCGCAAGCTGGCGCAGTGCAGCAGGGCGGCCGACAGGTTGGCGCCGGAGAGGTCGGCATTGCCGAGGTCGAGCGAGGAGAGATCGGCGCGCACGCCCTCCCGCCCGTTGCTATCGACCCAGAGCGCGTGCTCGGCCAGCAGCTCGTGCAGGTCGATGCCGCACTGCTCCGGCGTGCGGGCGACGATGGCGTCCCTCATGTCGGCGGAGCGGCGGGTCATCTCGTCCATGATGACGCCCACCATCATGGCGCCGGCGAAGCTGGTGTTCTTCAGCTCAGCCCCGCTCAGGATGGCGCCGTGCAGCTTGGCCCCGGCCAGGTTGGCCTCGCGCAGGTCGGCGCCCTGCAGGTCGCAGCCCGTCAGGTTGGCGTTGGTCAGGTTGGAGCGCATGAACTTGGCGCCGCGCATCACGCTGTCCGTCAGGTCGGTCTGCATGACGAAGGCGTTGGAGATCCTGGCGCGGCTCATGTCGGCGGCGATGACGGTGGCGCAGCTGAGCTCCGTCTGCTGCGGCACCGGCTCGAACTCGTGCCCGTCGATGCGGCCGTCCTTGCGCACATGCATGATGGTGCCGTCGCGCATGTCGGCCTCGACCAGCAGCGCCCCGTTCAGCACCGCGCCCCGCAGGCAGGCGCCGCGCAGGTCGGCCTTGCTCAGGTCCGCCTTCTCCAGGATCGCCAGCCGCAGGTCGGCGCAGTAGAGGTTCGCGCCCGCCAGGTTGCAGCCCGTCAGCCGCGCGCTGAACAGCCGGGCGCCGGAAAGGTCGGCGTCCGACAGGTCCATCCCCGACAGGTCCAGGTGCGACAGGTCGCGCATCTTCAGGTTGGCGCGCATGCCGCCCGGCTGGCGCCGCAGGAAGGCGGTGTGCCGCTGCAGGACGCCCAGCAGTTCCGACTGGCTGAGGCGGAGCCGTTCCGGTTCCTTCTGCCCCGCGGTGGCGGTCATCCTCGTCTCTCCGGTTCCGGGTAGCACGGAAGGGGCAAGCCCATGGCGACCAATCTGTGTCGCGACGGGCGTCCGTCCACCGTCACAGCTCGCCTGAATTGTATGAAAATTGTGCTATCGAACGAATTACTGCTTGTGACGCGAACATGCCTAGCCCCGACGGTATAGACCGTTGGAGCAGCGGACCGTGACGGTCGTCACACCCATCGGCAAGACACGTGGAATGCCGCCGGGCCGCGCCGAGGTTGACAGCGGGCGCCCCGGCGTCTATCTGTCCGCCCAACCCCACGGGGCCACGCCGCCGTTGCCCGGCCGCACCGCCAGTCCGCGAGTATCGCGCACTGGCGCTTTTGCGTTTGGGGCGATTCCAGATTTCGGCGGGCGTGGCGCTGAGGGGGACCTTCTCCCCGCCTCTGGCGGCTATGGGATGCGGCCATGTTCGAAGGACTGACGGGACGTCTCGGCGACATCTTCGACCGCCTGCGCAAGCGCGGGGCGCTGACCGAGGACGACGTCAACGCGGCGCTGCGCGAGGTGCGCGTGGCGCTGCTGGAGGCCGACGTCGCCCTGCCGGCGGTCAAGGCCTTCGTCTCGGGCGTGAAGGAGAAGGCGGTCGGCGCCGAGGTGCTGCGCTCGGTCACGCCGGGCCAGATGGTCATCAAGATCGTCCACGACCATCTCGTGGAGATGCTGGGCGCCACGACCGAGGAGATCAACCTCAACGCCGAGGCGCCGGTCCCCATCCTGATGCTGGGCCTGCAGGGCTCGGGCAAGACCACGACCTCCGCCAAGATCGCGCTCCGCCTCAAGACCCGCGAGAAGAAGAAGGTCCTGATGGCGTCGCTGGACGTGCGGCGTCCCGCGGCCCAGGAGCAGCTGAAGGTGCTGGGCGAGCAGGTCGGCGTCGCCACCCTGCCCATCGTCCCGGGCGAGGACCCGGTGACGATCGCCCAGCGCGCCATGCGCCAGGGCCGCCTGGAGGGCTACGACGTCGTCATCCTGGACACCGCCGGCCGGCTCGCCATCGACGACGAGCTGATGCAGGAGGTGGTGCGCATCCGCGACGCCGCCAAGCCGGTGGAGAGCCTGCTGGTCGTGGACGCCATGACCGGCCAGGACGCGGTCACCGTCGCCACCAACTTCAACGAGCGCGTGGGCGTGACCGGCATCGTCATGACCCGCATCGACGGCGACGCCCGCGGCGGTGCGGCGCTCTCCATGCGCCAGGTCACCGGCAAGCCGATCAAGCTGATGGGCGTCGGCGAGAAGGTCGACGCGCTGGAGCCCTTCCACCCCGACCGCATCGCCGGCCGCATCCTCGGCATGGGCGACGTTGTCAGCCTGGTGGAGAAGGCCGCCGAGACCATCGACAAGGAGGAGGCCGAGAAGCTCGCGGCCAAGCTCCAGACCGGCGGCTTCGATTTGGACGACATGGCCGCCCAGTTCCGCCAGCTGCGCAAGATGGGCGGGATGAGCGGCATGATGTCGATGCTGCCCGGGATCGGGAAGATCAAGGAGCAGATCAAGAACGCCAACATCGACGAGAGCCTGCTGAAGCGCCAGGAGGCGATCATCAGCGCGATGACCAAGGCCGAGCGCAAGAACGTCAAGCTGCTGAACGCCTCGCGCCGCCGCCGCATCGCGCTGGGCTCCGGCACCACCGTCGCCGACGTGAACCGGCTGCTGAAGCAGTACCAGGACATGTTGGACATGATGCGCAAGATGAAGAAGCTGGGCCAGAAGGGCCTGATGCGCCAGGGCCTGTCCGCCCTGATGCCGAGGCGCTGAGACGTGACCGCCCCCACTATGGCCGCCCCCGCCCACCGCACGCTGAAGACCGAGCGCCTGGTGCTCCGCCCCCTCGAGGTGTCGGACGCCGAGGCTCTGTTCCCGGTCTTCTCCGATCCGGTGAGCATGCGCTACTGGTCCTGCCTGCCGCACAAGGATGTGGCCGAGACCACCGCGATGCTGCGGGGCATGGTCGGCACCGACGACGGCACCTCGCGCATGTGGGCGGTCACCACGGATGGCGGGCGCTGCCTGGGCTGGTCCTCGCTGTTCGGGGTCCGCAACCGGCTGGGCGAGCTGGGCTATATCCTGACGCCGGAGGCCCGCGGCCGCGGCTATGCGACGGAGGCCGTCGGCGCCGCGCTGGCCTTCGGCTTCGGGGAATGGAACCTGCACCGGGTGGCGGCGAACCTCGACCCGCGCAACGACCGGTCCGCCGCCCTGCTGGAACGGCTGGGCTTCACCCGCGAGGCCGTCACCCGCAAGGATTTCCTGGTCGGCGGCATCTACTACGACTCGATGATCTACGGGCTGCTGGCCGACGAGTGGAGCGGCACCGTCGAGCGGCCGGCCCACGCCCCGCTGCCGGCCTGGACACGCCGCCGGTCGCCCGCCCTGGAGCATGTCTCGGTCGGCACATCAGACCTCGCCCGCGCCGGCGCCTTCTACGACAAGGTGCTGGCGAATCTCGGCCTCGGTCGCCTGTTCGAGGGCCACGACCACATCGCCTGGGGCCGGCGCGGCGAGGGTTTCTTCATCGTGAACACGCCGCTGGACACGAGCCGCCCCGCCGGGCCCGGCAACGGCAGCCATGTCTGCTTCGGCGCGCCCACCCGCGCGGCCGTCGACGCCTTCCACCGAACCGCGCTGGAGCATGGCGCCGCCGACGACGGCGCGCCGGGCCTGCGCCCCCACTACACACCGACCTACTACGCCGCCTTCGTGCTCGATCCGGACGGGCACAAGATCGAGGCGGTGTGTCACCTTCCGGAAGCTTGCTAAGACCAACACAGAAGAGAGAGTAGAACGATGTCCCTCAAGATCCGTCTGTCCCGCGGCGGCGCCAAGAAGCGCCCCTTCTACAGCATCGTCATCGCCGACGCCCGCTCGCCCCGCGACGGCAACTTCATCGAGAAGGTCGGCACCTACAACCCGATGCTGCAGAAGGACCACCCGGAGCGCATCACCCTGAAGGAGGAGCGCATCCGTCATTGGCTCGGCGTGGGCGCCCAGCCGACGGACCGCGTCGCCCTGTTCCTGGGCCGCGCCAACATCACGGAGATGCCGAAGGTCGCCGAGACGCCGAAGAAGTCGGCTCCGAAGGCCAAGGCCCAGGAGCGCGCGAAGGCCGCCGCCGCGGCCGCCGGCGAGTAAGGCTCAGGCCGGCAAGGGACGTCCGGCCGGCGCCGCCCCGCCCGCGACAGCGGTGCGCGGGGCGGCGCGCCGGGCCGTCGCTAAGCCGGCATGGCAGGAGGACAGGGCTCGATGGCCGACCGCGTCTGCGTGGGCCAGTTCGTGGGCGCCCACGGCGTTCATGGACGGGCGAAGCTGAAGAGCTTCACCGAAGTGCCGGAGGCGCTCTTCGAATACGGTCCGCTGACCGACGAGAAGGGCGGGCGCACCTTCGCGGTGAAGCTCACCGGCATGGGAAAGGACCATTTCCTGGTCGAGGTGGAAGGGTTGAAGGGCCGCGAGGCCGCCGACGCCCTGAAGGGGACGCGCGTCTATGTCGACCGCTCGGCCCTGCCCGCCACCGACGAGGACGAGTTCTATCACGCCGACCTGATCGGGCTGGAGACGGTGACCGAGGACGGGCAGCCCTTCGGCCCCATCCTCGCCATCTACGATTTCGGCGCCGGCGACGTGCTGGAGATCCGGCACGTCTCGGGCAAGACCGTCACCATCCCCTTTACGCTCGCCTGCGTGCCGGTGGTGGAGGTGAAGGCGAAGCGGGTCGTCGTCGCCCCGCCGGTCAACCTCTTCGCCAAGGCCCGCCCCTCGCCCGAGGAGCTGGCCGAGATGGAGGGGGGCCCGCCCGCCGATGAGGTGGGGGCGGATTCCGGCGAGGACGGGATCACCGTCGACGCGGCGGAGAACATCGCGCCGGAGGAAGCGGGCCGGGCGAGGGACGCATAGGTCCCATGCCTGAAACCACGACCACCCCCTGGCACGTCACCGTGCTCACGCTTTTCCCGGAGATGTTCCCGGGCCCGCTGGGCCTGAGCCTCGCCGGGAAGGCGCTGGAAAATGGGGTCTGGTCGCTGGAATCAGTGGACATCCGGACGTTCGCGCGCGATAAACACCGCTCCGTGGACGACACCCCGTTCGGCGGAGGGCCCGGCATGATCATGCGGCCCGATGTGCTGGACGCGGCGCTGACGGACGTTCTGTCGCGCCGGCCGGAACGGGGGCGGGTGATCTACCTCTCGCCGCGCGGACGTGTGCTGACCCAGGACCTGGTGAAGGAACTGGCGGCCGCTCCCGTGGTGACGCTCCTATGCGGGCGGTACGAGGGGGTCGACGAGCGCGTCCTGGAGGAGCATGGCCTCGAGGAGGTGAGCCTCGGGGATTTCGTGCTGTCCGGCGGCGAGCCGGCGGCGCTCGCTCTGATCGACGCCTGCGTCCGGCTGCTGCCGGGCGTCATGGGCAACGTCGAGACGGCGGGCGAGGAGAGTTTCGAGCGGGGATTGCTGGAATATCCCCACTATACGCGGCCCGCCGACTGGAAGGGCCGCACGGTGCCGGAGGTCCTTCTCTCCGGCCACCACGAGAAGGTTCGGGCCTGGCGGCTCGAGCAGGCCGAGCGGATCACGCGGGACAGGCGTCCCGACCTGTGGACCGCCTACCTGGAAAGCCGCCCCGCCCCGCCGGCCAAGCGCAAGCGGCGCCGGCAAGGAGCGCAGGATTTGGAGCCCGGTCAAACGGTCTCCGTGAGTGAGAGTACGGGTTCCAACGCTGAATGACCGCCGTGAGGCCGGTCAGTGTATTGATGGGGTGAGTGTCATGAACATCATTCAGAAGCTCGAGCAGGAGCAGATCGAGAAGCTGGTTTCGGCCCGCGCCGTGCCGGAGTTCTCGCCGGGCGACACGCTCAAGGTGAACGTGAAGGTCATCGAGGGCACGCGCGAGCGCGTCCAGGCCTATGAGGGCGTCTGCATCGCCCGCAAGAACAGCGGCGTGAACTCGTCCTTCACCGTCCGCAAGATCAGCTACGGCGAGGGCGTGGAGCGCGTGTTCCCGCTGTACAGCCCGCGCATCGACAGCATCGAGGTCGTGCGCAAGGGCGACGTCCGCCGCGCCAAGCTGTACTACCTGCGCGACCGCCGCGGCAAGTCGGCCCGCATCGCCGAGCGCACCACCGGCCGCGGCATGCAGAAGGACGCCGCCGAGTAAGGCAGCCTCCTTCGCGCGGCCCTTCGGGGCCGTCGCAAGAGCCATGAACCCCGTTACGCCCGCCGGAGAGCCTCTCCGGCGGGCGTTTCGCGTTGGGCTCCTCCTGGGAACCAGACAGTGCGGGGCAAGGCGGCCCGCCCGGCGCAGGAAGGGCACCTCCGCCAGCGCCGGTTCACAGACCGTTTCTCCTTCCCTAGAGTTGGGACCGGCGGTGAGGCGGGAATGATCGGGGGCTGCGATGCGGACACTTCCATGCCTGCCCAGATCCTGGATCGTCGGCCTGTGCGCGGCAGCGCTGATGACTGCGGCGGCGACCGCGCCGGCCGCCGAACCGGAGCGGGACGCGCCGCTTCTCGTGCGGGCCGGAAGGATGTTCGACAGTGAGAGCGGGCAGCTGCTGCCTGGCCGCGACATTCTGGTCCGCGGCGACCGCATCGAACAGGTCGGCGAACGGCTGGAACTGCCCCCGGATGGACGGCTGCTGGATCTCAGCGGCTACACGGTGCTGCCGGGCCTTATCGATGGCCATACGCACCTGATGCAGGAGCACCCCGGCGACGAGGGCTCGGGTGAGACGGGCGTGCGGGAGATCGTGCGGGAAGGAGAGGTGCTCCGCGCGTTGCGGGGAGCCGCCCGGGCGCGGACCTACCTGGAGGCGGGCTTCACCAGCCTGCGCGACCTGGGCAATGCCGGACGGTTCGGCGACACGGCGCTGAAGCGCGCCCTTGCCGAAGGGACGCTCCCCGGCCCGCGCCTCCATGTCTCGGGTCCCGGCCTGTCTCCCTCGGGCGGCCAGTTCGACGGGATCGTCCCGCAGCACCAGGATCTGGTCGGGCATGAATACCGGGTCGTGCGCGGCCCCGACGACGCCCGCGTCGCCGTGCGCGAGGCGGCGGTCCAGGGCGTGGACCACATCAAGATCTTCTCCAACGGCTCGCCGCTGCCGACCTACCTCTCGGTGGCGGAAATGCGCGCCATCGTCGAGGAAGCCCATCTCCATGGACTGAAGGTGACGGCCCATGCCACGACCGACCCGGCGATCGGACGGGCGCTGGATGCCGGAGTGGACGCCATCGAGCACGGAAGGGCCGCATCGCCGGCCACGCTCGCCCGGATGAAGGAGATGCGGGTTCCCCTGGTGCTGACGGAATGGGGAAAGGAGCTGATCGACATCGATATCGAGCGCGCACCCCCTCATCTCCGCCCGTCGGCGGTGCGCATCGACGCGATCATGAGCCAGTCGCGCGGCCGGGTCGCGGCCGCACTGAAGGCCGGGGTCGACGTCGCGTTCGGCTCGGACATGTATGTGGATTTCGGGATCTCGCGTGGGCGAGCGGCGCTGACGGCGCTGGACGCCTATGTGGAGGGCGGCATGACACCGGCCGCCGCCCTGCGCTCCGCCACCTTTCTCGCCGGCCGACTGATCGCGCCGGACCGGCTGGGCGTGATCAAGCCCGGCGCCTACGCCGACCTGATCGCGGTCGAGGGTGATCCGACCGCCGACCTTCAGGCGCTGGAGCGGCTGCGCTGCGTACTGCTCGGCGGCAAGCTTCGCGAGATACCGGGCGCCGTATGCCGCTGACCGGGGCGTCTCAAGGCATGAGAGGGATCGGCGCCGGACGGCGACCGGAACCGCCCCTCCCCTCCCGCACGCCCTAGATTCCCCGCACCATCATCACCACGCCTGTCGCCCCTGCGCGGCGGTCCCGGGCTATCTCCTGGTACTCGGGCGACTGCTCCCAGCGGCGGAAGGCGGCCTCGTCCGGGAAGGAGAGCAGGACCAGCTTCTGGTGCGGCCACTCCCCCTCGATGATCTCGGGTACCGTGTCGGCGGCCAGCAGGCGGCCGCCATACTGGATCAGCACCGGCATGAACGCCGCCTGATAGCGGCCATAGGCCTCGGGCTCGGTGATGGTGATCTGGCCCAGCGCGTAGACGGTCATGCCGCTCACTCCGCCAGGCTGAGGAAGCGGGTCGGGTGCTGGTTGACCAAGTTCGGCTGCCAGCCGCGCACCTTCTTCGACACCAGCGAGTGCGAGACATAGTGGTAGATCGGAATGATGGGGGCCGCGTCCAGCACCTTCAGCTCCGCCTCGGTCAGCAGCTTGCGGCGCGCCTCCGGGTCGCGCTCGGTCTCGGCGCGCAGAAGGAGGTCGTCCACGGCGGGGTCCTTGAAGCCGCTGTGGTTCTGCTCGCCGAGGGTCGAGCGGAACAGGCCGACGAAGGTGTTGGCGTCGTCATAGTCGCCGATCCAGCCGACCCGGATCATGTCCTTGTAGGCCTTGCGGCCGCGGGTCTGCAGGAAGACCTTCCATTCCATGTTGGTCAGCGTGACCTTGGCGCCCAGCTTCTGCTGCCACATGGAGGCGGTAGCGATGGTGACCTTCTTGTAGTTCTCGTTGGTGTTGTACAGCAGTTCGAATTCCAGCGGCTTGCCGCCGGGGCCGTAGCCGGCCTCCGCCACCAGCCGCTTGGCCTCGGCGTCGCGCTGCGCCTGGGTCCACCCCGCCCATTCCGGCTGCGCCGCCTTGTAGTCGTAGCCCTGGGTCCCCGGCGGCACCAGGCTGTAGGCCGGCAGCTCGCCGATCTGCGTGACCTTGGTGGCGATGACCTCCCGGTCCAGCGCCAGCGACAGGGCCTTGCGCAGCTTCGGGTTCGAGGCCCAGGGCTCCCTCGTCATGTTCATGGCGTAGAAGTATGTCGAGAAGAAGGGCGCGATCTTCAGCTCATCCGCCATGTTGGCCTTCAGCCAGCCGATCTGGTTGATCGGGATGTCGTAGGTCATGTGCAGCTCGCCCGAGCGGAAGCGCTTCATCTCCGTGTCGCGGTTCTCGGTCGGGTAGTAGTAGACCGCCTCCAGCCGGACGTTCCCGGCGTCGTGGAAATGCGGGTTCTTGACCAGCTTGACGTGCCCCTGCGGCACCGACTCCGCCAGCCTATAGGCGCCGTTGGAGACGAGGTTGCCGGGCTTCACGAAGTCGTCGCCGTGGCGGGCCAGGCTGGCGCGCGAGACCGGATAGGTGGAGCGGTGCTGCAGCCCGGCCAGGAAGATGGCGGTGGGGCGCTCCAGCGTGACGACGAAGGTGCGCGGGTCGGGCGCGGCCACGCCCATCTGGTCCGGCGGCAGCTGGCCGCGGCTGACCTTCTCGGCGTTCTTCACGGTCCAGAGATAATAGGCGTAGCGCGAGCCGGTCCTGGGATCGACCAGCCGGCGCCAGGAGAAGACGAAGTCGTCGGCCGTGACGGGCGTGCCGTCGGACCATCTGCCGTTCTCGCGGAGCTTGAAGGTGTAGGTCAGCCCGTCGGCGCTGGCGCTCCAGCTCTCGGCGGCGCCGGGGATGTGGCGGCCGGCGGCGTCGATGGTGATCAGCCCCTCGAACAGGTCGAGCTGGATGAAGCCGTCGCTTTCGCCCGTCGATTTGTGCGGGTCCAGCGTCTCCGGCTCCGCGCCGTTGCCCCGGTGCAGCACGCCCTGCGCGGCGGCGCCGCCCACCGTCAGGACGAGGCCCAGCGCCACGCCCGCCACCAACCGACCGATCCTCGTCCCAAACGCCACGACGGCCTCCCTCACCACTTGCGCGCCTTCTCCGGGCTCCCTTCCCTGCTAGGACGGGCCCCCGGGTCCGGCAAGAAAAAAGGGGCGGCCCGGATGGACCGCCCCCCGATTTCGGCAGATTCGGCTGCCGCTCACTCCCTAAGCGACAGGAAGCGCGTCGGGTGGAAGTCCTGGATGCTGTCCTGCCAGCCCACCACCTTCTTCGAGACCATATGCTTGCTAACATAGAAGTAGAGCGGGATGAGCGGGATGTCGTCCATCGCCAGCTTCTCCGCCTGCTGCATCAGCTCGCGCCGCTTGGCCATGTCGGTGGTGCTGTTGGCCTCGGTCAGCAGCTTGTCGAAGGCCGGGTTGGAATAGCCCGACGGGTTCTGCTTGCCGATGTCGCCGCGCAGCAGCTCCAGGAAATTGTTCGGGTCGACATAGTCGCCGAGCCAGCCGTGCCGGGTCAGGTCCTTGAACTGCTTCTCGTCGCGGGTGGACAGGAACACCTTCCACTCCTGGTTATTCAGCGTGACCTTCGCCCCCAACGCCTTCTGCAGCATGCTGGCGATGCCGATCGCCACCTTGCGGTGGTTCTCGCTGGTGTTGAACAGGATCTCGATCTCCAGCGGCTTGCCGCCCGGGCCGTATCCGGCCTTCTGGACCAGCTCGCGGGCCTTGGCCTCGCGCTGCTCCTGGGTCCAGGTCGCGTATTCCGGCACCTGCTGGGTGTAGTTGGGCGTGCCGGGCGGGACCCAGCTGAAGGCGGGGATCTGACCCTGCTGGGTGATCTTGTCGACAAGGGTCTGCCGGTCGATCGCCAGGTAGGCGGCGAGGCGCAGGTCCTTGTTGGACTTCCACGGCTCCCGGGTCATGTTCATGGCGTAGAAGTAGTTGCCGAAATACGGCGCCAGCCGCACCTCGTCCGGCATGTTGGCCCGCAGCCACTGCATCTGCGAGGCCGGGATCTCATAGGTCGTGTGCAGCTCGCCCGAGCGGAAGCGCTTCAGTTCCGCCTCCAGATTCTCGGTCGGATAGAAGAAGACCGTCGTGATCTGCACGCTGTCCCTGGCGTGGAAATGCGGGTTCTTCACCATCTTGATGTGCGACTGCGGCACCGCCTCGGCCAGCATGTAGGGGCCGTTCGACACCAAATTGCCTGGCTTGATGTAGTCGTCGCCGAACTTCTGGTGGTTCGCCTTGGAGATGGCGAAGGTCGAGTTGTGGGTGAGCGACGAGATGAAGTAGGGCGCCGGCGCCCGCAGCGTCACCTCGAAGGTGCGCGGGTCCACGGCGCGGACGCCCAGCTGCTCCAGGGGCATCTTGCCCTCGTTCACCGCCTGGCCGTTCTTCACGACCCACAGGAACCAGGCGTATTTCGACCCGGTCTTGGGATCGACCACGCGGCGCCAGGAATAGACCCAGTCCTCGGCGGTGACCGGCGTGCCATCCGACCACTTGCCGTTCTCGCGCAGCTTGAAGGTGTAGACCAGCCCGTCCGGGCTGACGGTCCAGCTCTCGGCGGCGCCGGGGATGATGCCGCTGCCGCCATCGGGATAGACCAGCCCCTCGAACAGCTCGAACTCGATGGCGTGCTCGGGCGTGCCGCTGGATTTGTGCGGGTCGATGGTCTCCGGCTCGGAGCCGTTGCCGCGGTGGAGCACCATCTCCTTCGCCGCCACCGGCTGGGCCAGCAGCAGCCCCAGCGCCAGGGCCGCCAGTTTGCTCGTGAACTTCATGTCGCCTCCGGGTCGGGCCCGCTCGTGGCGGCGGGCTCCAAGCCCCCGGTTATGCACCGCGATTGCGGCGGGGCAAAGGCCAATCGCCGTCCCGGCCGATGGGTCCGCACGGGCGCAGCCCCCTCCTTCATCGGCCGGAACTCACTTCTCCAGGACCGTGTTGCGCTGACAGGATCCCTTTGACCAGGAGCGGCTGATGAGCGGACGCTGGAGCCTTATCGTGCATGGCGGCGCCAAGGACATTCCCCCCGAGGAGGCGGAGGCCAACCGCCAGGGCATGCGCCGCGCGTCCGAGGCGGGCATCGCGGTGCTGAGGGAGGGCGGCACGGCCGTGGCGGCGGTCGAGGCGGCCATCCGCGCCATGGAGGACGACCCCACCTTCAACGCCGGCTACGGCTCGGAACCAGACGCCGACGGCAAGGTCCGCATGGACGCGCTGCTGATGGACGGCAAGAACTTGGATATCGGCGCCGTCTGCGCCATCCAGGGCGTGCGCCATCCCATCACGGTCGCCCGTCTGATGCTGCGGGAGACGCCGGTGCTGATCTCCGGCGGAGGGGCCCGGACCTTCGGCGCGGGGCGGGGCGCCGAGCTGTGCGACCCGGATGCCATGATCGCCCCGGAGGTGGTCGCCAAGCAGAAGAAGGCTAAGGAGAAGGACACGGTCGGCGCGGTCGCCCTGGACATCCATGGCGACATCGCCTGCGGCACCTCCACCGGCGGGCTGGAGGAGACGGTGCCGGGCCGCGTCGGCGACACCGCCCTGCCCGGCTGCGGCTCCTACGCCGACAACGGCGTCGGCGGCGTCTCCTTCTCCGGCGATGGCGAGATGATCGCCCGCACCCTGCTGGCCGCGCGCGTCATGCGCGACCTGGAACGGGACCTCGACCCCGAGGCGGCGGCGCGCGCGGCGGTGGCCTATATGGAGCAGCGCGTCGGCGGCGAGGCCGGCGGCATCGTCATCGACCGCCGGGGCCGGCTGGGCTGGTCGCACAACAGCACCGGCTTCGCCATCGCCTACGCCACCAGCGAGAAGGCCGAACCGCGAGTCTTCCTCAGCAAGGACGAGGAGGAGAAGGGGGGCTGAGGCTCTTCAGGGGCCGTTGGACAAGTGCCTGAGTGATGCGATCCATTTCCCGTCATCCCGGCGAAAGCCGGGACCCAGGGGTTGTAGCCATGGGGGGATTGATGAAGCACGCCCCACCGCCGGGGGCGACCACACCTAGCGGAAGGAGCGCTGCGTCGGCCGCATCCCGCTGCAACTCCTGGGCCCCGGCTTTCGCCGGGGTGACGGTCACGGATGAGACTGGCGGGTGAGGACCAAGCAAACGGTTCGCTGGCAGGTCATCGCCCCCTGACGCGCAGGTCGTTCCGCACGTGCCGGACCCCGGACACCGCCTCGGCGATGTCCTCGGCCCGGCGGCGCGCCTCACGGCGGTCCACCTGGCCCGAGAGGGTGACTTCGCCCTGGCTGACCGTGACGTCGATGTCGCTGGCGTCCACGTAAGGATCGGCCGTCAGCCGGTCGGCCACATCCTCGCGGATGCGCTCGTCGGAGCGGACATAGCCGCGCGGGCCGCGGCCGCGGAAATCCACCGGCGCACCGTCGTCCGGCGCTACGAAGCCGCCGAGCGCCTGCCTGGGGGCGGCCTGCCGTGGCGTCTGCTGGACCGGCAGGGCCCCGCCGCCCCGGCGGCGCCGGCCGACATGGCCGCCGCCATAGCTTTCGGCGTCACGCTGGGCGGGCCGGCCGCCGCCGGCGTTGTAGCCGGTCCCGTAATAGCCGGCGCCGTAATAGCCCGGCCCGAAATACTGCCGCTTGCGGTATTCCTCCACCCGGTCGAGATCGTCGCGCTCGAAGCCGCTGTGGCCCGGTCCGGTGCGGTCGTAATATTCGGCCATGCCTTCCCTCCGCGGTGTCTCCGCCCCCACGGTGAACAGCCGGGAGGCGCGGGAGGTCCGGCAAAGAAGAAGGGGCGGCCCCGGCGGGACCGCCCCTCGTCACCTCGGAATGGCGCCGGGCCTTACGGCTTCAGCGACAGCCAGCGGCTGGGATGGGCGCCCAGCAGCGCCTCCTTCCAGCCCTCGACCTTCGGCGAGACCATCTGCGGGCGGGTGTAGAAGTAGATCGGCAGGATCGGGAAATCCTCCAGCATCGCCTTCTCCGCCTGCTGCATCAGCGCTTGGCGCTTGGCCGGGTCCTGCGAGGCGTTGGCCTCGTTCAGCAGCCGGTCGTACTCCTTGTTCACGTAGCCCGACGGGTTCTGCTTGCCCACGTCCGAGCGCAGCAGCTCCAGGAAGTTGTTGGCGTCGACATAGTCGCCGATCCAGCCGTGGCGGGTGACGTCCTTGAACTGCTTCTCGTCGCGGGTGGAGAGGAAGACCTTCCACTCCTGGTTATTCAGCACGACCTTGGCGCCCAGCACCTTCTGGAACATGCTGGCGACGGCGATGGCGACGCGGCGGTGGTTGTCGTTGGTGTTGTAGAGGATCTCCATCTCCAGCGGCTTGCCGCCCGGGCCGTAGCCGGCCTTGGCGATCAGCTCCTTGGCCTTGGCCTCGCGCTGCTCCTGGGTCCAGTTGGCGTATTCGGGCACCTGCTGGGTGTAGTTGGTCAGGCTCGGCGGCACCCAGCTGTAGGCCGGGATCTCGCCGCGCTGCATGATCTTCTCGGTCACCGCCTGCCGGTCGATGGCGAGATAGGCCGCCAGACGGAGGTCCTTGTTGGACTTCCACGGCTCCTTGGTCATGTTCATGGCGTAGAAGTAGGTGCCGAAGTAGGGCGAGATCTTCAGCTGGTCCGCCAGGTTCTGGCGGATGAAGTTCATCTGCGAGACCGGCACCTCGTAGGTGATGTGCAGCTCGCCGGCGCGATAGCGCTTCAGCTCGGCCTCGTAGTTCTCGATGGGGTAGTAGAACACCGTGTCGATCTTCACGCTGTCCTTGGCGTGGAAATGCGGGTTCTTGACCACCTTGACGTGGCTCTGGGGCAGCGCCTCGGC
Source organism: Azospirillaceae bacterium (assembly GCA_035626475.1). Classification (GTDB taxonomy): domain Bacteria; phylum Pseudomonadota; class Alphaproteobacteria; order Azospirillales; family Azospirillaceae; genus DASPKT01. The sequence continues at coordinate 103,487 of DASPNP010000037.1, forward strand.
CAGCATGTAGGCGCCGTTCGACACCAAATTGCCCGGCTTGATGTAGTCTTCGCCGTGCTTCTTGTAGTTCGCCTGGGAGATGGCGTAGGTCGAGTGGTGGTGCAGCTGCGAGATGAAGTAGGGAGTCGAGCGCTCCAGCGTGACCTGGAAGGTGCTGGCGTCGACCGCCTTCACGCCCAGCTCCTCCAGCGGCTTGCGGCCCTCGTTGATGTCGCGGGCGTTCTTCACCGGCCAGAGCATCCAGGCGTACTTGGACGCCAGCTTCGGGTCGACCGTGCGGCGCCAGGAGAAGACCCAGTCCTCGGCCGTGACCGGCGTGCCGTCGGACCATTTGCCGTTGGCGCGGAGCTTGAACGTGTAGACCAGCCCGTCCGGGCTGATCGTCCAGCTCTCGGCCGCGCCCGGCACCAGGTTGTTGCCGCCGTCGGGGACGACCAGCCCCTCGAACAGGTCGTACTGGATGTAGCTCTCGGGCACGCCGCTGGACTTGGCGGGGTCCAGCGTCTCCGGCTCGGAGCCGTTGCCGCGGTGGAGCACCACCTCGGCGGCGGCCGGCGTCGCCGCCAGCGCGACGGCGGCGGCGAGGGCCAGGCCCCGCAGCCGATCGAACATCGAACGCATCTGCATCAAACTCCTCCCCAGGGGCGGTTCGACCGCCCGGTTCTCATGGCGCGATAGATGAGGGATGCGGGGCGGACTGTCCAGCCCCGCGGCCCCGGCTCATCCGTCAGCGCTCGCCCCTCAGCGCTCTATGGCCAGGTAGCGGCTGGGATTGTCGCCCAGCAGGCTCGGGGTCCAGCCCTTCACCTTGGTCGAGACCAGCTGCTTGTAGGTGTTGTTGAAGAGCGGGATGACCGGCCAGTCGGCCATGGCCACCTTCTCCGCCTCGCCCATCAGCGCGTAATGCCGCACCGGGTCGAGCTCGGCATTGGCCTTCTCCAGCGCCGCGTCGAAGGCGGGGTTCACGTAGCCGGAGCGGTTCTGCTTGCCGACGTCCGAGCGCAGCAGCTTCAGGAAGGTGGTGGGGTCGGGATAGTCGCCGATCCACTGCAGCAGGACCAGGCCGGGATAGGCCCGCTCCGACGCGGTATCGATCATCACCTTGAACTCCTGGTTGTTCTGGACCGTGTCCAGCCCCAGGTTCTGCTTCCACATGCCGGCCACGGCCACCATGATCCGCTTGGAGTTCTCGTTGGTCGAGAGCAGCACCTCCAGCGGCAGCGGCTTGCCGCCCGGGCCGTAGCCGGCCTCCTTCAGCAGCTGGCGGGCGCGCTCGGTGCGCTGCACCTGGGTCATCGAAGCGAATTCGGGCTTGTAGGGGGTGAAGCCCTTCAGCCCGCCGGGGACGAAGCCCCAGGCGGGCCGCTCGCCGCCCTGCATGACCTTCTCCACCAGGATGTCCCGGTCGATCCCCAGCGCCAGCGCCTCGCGCAGCTTCGGATTGGACTTCCAGGGCTCCTTGGTCATGTTGACCGAGAGGTAGGTGGTCGAGAAGACCGGATAGACCAGCAGTTCGTCCTTCATGTTCTGCCGCAGCCAGCCCAGCTGCGACACGGGCGCCGTGTCCACCACATCAAGCTCGCCGGCGCGGAAGCGGCGCAGCTCGGTGTCGCGGCTGTCGGAATGGTGGAAGACCACCGTGTCGATCTTCACGTTCGCGGCTTCGCGGAAGCGCGGGTTCTTGACCACGCGGACGAAGGCCTGGGGCCGGTACTCGGCCAGGACGTAGGCGTTGCTGGAGACCATCTTGCCCGGCTCGACGAAGGCGCGGCCGTGCTTCTCGACGTTCGCCTTGGAGATGATGGTCATGGAGCGGTGCTGCAGGCTCGCCAGGAAATAGCCGGTCGGCCGCTCCATGGTGACGCGCACGGTCAACGGGTCGACCGCCTGCACGCCCAGCTTGGTCAGGTCCTTCTCCTGGCCCTTGTTGATGGCCTCACCGTTCTTGATCGGCCAAGCCATGTAGGCGTAGCTGGACATGGTGGCAGGGTCGAGCAGGCGCCGCCAGGAGAAGACCACGTCGTCGGCCGTGATCGGCGTGCCGTCGGACCAGACCATGCCCGGCCGCAGCTTGAAGGTCAGGGTCAGGCCATCAGGGCTGTAGCTCCAGCTCTCGGCCAGCCCCGGCTTCACCTCGCCGTCGGGGGTGAGGCTGATCATGCTCTCGAACAGATCGTTGAGGATGTTGGATTCCGGCTTCAGCGTGGCCAGATGCGGGTCCAGCGTGTTCGGCTCGGGGCCGTTGCCGCGGTTCAGCACGGTCTGCGCCGCGGCGGGCCCGGCGAGGCTCAGGCCGGTTCCGGCGAGGAGCGCCGCCATCAGCATGGCGGGCATGGAGAGGGCGCGGCGGCGCGTCGTACCCATCGGTGAATTCCCCCTGGTAGGGCCGGTCTTGCGCCGGCGCAGAAAGTTCGTGCCTATGTCGGGGCGGGCGGCCCGGATTTCCAGGGCCCGCCCCTACTCGATCGAAAGAAACCGGGTGGGATGGACGTCCAGCGGATTGTCCACCCAGCCCTTCACCCGCGGGTTGACCAGCCGCGCGGTGGCGTAGGTGTAGACCGGGATGACCGCCTGCTCCGCCAGCACCTTGCGCTCGGCCTCGGCCAGCAGGGCGCGGCGGCGGTCGGGATCGCGCTCCAGGGCCGCGCGGCGCAGCAGCTCGTCATAGGCGGGATCGGCATAGCCCGACGGGTTCTCCGGCCCGACGTCGGAGCGCAGGAACTCCAGGAAGACGTTCGGGTCGTCATAGGCGCCGACATAGCCGTTGCGCGACAGGTCGCGGAAGGTCTTGGCCCGGCGCGTCTCCAGGAACACCTTCCATTCCTGGTTCGTCAGGATGGTGTCCACGCCGAGACCCTGCTTCCACATGCTGGCCATGGCGATGGCGACCTTGCGGTGGTTCTCCGCCGTGTTGAACAGCAGGTCGACCGTCAGCCCCTTGCCCTCGGGGTATCCCGCCGCCGCCAGCAGGCGCTTCGCCTCGGCCAGCCGCTTCTCCTTCGGCCAGGCGGCCCAGTCCGGCAGCTGCGGCGTGTAGCCGGTGACGCCGGGCGGCACGTAGCTGTAGGAGGCGACCTCGCCGCCCTGGGCGATCTTCTCGGCGATGACCTCGCGGTCCAGCGCCATGGACAGGGCCAGCCGCAGGTTCCGGTTGGACTTCCAGGGCTCGCGGGTGAAGTTGGGCGCGTAATAGTAGGTGCCCAGCCGCGGGCCCACGCGCAGGTCGCCGGCCAGGTTGGCCCTGGCCCAGGGGATCTGGGTGGGCGGCAGGGTGTAGGTCGCGTGCAGCTCCCCCGACCGGTAGCGCTTCAGCTCCGTCTCCTGGTTCTCGGTGGGGTGGAAGTAGACGGCGTCGATCCGGACCTTGGCGGCGTCGCGGTAATGCGGGTTCCGGACCAGCTTCACATGCCCCTGCAGTACCGCCTCGGCCAGCATGTAGGCGCCCGAGGAGACCAGCTTGCCCGGCTTGGCGAAGTCGCGGCCCAAGGCCGTGACGTTCGCCTCCTTCAGCGGCACCAGCATGGGATAGGAGAGCAGCGGCACGAAGTAGGGGGTGGGCTCCTTCAGCCGGAACTCCACCGTACGCGCATCCACGGCGCGTACGCCCAACTGGGCCAGATCCTTGACCTTGCCCTCGGTGATCTCCTTGGCGTTGACCAATGGCCAGAGATAGTTGGAATTGCGCCCGCCATTGGCCGGGTCGACCAGCCGGCGGAAGGAGAAGACGACGTCCTGCGCCGTCACCGGGCTGCCGTCCGACCATTTCCCGCCCGACCGCAGGTGGAAGGTGACGGTAAGCCCGTCCTCCGACACGGTCCAGCGCTCCGCCAGCCCGGGCTGCGCCTGACCGCGCGCGTCGCGGGCGACCAGCCCCTCGTACAGATCGTAGAAGATCATGGCCTCGGGCAGGCCGGTGGTCATGTGCGGGTCCAGCGTCTCCGGCTCCGCCCCGTTTCCGCGGTGGAGCACCGTCTCCGCCCCCGCCGCCGCCGGCAGCAGCAGCGACGCGGCCAGCAGCAGTCCCGCGAACCGGCGCATCAGCCCCGGACCTCCAGGAAGCGCGTCGGATAGAAGTCCAGCGCGTTCGGAGTCCAGCCCTGCACACGGGGCGCCACCAGACGCCGGCGCAGATTGTGGAAGATCGGGACGATCGGGGTGTCGCCCATCATGATCCGCTCCGCCTCCTGCAGCTTGGCCAGCCGCTGCGCCGGGTCGATGATGGTGTTGGCCGCCTCCAGCGCCGCGTCATAGGCGGGGTTGCGGTAGTCGGGGAAGTTCTGCAGCGTCACGTCCGAGCGCAGCAGCGTCAGGAAGCTGTTGGCGTCGGGATAGTCGCCGATCCAGGAGAAGAACAGGATGTCCTTGTAGTTCTTCTCGTTGCCGATGTCGGAGACGACCCGGAACTCCTGGTTGTTCAGCTGCGCCTCGACGCCGAGCTTCTGCTTCCACATGGCCGCCGTGGCGATCATGACCTTGCGGGCGTTCTCGCTGCTGAAATAGATGACCTCGACGGGCGGCAGCGGCTTGCCGCCGGGGCCGTAGCCCGCCTCCGCCAGCAGCTGCTTGGCCCGCGCGTCGCGCTCGGCCTGCGCCAGCGTCGACCAAGCGGCCTTGCCCGGCTCGTAGCCGGCGATGCCCGGCGGGGTCAGCGAATAGGCGGCGCGCTCCCCGCTCAGCACCTTCTCGGCGATGGCCTCGCGGTCGACCGCCAGGGACAGCGCCTCGCGCAGCTTGGGGTTCGACTTCCAGGGCTCGTTCCGCATGTTGAAGGACATGTAGAAGGTCGAGAAGGTCATGTGCTCGCGGAAGCTGTCCTTCATGTTCTCCCGAGCCCACTTCACCTGGGTCGTCGGCAGCGTGTAGGTCACGTCCAGCTCGCCCGCCCGGAACTTCTTCATCTCGGTGTCGAGATTGTCGATCGGATAGGCCATGACCGTGTCGATCTTGACCTGGTCGGCCTCGTAGTAGGCCTTGTTCCTGACCATCTTCATGTGCGACTGCGGCACGTTCTCCGTCAGCACATAGGCGCCGTTGGAGAGGTAGTTGCCCGGCTGGGTGAAGTTGTCGCCATGCTTCTCGACGCTGGCCTTCGACACCGGGAAGGTCGCGGTGTGCTGCAGCATCGACAGGAAATAGCCGGCCGGCTTCACGAGATTGACCACGAAGGTGTAGGGGTCGGGCGCGCTGACGCCCATCTTCGCCAGGTCCTTCTCCTGGCCCTTGCTGATGGCCTCGCCGTTCTCCACCGTCCACAGGAAGTAGGCGTAGGGCGAGGCCGTCTCCGGCTTCACCACGCGGCGCCAGGAGAAGACGAAATCCTCAGCCGTGACCGGCGAGCCGTCGGACCATTTCGTGTCACGGCGGAGCTTGAAGGTGTAGGTCCGGCCATCGGGGCTGACGGTCCAGCTCTCCGCCATGGCCGGGCGGAAGCCGCCCTTGCCGTCGGGCGCCACCAGCCCCTCCAGCAGATCGTACAGCACGATCGATTCCGCCAGCAGCTCCGACTTGTGCGGGTCCAGCGTGCCCGGGGCGGCGCCGGTGCCCCGGCGGATCACCGTCTCGGCGTCGGCGGCGGAGGCGAGCATGGTGGCGGCCAGCAGGCCGGCGGCGAGCGTGCGGCGGAGGAACATGGGGCTGCCTTCCCTGGGCGGATTATGCTTTGCCCCAGCATATGCCCGCCAAGCGCCCGCCGGGGCAAGACCCGTTACCGATGGGAAACGCGGGCGGGGTTGCCTCAGACGGCGGGGCGGATGTCGGTCCGGGCGAAATCGCCGCCCTTGTACAGCAGCGGCAGGTTCCGGGAGCTTGCCAGCGCATAGGCGGCGCAGTCGCCCATGTTGAGCCGCGCCGCATGGCCGCTGCCCCGGCCGTAGCGCCGGTGCGCGTCGAAGGCGAGCCGCGATTGTTCGGAATCGAAGGGGATGACGCCGATACCGTTCTCACGGATGACGGTATCCAGCCGGTCCAGGCCGGCATCACGCAGTCGGCTGCCGATGACCATTCGCACTTCGAGCAGTGTCACCGCCGACATCAGCGGCCGCTCAGCGGCGGCCAGATAGCGCCGGAAGCTCGGCGCTTCCGGTTCATCCAGGAGAATGGCGACCAGAGCCGAGCTGTCGACGACCATCAGTCGAAGTGCCCGTGCTCGTTGTAGCCAAGGATCTCGTCAGGGGAGCGGTCGTCGAAAACGGGAAGCGCCTTCACCTCGGCGGCGATCTTCTCCATGACCTCGATCCGCCGCTGCACCTCCTTCTGGCGCGCCAGTTCCTTCTCCAGAAGCGAGGTCAGCGCGTCGGCCGGGCTCGCCCCGGTCAGGGCGGCCAGTTCCTCGGCCATGCGTTCGGCCTCGTCGCTCAGGATGATGCGGGACATGGCGTCCTCCTCCGTTCCTGCCGTGTAGAATGGCCTCGCGGCCCAGCCGGCGCAACGTTTCGCGCGGTTCCCGTGTTCACCGGCAGGAGAGATGCTACGGAGCCCCGCCCGATGTTCGAGTTCGACTGGTTGTCCGACCCCGCCGCCTGGGCGAGCCTTGCCACGCTGACGGCGCTGGAGATCGTCCTCGGCATCGACAACATCGTCATGATCGCGGTGATTGCCAACGCGCTGCCCGAGCAGCAGCGCGACAAGGCGCGGATCATCGGCCTCAGCCTCGCTCTTATCACGCGCCTGCTGCTGCTCTTCACCTTCAGCTGGATCGTCGGCCTCGTGCAGCCATTGTTCTCCGTCTATGACCAGTCTTTCTCCGGCCGCGACCTGATAATTCTGGGTCGCGGTCTTTTTCTGCTGTG
>DASPNP010000038.1:0-143838 GCA_035626475.1 Azospirillaceae bacterium
GCAACGCCGGGGTCGCATACGGTGTCACCGACCCCGCGAACCGGGCGGCCCCTAGGGGCAGCCCGGTTCTCCCTTGGACCCAGCCACTCTACTCAACTCGCAACAGACAAGGTCGCATGGAGGCGTAGCCGCAATGCGACACACCGCCGGGGCATGTCGCATTGCGCTCCGCTCCATGCGACCTACGGGTTCTACGGCCCGAACAGCCCCACCAGCGTGTGGGCCAGGCGCTCGCTCTGGACACGGATGTCGGGGACGGCGGTCACCTCCCACCAGCGGGCGCGGGTGACGGGGCCGACGCCGAACAGGCCCGGGGTTGAGCGGCCATCCTCGCCGACAAGACCGTCACGCGCGTCGACGTCGAGGCCGAGCTTCAGCGGGTCGGGCCGGATCAGGCCCTTCGCCATCAGATCCATCACCAGCGGGTCGCGGATGCGGGCATAGTCGCAGGAGGGGCCGGAGCAGTTGATGATGCGCTCCACCTCAAGGCGTTGCGTCTCCGCGGCACCGCGCGCCCGCCAGGTCACCGCGACGCCGCCCTCGGCCCGCTCCAGCCGCAGGATGCGGCCCCGGTGCAGGACCAGCCGTTCCGACAGCCGCGCCCCATCCACCAGGTCGGCGACCTTGGGGGCCAGGCGGTGGCGGTGCACGTCCCACCAAGGCCGCAGATGGCGCAGGAAGCGCTCCTGCTCCGGCAACGGCATGGCCTGCCAGAGTTCCTGGGTCACCGGCCGCAGAGCGTCCACCGACTCGGCCCAGCTGTGGGCGCCGCGGGCGCGGACATGGGCGCGGAACTCCTTCAGCAGGCGGGCGACGGAGGGGGAGGGCGGCCAGGCGATGGGCAGCGGCGCCGCCTCGGTGTGCAGGTGCCGGCGGGGCACCAGCCCGCGGCGGGACAGCGCATGGACCGGTCCGGCATGGCCCCGGTCGCTCAGGCTGACCAGCGTGTCGACCATGGTCAGCCCTGTGCCGATCAGCAGGACGGGGGCATCCGCGGCCAGCCCCTCGAACACGTCAGGTCCCCAGGGATCGGGATGGAAGCGTTCGGAGGCGTAGACGCCGTTGTCCTCGGCATAGGGCGGCTCCGGCGGGAAGTTGCCGACCGCCAGCACCACCGCGTCGGCGGTGACCGGGCGCCCGCCCTCGGTACGCACCAGCCAGCGCGCGCCCTTGCGCTCCACGGCGACGGCGGCGTCGTTCACCAGGAACAGGTTCGCGGCATGGCCCGAGCCCCAGAGGATCTCCGCCAGCAGGCCTTGGACATAGGCGCCGAACAGGCGACGGGAGACGAAGCTGTCACCGTCCGGTACCGGTGCCCCGTCGGGGGCGTTGGCGCGCAGCCATTCCATGAAATGGTCGGGCCGGTCGGCGAAGGCGCTCATCCGGCTGGCGCGCACGTTCAGGAGGTGGTTGGCGTTGCCGGTGGCGTAGGCGAGGCCACGGCCGAACTGCGGATTACGCTCGATCAGATGGATACGGATGTCGGCCCGGTGTGCCAGCAGCAGGTGCGCCGCCAGCAGGGTCCCGCTGAAGCCCGCCCCGACGATGGCGATCGAGCGCCGCGGCATGATCGCCCCCGGATGGTTAAGCCCGGGGAGATAATGCCTCACGCGACGGGAAGGTCCAGCACGGCGCGCAGGCCCGGCGCGTTGTCCTCCAGCCGCAGCCTGCCGCCATGGCGGTGGGCCACGGCCTCCACGAGGCTGAGGCCGAGTCCGCTGCCCGGCAGCGCCTGGTCGCGCTCCAGCCGGGCGAAGCGCTTGACCACGCGCTCGCGCTCCTCCGTCGGGATGCCCGGGCCGCTATCCGCCACGATGGCGAGCGCGCGGCCTGACTCGGCCGAGACGGCGATGGCGACCCGCCCCCCGGCCGGCGTGTACTTGACCGCATTGTCGGTCAGGTTGGCGAGCGCCTGGGCCAGCAGCTGCTCGTTGCCCATGACCGTGACCGGACCGGCGGCTTCCACCGACAGCGCCACGCCCTGGATCTCCGCGGCGGGTTCGTAAAGCTCGGCTACCCGGCGGGCCAGCTCGTCGAGGCGCACCGGGATCGCCGGTTCCTGGCCGGCGCCGGACTCGACCTCGGCGATGGACAGCAGCGCCCGGAAGGTGGCGAGCAGCCGGTCGACCTCCTCGACCGCCTCCTCCAGCACGGCGCGCGGATCAGCCGGGCCCTGCTCCTCCATCAGTGCCAGCTCGAGGCGGGCGCGCAGGCGGGTCAGCGGCGTGCGCAGATCGTGGGCAATGCCCTGGCTGACGTGGCGCATGCCCGACAGCAGGTCCTGGATGCGGTCCAGCATAGTGTTGATGGTGGTGGCGAGCCGGTCGAACTCGTCGCCGCCGCTGCCCACGGGCACGCGCTGCGCCAGCTCGCCCGCGCCGATGGCCCGCGCGGTGCGGTTCACATCCTCCAGCCGCCGCAGCATGGCCCGGCTCATGAACATCCCGCCCAGCACCCCCAGCGCCAGGGTCAGAGCCAAGCTCCAGCCGATCACCGCCTCAAGCCGGTCGGCATAGGCGTCGACATCGCGCATGTCGCGGCCGACCAGCAGGCGGAAGCCGCCGGGCAGGGTGGCGGCGATGGCGCGGGCGTCCGCCTTACCGGACCCGTCTCCGTCGACGCCGCGCTCGCGCACGTCGAAGGTCACCCAGCCGTCGGAGGAGGCCTCGGGCGGCCAGGATGACAGGTTGCCGGTCAGGGGTGTCGCCGTCGGCAGGGTCAGCAGGTAGATGCCGTCCGCATCGCCCCGGGCGGAGCGCTCGGCCACGGCCGCCGCCAGCGCGCCCACGCCGCCCAACTGCCAGCGCTCCAGCAGCGTCCGCACCTCGGACTTGATCTCCTCGTCCGCCTGGCCGGTGACGAATCCGGCGGTGGACCAGTAGACCATCCAGAGCACCAGCAGCACCGAGGCCAGAAACAGGCCCAGATACAGCATCGCCAGCCGGACGGTGGTGGTGCGGAACAGGCGGAGCCTAGCCACGGAGCATGTACCCGGCGCCGCGCACGGTGTGGATCATGGGCGGATCGAAACCCTTGTCCACCTTCTGCCTGAGCCGCGCGATATGGACGTCGATGACGTTGGTCTGCGGGTCGAAATGGTAGTTCCACACCTGCTCCAGCAGCATGGTGCGGGTGACGACGCTGCCGGCGTTGCGCATCAGGAATTCCAGCAGCTGGAACTCGCGCGGCTGCAGCTCGATCGGCCGGCCGTCGCGCGACGCCGTGCGCGCCAGCAGGTCCAGTTCCAGCCCGCCGACGGCGAGCCGGGTCGGCGCCTGCTGTCCGGGGGCGCGGCGGCGGCCGAGATTCTCCAGCCGCGCCAGCAGTTCGGAAAACGCGTAGGGCTTGGTGAGATAGTCGTCGCCGCCCGCCCGCAGGCCCTTCACCCGGTCCTCGACGCTGCCCAGCGCCGACAGCACCAGTGCCGGCGTGTCGTTGCCGGTCGCACGCAGCACGCCCAGCAGCGACAGCCCGTCGCGGCCGGGCAGCATCCGGTCCACCACCAGCACGTCGTAATGCTCGGACCCCGCCAGGAACAGCCCCTCGGTGCCGTCCCTGGCGTGGTCCACGACATGGCCGGCCTCGCGCAGCCCCTTGGCCATGTAGGCGGCGGCCTGGATGTCGTCCTCGATGACCAGGATCTTCATGGCGGCGACGATAGCGGAAGCGGGCGCGAATGGAAGGCCCGGAAAGGGAAAGAGCGAGGGGAGGGAACCGCCCCGCCCGGGGGACCCCTCCGCCTCGCCCTCATCGGGCCGCCCTCCGGTCGGAAGCGGCGGCCCGTCCTGCTCAAGCCTTCAGCGGCAGGGCCACGAAGGCGGTCTGGGGGCCGCGCCGGACCAGCAGCAGGGCGGTCTTGCGGCCGTCCTTCTTGGCCTGCTCCAGCCGGCTGACCACGTCGGCGGGGCTCGACACCGGCTCGTTGTTCACGCTGGCGATGACGTCGCCCTCGCGGACATTCTCCACCGCGTCCTCGGTGCCGGAGACGACGACGCCGGTGACCCCCTCCTCGATGCCCAGGCGCTGGCGCCAGGTCTCGTCCAGCGCGGACAGCTCCAGCCCATGCGCGGCCTGGCCCTTGGCCTCCGGCGTGCCGGTGGCGGCGGCGACCTGCGCCGGCTGGCCCGGCTGCTGGCCGACCGTGACGGCGACGGTCTCGGCCTTGCCGCCGCGCCACAGCGACAAATCGACCTTGGTATTGGACGGCACGGAGCCGACGACGCGGGCGAGGTCGCGGGTGCTGGCCACGTCCTTGCCGTTGGCCTTCAGCACCACGTCGCCGGGCTTCAGGCCGGCCTTCTCGGCCGGGCTCTTCGGAGCGACGGTGTTGATGAGGGCGCCCTTCGGCTCCTTCAGCCCCAGCCCGTCGGCCAGCTCCGGCGTAACCGCCTGCAGCGAGACGCCCAGCCAGCCGCGGTCGACTTTGCCGCCGCTTTTCAGCTGCTCGATGATCGGCTTGGCGAGGTTCGCCGGGATGGCGAAGCCGATGCCGACCGAACCACCGTTCGGGCTGAAGATGGCGGTGTTGATGCCGATGACCTGGCCGTCGGCATTAAAGGTCGGGCCGCCGGAATTGCCGCGGTTGATCGAGGCGTCGATCTGCAGGAAGTCGTCATAGGGGCCCGGGCCGATCTCGCGCCCGCGGGCCGAGATGATGCCGGCGGTGACGGTGCCGCCCAGGCCGAACGGGTTGCCGACCGCGACCACCCAGTCGCCGACGCGGGTCTTGTCGCTGTCGCCGAAGGCCAGGGCCGGCAGCGGCTTCTGCGACTCTACCTTCAGCACGGCGAGGTCGGTGCGGTCGTCCTGGCCGACCAGCGTGGCCGAGAGCTCCTTGCCGTCCTGGAAGGAGACCTTGATGTCGTCGGCGTCCTCGATGACGTGGCGGTTGGTGACGATGAAGCCGGCGGGGTCGACCACGAAGCCGGAGCCGAGCGCGCGGGCGCGGGGACCGCGGGGCCCCCCGGGCATGCCCGGGGGCAGCTGGTCCGGCACGCCGAAGCGACGCAGCATCTCGCCGAGTTCGGGAGGCAGACGCTCCATCCGCGGGGCAGCCTCCTTGTTGCCGGCGGTGATGGTGACCACGGCGGGGGAGACCCGCTCCACCAGGTCGGCGAAGCTGGGCAGGGCGGCATTGGCGGCATGGGCCGGCGCGGACGCGGCCAGGCTCAGCGGGGCGGCCAGCATCGTGGCGGCCAGCAGGGCGGCGCCGAGCGAGCGGATGCGGGAGGCGGCGGGGCGGGGCTGGAACTCGGTCATGGTCGTGTCCTGAACCTCTGGTCCTTAGGAGAGGGGGCGCGGGCCGGCGGCCGGGTGGGAAGGCGGTGGGTGGGGCAATCACCGCCGCCGGACACCGGCCCGCGTCGCGGAAGCGCCCGCCGCGGAAGGGGCAAGGCGGCGGAGCTTCCGGTCCTGTCGTGGCGTCCCGATCCGGTCGGCCACGGTTCGGATCATGCCGCCCCGCACCTTGCCGCCGCGTGGAGCGCGCATTAACGATTGTTCATGATCGGCGATGCGTGACGCGGAGCGCGCCCGCATGCTACCTGCGGGCGATCCACGGCGACGAGTCAGCCCTATGCGCTTCACCGAGGCGGAGTTCCGCAGCCGCGTCCTGTTCATGGACGAGGACCTGCTGATCATCGACAAGCCCTTCAACCTGCCCGTCCATTACGGCACCAAGAGCCACGACCATCTGGAGCTGTACCTGCCCTGGCTGCAGGACGGGATGGAGGAGCCGCCGCGCCTCGCCCACCGGCTGGACAAGGACACCACCGGCTGCCTGGTGCTGGGCCGGCACCAGAAGGCGGCGTCGCGCATGGGCAAGCTCTTCACCATGGGCTATGTCGTGAAATCCTACCTGGCGGTCACGGTGGGCGCGCCCGAGCCGCGCACGGGCACCATCGACCTTGCGCTCAGCAAGCAGCGCGTGCCCGGCGGCTCGCGCGTGTTCGTCGACGCGGGTGGCAAGGAGTCGGTGACGGAATACCAGGTGCTGGCCGAGGCCGACGGCCTTGCCTGGGTGGAGCTGCACCCCCGCACCGGCCGCATGCACCAGCTGCGCGCGCATCTCGCGGCCGTCGGCACGCCGATCCTGGGCGACGTCATCTATGGCGACCACCCGATGCCGCCCCTGCCCATCCACCTGCACGCCCGCACCATCACCATCCCCTGGGGCCCGCGCGAGCTGCCGCCGCTGACCGTCATGGCCCCCCTGCCGACCCACATCCTGGCGACGCTGGCGCGGCTGGGGATCAACCCCGATCTCTACCCGCCGACGCTCCTGCCGGTGCCGACGGTCCGGGCCGACAAGCCCGCGCCGCCCTCGTGCCCAGCGCCTGCGGAATCAACGCCTTCGGGGGATGCCTGAAACCCGGACGCGTTCCCCCTGTTCCACAAGCGCCCGCTGTGCTGTTCTATGCGCCTGCCCTTTTCGAAAGAGCCGATGTCAGCAGCAACCCTGCCCGTTCCCACCGACCAGGACCGCACCGACCCGCTGCTACAGGCGCTGCGGACGGCGGGCGTGACGGCGTTCGAGCAGGATGCGGAGCTGCGCTACAGCTGGATCAGCAACCCGCCCTGGGACAAGCCGGCGGCTTGGTTCATCGGCCGGTCCGACCTGGAGATGGCGGAGCGGCCGGAGGAGGGCGAGGCGCTGGCGGCGATCAAGCGCCGGGTGATGGCGACCGGCACGCCCGAACGGCAGACCGTCACGCTGCATGTCGGCGGCGAGCCGCTGCACTATGAGCTCGACCTGCGCCCGCGCCGCGACGCCGCCGGGACAATCGTCGGCATCTCCGGCGCAGCGCTGGACGTGACGCGCCACCGCCGGGCGGCGGAAGCGCTGGACCACAGCCGCGCCGAGCTGACCCAGGCGCTGGAGCGGCGCGAGCTGCTGCTGCGCGAATTGAACCACCGGATCAAGAACAGCCTGCAGTTGATCTCCAGCATGCTGCGGCTGCAGGCGGGGCAGGCGGGCGACGAGTTGGCGCGCGACCAGCTCGACCGCGCCTGCCAGCGGGTCAGCGCCGTGGCCGAGATCCACGCCCGGCTCTACATGACCGAGGAGATCGGCATCCTCGACTTCGCCGACTATCTGGACGCGCTGTGCGGCCGGGTCCCGGCGCTGGCCCATGGCAACCCCAGGTTGTCCGTCACGGTGAAGGCCGACCATGGCGACCTTGATGTCGACCGCGCCATCCCGCTCGGCATCATCGCCAACGAACTGGTCTCCAACGCCGCGCTGCACGGCTTCAAGGGCCTCGATGGCGGCACCATCGAGGTGAGCTTCGTCCGCGAACCCGGCCGCTGCCGCCTGCTGATCGCCGACGACGGGCTGGGCATCATCCCGGACAAGGGCTCGGAACGCCTCGGCCTGAAGCTGGTCGACGCGCTCACCATGCAGCTGGGCGCCACCCTGACGATCCGTCAGTGCCGCCCGGGGACCGGGCGGCCGGGGCTTTGCTCCGAGGTGACCGTGCCCGTGAGCAAGCCGGTGAAGCCGGGGGTTTGAGGGGGAGGGGACTTTCCTCCACCGTCATCCCCGCGGAGGCGGGGACCCAGGCATCCCGTTGCTCCGGAATTTAAAGGAAAGGGCACCAACGTCCCCGCTGGCGCCCTTTTCTCATGCATGTAGCAAGCTCATTACCTGGAGCCCCGCCTTCGCGGGGACGACGGGTAAGAGTTACTTCGCCGCCGCCTTCTTCACGGCCGGCTTCTTCGCCGTCGTCGTCGCCTTCTTGGCCGGAGCCTTCGCAGCCGTACTCTTCACCGCCGCCTTCTTGGGCGCCGCGGCCTTCTTCGGTTCGGCCTCGGCCTTGGCGGGCTTCTTGGCGCTGTCCTTGGCGGCCTTGGCGGCCAGCAGTTCCAGGGCCTGTTCAAGCGTCACGGCGTCTTGGGAGACGCCCTTGGGGAGAGAGGCGTAGAGCTTCAGGTGCTTGACGTAGGGGCCGAAGCGGCCGCTACCGACGCTGATGGGCTTGCCGTCCTTGGGGTGGTTGCCCAATTCGCGCGCCGGGGCCGCGGTGGCACGGGCTGTGGTGCCGGCCAGCAGGACCACGGCACGGTTCAGGCCGATGGTCAGCACGTCGTCGTCGGGCGGCAGGTTCTTGTAGACCTCGCCATGCTTCAGGTAGGAGCCGTAGCGGCCGATGCCGGCCTGGATGTCCTGGCCGGTCTCGGGATGCGCGCCGATGGAGCGCGGCAGCGACAGCAGCCGCAGCGCGGTCTCGAGATCCAGCTCCGACGCCTGCATGCCCTTGGGCAGCGAGACGCGCTTGGGCTTGGTCTCGCTGTCCTTGGGCGGGTCGTCGCCCAGCTGAACATAGGTGCCGAAGCGGCCGTTCTTCAGCCAGACGGTCAGGCCGGTGTCCGGATCGGTGCCGAGGCTGCGGTCACCGCCGCCGCCCTCGCCGTCGGCCCCCTCGATGCCCAGCGGCCGGGTGAAGTTGCACTCGGGATAGTTGGAGCAGCCGATGAAGCCGCCGCTACGGCCCAGCTTCAGCGACAGGCGTCCCTGGCCGCATTTCGGGCAGCGCCGCGGGTCGCCCTTGCCGTCGGCGGGCGCGGGGAAGAAGTGCGGGCCCAGCAGGTCGTCCAGCGCGTTCAGCACCTGGGTGATGGTCAGGTCCTTGGTGCCCTCGATCGAGGTGGAGAAGGCCTGCCAGAACTCCCGCAGCACGTCCTTCCAGTAGATGCGGCCGCCCGAGACGTCGTCGAGCTTGGTCTCGAGGTCGGCGGTGAAGCCGTACTCGACGTAGCGGCGGAAGAAGCTCTCCAGGAAGGCCGTGACCAGCCGGCCGCGGTCCTCCGGCACGAAGCGCCGCTTCTCGAGGCGCACATAGTTCCGGTCCTGCAGCACCTGCAGGATGCTGGCGTAGGTGGAGGGGCGGCCGATGCCCAGCTCCTCCATGCGCTTGACCAGGCTCGCCTCGGTGTAGCGGGGCGGCGGCTGGGTGAAGTGCTGGTCGGGGCGGATCTCGCCGCGCTTGAGGTCGTCGCCCTCCTTCATGGCGGGCAGGCGGCGCTCCTGGTCCTCGTCGTCGCCGGCGTCGTCCCGGTCCTCCTGGTAGACCTTCAGGAAGCCGTCGAACACGACAATGGAGCCGGTGGCGCGGAACACGGCCTCGGACTTCGGGGAGGCGATGTCCACCGCCACCTGGTCCATGACGGCGCTCTCCATCTGCGAGGCGACGGTGCGCTTCCAGATCAGCTCGTAGAGGCGCAGCTCGTCCTTGTCGAGCGCGCGGGCGACCTGGTCCGGCTTGCGGAACATGTCGGTCGGGCGGATGGCCTCGTGGGCCTCCTGCGCATTCTTGGCGGCGGTCTTGTAGATGCGCGGGTTCTTCGGCACGTACTGGTTGCCGTAGGCGGCGCCGATCAGCCGCCGGGCGCCGTCGATGGCCTCCTGGCTCAGCTGCACGCCGTCGGTCCGCATGTAGGTAATGAGGCCGACCGTCTCGCCGCCGATGTCCACGCCCTCATAGAGCTTCTGCGCGGTGCGCATCGTCTTGGTGGCGCCGAAGCCCAGCTTGCGGCTGGCCTCCTGCTGCAGGGTGGAGGTGGTGAAGGGCGGGTAGGGGTTGCGGCGCACCTGCTTGCGCTCGACCGACGACACGCCGAAGCGTAGCGGCTCGATCTGCGCGACGGCCGTCATGGCCGCGCCCTTGTCGCCCAGCGCGAATTTGTCGAGCTTCTTCCCGCCCAGCTGCGACAGGCGCGCGGTGAAGCTAGCGCCGGCCTGGGTCTGGAAGGTCGCCTCGATTGTCCAGTATTCCTGCGGGCGGAACACCTCGATCTCGGACTCGCGCTCGCACACCAGGCGCAGCGCCACCGACTGCACGCGGCCGGCGGACTTAGAGCCCGGCAGCTTGCGCCACAGCACCGGCGACAGGGTGAAGCCCACCAGATAGTCCAGCGCGCGGCGCGCCAGATAGGCGTCCACCAGTTCCTTGTTGATGTCGCGCGGGTTGGCGATGGCGTCCAGCACCGCGCCCTTGGTGATCTCGTTGAAGGTGACGCGCTTCAGGTCGATCTTGGACAGCAGCCGCTTCTCGCCCAGCACCTCCTTGACGTGCCAAGCGATGGCCTCGCCCTCGCGATCCGGGTCGGTGGCGAGATAGACGCGGTTGGCGCCGCGCACGGCGCGGGCGATCTCGTCGACATGGCGCTTGGAGCGGTCGCCCAGCTCCCAATCCATCTCGAAATCGGCCTCCGGGCGCACCGAGCCGTCCTTGGGCGGCAGGTCGCGGACATGGCCGAAGCTCGCCAGGACGGTGAAGTCCTGGCCGAGATACTTGTTGATGGTCTTCGCCTTGGCCGGGGACTCGACGATGACGACGTTGCTGCCAGACAAAGGGGACCCGCCTTTCAAACCAACCCGGGACGGCGGCCCCTGGAAATCGTCAGAGGATGCTGACGCGGCCGCCGGGGTGGCGCTGCGCGCGTCCCGCCAGCTCAAGCTCCAGCAGGACGGTCATCACCACCGCCGCAGACAATTGGCAGTCCCGGACCACCTCGTCAATGAGAACGGGCGTCGGCGAGAGGCTTTCGAGGATGCGCGACCGGGCGCGGGCCAGCTCCGCCTCGTCCGGCGGGACCGGCGGGGCGGCCCGGAACAGGTCGCGTTCCGGCTCCCGCATGGGGGCCGGCGTGGAGCGCAGGACATGGATCACATCCTCCGCATTCTCCACCAGATGCGCCCCCTCCTTGATCAGGCGGTTGCAGCCCTGGGCGCGGGGATCGGCCGGCGAACCGGGCACGGCGAACAGCTCGCGGCCCTGCTCCAGCGCCAGCCGGGCGGTGATGAGGGAGCCGGACTTCAGCGCCGCCTCCACCACCAGCACGCCCAGCGACAGGCCGGAGATCAGCCGGTTGCGGCGGGGGAAGTGCCGGGCCTGCGGCTCGGTGCCGACGGCGCATTCGGCCACCAGCACGCCGCGATCGACTATCGCGGCGTGCAGCCGGTCGTTCTCGGGCGGGTAGATGATATCGACGCCGCCGGCCATGACGGCCGCGGTGCCGCCGTCGAGCGCCCCCGCATGCGCCGCCGTGTCGATGCCCCGCGCGAGGCCTGAGACGACGAGGAAACCCGCCGCCGCCAGCTCGCGCGACAGCTCGTTCGCCATGCGCTTGCCGGCCGTGGAGGCGTTGCGGGCGCCGACCACGCCCACGGCGGGGCGCTGCAGCAGCCCGGCATGGCCCAGGACCGAGAGCAGGGGCGGAGCGTCGTCCACCCCGGTCAGCGGCGCCGGATAGTCGGGCTCGCAGGCGGCGATCAGGCGGACGCCCAGCTTCTCCGCCGCGCGCAGCTCGCGCTCGGCCTCCGCCTTGGGGTAGAGGCGCAGGGGCTGCGCGCGGCCGCCGCGCTTCGCGAGGTCGGGCAATGCGGCCAGCGCGTCGCCGGCGGAGCCGAAGCGCTCCAGCAGCCGGTAGAAGGTGATGGGGCCGACATTCTCGGACCGGATCAGGCGGAGCCAGTCCAGCCGTTCGGTGGCGGAGAGGGGGCGTCGTGCGAGCGGCATGGGCGGAGCATCAATCCGCCGCATACTCTAGTCAACGGGGAAAGTTTCGCGGGACGCGGGAGGTTGGGGCCGTTCAGGTCGTGCCGGTAGGCCGCCCTCGCGGCGCAAGCCGGGACCCGGGGGTGCAGCCATGGGCGGTCGATGAAGCGGAGAGGCTGGAGCGTGGTGCGTCCTTCGACAGGCTCAGGATGAGGAAAGGGGGATGCCAGGCACCCCTGGTTCCCTCCCGCGCAAGCTTGGCTGGGAGCAGCACCCAACCTCCTCATCCTGAGCCTGTCGAAGGACGCACAGCCTCAACGCTGCCCCTCAAAGCGCGCTGCATCCGTCGCATCCCGCGGCAACCCCTGGGTCCCAGCTGGAGCCTGTCCTCGGACGGGCCTTCGGCCCGATCCGGGGGCCGGGATGACGGGTGGAGGGGGGACACCGCCCAATCCATCGTCCGGCTGACCCTAGGCCGCGGCGTCCTTCTTCTTGGCGCCGATGCGCGGCTCCTCGCCCTTCATGATCCGCTCGATGTTGGCCTTGTGGCGGATGAAGACCAGCAGCGCGATGAAGGCCGCCAGCCCCGCCAGCTGCGGCCCCGCCCACCACCAGGCGAAGAAGGGCGCGAGCCCGATGGCGACCAGCGCCGAGAGCGAGGAGATGCGGGCCACCACGGCCGTCGCCAGCCACATCAGGCAGGCGAACAGCCCGACCGGCCAGGAGATCGCCAGCAGCACGCCCAGCGCCGTGGCGACGCCCTTGCCGCCCTTGAAGCCCAGCCAGACCGGGAAGGCGTGGCCCAGCATGGACCCCGCCGCCGCCAGCATCGCCGGCTCAGGCCCCCATAGCGCCGCGACCAGCGTGGCGATGGCGCCCTTGCCGCTGTCCAGCAGCAGCGTCGCCAGCGCCAGCGGCTTGTTGCCGGTGCGCAGCACGTTGGTGGCGCCGATGTTGCCCGAGCCGATCTCCCGGATGTCGCCGTAGCCGGCCAGTCGGGTCAGCACCAGCCCGAACGGGACCGAGCCCAGCAGATAGCCGCCCGCCAGCGCCGCCAGCAGCAGGGGAAGGGAGGAGGCGAGGGCGTCGGTCATGGTGCTCTGGCGGACATGGTTGGATGAGGGCCAGATTTCACATGCCCGCCGAGGCAATGGCAAGCGGGAGATGCCTCTTAGTAAAGGTCGGCGATGCCCACCAGATCGACGCCGGCCAGCACGTTCCCCAGATCCCTGAAGCGCTGCCCGTCCCAGTAGATGGCGGCGCCGTCGCCCTGGTTGCGGAACAGCAGATCGTCCCTGCCGTCGCCGTTCAGGTCGCCGACCCCAGCCAGGGCGAAGGCGCCGTCCAGCGTGATGAAATCGGCAAAACCGGCACTGCCGCGCGTGGCATCCCAGAAGATCATCACCTTGGAGCGAGTGTTGAACAGCAGGAGGTCGTCCGCCCCACCGCCGATGAAGTCGCCGACGGCTTCGACCCGCCAGCCCGACGCCGGCGCGAGCGTCAGCATGTCCTTGAAGCCGGAGCCGTTCCAGTAGATGAGCGCGCCCGAAGCTTCGTTCTGGAAGATGATGTCGTCGGTCCCGGCGCCGTCCACATTGCCCATGCCGGCAATGCCGACACCGTCGGCGGGCGTGATGAAGGCGTGGAACATGACCGCTTGCGTGTCGTAGAAGGCCAGCGTGTCGCCCATCCTGAGCAGGAAATCGGCCCCGGCGCTCCCGATGAAGTTCCCGGCCCCGACAGCGACGAAATCCCCCATGGAAGGCGTCGCGCGTCCCCCCGTTTCCGCGATGGCCGAACTCCAGGTTGTCCGGCCGCCCGGTCCCCCCACCAGCAGGTCGTCCTTGCCGTCGCCATCGAAGTCGCCTTGGAGCTCGACAGTCCGCTCGGCCTGGATTCCCGCGAGCATGAAGAAGCCCTCGGCGCCCCGGGTGGAATCCCAGGCGACCATGGCGCCGGACGGCAGGCGCAGCAAGAGCTCCGCAGGCGACAGTCCGAACGTCAGCATGCCGTCGGAGAAGCGCGCCGCCTCCACGCCCGTCAGCCTGTCCGCCCCGTCCGCACCGCCACCGACATGTTCGACAGTGGTGACGCCGCGCGCCGTCGCGATCCGGTATTCGGCGCGGGCACCGGCGAAAACCGCCAAATCCTCGCCTGGGCCGCCGTCGATGGTGTCGTCACCCGCACCGCCAGCCAGCGTATCGTTGCCGGCCCCGCCCAACAGCCGGTCGTCGCCCGCCAGCCCGCTGACCTGGTCGTCCAACCAGGACCCGGCAAGAGCGGCGTCGCTACCATTGGTCCCCACATAGCGGGTCAGTTCCTGGAAGCGGATATCGTCGGCTCCGAGCGAATGCGGCCCGGCGATCGTCACATGCAGGTCCTGGGGACTGAGGAATCCATCGTCGTCCATGTCGACGAACAGATGAGTCTGTCCACGCTGCTGGGTATAGAGGACCGATCCCACCCCGTCAGCGGCCTTGCTGCCGTAGCTGATTCTTCCGCCGTTCTGGATGTCTTGGCCGAACACCACCTGTCCGTCGAACTGCAGCCGGAGGGGCGTGGCGTTGACGATCTCGATGATGTCGCCGCCCGGGATGCCGGCCCCGGCGAAATCGTGGATTAAGGGGCGGGACAGGGAACGCCCGTCGAAGACCAGGTTGTAGCGGAACACGTCCTCGCCGCTGCCGCCGCGCTGGTCCGACGTGCCGGTGATCCCGGCGACGATAAGGTCGTTGCCGGCCCCGGCGTCCAGGTCCCAGATGATCGGCACCGAGGCGGTATCGTTCCACCCGATGATGTCGGCGCCATCGCCAGTACGGATCTCGATGGTGCGGGTGTAAACCTCCACGCGGTCGTCGCCCGGCCCGGCGTCGATCCTGACCCAGCCGGCCTCGCCCGTGCCGGTGGTCCTGACCGTATCGTTGCCCGATCCCGCCTCGATAAACACCTGTCCGTGGACATAGACCAGGACATCGTCCCCTGGTCCGCCATAGGCCTGGAGCAGATTCTGGCGATCGCCGCCCATGTAGGATCGCAGGTTCAGGAGGAGGTCGTTGCCCTCTCCGCCTTCGAGCCGGCCGCCGCCGTTGCCGGCGACCAGGGTGTCGTCGCCGGCGCTTTCATAAACGTAATAGACCTCCTGGTTGCCGGCATCACGGGAGAAGTCGATGAAGTCCCCGCCTGGACCCGGCCGGAAACTGAACTGCTCGACATTCCGTACCCGCGTCCCATTGCTCAGGACGTTCTCGTCGTTCGGGTTGGACCGCCAGACCAGGGCCTCGCCCACCGGGCTCAGCAGGTAGACGCTGGCATAGTCGTAGCCCGGCCCGCCGTCCAGGAGGCCGCGCGGGCTCGCCACCCCTTCGTCCTCCCTCAGGACCAGGATGTCGCTTCCCGCGCCGCCCTCCAGGGTGACGCCGGCGCCGATGCCGTCAAGCTGGTCGTCGCCGTCCCCACCCCGCAGGATGCTGCCGCTGCCGTCGACGGTCCGCACGAGGGGCCATAGGCTCCGGGTGACATAGAGTTCGTCGTTGCCGTTGCCTCCCAGCAGCGTGTCCGCGCCGCCGAACCCGATCAACCGGTCGTTGCCATCCAAGCCCTCGATGCGCTCCGCGACGTCGAACCGCGCCCCTTCGATCGTTTCGGACTGGTCAGTACCGCTGATGGTCGGCATGGGCGCCCTCCGCTCCGGACCCCGACTTTGTGCGGGACGCGGCGGGCGGGTTCAACGCGGGCCGTGGATTTAGACCGTAAGCGGCCGGTCCGATCCTCCCGGGGGTTCCCTGACGGTTCCGGCATGTCCACCGGGGCAGCGGCGGCATCGGCGGTATCGGATCGGGAGAGGCTGACAGCCCCGCCTCTCCAAAAGAGACGTGAGGGGCGTCCGGCCGGCCTGAGGCGCCAACCCTCGGTGCCGTGGCGCAGGGGGAGCCCCTTACTCCCCGAACACCACCCGCCCGTCGACGACCGTGCGCATGACCTTGCCCTGGACCGGGCGCTTGTCGAAGCAGCTGTTCTTGGACTTGGAGAGCAGCCGGTCGGCATCGACCTTCCAGGGCATGTCCGGGTCGAACAGGACCAGGTCGGCCGGGCCGCCCTTCGCCAGGCGGCCGAGGGCGGGCAGGCCCAGCACGTCCGCCGGGCGGCAGGTGATGGCGGCCAGGGCGTCGAGCAGACTCATGCGGCCCTTGTGCACCAGCTCCAGCGTCAGGGGCAGCAGCGTCTCCAGCCCCACGGCGCCGAAGGCGGCCTGGTTGAAGGGGACGCGCTTCTCGTCCTGGTTATGGGGGGAGTGGTCGCTGGCGATGCAGTCGATGGTGCCGTCCTCCAGCCCCTCGACGATGGCGCGGCGGTCCATCTCGCCCCTGAGCGGCGGGGACAGCTTGAAGAAGGTGCGGTAGTCGCCGACGTCCACCTCGGTCAGGGCGAAGTAGGGCGGGGCGGTGTCGGCGGTGACGCGGAGCCCGCGCGCCTTGGCCCGGCGCAGCACCTCGACCGACTCCGCCGTGCTGACATGGGAGGCGTGGTAGCGGCCGCCGGTCAGCTCCACCAGCCGCAGATCGCGCTCCAGCATGATGACCTCGGCCACGGCGGGGATGCCGGACAGGCCCAGGCGCGTGGCGATCTCGCCGCCGTTCATCACGCCGGTCGCCAGCCGCGGCTCCTCCGGATGCTGCACGATCACCTTGCCGAAGGTGCTGGCGTAGGAGAGCGCCCGGCGCATGGTCAGCGGGTCGGCCACCGCCTTGGTGCCGTCGGTGAAGCCCACGGCGCCCGCCTCCGCCAGCAGGCCCATCTCCGTCAGCTCCTTGCCGCCCAGGCCGCGCGTCACCGCGCCGTAGGCGAAGACCTTGACGGTGCGGGCCTCGCGGGCGCGGCGCGCGATGTATTCCAGCCCAGCCAGGTCGTCGATGACCGGGTCGGTGTTGGGCAGGCAGGCCAGCGCCGTGACGCCGCCCGCCGCGGCCGCGCGGCCGGCGGTGCGGATGGTCTCGTTCTGCTCGAAGCCGGGCTCGCCGATCTGGGCGCGCATGTCCACCAGCCCGGGGGCGAGGCAGAGGCCGGCGCAGTCGATGGTCTCGATCCCCTCCGGCACGCCCTCCTGGAAGAGGGCCGGGCCGAGATCGGCGATGCGCTCGCCTTCGACCAGCAGCGCGCCCGTGGCGTCCAGGCCGGTGGCAGGGTCGAGCAGGCGGGCGTTGAGGTAGGCCGTGCGCTTCATCTCAGGCGTTCCCCGCCATGTCGTTGGGCTTGTCGCTGCGCGTCAGCAGGTCCAGGCAGGCCATGCGCACGGCCACGCCCAGCTCCACCTGCTGCAGGATGACGCTGCGGTGGATGTCGTCGGCGACCAGGCTGTCGATCTCGACGCCGCGGTTCATGGGGCCGGGATGCATGATCAGCGCGTCGGGCTTGGCGACCGCCAGCTTCTCGTAGTCCAGCCCGTAGAAGCGGTTGTACTCGCGGATGGAGGGCACGAACATGCCCTGCATCCGCTCCAGCTGCAGGCGCAGCATCATGACGATGTCCGCGTCCTTCAAGCCGGTCGCCATGGAGTGGTGGACCTCCACCCCCATGCGGTCGATGGCCGAGGGCAGCAGGGTCGGCGGCGCCACCACCCGCACCTTGGCCCCCATGGCGTTCAGCAGCAGGATGTTGGAGCGCGCCACGCGGCTGTGCAGGATGTCGCCGCAGATGGCGACGGTCAGGCCGGCGAGGCCGCCCTTGTGCCGGCGGATGGTCAGCGCGTCGAGCAGCGCCTGGGTCGGATGCTCGTGGCTGCCGTCGCCGCCGGAGATGACGGCGCAGTTCACCTTGTCGGCCAGCAGCTTCACCGCCCCCGACTCGCCGTGGCGGACCACCAGCACGTCCAGATGCATGGCGTTCAGCGTCAGCGCCGTGTCCAGCAGGGTCTCGCCCTTCTTCACGCTGGAGCCGTCGACCGACATGTTGATGCTGTCGCCGCCCAGGCGCTTGGCCGCCAGCTCGAAGCTGGTGCGGGTGCGGGTGGAGTTCTCGAAGAACAGGTTCACCACGGTCTTGCCGCGCAGCAGGGCCGACTTCTTCTCCGGGCTGCGGTTCTGCTCGACATAGGTGTCGGCGAGGTCGAGGATCGTAGCGATCTCGGCCGGGCTCAGCCCCTCGATGCCCAGCAAATGGCGGTGCGGGAAGCGCATGGCGGCCTCATCTGCGAAACGGGCCGGACTATGGCGCGGCGGGCCGGCCGGGGCAAGGGCCGGGCAGGGGGAGGAGGGCCCCGGCCGCGACGTTCCCGCCTCCCGGCTGTTGCATGGGCTTCGGTTACCACCACACCGGGAGGAATCCCCATGCGTACCTTCGCGATCGCCGCCGCCACCGCGGCGCTGCTGCTGAGCGGCACGGCCCTGGCCCAGTCCACCTCCAGCTCTTCCACCCAGTCCGAGAGCGGCACCGACGTGCGCGCCCCGGCCATGAAGAGCGGCACCAGCTCGCCGCAGCCGACCTCGCCGGGCATGACCGGCCAGGAGAACACGGTCAAGTCGCCGGCCGGCGCCGGCCCGATCGAGGGCGCCTTCATCTTCAGCCAGCAGGACCGGATGTTCGTGCAGAAGGCGGCCCAGGGCGACATGGCCGAGATCGCGGCCGGCAAGCTGGCACTGCAGAAGGCCAAGCATCCCGAGATCAAGGCCATGGCCCAGCAGCTGATCGACGACCACACCAAGAGCGCCGAGCGCATGCAGGAAATGGCGTCGAACTACGACATCGACCTGCCGAAGAGCGTCGGCGAGAAGCATGAGGCCGACATGGCCAAGCTCTCCAAGCTGTCGGGCGCCGAGTTCGACCGCGAGTGGCTGCGCACCCAGATCGACGACCACAAGATGGAGATCGAGCTGTTCCAGGCGCAGGCGAGCCAGCAGGGCAAGCAGACCCCGCTGAACAAGTTCGCCCAGGCCCAGCTGCCGATCCTGCAGGGCCACCTGCAGCACGCGCAGAGCCTGCAGTCCGAGATCGCCGGCACCGCCAGCGCGAAGTGAGGTACCGAGGGGGGAGCGCCGCGCTCCCCCCTTTCTCATTCAGGCCACGCCGTTCGCCTTGAACCAGGCGAGGCACTGGCGCCAGCCCTCGGCGGCCACGTCCGGGCGGAAGCTCGGGCGGTAGTCGGCGTAGAAGCCGTGCGGCGCGTCCTTGAACAGCAGGATCTCCGACCCGGCGGCGGCCTTCGAGGTGCCCGAGGCGGCCTTCAGCGCCGCGCGCAGCGCGTCCACCTGCTCCACCGGGATGCCGGTGTCGGCCGAGCCGTAGAGCCCCAGCACCGGCGCCTTCAGCTCCGCCGCCACATCGGCCGGATGGCGCGGATGCAGCGGGTTGGGCGGCCGCTTCAGCGCGCCGTACCAGGCGACGCCGGCCTTCACCTGCGCACTGTGCGCGGCGTAGAGCCAGGTGATCCGCCCGCCCCAGCAGAAGCCGGTGACGCCGACGCGTCCCGTGTCGCCCTTGGCCTGCCCCCCCGCCCAGGCGACCGTGGCGTCCAGGTCGGCCATGACCTGCGCGTCCGGCACCTTGGAGACGATGGTGGAGATCAGCGTCTGCACGTCGGCGATCCTGGTCGGGTCGCCCTGGCGCACATAGAGGTCCGGCGCCACCGCCAGATAGCCGCGCTTGGCGAAGCGGCGGCAGACATCCTTGATGTGCTCGTGGATGCCGAAGATCTCCTGCACCACCAGCAGCACGGGGAAGGGGCCGTCGCCCTCCGGCCGGGCATAGTAGCCGGGGATGGCGCGGTCGCCGGCGGGAATCTCCGCCATGCCGGCGGCAAGACCCGCCGTGTCCGTGGTGATGACCGTCTGCGCCTCCACCGGCAGGGCCGCCAGCGCGAAGCCGGCCGTCCCGATCGCCGCCGTGCCCAGGGCGAAGGTCCGCCGGCTCACCTCCGGCTCGGGCAGCAGGCTCGCCGCCTGCTCGTCCGTGCGGCGCAGATCGTCCTTCGTGTCGGTCATCGCTTTCTCCCCGTCTCGAATTGCTTGTCGGGATGCGCCTTCGGCTCCTCCCGGCCTACGGATCGTCCGGCCGCGCGGATCACACCAGCCCCGCCGCGCGCAGCTGGTCCAGCTCGCCCCCCTCCAGGTGCAGCCAGTCGGACAGCACCTCCGCCGTGTGCTGGCCCAGCGTCGGCGGCGGGTGGCGGTAGTTGGGCGGCGTCTCGCTCATGCGGATCGGGCTGCCGATCAAATCCACCGGCCCGCCATGGGCCGGGTGCTCCATGCTGATCCGCATGCCCCGCGCCTGTACCTGCGGATCGTCGAAGACGGCGGCCAGGTCGTTGATCGGCCCGCAGGGCACGCCCAGCGGCTCCAGCCCCGCCAGCCAGTCGGCGGCCGGGCGCGCGGATATCAGATCCGCCACCTCGGCCACCACGGCCTCGCGGTTGCGCACCCGCTCGCGGTTGGTGGCGAAGCGCGGGTCGGCGGCGAGGTCCGGCCGGCCGGCGAAGCCGCAGAACTTCCGGAACTGCTCGTCATTGCCCACCGCCAGCACGATCCAGCGGTCGGCGGCCCGGAAGGTCTGGTAGGGCACGATGGTCGGGTGGCCGTTGCCGTAGCGCGGCGTCGGCCGCCCCGAGGTGAGGTAGTACTGGCCGGCGTTGGACAGCCAAGCCAGCTGCGTGTCCAGCAGCGACATGTCGATGTGCTGGCCGCGCCCGCTCCGGTCGCGGTGGCGCAGCGCCGCCAGGATGGCGACGGCCGAGTACATGCCGGCCATCAGGTCCGCGATGGCGACGCCGGTCTTCATCGGCGCGCCGTCGGGCTCGCCGGTCAGGGACATGATCCCGCCCATGGCCTGGATCAGGAAGTCGTAGCCGGCGCGCGGGGCGTAGGGGCCGGTCTGCCCGAAGCCGGTCAGCGAGCAATAGACCAGCCGCGGATAGGCGTCCTTCAGATCCTCGTAGGCCAGCCCGTATTTCGCCAGCGTGCCGACCTTGTAGTTCTCGATCACCACGTCGGCCCGGGCCAGCAGCCGCAGCAGCAGCGCCTTGCCCTCGGGCTTGGTGAAGTCCAGCGCCAGGCTGCGCTTGTTGCGGTTGGCCGAGAGATAGTAGCTGCTCTCCCGCGTGTCGGCGCCGTCCGCGTCCTTCAGGAAGGGCGGGCCCCATTTGCGGGTGTCGTCGCCCTCGCCCGGCTTCTCCACCTTCACCACGTCGGCGCCGAGGTCCCCCAGCAGCTGCGTGGCGCTGGGGCCGGCCAGGATGCGGCTCATGTCCAGGACCCGCACGCCCGCCAGGGGGCCTGTCACGGGCGGGGGGGAGGGGTGGGCCATGGGCGCGCTCCGGCGGGGAAGGGAGGAGGGGACGGGTCAGTAGTGGGGCGGCGGGCGCTCGTCGGCGGGCGACGGGCTCCAGCCCCCCTCCAGATCGCCGAGCCGGTCGGACAGGCGGTGCAGCCGCAGCGTCAGCGCGTCGATGGCGCGGCCCTGGCGCAGCAGCTCGGCCGAGAGCTCCTCCGCCTGCCGCTCCAGATGGGCGTTGCGGGTCTCGAGCTCGACGATGCGGCGCTCCAGCGCGCGGCGGTCCAGCAGATCGTGGGGGCGGTCGGACATGCCGCCATGGTTAAGGGGTGCCCGGCACGGCGTCAACGGCGGCCTTGGGGGGAGGGCTGGGCGCTATCCCCATCCTCCTCCCCTAGGGACTGCTTTCCGAAAGCTACCGTTCGGAACTGCCGTTCCCTCTCCCAGGGGGAGAGGGACAGGGAGAGGGGGTACGGGATCGCGGAGCAATCCGTGGCATCGATGAAGCACCCTTCCTCAGAACTCCTACCCCTCACCCCACCCTCTCCCCCTGGGAGAGGGGGATTGGCCTTGGTCCTGGCGTCCCGGAAAGCCGTTCGGAAGGGTGGGAGGGCCCCCACCCCATCCACGCGAGACCCGCAAACGAAAGAAAATTTTTCGCTTGCGAGATTCAAAAACATGCCTCCGGCCCTGGATTTCCCTGGAACTGTTGAATCTCTCCTGCAGGTTTGGAGTCCTGGCGCCCCCCTCTTATAATTGGTGCATGTCCAGCGCGGCCGGCCGGCGCGCGGGGCGACCGACCAGACCCATCCGCCAGACCATCCGGAGGCATCCATGACCCTGGACGCGATCCCGCGCGCCCGGCCGCTCCCTCTCGCCACCCGCCCCGCCGACCCGGCGCGGCGCGGCCTGCCCGCCATCCGCGGCGCCAGCCTGCCGGCGACCATCCCCGCCGCCCGCCTGCCCGCCGTGGCGGACCATGCCCGCGACACGCTGCCGACCCTGCCGCCCCTGGGCCAGGAGATCGCGGAGCGGTTCGGCGAGCCCTTCGCCGTAGCTTTCCTGCGCCGCTACGGCGGCACCCGCGTGCGCTTCGCCGCCCGGCCGCGCTTCAACAATCCGCTGCTGGCCTGGATGGGCGAGCGGCGGTTCCACGAGCTGCGCCGCGCCATCTTCGGCGACGCCCGGGTCGAGGTGCCGGCCGCCCGCGCCTACCTTGCCATGCTGGACGCGCGGGCGCTGCGCCGCCGCGGCCGCACCGTGACCGACATCGCGACGGCGCTGGGCCTCTCCTACAGCTGCGCCCGCCGCTACGTCACCGGCATCGACGCCCCCATCCTCTGACCGCCGCAGCAGAAAGGAACATAATCCTATGACCGCGAAGAATCCTGGCCGCGCGCCCCTGTTCGGCCGCCTCCGCCGCGCCTGGCGCAGCTTCCGCGTGACCGAGGCGGCCGGCCTGACGCTGGAGGAGGGACCCGGCTGGCGCCCGCTGACCGGCGACGGCCGCCGCGACCTGGGGCCCCTGTCCCAGCGCCGCATGCAGGAGCTGGCGGTGCATCAGTGGGAGCGCAACCGCCTGGCCAACCGCCTGATCGAGCTGCCGCTCTCCTACCTGCTGGGCGAGGGCGTGCGCCTGGTCTGCGACGATCCCCAGGGCCAGGCCTGGCTCGACGCCTTCTGGCACGACCCCGTCAACCGCCTCGACCGCCGCCTCAAGGAGCTGGTCCGCTCCTACAAGCTCTTCGGCGAACTCGTCCTGCCCGTGACCGCCCACCCGGTCTCCGGCGAGGTGCGGCTGGGCTATGTCGATCCCGGCGCCGTGCACGACGTCGTCACCGACCCGGGCGGCTCGGGGCTGGTGGCCGGGGTGGAGGTGCACGGGCCCGACGGCGAGGCCCTGGTCTTCCGCACCCTGCTGCCCGGCGCCGATCCCGAGCGCGCCGAGCTGCTGTTCAGCGAGGAGGCCCGGGCCATGCGCGCCCACATGAAGGCCGGCGACTGCTTCCTGTTCCGCCGCAACGCCCTGCCGGACGGGCGGCGCGGCCGCTCCGACCTGCTGTCGGCGATCGACTTCTGCGACCTCTACGAGCAGATGATCTACGGCGAGGCCGAGCGCGCCACCGTGCTGCGCCAGGTGGTGTACGACGTGACGCTGAAGGGCGCCACGGAAGCCGAAGTGCAGGCCCGCGCCCGCAGCATCGAGACGCCCCGGCCGCTGTCCGTCCGTGTCCACAACGAAGCCGAGGAATGGCAGGTGCTGACCCCCGACCTGCGGGCCGGGGACGCCTCGGAGACCGCGCGGCTGATCCGCGGCCATGTGCTGGGGGGAGCGACGCTGCCGGAGCACTGGTACGGGCAGGGCGGCGACGTGAACCGGGCGACGGCGGGGGAGATGGGCGAGCCCACCTTCAAGGTGCTGTCGGACGAGCAGCGCGAGCTGGGCGCCCTGCTGTCGGACGTGGGCGGGCACGTGCTGTCCTGCCGGCTGCGGGCGCTGGGGCACCCGGACAAGGTGGGCCGGCCGGAGTACCGGGTGCGGGTGGAGTTCCCGGAGCTGACCGCGCGCGACACCACGGCCTATGCGGGGGCGCTGGCGAACCTGGTCGGCGCGCTGCTGCCGGCGCTGGAGCGGGGTCTCTTGAGCGAGGCGGCGGCGTCGGCGCTGATCGCGCAGACGGCGCGGCAGCTGGGGGTGAAGCTGGACCCGGTGCAGGAGCTGGCGACGGCCCGGCGCGAGGCGGCGGGCCGGGCGGCGGGTGCTGCCGGTGCCGGGTCTCAGGGCGGGGAGGCCGGGCCGGAGGGCCGCCGCCCTTTCGCTGAGGGCTACCCGGAGTTCGACCCGGACCAGCCGCGCGCCGAGGACGGGCGCTGGACCGACGGCGGGGGTGGCGGCGGAGGCGGGAGCAAGGCGTCCGGCGCCGTCGGTCGCACGCCCAGCCCGGTGCCGGAGGATCCCCGCCGTGAGGGCATGCGTTTCCTGCGTGACCCGGAGGAGGACCGACTGGGCGCTGCGGGGGCCGAGGAGCCTAGCGGAGAGAGAAGCCGCTCAGGTGGGCTACGCGTTAACGTCTACCCAGTGAAAACTGGGCCAGGTCAGGGTGGTGGACCTGACCCCGCGACTGCCGCTCGTGGAATGAAGGCTGAGGATTGGCAGGCGCATGAAGCGGCGCTCGGGCGCCTCAAGGGTGTGCCCGAGAACGCGCAGGAGGCGATGCTGCTCACCACGGGCTGGGAGGGCGGCAACATCGTGGGCGCCAACGGATCTCGTGGCGGCATCCTGCGCGATACGCTGAACGACTTGACGAAAGCTGGTTTGATCCCTGGCATTCCGGCAGGCACCGTTGGCGTGGAGCCCCGCTCCTTGACCCAAGACCAACTGGCGGCGGCACAGATCGCCTATCTGAACGGCAAGCCTAATGCCCAGGGAACCGGATTCGAAGGGGGCGCATTCGGCAAGAGAGGAGTCGCTGCCCTCAAGGAGGTGAAAGACCAGAAGGTGGTCAATGCCGTGGTGGATACCGTCTACTGGCAGGGGACTACCAAAGGCGCCGAGATCGTCCAGCGAGCCCTGGTGGATGTCGGCGCATTGCCGGCCGATACGGAGATCGATGGCGTTCTTGGATCTGGCAGCATGAAAGCGCTGGCCGGCCTGACGCCCGAGAGAAGTCGTGAGTTTCTGGAGAAACTAAAAACCCGGCGTTCAGACTGGCTCAGTGAGCATGTCAATAAAATGGCGGAAGAAGGAAAGATTACGTAGCGGGCAACGCGATATTCCAATCTTCTCAGTTTCGACGGCCTGCTTTCATAGATGCGTTTCCAGAATGTATAGAATGGCGTTCCGCGACCCGTTATGCTGTCCGATACTGAACAAACTTCCTGGTCTACTCTTAGCCTGCATAACCAGTAAGCATCTATGACGCATACTGGTTCCTTGGGGTCGAGGTAGCAGCGGCTGGTTGTGCCGGCATCATCCTTGCCGATCTTGCGCCATTGCCCCACCCAGTCGGGCTGCGCAGCCGCAAGAGTTGCAGGCGTGACAATCGTCAGCGCGAAGGCGAGCGTGATCAGACGGCGCATGGGGCGTTCCTCAGGGCGCGAGCGGTCGCCTCTTCTCTACCGCATCGCGCGCGCCAGCGCCATGCGCGCCCGCTGACCGGCGACGGCCGCCGCGACCTCGGGCCTTTGTCCCAACGCCGCATGCAGGAGCTGGCGGTGCACCAGTGGGAGCGCAACCGCTTGGCCAACCGCCTCATCGAGCTGCCGCTCTCCTACCTGCTGGGCGAGGGCGTGCGCCTGGTCTGCGACGATCCCCAGGGCCAGGCCTGGCTGGACGCCTTCTGGCACGATCCGGTCAACCGCCTCGACCGCCGCCTCAAGGAGCTGGTCCGCTCCTACAAGCTGTTCGGCGAGCTCGTCCTGCCGGTCACCGCCCACCCGGTCTCCGGCGAGGTGCGCCTGGGCTATGTCGATCCCGGCGCCGTGCACGACATCGTCACCGACCCGGGCGGCTCGGGGCTGGTGGCCGGGGTGGAGGTGCACGGGCCCGACGGCGAGGCCCTGGTCTTCCGCACCCTGCCGCCCAGGCGTCGTGAGATTCGACACTTCCTCCCGCACCGAAAATAATTTCCCGCGACAAAGCGAGCCGGATCAACGACTTGCCATATGGGGGGCGCGGCGCGGCCTTATTCGGGGGCGGGGTGTGGGGCAGCATGTCGACCTGACCGCCCGACCGGGAGACACCCATGCCCGCCGACCCGCAGACCGCCGGGGCGCTCGCCGCCTCCGGGCCCTCCGTCCAGGCGCTGCTGCCCTGGCTCACCATCGCCAGCACCCTCGTCAACGGGGTGGTGGTGCCGCTGCTCATCTGGTGGCGCTGGTCGCTGGGCCAGCTCTTCGCCGCCCGGGGCGACCTCGAGCGCGAGGCGGCGGAGCGCGCGGCGCTGGCCGACCGCGTGCTGGTGCTGGAGACGGTCGCCCGCCACCTGCCCACCGCCCAGCAGCTGCAGGACCTGATGCTGCGCATCGAGGGGCTGCGGGGCGATCTGAAGGCCACCGACGAGTCCATCGAGGGCTTCCGCGACACGCTGGCCCGCATCGACCGCGTCGTCGACCGCCACGAGCAGATCATCGCCGACGCCGCCCGCAAGGCGGGCTGAAGCCGCCAGCCCCTATCCCCGCACCCATTCCCGCACCAGGAGACCGACATTGATCACCATGACCGATTTGTCCGACAGCTGGCGCCAGCATCTGCGCCTCATGCTGCTGCGGCTGCTGGCGGAGACGCCGGGCTATGCCGCCAACGAGTGCCTGCTGGCCGACGCGGTGCGGTCGCTGGGCGTGGCCGCCACCGGCGACCAGGTACGCGGCGAGCTGGCCTGGCTGGCCGAGGCGGGCCTCGTGACGGTGGAGCGCATCGCCGGCCTCGCCATCGCCACCGGCACCGCCCGGGGCGAGGAGGTGGCGCGCGGCCTGGCCGTGCATCCGGGCGTCCGCCGCCCGGCGCCGCGCGGCCTCGGCCGGGGGGAGTGAGCGCCATGGGCAGGACCGAGAACCTGAAGCCGCGGCTACCGCCCCGCCGCGAGGACCCCGCCCGGCTGGAGGCGGCGCTGGCCGGCATCGCCGCCGCCGGCTGGACCAGCGCCGAGGTGGCCGGGCTGCTGGAGGCCGCCGTGGGCTGGGAGCCGCCGACGGACGGCCCGCGCAGCGCCACGCTGACTCAGTTCGCCAACCGGCTGCGGCGGCTGCTGACCCAGGAGGGGGTGACGCCGACGCGGCTGCTGTCGCATTTCTACGGGCTGCAGCCGGCCACGACCGAGCGCATGAAGCTGCGCCACCTGCCGGCCGAGGCGCGGCGTGAGCTGGACGCGATGGTGGCGGCGGGCGCCACCGCCGACAGCATCGCCGCACGCATGACCGAACTGGGGACGCCGCTGTCGTGCCAGACGGTGGCGAAGTACCGGACGCGCACCGCCGCCCAGCTGGAGCGCTACCGCGAGGCCCAGGCGGTGGCCGGCGCCTGGACCGAGGCGCTGGGCGGGGCGGCGCGCGGCGAGGTCGGCCGGCTGCTGCAGGAGATGCTGAAGACCGTCGCCTTCCAGACCCTGTCCTCGCTGGGCGATGGTGACGGGCCCGATCCGAAGGATCTGATGGTGCTGGCCAAGGCGGTGAAGGAGGTCGCCGGCGCCGAGAAGCTCACCACCGAGCTGGAGCTGAAGCTCCGCCGCGAACTGGCCGAGGCGCTGGCCCCTCGGCTGGCCGAGGCCGAACGCGCCGCCGAGGACCGGCCGAAGGATCTGAAGGCCGCGCTCGCCCGCATCCGGGAGGAGGTGTACGGGATCGTGGAGGGGCAGTAGCGCGATACCGTCGGCCGCCGCAGCGTTACGGGCGGTCGCCCCGGGGTGGCACACGGTGGGTTGGAACTCTGGGGGGGCTGGAACTCAGACGGCCCGTTCCAGCAGGTGCCCCCGGGCCGGCACCGCCTCCAGCCCCTGCAGGTGCCCGTCCTTGGTCTCGACGATGACGAACCCTTCCGACAGGTAGAGCGCCAGGGCCGGAATGTTGCCGTCGAGCACGGAGGTGCGTGCCCTGCCGCCCACCTGGTCGATCGCGTGCCGCAGGAGCGCCCGGCCGACGCCGCGCCGGTAGGCGTCCGGATGCACGTAGAGCCAGCCGACCTCGTCTTCATCGGTCGCGGCGAACCCGACGACGCGGCCGCCGAGCTCGGCGACCCAGATCTGGCCGTTGAAGAGCCCCTCCGGCTCGGCGGTCGCGGCGAGCGACCTGAACGCGGACGTCCCGACGCTCAGGCGCAGCTCGTCGAGGCGGGCGGCGTCATGCACCGCCTCGATCGCCGCCCAGTCGGCGGGGCGGTAGGGTCGGACGAGGACAGGCTCAGCCATTCGGCACCGCTCGTTGGATGGCAGCTTCGCGCCTGTCGATACCACACCCCTTGGGACGTCCGGCACGACCATCTTGCCTCGACCGCACCCGGATCTCGTCCAGGACGCCCCTGAACCGTGTTTCCCCGCTCTTCCGGAGAACCGCCATGACCGACGCTCCCGCCTCATCGTCGCGCCCCGCCCTGGCGCTGCTGCCCTACCAGCGGCGCTGGCTGCTGGACCGGTCGCGCTTCAAGATCGGCATGTTCGCGCGGCAGACCGGCAAGACCTTCACCACCACGCTGGAGATCGTCGACGACTGTTTCCGCGCCATGGCGGAGGGGCGGCGGGCGCGCTGGGTGATCCTGTCGCGCGGCGAGCGCCAGGCGCGCGAGGCCATGGAGGAGGGGGTGCGCCGCCACGCCGCCGCCTACGGCGTGGCGCTGGAGGCGCTGGATTATCCGTGGGAGGGCACCAGCCACCGGGCGCTGGAGGCGGTGATGCCGGGCGGCTCGCGCATCACGGCGCTGCCGGCCAACCCCGACACGGCGCGGGGCTTCTCCGCCAACGTCTTCCTGGACGAGTTCGCCTTCCACCGCGACGCGGCCGAGATCTGGAAGGCGCTGTTCCCCGTCGTCTCGGCCGGGTGGAAGCTGCGCGTCACCAGCACGCCCAACGGCAAGGGCAACAAGTTCCACGAGCTGGTGACCGGCGACGACCCGGCCTGGTCGCGCCACCGGGTGGACATCCACCAGGCCGTGGCCGACGGGCTGCCGCGCGACGTGGCGCAGCTGAGGGCCGGCCTGAACGACCCGGACGCCTGGGCGCAGGAGTACGAGCTGCAATGGCTGGACGAGGCCTCGGCCTGGCTGCCCTGGGCGCTCATCACAGACGCCGAGCATGCGGACGCCGGCCGGCCCGAGCTGTACCAGGGCGGGCCCTGCTTCGTCGGCAACGACATCGCCCGCCACCGGCACCTCTGGGTCGCCTGGGTGTGGGAGCGGGTCGGCGACGTGCTGTGGACCCGCGAGGTGGTGGAGCTGGCCGGCGCCAGCTTCGCCGAGCAGGATTCCGCGCTCGACCGCATCATGGCGCGCTACCGCGTCTCGCGCCTCGCCATGGACCGCACCGGCATGGGCGAGAAGCCGGTGGAGGACGCCGCCCGCCGCTATGGGGCGGCGCGGGTGGAGGGGGTGCATCTGTCGGGCTCCCGCCCGCTGGACATCGCCACGGCGGCCAAGGCCGCCTTCGAGCGCCGGGCGCTGCGCATCCCCGAGGAGGCGGCGGCCATCCGCGCCGATCTGCACGCCCTGCGCAAAGTGACCGGCCCCACCGGCCATCCCCGCATCGTCACGCCCGAGCAGGGCGGCACCCACGCCGACCGCGCCTGGGCAGCATTGCTGGGCATCGCCGCGGCCAGCGACGGCGGGCAAGAGGCCGCCGGCGTGACGGTGGCGCCGCCGGTCAGGCGGGGGTGGCGGGCGTGGTGAGGGGCGAAGCTCAGCCGCCGTTCGGCTTCGCCGTATCAGGGCGGTCGGTCAGCGGGCAGGGGCTCTGGAGGCGGGCGGCCCGCTCCAGCGAGGCGACGAACGATTTGTCGATCTCCGCGAAGCCCATGCCCAGCCCGAAGACCATGTTGCCGCCCAGGGAGCCGCCCTTCGCCTCGATCGCGTGGAATCTCTCCGCGGCGGCACGCCAATGGTCCAGCGCCTCCGCGCCTCTCCCTGATTGCGCCAGCAGCGCGGCGACGAAGCCGGCTTCATCCACGCCATCATCCGGCCGGGCCGCGGCCTTCCGCCGGGCATTGTCGATCCACTCAAGGAACCAGGGATCGAAACTCCGGCAGGCCGGGCGGTAGGCCTTGCCGTTCCATGCGTGCAGGACGGGCACGGGGATGCCGCAGGTATCCGGAAAGCAATGATCCTCGGGGGCGACCGTCCGCCATCCCAGCATGACGCCCTTCATGGCCTCCTGCCGGCTCAGGACTTGGCTGTCGTCCGGCGGGGTGACGTCCGGCACCCGGTCCGTCAGCCTGAAGGCGCGGACGCCGCGGTTGGAGGGGATGCTGCCGCCATGATCCCAGCCGACGAACAGCATGGCGATGCCGTCGCCATTCAGGTCCTGGCCGGTCGGCTCAAGGATCGTCGCATCCTCATAGCCTTCGACCTCCCGCATGAATTTGAGCGTCGGTTCCGGCGTCTCCGCCAGGACGCGGTAGAGGACGAGCCATTCCCCGAACCGTTCGCCCTTGGAGCTCCAGACC
Source organism: Azospirillaceae bacterium (assembly GCA_035626475.1). GTDB lineage: Bacteria > Pseudomonadota > Alphaproteobacteria > Azospirillales > Azospirillaceae > DASPKT01. The sequence continues at coordinate 29,901 of DASPNP010000038.1, forward strand.
ACCGCCAGGAAGCTGGCCTTGCCGTCGCGCCGGAACAGCATGTGCTGCTTCAGCGCGTGGGTGCGCGGGCGCTTGGTCTGAAGGCGCTTCAGGGTTCCGGCGAGCCACGCCGGTTCCTCGGACGGCGCGTAGGCCAGCGGGCGCGGCACGTCCCGGGACCATTCCACCGCGTCGCCCCCCTCCGATGCCGTCGCGGGCGGGGATGGGAGCAGCAGAAGGAGCAGCAGCAGTGCGGCGGCGGGGCGCATGCGGGTGGTGTTTCCGGGGGCGTGGCGCTACCGGCAGATTAGGCTGCCGTAACCACCCCCGCAACGCCCCGCCTTATGCCGGCACGCGGCCCAGATAGAAGGCGGTCATGGTGACGGCGTCGATCAGCCCGTGCAGCAGGATGCAGGCCCAGAGGTTGGCGCCGCCCCAGCGGTAGACCAGCCCGATCCCCAGCCCGACGGCGAAGGTGGTCAGCACGCCGCCGATGCCCTGGTAGGCGTGCAGGACGCCGAACAGGGCGGCCTGTGCCACGATCGCGGCGTAGGGCGCGCCGCCGGCGTGGCCCAGCAGCCTGGCGAAGCGGTTCAGGACGAAGCCGCGCATCAGCAGCTCCTCGCCCACCGCCGCCGAGCCCAGCGCCACTGGGATGAGCCAGTACAGATATTCGGCCTTGTCGCCGCGCAGCGCCTGGAAGGCGGACATGTCGGGCCGGGGGGCTCCCAGCGCCGGCAGCACCAGGACGGTCAGGGCCGTGACCGTCGCGCCGATCAGCGCGTAGCCGCCCAGCATCAGCAGCGGCACCTTCCAGAGCGTCGCCGGCATGCGCAGGCCGAGGTCGGCCCAGCGCTCCCCGCCCCGGCGCAGCAGCCAGGTGCAGACCAGGATCAGCAGGGCCATGCGGGCGGGCAGCAACAGCTTCTCCGCCCAGCCGCCGCCGACCGTCTCGGACACGGACTGTGTCGAGAGCAGCGCCGCCGTCAGCAGGGCGATGCCCACCAGTTCCGCCAGGGGGCGCAGGCGCATTGGGACGGGATAGAGGGCGGTGGCGACCATGGCGGGCTCCGGAGATGAGGGAAGGGGAAATACCGGGAAGGCGGCGGTCAGCGGAAGGCGCCGGCCAGCGTCTCGGCGATGCGGTCCAGCGGCAGCAGGTCCGGCCGCTCCAGCAGCTCGGGCCGCGAGAGCGCGACCTGCCCCAGCCCGTTCAGCGCCGCCTGGAACAGGAGGGCGTCGGCGGCGGGATCGGGGCGGCCGAGGTCGCGGAAGAGAGCGGCCATGCGCTGGCCGTGGGCCTCCAGCCGGGGGCGCAGCGCCGCCCGGGCGCGCTCCAGCGCCGGCGCCGCCTCCGGGCTGATGGCGGCCATGAAGGCGATGCGGTAAAGGGCGGGCTGCGCGCGGACCCCGGCCAGCGCCGCCGCGACCGCGCCGCGCAGCATCTCCTCCGGCGCCGTCCCGGCCGGTGCGGCGTCCCAGGCATCCAGGCTGGCGGTGACCGACCGCTCCACCAGCGCCGCGATCAGGTCGTCCTTGCCAGGGAAGTGGTGGAACACCGTCCCCTTCGACACGCCCGCCCGCTCCGCCAGCTCCACCGTCGAGGCGGCGAAGCCCCGCTCGGCGAAGAGCGCGACCGCCGCGTCCAGGATCTGCGCGGCAGTGCGCTCGCGCAGGGCGCTGTTCTGCTCCTCGCTGCGGGGGGCCATTTGTGTCTCCGTCGTTACCGGGCATCATCTTACCAATGACTGACCGGTCGGCCAATAAAAGAACGCGGACAGGCCCCGACCGGTCTATCGGGCTGAACCGGGCCGGCGCGAGCTGTGGCGCTGTCATCGAATTAACCAATTTCGGGCAAAGTGACCCGATCCTCCCCAACGCGGCCCGGCATCATGTTCAGGAAATCGATCGCGCTGATCTCCGCCCACCTGGCGTTCACCGCCCCGGCGCTGGCGGAGCCGTGCTGGGCCATCGGCTGCGTCGGGCGCGTGGGATACGTCTTCATCCCGAATACCCAATATTCGGGGGACAAGGACCAGATGGCGTACCATGGAGCGCAGGAGACGCTTACCCACCGCTTCTCCATCGGAAACGCCGACAAGACATGCCGCTTCGGGAACCGCTGGCGTGTCTTCGACCAGCGCAACCTGCCGGCCGTCAACTCGGAGGTGATGCTGCAGGTGGACTTCCTGCGCCTGCTGGAAGCGTCCGAAGTGCCGCTGGCCGAGGCTGAGCTGCCGCCGCCGCCGATCCATATCGATCCGCAGACCGGGGAATGCGCGGAACGCGACATGGACCGCGATGGGGCGAACAACATGAAGGCGGGGACCAGGCTCCGCGTCCTCGGCTACACCGCCCTGGGCGCCGACCATGGGCTGGGCACGCTCTACGCCCTCGTTCTCGTCCTCACTGATGGCGGGTGAGGCGCGGGGCGCCGGCCTTCGCCCATAGGGGGACGTGCGCGGGGCGGCGGCGATGCGGTATGATGGCGCTTCCGCATCCACCGCCTGCGAGCGACCATGACCCGCGCCGCCGCCCGCGTTCCCACCCGGACCCCGCCCGACCTGGAGTTCCGCCCCCGGAACGAGAAGTTCGAGCTGGAGGCGCTTCTGGCTACGGACTGGGCCGGGGGCGATCCGGTGCGCACCGCCTTCTGGAACGCGCTGTCGTCGCTGTTCCCGGTGGGCGAGCAGTTCTTCATGGACAGCGTCCGGCCCTTCATGGACCGCATCCAGGACGAGCGGATGCGCCGGGACGTGCGCGCCTTCTGCGGGCAGGAGGCGGTCCACAGCCGCGAGCACCAGCGCTACAACGAGGCGCTCTGCGCCGCGCGCGGGGTGGATCTCGCGGCATTGGAGGCGCGGATGCGGCGCAACCTCGCCTATGCGCGGGAGAACGTGCCGCCGGTGGGGCACCTGGCCGTGACCGTGGCGTACGAGCACTTCACCGCCATCCTCGCCCACCAGATCCTGACCGAGCCCTCCTGGACGGAAGAAATGCCAGCGGAGATGCGGCGCCTCTGGATTTGGCACGCGATCGAGGAGACCGAGCACAAGGCCGTCGCCTTCGACGTGTTCATGGCGGTGAACGGCAAGCGCAAGCATCTGCGCCGCGCGCTGCTCTACGTCAGCCACGAGTTCACCAGCCACATCCTGCGCAACGGCATGCTGCTGCTGCGCGGGTCGGGCATCCCCGGGCCGGTCGCCTTCGCCCGGCTGTCGGCGCTCACCGCCCGGCTGATGTGGGCGGCCAAGGGCGACTGGATGGACTTCTTCCGCGGCGACTTCCACCCCTGGCGCCACGACAACCGCGCCGTCCTGGCCCAGGCGCTGGCGGCCTACGGGCGGGGGTGAGGGGTGGGGCCCGCTTCCGGCTGGTCGGTCATCCGGGAGCGGGAGTGTCGCTGGTCGCCGCGCATTGGTCGGCGCCATGGTCGCGGAAGCTGGTCAGCTGGACCATCCGCCCCATGGCCGAGCTCTCCACCGTCAGGATGAGATACCGTCCGCGCACCTCGACCGGCGCCACCATCCTGGTGCGGCGTCCCTGGTAGCGCGGGTCGGTGCCGGCGGCCTCGCCCACGTTCAGCCAGTCGGTGTCGCAACGGGCCGGGTCGATCAGGCCCGCATCGCCCGAAGTCTTCTCCCCGCGCCGGGGCGTCCGGGACGGGACCGCCTCCTCGGCTCCGATGAAGCGCGGCGGGCCGGAGGTGATCATCAGCCGCTGCCCGGTGGCCAGCAGCTGGCGCGGGCGCCCGCTGTCGTCGCGCACCTCGTACAGGGCGAATCCCCGCGCCCCGGCATACCACCAGCAACTTCCCAGGAACTCCGGGTCCTTCGGGTCCAGGCTCGGGTCGCACCGGGTCCCGAAGACCCGGAAGGCGTCGGGTCTCGGGCAGTTAGGCGTGTCGATGAGGGCGGCAACCGCCGCGAAATCGTCCCCCGCCGCGACCGGCTCCAGGAACCGCACCGCGCCGGGAGCGGATAGGGCTTCGGCCAGGGCGCCGCAGGTGGTCTGGGGAAGGCCCGCCCTCTCATGGATCGTCATCGCGCCGGCGCCGGCGACGCTCGCCAGGAAGGCCGCGCGCCGGTCCGCCGGCGCATCCTCGGGCGGCGCCTCCGGCACGACGGGTCCCGTGACCCCGCCGGCACCGGCCAGCAGGAGCGAAGCGAGAAGCGGGAGGAGGCGCATGGGTCAGCCTTCGAACCTGGATCGCGGCCGCGCCGAGCACGATTGAAAGCGGTGGCCGGCTCCCTCGATAAACCGGCGCGGGGCTCCGCCGCAACGGACGCGTGGCACCCTGCGCACGCGCGGCCATAAATAGGAAAATCCTCCTAAGACAGCGTGTGAGGACGTCGCGAAGCCAGCCCGGTCAAGGCTTTGCCTACCATTGCGCTCCGAAGATGTGGGGGGCGCGGCGCGGTCTTATTGCGAATCGACAGTCCCCTTAGCCTCCCGGTCATGAACAGCCGAGAGGAGGGCCGCATGGCTTCCAAGGGGAAAGGACGGGGCATCGCCGAACCCGCCGTCGCCGATCTGGCGCGGGCGGTGGGGGTGGCGCCGGAGGCGGTGCTGGACGCCGCCCGGCGCGGCGGCGCCGTGGTGGTCGTCACCCGCGACGGGCGCAAGCTGACCGCCGCCGCGAACGCGGAGGCTGCGTGATGGGCGGCCCCGGGATCAATCACATAGGGCCGGCCGGCGGCGCCTTCCGCGAGGCGGGCCAGCTGCTGGCGGCATCCGGCGGCTCGCGCTTCCAGGTGCGGGTCATCCGCGCCGGCCTCAGCGCCAACGGCAACTTCTATCCCGACACGTCGCTGCGCGAGGCGGCTCCCCTATTCGAGGGCGCCCGCGTCTTCGCCAAGTCCGACGCCGAGCACTTGGCGCATGGCGGCAAGGACGTGCGCAACCTCATCGGCCGGCTGACCCGCCCCGCCTTCGTCGCCGGCGCCGGCCCGGACTCCGGCGAGCTGCAGGCCGAGCTGGAGGTCATCGACCCCGCCGACCCGCTGGCGACCAAGCTGCGCTCGGCCCTGGAGCGGGGCATGGCCGACCTGTTCGGCCTCTCCATCGACGCCGAGGCGGACGCCGAGACGGCCACGATCCCCACCCCGGGCGGCCCGCGCGCCGCCCGGATCGCCCGCCGCTTCCGCCGTGTCCACTCGGTCGACCTGATCGTCGAGCCGGGGGCCGGCGGCCGCGTGATCTCCCTCATCGAAGCCAATGGAAAGGACAAGCCCATGGACCGTACCCAGATCCTGGCCCTGCTCAAGGAGCGCCGCCCCGACCTGCTGGAGGGCCAGGTGCCCGAGCAGCTGAGCGAGGATGAGCTGATGGCGCTCCTCAAGGAGGCCATGGCGAAGCCGGACGACGCCGCCAAGGCCCCCGACCCGCGCCTGGTGGAGGCCCGCGCCATGGCCCTGGCGCGCATCCAGATCTCCAACCTGCCGCCCACGGCCAAGCGCCGCCTGCAGGACGAGTTCAAGGCCCGCACCGAGCTGTTCGTGGAGGCGGACGTCAACGCCGCCATCAACGACACGGCATCCGCGATCGCCGACACCAGCCCGGCCTTCTCGAACCAGGTGCTCCGGGAGCGGCCGCAGAAGATGGCCGCGATGCTGGACGCGTTCTTCGATCCGAAGAAGCCGGCGACCAGCTTCCGCGAATGCTATGTCGAGCTGACCGGCGACACCCGCGTCACCGGCCGCCGCGACAAGGCGGTGCGCCTGACCGAGGCCGCCAACAGCGGCACCTTCGCCGACATGCTGGGCGACGCCATCACCCGCCGCGTCGTCGAGGACTACAAGGCCAACGACCAGTACGACCTCTGGCGCAGGATCGCGACGGTGGTGCCGGTGGCCGACTTCCGCACCCAGGAGCGGGCGCGCTGGGGCGGCTACGGCGACCTGCCGCTGGTGGCGGAGAGCCAGGCCTACGGCGCGCTGGACACGCCGACGGACGAGAAGGCGACCTATCAGATCGCCAAGCGCGGCGGCACCGAGACGCTGACGCTGGAGATGGTGCGCAACGACGACGTGGCGATGATCCGCCAGATCCCGCAGAAGCTGACCCGCGCCGCCAAGCGCACCCTCAGCAAGTTCGTCTTCGACTTCATCCGTACCAACCCGACCATCTATGACGGCAAGGCGCTGTTCCACGCCGACCACGGCAACCTCGGCACCGGCGCGCTGGACGCGGCCAACTTCGCCGCCGCGCGGCTGGCCATGGTCCGCCAGACCGAGTATGGCGGCCAGGACACGCTGGGCGTCGGGCCGAAGTACCTGATGATCCCGTTCGAGCTGGAGGAGACCGCGCGCAACCTGTTCGTGCGCGGCACCAACCAGGACCCGACCTTCGTCCAGACCCTGAACCCGCAGATCCTGCCGATCTGGTACTGGACCGACGCCTCGGACTGGGCGCTGGCCGCGGACCCGGTCGAGGTGCCGGGCATCGAGGTCGGCTTCCTGGACGGCAAGGACGCGCCGGAGCTGTTCGTCCAGGACGACCCGTCCTCGGGCAGCCTGTTCGCCCGCGACGAGATCACCTGGAAGATCCGTCACATCTACGGCGGCGCGGTCGTCGACTGGCGCGGCCTGCGCAAGCACGTCGTCGCCTAAGCCCGCACGGTTCCCCCTCACCCTCCCACGCCTTCGGCGCGGGCCCCGCCCTCTCCCGCCAGGGGAGAGGGAAAGGGGCGGCGCGTCCCGATATTCCCTCTCCCCCTGCGGGAGAGGGAAGGGGCCCGAGCCGCAGGCTTGGGAAGGGTGAGGGGACCTTCCGACGATGATTCCGAAAGGAAAGATCATGGCCCTCTCCGACCTCAGAACCCTGGTCGACGAGTTCACCCGCGACGAGGCGGCGCGGCTGCAGCCGGCGGCGCGCGACCGGGCGCTGGAGCTGGCGGTGCGCCAGTACGGCAAGGACCGGCCGCGCACCCTGGTGGCCGACCTGCCCGGCGGCTCCGCCCTGCTGGACCTGCCGGCATCCTGGACCGAGGCGGAGAGCCGGGCGCTGGCGGTCGAATGCCCGGTCGGCCTGGTGCCGCCGGCGCTGCTGACGGCCGACCTCTTCGCCATCGTGCCGACGCCCGCCGGGCCGAAGCTGCGGCTGGCGCTCACCCCCGGCGCCGACGAGGCGGTGCGGCTGGTTTACACGGCGCCGCACCGGCTGGACGCGGTCGAGGACACAATCCCGCCCGGCGACCGCGAGGCGGTGGCCGCCTACGCCGCGGCGCTGCTGCAGGACCAGCTGGCGGCCGCCGCCAGCGGCTCGGGCGACAGCACCATCATCGCCGATTCCGTCAACCATGGCGGCAAGGCGGCCGAGTTCGCCGCCCGCGCCCGGGCCCTGCGCCAGCGCTACCAGGAGCTGCTGGGCATCGACCCCAAGCGCACGCGCGGCGCCTCGGCCACGTCACAGCACCGGTCCCCGACGCTGTCGGCGCTGGGCCGCATGTTCCCGCGGAGGCGCGCATGATCGCCGTCGACATGGAAGGCGCGCGGCGGATGCTGGACGGCCTCGCCCCGGCGCTGGAGGCGGAGCTGGCCCGCGCGCTGGACGGGCTGCTGCCGGGGCTGGAGACCGATCTCCGCCGCCGCACCCCGGTCGGCACCGGGCGCCTGGCCGCCAGCATCGCCGTGACGCCGGTGTCGGTCTCCGGCGGCAGGCTGGCGGGCGGGGTGGGCTACACCGCGCCCCATGCCGAGGCCGTGGAGCTGGGCACAAGGCCGCACCGCCCGCCGATCGCGGACCTCATCGCCTGGGCGCGGGCCAAGGGGCTGGAGGCGCCGGAGCGCGCCGCCCACGCCGTCGCCGCCACCATCGCGAAGCGCGGCACGCCGGCCCGGCACCCGTTGCGCGACACGATGCGCGGCCTGGACCGCCGCTTGGCCGCGGCGGCGGGCGCGGCGGTGGCCCGGGCCGTGGCGAAGGTTGGGGAGGGCGCGTGATGGCCGACCTGTCGCTCATCCGCGCCGCGATCGCCGCGCGCCTGGCCGCCGTCCCGCAGATCGGCCGGGTGCACGACCGCGAGCGCTACGCCGCCACCGAACCGGCCCTGCGGGCGCTGTACGCCTGGCAGGACGGGCCGGGCACGCCCGCCATCCGCGGCTGGTTCGTGCGCCGCACCGCCAGCCATGGCCGCGGGCCGGATCTGGGCCGGCGGGTGCTGACCCACAGCTGGGCGATCCGCGGGCTGATGTCCTTCGACGACGCGCAGGCCAGCGAGCACGCCTTCGACGCGCTGATCGAGGCGGTGCGCGGGGCGGTGCTGGCCGACGACAGCTTCGGCGGGACGGCGCTGGGGACCGTCCACGGTCCCGACGGGGCTGAGTTCGGCGCCGGGGCGCAGCTGGTGGAGAGCGGGCCCGTCATGTTCGCCGGCCTGCTCTGCCACGGCGCCACGCTCACCCTGCACACCCGCCACCTCGGCTGAGAAGGAGCCCTCCCATGGAAGATCTCACCGGCGGGCGCTACGTCCGCGACCCCGGGACCGGCGCGCGGCGCCTGATCGACGCCACCGCCGAGCATCCCGGCGGCAACCGCTCGCGCGACGCCGACGGCACCGCGCTGAACCGGCCGCCGGCGCCCGTCCGGCGTCGGCCCCCGAAGTCCCCCGTCCCCCCGTCCCCCGTCCCACAGCCCACCGCAGCGAAGGAGTGAGCCATGGCCCAGAAATTCTGGCGCAAGAAGGTCCTGCTGGCCAAGACCGAGACCACCTACGGCACCGACGCGACGCCGACCGGCGCCGCCAACGCCATCCTCTGCACCAACGTCTCGCTGACGCCGCTGGAGGCGCAGGAGGTCGGACGCGAGCTGGACACGCCCTATCTCGGCGCCCAGCCGGACATCCTGGTCGGCCGCCACTCCTCGCTGTCCTTCGAGGTCGAGCTGGCCGGCAGCGGCACTGCCGGCACCGCGCCGGCCTGGGGGCCGCTGATGATCGCCTGCGGCTTCGCCGAGACGGTGATGGCGGCCAGCAAGGTCGACTACGACCCGGTCTCCTCCGGCTTCGGCTCGGTGACGCTGGTGCTGAACATCGACGGCACCCAGCACCGGCTGCTGGGCGCCCGCGGCAACGTGCAGCTGCGCGCCGGCGCCGGGCAGATCCCGAAGCTGGCCTTCAGCTTCCGCGGCCTCTTCACCACGCCCACCGCCACCGCCCTGCCGACGCCGAACTTCGGCGCCTTCAAGGACCCGGTGCCGGTCACCGACGGCAATACGCCCAACTTCTCGCTGAACGGCGTGTCGCTGGTCATGTCGGAGTTCGAGATCGACATGGGCAACGAGGTGCAGGGCCGCTTCCTGGTGAACCAGGAGATGATCGCGCTGACCGACCGCCGCCCGAGCGGCCGCTGCAATGTCGAGATGCCCGACCTGGCGGCCTTCAACCCCTACACCCTGGCCGGCCCGCCGGCCCAGCTGGTGGCGCTCGCCATGACCCACGGCACGACCGCCGGCGGCATCGTCGAGCTGGCGGCGCCCAAGGTCCAGGTCGGCAAGCCCGGCCTCAGCCAGAGCCAGGGCGTCACCCACTACGCCCTGCCGCTGAAGCTCGTCCCCGACCAGGGCAACGACGAGCTGCGCATCACCGTGAAGTGAGGACTCCCTCTCCCCCTGCGGGAGAGGGAAGGGGCCCATTGCGGCAGCAATGGGAGGGTGAGGGGTCGGACGCCGCAGGCGGACGTTCTCGACGCCCTTGCCAAGCTGAACCATCGAGAAGGCCCGGGCTGCCGCCCGGTCCACCCCTCATCCCCCCACGGCTTCGCCGCGGGTCCCACCCTTCTCCCGCAAGGGGAGAAGGATAGGGGTGCCTCACCGTCTCCAGCACCACCGACAAGGAGCCTCCCATGTTCCGCATCCAGGTCGACCAGACCTATCCGTTCCCCGTCGACGTGCGCGTGCCCAGCGACGCGGCGCCGGGGCAGTTCGCCACGCACCGCTTCACCGCCCTGTTCCGCGTGCTCCCCACCGACGAGGCGCGCGCCTTGCTCGCCAAGCCCGACAGCCTCGACCGCGACCTGCTGGGTCAGGTGCTGGTGGGCTGGCGCGACGTGGCCGACGAGGACGGCCAGCCGCTGCCCTTCGGCGACGAGGCCCGCGACCGGCTCTGCCGCGACCCACGGGTGCAGGCGGCTTTGGTCGACGCCTACCGCAAATCCATCAGCGGCGAGGCGGTGGCGGCGCGGCGCGAGGGAAACTGAGGGGCGCCGCCCGCGCCTGGGCGAATGGCGGCGCGGGGGGAGGCGGCGACGAGGCCGCCGCCGACCTCGCCGCCTTCGGCGCGCCCCCGGACCTGGGCCCGGGGGAGGGCGCGGGCGGCGCCTTTCCCGTCTGGCCGGAGAACGAGGCCCCGCTGCGCGCCTTCCTGCTGGCCGCCACCCAGTGGCGGACGGTGTGGATGGGCGGGCTGGAGGGCGGGCGCCTCGCCTGGCTGGGGCTGGACTATGCCGGCGTGCGCGCCGCCCTCGACCTCGCCGGCATCGAGGCCACGCCGGCGCTCTTCCACGACCTCCGCATCCTCGAGGCCGCCGCCTCCGAGGCGCTGAACCGACGCTGAGACTCCACCGGGGAGACCATCATGGCGAACGACGTCACCATCAAGATCGGCGCCGATGCGAGCGGTGTCGCCCCCGCCGCGCGCAAGGCGGGGGAGGAGCTGTCCCGCCTGAAGGACTCCGCCGGCGCGGGGGCCAAGGCCATGGAGGCGCTGCAGCGCCAGATCGCCTCGATCGACAAGGCGCTGTCGCCCAAGGGCCTGGCCGAGTACGCCGCCGCGCAGGAAAAGCTGCTGTCGCGCAAGGCGGAACTGGTCGCCATCCTCGGCGACGAGCGCACGGCCCAGGAGTTCATCGACAGGACGCTGGCCGCCGGCAATCCGCTGCGGGCGGAGGCCGTGCGCCAGCAGGAGGCGCTGCGCGAGGAGATCGAGCGGCTGGCGAAGCTGGGCCGCACGCCGGTCGAAGCCTATGCCGACGAGATGGAGCGGCTGAACAGGCTGCTTGCGGCCGGCAAGATCAACCAGGAGGACTTCAACCGCGCCGCCGGCGGCCTCGACCGCGAGCTGATGGGTGACGCGAAGCGCCGCGCCGCCGCCGCCCTGGAGCAGTTCGACAGGGACGCCGCCGACCTGGACGAGCTGGTGAGCGGCGGCCGGCGCAAGAAGATCGACCGCGAGGCCGCGCGCTTCGGCGACGTGCTGGCCGACGCCATCGTGCAGGGCTCGGAGGGCGGGGCGAAGGCGGTCGGCGCGGTCTTCGAGAAATCCGTCAAGTCGGCCATGGCCGCGGCGGTCAGCACCGCCATGGAGGACGCCTACCACGGCCTGCGCGAGGAGATGGACGCCATCTCGCCCAAGATCGGCGAGACCATCGGCCAGGCGCTGACCAGCTTCGCCGTGGCCCACGGTGCCGCGAAGCTGCTGGGCCGCTCCGACGCGCAGGCGCGCAACGCCGGCATCGGCGCCGCCGTCGGCCAGGCCGCCGGCACCGTCCTGCCCGGCGGGCCGGAGGTCTGGCGCGTCATCGGCTCCTTCGTCGGCGGACTGTTCGGGCCGGGCAAGTCGGTCGGGCCGGTGGGCCAAGTCTATTTCGGCCAGGACCGCATGCGGGCCGGCGACTTCCTGTCGATCAACAGCGTCGGCACCGACAACGGCGCCGACCGCGGCGCCACCTCCAAGCTCGGCAACGACGCCAAGGCGCTGTTCAACGCGCTGGTCACCGGCCTGGGCGCCTCGAACGTGAATTTCGGCAAGGCCACCGTGCCGGGTTTCATGATCGAGCAGAACAAGGACGGCTACGCCACCCAGCTGAACGGCGTGCGCAAGACCTTCCAGACGCTGGAGGACGCGCTCGCCGACTTCGTCACCCGGGCGCTGGACCTCGCGACCGGGCTGGAGGGCGCCATGCCCGGCGCGGACGCCTTCATCCAGGCGCTGCAGGGCAAGTCGCTGGAGGAGGTGCAGAGGGCCATCGACGGCGTCCGCCAGTACCGCGACCTAGTGAAGCCGCCGGAGCAGCTGGGGCCCTACGCCCAGCAGGTGCGCGAGCTGAACGCCGCCTATGAGGAGGGCCGCCGCTTCGCCACCGAATACAGGCTGGACCTGACGGCACTGCGGACCGAGGAGGAGTCGCGCCGGGCCGCGCTGCGCCGGTCCTTCGACGACGACATCGAACTCCGCCTGCTGGACATCACCGACCCGACCCAGGCGGCGTTGCGCCGGCTGGACCGTGAGTTCGAGCAGCTGCGGGCCGAGGCGACGGCGACCGGCGGCGACCTGGACCGGCTGAACCGCCTGTACCAGCTGCAGCGCACCGCCATCGTCGGGCTGGACGCTCCCCTGCGCGACCTCGCCGACCGGCTGGACGGCGCCGGCGGGGCGGAGAACCCCTTCGCCTCGGCCGCACGCGGCGCCCGCACCCTGGCCGAGCAGCTGCGCGGCCTGCGCTCGGGCCTGGTGGACGCCTCGGCGGCCATGATGACGGGCGAGCTGTCGCCGCTGTCGGCCGCCGACCGGCTGGTCCAGGCGCAACGGCAGCTGGACCAGGTCGGCGCGCTGGCGGCCGGCGGCAACGCCGCGGCCATGCGTCAGCTGCCGGAGCTGGGCCGCTCCACCCTGGAGCTGGCGCGGCAGGTGCTGGGCTCGGGCGAGGCCTACGCGACCCTGTTCGAGAAGGTGCTGGGCTACCAGCGCCATGCCGCCGACGTGGCCGGCGAGCAGGCCGCCGCCGAGGAGAGGCGCGCCAACGGGCTGGAGGGCGGCGCCCGCACCTATGCCCAGGCCATGGCGGACCTGAAGCAGGCCATGCTGGACGGCGTCATCACGCCGGAGGAGCGGACACGCATCACCGAACCGCTCAACCGGGTGCGGGACGCGATGACCGGGCTGCTGCCGCCGGAGGTGGCGCGGGACATCGCCGGCGACATCGGCACCATCGTCAGGGCCATCGGCGACGACCGCCCCGACGCCGGGACGCTGACCGGCGCCCTGACCCGCCTGGGCAGCACCGCCGCCGCGCTGGCCGACCCGATCGGCCGGGCGGAGGAGGCGCTGGCCGATGCCCTGCGCACGCTGGACCCGCTGACCGGCACACCCGCCACCGGCGGCGCCACGACCGGCCCGGCGCCGATCATTCCCGGCGTGCCGGCCAACGCCAACGGCCCTACCGCCGCCGCGCTGATCGGCCCCGCCATCGACTTCGCCGGCGCCCGGAACCTGGGCGAGATCCTGGTGCTGCTGGGCCGGATGGGCGCCGACCGCATCGGCCCCGCCTTCGATTTCGGCGGCGCGCGCTCGGCGTCCGACATCTTCGTGCTGCTGGGCGCCATGGGGGCGCAGCGCATCGGGCCCGGCTTCGACTTCGCCGGCCGCTCCGACCTGTCGGGCGTGGTGACGCTGATCGGCGGCATGGCGGCCGAGCGCATCGGGCCGGCCTTCGATTTCGGCGGCGCCACCTCGCTGTCCGGCGTGGTGACCCTGGCCGCCGGCCGCCTCTTCGAGGTGATCGGCGAGGCGCGGCAGGCGGTGGAGCGGGCCAAGGCCGAGGCGGCGTCGGCCACCCTCATGGCGGAGGCGGCGCGGGCCGCGGCCTCGCAGCTGACGGCCGCACCGCCGCCGCTCTCCAGCCTGGCCGCCCCGCCGCCGGCGGCGTCCATGACCGCCATGGCCGCCAACAGCCGCTTCGAGGACGGCCGCATCGTCGACGGGCTGCGCCAGATCCAGGAGGAGATGGCCGCCGCCCGCAAGGAGACCGAGGAGCTGCGGCGCGACATCGCCGACCAGTACGACACCTCGGCCGGCCTCGCCACCCGCCTGATCAACGCCGTCCGCGCCCCGGGAAAGGTGACCTTCGGATGAGCACGCTCGACCTGATGCTGGCGGACCGCACGGCCCGCCGCACCTATCTCGCCACGCTCCGGCCGGTGGCGCATGTCGCCGGCCACATCGCCGTGGAGGCCGCGGCCGGCCGGCTGACCACCGCCACCCCGGGCCTGTTCGACGGGCTGGAGCCGGGCGACCGGCTGCGGCTGACCGGGAACGGCGCCGCCTTCTGGCTGAGCGTCGTGACGGTCGCCGGCGGCGGCACGGTGCTGGCCTTCGCCGCGCCCGACCCGGCACCCGCCGAGATGGCCGCGGCGGCCCGGGTGCTGAAGGGGGCGGTGCTGCGCACGCTCGCCACCCGCAGCTACACCACCGACCCGCAGGAGACGCCGCCCAACCGGCTGTACCGGGCGCGGCTGGCGGCAGGCACGCGCGGCGAGCGCTCGCTGTTCGACGGCGGGCGGCTGCGCTCGGGCTCGGTGGCGGGGCGCGCGACGCTGGTGCTGGATGACCTCGACCGGCGGCTGTCGCCCTGGCGCGGCTGGGCCTGGGCCGGGCGGCCGGCGCTGGTCGAGGTGGGGGCGGTGAAGCCCTATGCCCGCGCCGATTTCGGGCTGGTGCTGGACCATGTGGTCGTCGCCGCCGGCTGGACCGACGACACGCTGACCATCGAGACGGCCGACCGCCAGGCGCTGATCGACCGGGCGCCCTGGTCGCGGCCATACCAGGGCACCGGCGGCTTCCAGGGCGAGCCGGCGGCCCGGGGCGCCCGCGCGCCGCTCTGCTTCGGCTGGGTGGAGCATTGCCGGCCGCGCAAGGTCGGCAAGTCCGGCGGGCTGGAGATCTGGCAGTTCCATGACGGGCCGGTCGCCGCCCATGACCCGTCCTGGCACCGGGTCACCGCACGCGGGACGGTGCTGACCTACACCGCCGGCACGCCCGGCGCCGGGCAGTGGACGCTCGATGCGGCCCGGGGCTGCATCTTGACGGGCGGGGCGGTGGACGAGCCGCTGACCGCGCGGGTGAAGGGCTGCGCTGCGGGGAGCTTCGCCGAGACCGCCGGGCAGATCGTGCGGCGGCTGGCGACCCGGGCGCTGCTGGACGGCGACGTCGCCTTCGACGCGCTGACGGTGGGGACGGGCGCGCGCACGCTGACCCTGCCGGGTCTGCCGCTGGCGGCGGGCGAGCGGGTGCTGGTCGCCGCCATGGCCGAGCAGAGCGCCTGGATGAGCGGCCTGGTCACCGCGCAGGACCCCGCCACCGGTGCCACGCAGGTCACGGTGGACGAGGCGGCGGGGGCGGGGAGCTTCAATGAATGGACCGTCAACCGGCTGGGCCTGACCGCCGTGGACGCCGCCAGCTTCACTGCGCTGGACACGGCCTGGCCGCACCCGATGGGTCTGTACCTCGCCAACGAGGGGGAGGGGGCGGACGGGCTGCTGTCGGCCTTCGACCGGATCATGCTGAGCGCCGACGGCTGGCACGACCAAGGGCGGGGCGGGGTGCTGCGGGTCGGGCGTCTGGGCACCGGCACGCCCAAGCGCGCCATCCGCGGCGGACGGCTGGAGGAGCTGCGCGAGATCCCGCTGCAGCCGGCGCCCTACCGCATCACCGTCGGCTTCAGGCCGAACTTCGCCCCGCTGGCGGACAACGACCTGGTCGAGGCGGTGCGGGCCGAGGTGGTGAGCTTCGGCGAGTTCGAATCCACCACCGGCTGGACCCTGGGCACCGGCTGGACCATCGCCGGCGGCCGCGCCACGGCCGCGGCGGGTACGGCCTCGTCGCTGTCGCGCACCATCACGCCGGCGGTGGCAGACCGCTACACGCTGCGCCTGGTGGTCTCCTCGCTGACCGCGGGGGCGCTGACGGTCACGGTGAACGGGACGGCAGTGGGGGCCGCCATCACGGCGGCCGGGACGGTGGAGCGCGCGGTCGACCTCGCCGCCATCGGCCAGACGCTGAGCCTGGACAAGAGCGCCGATTTCGCCGGGACGGTGGAGCTGGTCTCGCTCCGCTCCTCCCGCCATGCCGAGCTGACGGGGGCCTGCCTGCTGACCGACCCGGCGCTGCTGCCCGACATCCGCGCGGTGGCGGGGCGGGAGAGCCGGCCGCTGACGGTCGTCTCGCTGCTGCGCGACAAGACGCATGCCGAGGCGCTGCGCGACCGGCTGCGTGACTGGCACGCGGCGGGGCCGCGCGCCTGGCAGCTGGTGCAGAACGCGGCCGGCCTCACCGACGAGCTGGGTGACACGGTGACGCTCTCCGACGCCACGCCCGGCCTGGTCGGCGGCCGGGCCCTGCAGATCGTCCAGATCGACGACGACTACATCGACGAAACCGTCTCTTGCGTGGGGATCGGATGATGGAACGCGCCCGCAACATCATGTTCGTGTACGACGACCATCTGCGCCGCGAGGGCGTGACGGTCCAGGGCACGCCCTTCTACCCCGCCATGGGGCCGGAGCGGCTGCTGAACGACGACCTGGACGATTTCGCCCGGCTGGACTGGTCGTCCGGAAACCGCACGGCGACGATCAAGGTCGATCTCGGCCAGACCCGCGCCGTCTCCGCCGTCTGCTTCGCCAACACCGGCCTGTCGCCGGCGGCCTCGCGGCGGCTGCGCCTGTCGAACGACCCGGCGCTGCTGGGCGGCACGCCGGACGCCGCCGCCACGGTGCATGACGACTGGACGGTGGTCGGCGAGACCCAGGGCCTGTCGCAGCGCACGATCGGGCCGGGGCCGGTCACCATGACGGTGGCGGCCAACCTCGGCTTCCTGCCGAACCGCGGCGCCCGACTGGTGGCGCCGGACGGCTCCTTCATGCAGGGCGACGTGACCGCCTTCGACGCCGCCCGCGGGCTGCTGGCGCTGGAGGTGACGCAGTGGATCGGCTCGGGCACGCATGGCGCCTGGACGGTGCAGCTGCTGTCGGGCGACGTGAACGTCTTCCCGCCGACCCGCACGCCCGAGGGCGGGCTCTGGGGCGACTATCCCTGGTCGGGCGTGGACTATCGGCTGAAGGTGCCCTTCGTGCAGCTGCTGCCGCCGCTGACCGGCACCGCGCGCTATGCCCTGCTGCAGCTGGGCGACGCCACCAACCCGGCGCTCTGGTGCGACATGAAGCGGCTGCTGGTGGGGCCCGCCTGGCAGCCCAGCAGCAACATAGAGCCGCGCTACGAATGGGCGCCGGAGAGCCTGACCCAGCGCCGGCGGCGGCGCGGCGGCGGCCAGTCGGTACGGGCCGGCGGCCGCTACCGCGTGCTGAGCCTGGTCATGGAGTACCTGCCGGGGGCGGAGGCCTACGGCAACACCTCGCTGATGAGCCAGCTGGTCGGCACCGAGCGGCCCTTCCTGACCGTCATCAGCCCCCAGGGCGACGGGGTGCGGCTGGCGCACGAGACGCTGTGGGGCAACCTCGTCCGCCTGCCGCGCGTGACCCGTCAGGGCCCGGGCGACCACTACAGGGTGGAGCTCCAGATCGAGGAGTGGCCGGACGAATCCGCCTGACCCTGCCCACATCCCCGCGCCCCGACCCCCTCGAGAAAGGAGACGACGCCATGCCGGCGCCCGACCATATCGCCACGCTGAACGACGTGGACTACGCCCTGTCCGACTTCATCAACACCGGCTGGTTCACCAAGCTGCCGGAGGTGCTGCAGAACGCCGTGCAGCACGTGGTGAAGAGCCGCCAGGCCCGCTGCACCCAGCCCATCCAGGTCAACCTGTCGCCCAAGACGGTGACGGTGACCAAGGAGCGGCCCTATGTGGCCGGCGACCCCCTGCGCCTCATCCATACCGAGGACCCGTCGGTCTGGCTGTCCGGCCGCGCCACCGGCTACGACCCCGCCACCGGCGCGCTCTCCTTCCAGCCGGATGCGGTGGGCGGGTCTGGCACCCATGCCACCTGGCTGGTGGTGCCGGACCTGGGCGGCGCGCTGGACCGGGCGCTGGTCAGCCTGGGCTCCAACCTCAACACCGCCAGTACGACGAACACCGTCCCGGTGCAGACCGGCAGCCGGACGCTGACCGTCTCCGCCTGGCGGCCGTTCCAGCCGGGCCAGTTCATCCTGGCGACCGACCAGGCGAGCCCGGCGCGCTGGATCTTCGGCCAGCTCACGGCGGTGAACCAGGGCGCCGGCACCATCACGCTGAACGTAACGCGCACCAGCGGCGTCGGCACGCCGGCGGGCTGGACCATCACCGGCTGCGGGCCGGAGGGGCTGCAGGGCGTGACGCTGCAGGGGCAGACGACGGTGACGGCGACGCAGACGCTGGCCAACTGGAACGCCACGCTGATCACCCTGAACGCCTCGGCCGACGATCAGGTGCTGACCCTGCCCAGCGCCGCCACCCTGCAGGTCGGCACGCTGGTGACCGTCAACTGCACCGGCCGGGGCATGATCGTGCGCTGCCAGTCCGGCGCCACCCTGTTCCAGATCGCGCAGGCCGGGTTCGTCGTCGCCAAGCTGACCGGCGTGTCGGCCGACGGCACCTGGGAGCTGATGGGGCGGGGCTACATCCAGGGCGCGGCGGTGCTGACGCCGCAGACGATCACGGGTGCGGTCGGCAGCAGCAACCATTCCGGCATCTACCAGCACAAGGCCGGCTGCTATGTCATGTACTACGTGGTCGGCAGCGCCTGGGTGATGCGCTACGTCACGATCAACCTGACCACCGGCGCGCTGACCGTCGGGACGCCGCTGACGGTCGACGCGAGCGCGGGCGCCATCAACGCCCCGGCCTTCCACTTCGTCGACGCCAACCGCTTCTTCGTTTTCCGCCAGGGCAGCTCGGCTTACAACAGCGGCTACCTGCTGTCGGTGGACGGGGCCAACAACCTCACCTCCGGCGCCCTCGCCAGCTGGACGAACACCGGGAACAACTATTTCAGCGTGGTCATCCTCAACGGCGCGACGCAGCGGCTGCTGCTCCGCACCGCCGACGTATTCACGGCCTTCCGCAGCTATTGGCGGCTCCTCGATTTCGGCGCCAGCGGCACGGCGGTCACCGTCGGCGCCGAGGCGGTCGGGCCCAACTATTTCAGCCAGACCTATGTGCCCGCCAACGCGATGAAGCTGAGCGAGACGCGGGTGGCCGAGGTGGGCTGGCGCACCTCAAGCAACCTGATCTGCGCCCATTCGGTCGATCTGGGCAGCAGCGGCACCACAGTGACGGTCAATCCCGCCTTCTCGTCCAGCACCTATGGCGCCGCCACCTCCGTGCCGTTCTCCAACGGCAGCTACGTGTTCCTGGTCTGCTCCAGCAACATCGTGCTGCTGAACTTCACCGCCGCCACGCCGACGGCGTCGACCGTCACGGCGACGGGTGGCGGGCTCGGTGGGGCATACACGGTGGCGTACGACATCTCGGCAACGCACAAGGTCTACGTCCAGAACAGCGCCGCCGGAGCGATCGCGCTTGCCACCCTGACCAGCGGCGGCGCCGCGACATGGAACTACCTGTCCGGCCTGACCGGCGCCAACGCCGTGCTGAACACCAATTTGGGCCAGGCGAACCGTCTGTTCGTGGCCGGTTCCGGCGTCATCTACGAATTGAGCGTGACGGGCACGGCGCTCGCCCTGGTGGCGACCTACAATCTGCCGCTGGCCGCGACCAGCATGACGATTCACCCGATGGGCGCTACGGAGGCGGTCGGGGCCACCGGCAGCTATGTCTGCCGGCTGAGCTACGACACCGCGCTGCGCTTCCAGAACGTCACGCCGGCGGCCAACCCCGTTCTGCGGCGCCCGCCGTCGGGTGCCGCCAAGACGGTCGTATCGACCGGCAACACCCTGGCGATCGTCGAGGCCGGCGTCGGTATCCGCACCACCGGCATCGATTTCGTGAGCCTCGCCGCCGACCACAACGCCATGAATGTGGACAGCTGGAGCAACCACAGCAGCGGCGGCGGTCTGCCGGATGCGGTGGCGGCGGGCACCACGTTGGTGCTGCTGCGGCAAACCATCGGCGCCTCCATCACATACTCCTTCGCTCCCGCCCTTCTCGCCTGAGGATCACGCCATGCAGCTTCTCGTGACCGGGGACGGCACCGTCCTCGCCGCCGCCGCCGACATGCCGGCCCTGCAGCCGCAGGGCGGCGTCTACCATCTTCCCGGGATGGACTACCCGGCCGCGCTGGTCGGCGTGGCGACCGTGTCGGGAGACCCGCCCGCCTGCCAGCCCGGCCAGTTCCTGCTGGCGGAAGGGCAACTGGTGCCCAACCCGGCCTTCGACGCTTCGCCCCCGCCGGCGCCGCGGCGGGTGGCCGACCGCGCGCGGCTCGACCCGGCCGACTTCTTCTCCCTGTTCACCGAGGCGGAGGAGGAGGCGATCTGCGAGGCGGCGCTGGCCGACGCGCAGGTGCTGCGCTGGTACAGCCGCGCCAACCGCGCCAGCTGGATCGACCTGGACGATCCGCAGACGGAGGCCGGCCTGACCGTTGCCGCGGCGATCATCCCGCTGGCGCCGGAGCGGCTGGCGGCGATCCGCCGCGGCGAGCTTAAGCGCTAGGGCGCGGGCAGGGGTTCCTTGCCTGCCCGGGCGAAAGGGGGCACTCTCGGGACCGAGGTGCCCCCTTTCCCTATCCGGAGGCCGCCATGGCCGATCCCCGCGACGAGCTGCTGCGCCAGATGCGCGCCATCCGCGAGCGCCTGGACCCCGACCTGCTGGAGCGGGCGGGGCAGGCGGCGGAGGCGATCCAGTCCGGCAAGGCCAAGCCGGCGCCCGAGCCCGAGCCGGAGATGGTGCCCTACGACAAGGAGGCGGCTCGCGCCGCCGTCATGTCCTTCCTGCAGGCGCGCCACGATGGCGGCCAGTTCGCGCAGAAGCTGATGGAGGCGATGAAGCGCGGCGACGACGCGCAGCGCGCCTATGGCGGCGCGGCGCCCAAGCCGGGCGGCGTCACGCGCAAGGCCTGAGGCTCAGTCCTCGGCCCCGTCCGGGCCGCCGGCATCGTCGGCGTCGGGCTCCCCGGCCTCCTGCTCCTTCTGCCGCTGCAGGAAGTCCAGCGCGCCCTGGAGGATATAGGCGGCGGCCATGCGGTCCACGACCTCGTCGCGCCGCTTCCGGGTCATGTCCCAGCCGATCATCATCCGCTCCACCGCCGAGGTGGAGAGGCGCTCGTCCCAGAAGGCGATCTCCGCGACCTGGCCCAGCAGGTCGGCCCGCTCGATCAGGTTGAGGGCGAACTGCCGGGCCGACTGGGCGGCCGGCCCCTCGCTGCCGTCCATGTTGACCGGCAGCCCGATGACGAAGCCGGCCACGCCGCGGCCCTTCAGCTCGCGCCGCAGCTCCTGGATGTCGACCGTGAACTTCTTGCGGGCAATGGTGCCGACGGGCGAGGCGACCTTCAGCCCTGGGTCGGAGATCGCCAGACCGATGGTGGTGGAGCCCAGATCGAGCCCCATCAGCCGCCCGTTCCGGGGCAGCATGCCGGCCAGTTCCGTGAGGTTGCGGATCGCCATAGCGGGTGATACCTTCCGCGCCGCCCGGCCAAAGGCCCCCTGGGGGACCTCCGGCGGGCCTGAATTTCCTTACGGTGAGAGACTTAGCACCATGTCGCTCGACAAGGCCACAGTGGCGAGGATCGCGCATCTCGCCCGCATCAAGGTCCCCGAGGCGGAGCAGGAGAGCCTGGCCGGCGAGCTGGACGGGCTGCTGAAGTGGGTCGAGCAGCTGGGCGAGGTCGACACCGACGGCGTGGCGCCCATGTCGAGCGTGCTGAACGTCTCGCTGCGCCGCCGCCCCGACGTGGTGAACGACGGCGGCTATCCCGACAAGGTCGTGAAGAACGCCCCCGACGCCGCCGAGCATTTCTTCTCCGTTCCGAAGGTTGTCGAGTGATGGCGTCGAACCTCACCCATCTCAGCATGTCCGAGGCCCTGTCGGGCCTGAAGGACAAGCAGTTCACCGCGGTGGAGCTGACCGAGGCGCATGTCCGCGCCATCGAGGCCGCCCGCCCGCTGAACGCCTTCATCGTCGAGACGCCGGAGCTGGCGCTGGAGCAGGCCAAGGCGGCGGACGCGCGCTACGCCAAGGGCGAGGCGCGGCCGCTCGACGGCGTGCCGCTGGGCATCAAGGATCTGTTCTGCACCGAGGGCGTGCAGACCACGGCCGCCAGCAACATCCTGAAGGGCTTCGTCCCGCCCTATGAGAGCACCGTCACCGCGAACCTGTTCCGCGACGGCGGCGTCATGCTGGGCAAGCTGAATTTGGACGAGTTCGCCATGGGCTCGGCCAACATCACCAGCGCCTTCGGGCCGGTGATCAGCCCCTGGTCGAAGCCCAGCAAGGGCGCCGACGGCAAGGTGACCTTCGACCGGCAGCTGGTGCCGGGCGGCTCGTCGGGCGGCTCGGCCGCGGCCGTCTCGGCGCGCCTCTGCCTGGGCGCCACCGCGACCGACACCGGCGGCTCGATCCGCCAGCCGGCGAGCTTCGTCGGCTGCGTCGGCATCAAGCCGACCTACGGCCGCTGCTCGCGCTGGGGCATCGTCGCCTTCGCCAGCTCGCTGGACCAGGCGGGCCCGATGACCCGCACCGTGCGCGATGCCGCCATCATGCTGCGCAGCATGTCCGGCTTCGACCCGAAGGACAGCACCAGCGCCGACGTGGCGGTGCCGGACTTCGCCGCCGCCATGACCGGCGACATCCGCGGCCTGCGCGTCGGCATTCCCAAGGAATACCGCGTCGACGGCATGCCGGCCGAGATCGAGCGGATCTGGCAGCAGGGCATCGAGTGGCTGAAGGCGGCCGGCGCCGTGCCGGTGGAGATCAGCCTGCCGCACACCAAGTACGCGCTGCCGACCTACTACATCGTGGCGCCGGCCGAGGCCTCCTCGAACCTGGCGCGCTACGACGGCGTGCGCTTCGGCCAGCGGGTCGAGGGCAAGGACCTCGCCGACATGTACGCCAACACCCGCGCCGCCGGCTTCGGCAAGGAGGTGCGGCGCCGCATCATGATCGGCACCTACGTGCTGTCGGCCGGCTATTACGACGCCTACTATCTGAAGGCCCAGAAGGTGCGCGCCCGCATCGCCGAGGACTTCACCAAGGCCTACGAGCAGTGCGACGTCATCCTGACGCCGACCGCCCCGAGCACGGCCTTCGCCATCGGCGAGAAGATGGACGACCCGATCGCCATGTACCTGAACGACGTGTTCACGGTGCCGGCGAACCTGGCGGGCATCCCCGGCATCTCCGTCCCGGCGGGCTTGGCATCCGACGGTCTGCCGCTGGGCCTGCAGCTGCTGGGCCGCCCCTTCGACGAGGAGACGCTGTTCCGCGTCGCCGGCGTGATCGAACAGGCCGCCGGCCCCCAGCCCCTGCCGCCCTTCGCGGCGTGAGGCTTCGGGACGCTGGTTGAGTGTGGGAAGGGCCGGGGGAAACCCCGGCCCTTCTTCTTTGGCATTCGCGTGTGCGACATGGCTGCTCGCCCCGGAGTTGCATGCACCTATTGCCTCGCCGCACCGCACACGCATAAGATGCCAATCAATTCAACGGCACCAGCGGAGCGGTAGGATGGATTTCCCGGATCGTATCAAGGCGTTGGCGACGCGGGCCGAAAAGCAGCGTGCGAGTGTGCAGACGGAGGAAGCCTGCAAGAACGCCTTCGTCATGCCGTTCCTGAACGCGCTGGGCTTCGACGTCTTCAATCCGGAGATCGTGGTGCCGGAGTTCACCGCCGATGTCGGGTTGAAGAAGGGCGAGAAGGTCGATTACGCCATCAAAATCGGCGGCAAGATTTCGGTGCTGGTGGAGTGCAAAGGCTGCGGCACCAACCTGGCCACGACCCATATGAGCCAGCTCTACCGGTACTTCTCTGTGACCGAGGCGCGGTTCGCGATCCTGACGAACGGCATCGAATACTGGTTCTTCAGCGATCTCGACGCGCCCAACAAGATGGACCAGCGGCCATTCTTCCAATTCGACCTGCTGAACCACCGTTCCGACGATCTCGTGGAACTGCAGAAGTTCCGCTGCGAGCATTTCGACGAGTCCGTAATCCTTTCCACGGCCAGCAATCTCAAGTACAGCTCGGCGATCAAGTCCGAGTTCCTCAAGGAGATCGCCCAGCCTTCCGAGGAGTTCATGAAGATCCTGGTGAGCCGGGTCTTCGAGGGCAGCTTCACACAGAAGGTGAAAGAGAAGTTCGCGCCCCTGGTCGGCGCGGCCATCCGGGACGCGGTGCGCGACATGGTGAATGAGCGCCTGACCTCGGCGCTGGAGGTCAGCAGCGGCGCCCGCCCGCCGGTCGTGCCAGTGTCGGAGATCGCCGTGCCCCAGGCGGCTGCGGCAACCGCCGATCCGGAGGTGGTGACGACCGAGGAGGAGGTGGAGGCGTTCCACATCATCAAGGCGCTGGTCCGCAGCACCATCAAGGCCGAGCGCATCGTGATGCGGGACGCCAAGTCCTACTGCGCCATTCTGGTGGACGACAACAACCGCCGCCCGTTGGCGCGGCTGCACTTCAATTCCAAATCCATCAAATATCTCGGGCTCTTCAACGGCAAGGACGAGGAGCGGATCAAGATCGAGCGGCTGGAGGACATCTACGGTTACGCGGATCGCCTGCAGCAAACGGCCTCCGCCTACCTGGAGTAATTTGCGTCGACTTGATACCCGAGGGCCGGGGTTTTCCCCGGCCTTTTTCCGTTGCGTCGCCTCACGCCCGCTCCGCCCGGCCCAGCTCCTCGCTGTCCAGGCCGCGGGCGATGAGCAGCAGCTTGTCGGCCAGGGCGATGTTGTAGCGCGGCAGGTCCAGTGCCTGGCCCTTGGCCGCCGCCATCCGCTCCGCCAGGGCCTTGACCGTCTCGGCGGCGCGGCGGAGGTCGGGCGCCAGGTCGGCCGGGGCTGTGGTGGCCGCGTCGCGGATCAGGTTCACGGCGAGCATGAGGCGTTGGGGCATGGTGTCCAGTCCTTCTCCGCCCCGCCGGTATCCGGTTCGGGCCTCCGACACAGCAAGCTAGGCCGGCACGCGCGCCGGGCAAGCGCGGAAAAAGATCGCCATTGGAAGTTGCGGGACGCTTGTCTGCCCGATGCGACCGGGGCCGCCCCGGCCTCCTCACCGCTCCCGCAGCCATCCCGTCAGGCTGTAGCGGCCGCCGACGGCGAAGGGGGCGACGTAGCTGACCTGGTGGGGGGTCGGGACCAGGAACAGGTTCAGCGCGTTGAAGCCGGGACAGAATCCCTCCACCACATGGCCGGCCGCGTCGGTGAACTCCAGCAGCCCGCCCCATTCCGTGCGCCAGTCGCGCGTCATGTTCAGCACATAGGCGGCGCGGCGCTTCTGCTGGGCGGTGCCCAGGTCGGTATGGCGGGTCAGGAAGTCGCCGGGCTGGTACAGCGTCGCCTGGCAGTCGGCCAGGGCGATCTCCGCCATGCCCGTCACCTCGCGGGCGAAGGCCAGGAATTCCGGCCCGTTCAGGAAGTCGAACACCCGGAAGACGTAGAGGTCGGGTCCCGCCGCGGCGCGGTCCACGTCGGCAACGGGGAAGTTGCGGAACAGGAACTGGAAGCCGGTGCGGGCGCGCTCGTGCGCGAAGTTCCGGATGATTGCGAGCTGCTCCGGGCTCATGGCCGCCTGCTGCACCGGGTGCAGCGTATGCACCTTGGCGCCGTCGTTGAAGGTGGCGTTCCAGGCGATCTCGCGCTCCAGGCAGTCGCGCAGCCGCGCCGCGCAGTCGGGCCGCAGGATGCCGGGGATGTGCACCCGCCCGCGCTCGGCCAGCCGTGCCGCGATGGCGGCGCGGTCCAGCCCGTCGGCGAGGCGCACCGGCGGGTCGGCGGGGGAGGGCTTGTGCGATTTCTGGGGCGCGGGTTTGGGCATGGCGGGACGGCCTGGCTGCGGTCCCCCGCTCTTACCAGATCGGCCGCCGCCCGTCACGGCGGGGGCAAGGCGGGGGCGGGGCTGTGACCTCGTGTGCATACCTCTTCCAGCGAAGCCTTTGGAGATAATCCGTTAAGCATTCTCTGCGGATACTCGGCTCGTGACCGGCGCCGCCCGAGGGCGCCGCCCCAGCAGGACCCGAGGCCCATGACGCTCCGCCGCATCCTTCTCGCCGCCGTCTTCTCCGCCGTCCTCCTCCCGGCCGCAGCGCCGGCCCAGGAGACCAGCGCCGGACCGGCCCACCAGGCGGGATCGGGCGAGCAGACCCGCTTCACCGAGGGCGACGCCGTGCAGCTCTTCGTCCGGGCGCTGCGCGAGGTGCGCGAGCGCTATGTCGAGCCGCTGTCCGAGCGCGAGCTGGCCGAGATCGCCGTGCAGGCCATGGTGGGCCGCGACCGCTGGTCCAAATATTATGACGAGGGCCAGTACCGCGACGTGCAGGCCGACAACCAGGGCTCGCTGGTCGGCGTCGGCATCCGCTTCAACGTGAAGCCCGAGGGCGCCGAGATCGCCGAGAGCTTCACCGACGGCCCCGCCGCCCAGGCCGGCCTGCGCAGCGGCGACCGCATCCTCGCCATCGACGGCAAGCCGCTGGCCGGCCTCAACGCCGACCAGGTGCGCACCCTGATCCGCGGCGAGGAGGGCAGCGCCGTGACGCTGACGCTCGCCGCCGGCGAGGGCGCCCGGCGCGACCTGCGGCTGGTGCGCAAGGCCATCACCGTGCCGTCCGTCGGCGGCAAGAATATCGACGGCTTCGGCTATGTCCGCATCGCCAAGTTCGACCAGCAGACCGTGCCGGGCTTCCAGGCGGCGCTGCGCCAGATCTCGGCCCAGGGCCGGCCGCGCGGCCTGGTCATCGACCTGCGCGACAATCCCGGCGGGCTGGTCGACGCCTGCGTGAAGCTGGCCGACGCCCTGCTGGAGCGCGGCCGCATCCTGGAGACCCGGTCGCGCAACCGCGATGGCGAGATCATCGAGGCCAATGCCGGCGACGACACCGGCGGCCTGCCCATCGTGCTGCTGGTTAACAAGAACTCCGCCTCGGCGGCCGAGATCCTGGCCGGCGCGCTGCAGGACAACCGCCGCGCCCTGCTGGTCGGCGCCCGCACCTACGGCAAGGGCGTCATCCAGTCCACCCGCCCGGTGCCGGGCGGCGGCGCCATCCGCCTCACCACCGCCCGCTACCTGACGCCGGCCGGCCACCAGGTGCACGAGCAGGGCATCACCCCGGACTTCGTGCTGGGCGCGCCCGACGCGGCCCCGGTGCCGTGGGGCGAGCGCCCCGACCCGGCCAACGACGTGCAGCTGGCCCAGGCCCTGACCCTGCTGTCGCAGGGCGGCGCCCCCGCCCTGGCCCGCACCACCAGCGCCGCCGCGGCCGAACCGGTGCCGGCCGCCGGCTCGGCCGAGGGGACGCGCTGAGGGGGAGTGTGGAGCTCCGCCCCATGTGACTCTCAGTCCGTCATCCCGGCGAAAGCCGGGACCTAGGGGTTGCAGCGCACCGCGCCCAATGCAGCACCTGTAGGTCGCATGCAGGCGAAGCCGGAATGCGACATTTCCAATGGTGCGGCGTCGCATTGCGCTAAGCTCCATGCGACCTACGGGTGCGCTTCATCAATGGAGCATGGCTGCAACCCCTGGGCCCCGGCTTTCGCCGGGGTGACGGTGGTGGGGAGGATGGGGAGTAGCCCGACCTCCCTCAAACCCCCAGCGGCAGGCTCCTGACGCGCTTCCCCGTCGCGGCCGACACCGCGTTCATCACGGCGGCCGTGACGATGGGGATGCAGGGCTCGCCGATGCCGTTGGGCGCGCGGTCGCTCTCCAGGATCACCGGCATGATCTCCGGCAGGTCGCGTAAGCCCGGCAGGGGGAAGGCGGCGAAGTCCCTCTGCTGGACGCGGCCCCCGGCGAACGTGATCTCCTGGCCGAGGACGCTGCCCAGCGCGAACACGGCCCCGCCGACCAGCTGCGCCTTCACGATATCGGGCGTCAGCGCCAGGCCGCACTCCGTCGCCACCACCAGGCGGGTGACGCGCGGCTTCCCGTTCTCCAGCACCACATCCGCGACGCAGGCCGTGTAGGTCGCGGGGCAATCGTACATGCCGCCGGCGATGCCCCGGGCGCCGCCCTTCAGGGGCGTGCCCCAGTTCGCGGCCTCAGCCGCCGCTTTCAGTGTCCGGCGCATCAGATCGGCGGTGAAGGACGGCTCCTCGCCCTTGGTATAGGCGGCCTTGGAGACGCGGCCCGGCGGCAGGTGGCGCAGGCGGAAGGCCAGCGGGTCCTCGCCGGCCAGGGCGGCCAGCTCGTCCATGAAGCATTCATGCACCACCTGCGCGGTGGTGCTGGTGGTGCCGCGCCACCAGGCGACCGGCACCCGGGCGGGCATGGGGTGCTGCTCGAAGGACAGGTTCGGCACGGCGTAGCCGTAGGTTGCCATGGGTATGCTCATGGAGAAGTCGGCGCCCTCCGGCGTCAGCAGCTTGGGCTCCTGCTGACCGAAGACGGACTGGGCGGCGATGCGGTGCAGATAGCCGCCGACCTGCCCGCCCTTGTCCAGCCAGCCCGCGACCTTGTGGGAGGAGGCCGGGCGGTAGAGGCCGCAGGCCAGATCGTCGGCGCGGGTCCACAGCACCTGCACCGGCCGGCCGACGGCGCGGGACAGCAGCGCCGCCTCCAGCCCGTAATCCACCTCCAGCCGCCGGCCGAAGCCGCCGCCCAGCAGGGGCGTGTGCACCAGCACCCGGTCGGCGGACAGGTTCAGTTCGCGCATCAGCGCGTTGTGCAGCCGGCGCTGGCGCTGCGTGCCGGTCCAGACCTCAGCCCGCCCGTCGCGCACCCAGGCCAGCGCGTTGGGCGGCTCCATCGGGGCATGGGCGACATAGGGGAAGCGGTAGAGCGCCTCCAGGCTCTTCATCCCCCTGGGCGCGGCCGTCGCGCGCGCGGTATCGCCCTCGCGGCGGCAGGGCAGGCCGGGTGCGTCGCAGCGCGTCGCCATCTCCGCCTGCTCGGCCGCGCTGTCGAAGGTGCCGTGCGGGCCGTCCGTCCACTCGATCGTCAGGGCCGCCCGGCCGCGCTGGGCGGCCCAGCCGTTCTCCGCCAGCACCGCGACGGCGGCGCGGACATGGTCTTGGCTTGGCCAAGCGTTGCCGGGCAGGGTGACGACGTCGACCACGCCCGGCACGCGCTTCGCCGCCTCGGCGTCGACCATGGCGATCGAGCCGCCGATGACGGGGGAGCGCTCCAGCGAGGCGTAGAGCATCCCCGGCAGGCGCTGGTCTATGCCGTAGGCGGCCCGACCGCGCACGATCGCGGCGTGGTAGGGGTAGGACGCCTCCCGCCCCAGCGGCTTGTGGGCGGAGAGCGGCCGGGGGGTCGCCTCCTCGGGCTTCGGCACGGGCAGCCGGGCGGCGTCCGCCACCAGCTCGGCATAGGGCAGGCCTCGGCCGTCCGGGTGCAGCACGGTGCCGCTCGCGGTGGAGAGAGTCTCCACCGGCGCATTCCAGCGCGCGGCGGCGGCGCGCAGCAGCAGCAGCCGGGCGGTGGCGATGGCCGGGCGGAAGGCCAGCCAGCCGCCGGCCAGGGTGAAGCTGCCGCCGGTCAGGATCTGGCCGAACTTCGGGTCGGAGGTCGACTGCACCAGCTCGATCCGCTCCGGCGGCACGTCCAGCTCGCCCGCCACCAGGGCCCGCAGTCCGGCATGGGCGCCCTGGCCCATCTCCACCTTGCGCAGGGTCAGGCGGATGCGGCCCGAACTGTCCAGCATCAGCAGCAGGTGCGGGTTGAACTCGGCGGCCTGGGGCGGCAGGGCGAGCAGGTCGGGCGCCAGCAGCAGGCCGCCGGTGCCGAGCGCGATGGTGCGCAGGAAGCCGCGGCGGGTCGGATGGGTGAGCGTGTCCATGGCCGGCCTCACACGGTCCCGGATGCTGCCAGCACCGCCCGCACGACTCGCGGGTGGCTGCCGCAGCGGCAGAGATTGTCGATGCTCTGCGCCACCTGCTCCGCCGTGGGGCGCGGGTTGGCGGCCAGCAGCCCGGCGGCGGCCATGATCATGCCGGTCTGGCAATAGCCGCACTGGGCCACCGCCTCGGCTACCCAGGCGCGCTGCAGCGGATGTCCGCCGTCCGGCGACAGCCCCTCGATGGTGGTGACGGGGGCGGCGCCGACATCGCGCAAGGACAGCTGGCAGCTGCGCACCGCCTGCCCGTCCACCAGCACGGTGCAGGCGCCGCACTGACCCTGGCCGCAGCCATATTTGGTGCCGGTCAGGCCCAACAGGTCGCGCAGCGCCCAGAGCAGCGGCATGTCGGGCTCGGCCGCCACGCTCCGCGGCGCGCCGTTGACGGTGAGGGTTAGGGGCATGGGGCTCTCCCGGGGCTGAGGGGCTGTCGCGCTCAGCTAGGGGAGGGGGCGTCGGGGCTTCAACCGCCGGGGGATGGACGCGCGCGGGCGCGGGACGAACGCCCGGGGGCGGGGACGAACGGCGACGGGCGTGGGACGAACGGCGCGGTCAGCCCAGCGCCGCGCGGACAGCGGAGCGGTGGTTGCGGCCCACGGCGATGCGGGTGCCGCAGCGCAGCAGCAGCGCGGCGCCCTCCAGCCGCAGCACGCGGTCGCGGGCGACCAGGGCGGTGCGGTGGACGCGCAGGAAGCCGTGCGGCGCCAGCATCGCCTCCACCTCGCGCAGCGGCCGGCGCCAGAGCAGCGCGCCGCCGGGCAGATGCACCTCGACATAGTTGCCGGCCGAGCCAACCCAGTCGATCTCCGCCGCCGACACCCGCGACCCGTCGGCGCGGGTCAGGTCGAGCAGCGGCGCCGGTTCGGACGTGGGTTCGGGTCGGTCTTGGGGAGCCGTCTCGATGAAAGGCTGGGCGGGCGCCAGGGGACGCGCGTCGTCCGACGTCTCCCGACCCAGCCACCAGCCGGCCAGGGCCACCAGCCCCGCTACCGGCAGCTGCGTGTGCAGCTGGCGCATGAAGCCGGGCAGGCTCGGCTCGGCGATGTCGGCCATCGCCAGGCTGCGGGCGGCCGCGACCATCGCCATGCCGCCCAGGCACAGCAGCGCCAGCCCCAGCGCGCGCGGCCAGCCGCGCTCCTGCGGCAGGCTGCCGACCGCCAGCCACACCGCGCCCCAGGGCAGGACGCTCGCCAGGCCCCAGCGCAGCGCGATGCCGGCATCGCCGGGAAGGCCCTGGAACCAGTCGTGGGCCAGGCAATAGCCGGCGGCGAGCGCCAGCCCCAGCAGGGTCAGCGCGGCGCTGCGGCCGGCATGGCTGCGCGGCAGGGGGCTGCGCGGCAGGGCCGGGGCCGCCGTGCCCATGCCGGTCCGCATCCCGCCGTCGGTCACGCTGGCCATGCAATCCTCCCCTGAGCTCTTCCCCTTATACCAGACGCGGCCGGGCGGGGAGGAGGCCGCTTCAGCCGATCTCCAGCAGTTCCACCCGTTCCCCCGCCGGGCCCAGCAGGCAGCCGGTGCGGCGCCCCTCCCAGGAGGGCAGGTCGATGCGGGCGGGCGGCGCCAGCCAGTCGGCACGGATAGTGTCCAGCGAGGCGGCGTAGTAGCTGGCGACGGATGTGGCCGGGGTCAGGCCCAGCGGGCCGGCGGGCCGTGCCGTCGTGCCCTCGGGGAAGCGGTCGATCTCCACCAGCGACTTGCCGCCCAGCGTGACGGTGCCCAGCCTGATCTTGTGGTCGGGGGGCAGGCCGTGGCTGCGGTTGACCACCCGGATCACCGCGTCGAAGGCCGGGCCGGCCGGGACGTCGAACAGGGCGGCGTAGAAGTCGCGGGCACGCTCCGCATCGTCGCAGCCCAGGATCTGGACGAACAGCCGGTCGATTTTCGCCTCGGGCACCGGCAGGTCGAAGCCGGGGACCGGGCGCTTGATCACGGTCAGGTAGAAGACCTCGCCCATCGGCCCGACCACCTGCATGGCGCGGATGGCGTCGGTGAAGGACAGGTCGGCCGGCGCGCCCAGGATCTCCCACGGGCCGGCGCGGAAGGGCGCCTCCAGCGCGTCGCAATCCTCCACCGCCACCTCCATGGCCGACCAGCCATAGGTGCGCATGGCGGGCTGCGGCTCCGCTCCCGGGTCCTCCACCAGCCTCAGCCAGCTCTCGGTCCCGGCAGCGCTGCGCAGCACCGCCATCGGCGCGGCCGCCGCCATGGGCGCTCCCCACAGGGCCGCCAGCTCGGGCGGGACGGTGCCGCGCCACTCCTCGCGGTATCCCAGATACTCGCCATAGAGCGCGGCATGGCCCGCCAGATCGTTGGTCACGATGGTGGCGGCGACGACCTTGCCATGGTCGGGCCCGTTGTTGGGGTGCGGCAGGGACATGGGCTTCCTCTCGGGATCGCGTCCCCGGATCATAGGCCGCTCGGCGCATCGCGCAACCTGCCTCAATGATCTATCATTAGGGCAAATCGGGAGGATGCGATGATCGAGGTCTATTCCTACGACACCGGCAACGGCCAGCGGCCGCGCATCCTGCTGGAGGAGCTGGGCATCCCCTACCGGCTGCACTGGGTGGATCTGGCGAAGGGAGCGCAGCGCGACCCGGCCTATCTCGCCCTCAACCCCACCGGCCGCATCCCGACACTGGTCGACCCGGACGGCCCGGGCGGGGAGCGGGTGGTGCTGACCCAGTCGCTGGCGATGCTCACATATCTCGCCGACAAGGCCGGGCGGCTGATCCCGTCCGACCCGGCGGGCCGCACCCGGACGCTGGAAGCCATGTACGTCGCCGCCACCGACGTGCAGCCCGGCATCGGCGCCGCCTTCTATCTCAGCTACATGGCGGACGAGAAGATGCCGGACGCCGGCGCCGCCATGCTGGCCCGCGCGGCGGCGAACGCGCGCTTCCTCGAGGACATGCTGGCGGAGCGTACGTATCTGGCGGGCGAGGCGTACGGCATCGCCGACATCGCCGCCTTCACCGTCGTCGCCACGCTCAAGCGCATGGGCGCCGACCTGTCGGGCCTGCCCCGGCTGGAGCGCTGGTACGGGGAGGTCGCCGCCCGGCCGGCGGTGCAGCGGGGATGTGCCGTGCCGGGGGCGTGAGGTTGTCCCTTGCCCTCAAGGGGAGAAGGATATGGGGCGCAGGGCGTGCTATGACGCGGGCAACGAACCCCTGGGGAGTCCGCCCATGATCCGCCGTACCGCCCTCGCGCTCTTCGCCGCCGCCCTCCTCGCCGGCTGCGCCTCACAGCCGCCGGCCAAGCGCCCGGCCTGGGCGCTCGCCGTGCATGGCGGGGCGGGGGTGATGGACCGGGAGACCATGGGGCCGGAGACCGAGGCCGCCTACCGTGCCGCCATGAACGCGGCGCTGGAGCGGGGCCGGGCGGTGCTGGACCGGGGCGGCTCGGCCCTGGACGCGGTCGAGGCGGTGGTGCGCGGGCTGGAGGACGACCCGCTGTTCAACGCCGGCCGCGGCGCCGTCTTCACCGCCGATGGCCGCAACGAGCTGGACGCCGCCATCATGGACGGCGCCACGCTGAAGGCCGGCGCGGTGGCGAGCGTCACCGGCACGAAGAACCCGATCACGCTGGCCCGCGCCGTCATGGAGAAGTCGCCGCACGTCATGCTGATCGGCCAGGGTGCCGAGAAGTTCGGCCAGGCGCAGGGGGTGGAGCGCGCGGAGCCCGCCTGGTTCTTCACCGAGCGGCGCTGGCAGTCGCTGAAGAAGAGTCTGGCCCAGCGCAACCTGCCGATCCCCGCCCGCCCCGCCGGCGCGCCGCCCGAGCCCGCGCAGGTGTCGGACGCCTGGCCGGAGGACCGCAAGTTCGGCACGGTCGGCGTGGTGGCGCTGGACCGCGCGGGCCATGTCGCGGCCGGCACCTCCACCGGCGGCACCACCGCCAAGCTCTGGGGCCGGGTCGGCGACGTGCCGGTGATCGGCGCCGGCACCTACGCGTCCGACGCCTCCTGCGCCGTCTCGGCCACCGGCACCGGCGAGTATTTCATCCGCCTCGGCGTCGCCCGTGAGATCTGCGCCCTGGTCGAGTATAGGGGTATGTCGCTCCAGGACGCCGCCGACGAGGTGATCCAGAAGCGCGTCACCGCCTTGGGTGGCGACGGCGGCGTGGTGGCCCTGGCGCCGGACGGGCAGGTCGCCTGGAGCTTCAACACCTCCGGCATGTACCGGGCGCGCCTAGTCGAGGGCGGACAGCCGGTGGTGGGGATCTTCAAGGGGGAGGATTGAGGGCCGCCTCTCCGATGGTCGGAGAAGGGAGAGGCTGAGCCCGCCTGCGTGCTTCGACAGGCTCAGCATGAGGGATGGGGTACGCCAGGCACGGCTCGGGTTTCGGGCCGGTCCGTAGGTCGCATGAAGGCGAAGCCGCAATGCGACGCTCCACGGTCCGAGCATGTCGCATTGTGCCTGCGGCTCCATGCAACCTACGGAGCGTCACCCACCTCCTCAGCCTGAGCCTGTCGAAGGCCGCACCCCGGCAACGCTGCCGACCCATCCCCGGCCCTTGAGCAGGGGATGGGCCAAGCCTCATCAAGCCTTCACCGCCTCCCCGAACATCAGCGCGCGGGCGAAGCGCACCGGGGGGGAGCCGAAGGACAGGACCGTGTCGTGATAGCGCTTCAGGGCGAAGTCCTTGCCCCAGCGCTTCTCGGCCTCGACGCGCAGGTCGGCGTGCTCCTGGTAGCCGACGAAGTATGTCGGCAGCTGGCTGGAGCTGAGCTGGGCGCGGACCCACTTGCCGGCGGCCTCGCGCTCCTGCTGGAAGGTGGTCTCCACCATCAGCTTCATGGCCTCCTCGCGGGTCATGCCGTCGACATGGATGGCCTGGTCCAGGATCGCGTTGGCGATGGCGCGCAGGTACCATTTCTGCTGGATCAGGCGGTAGAGCGGATCGCCGTCCCGGTAGCCCTCGTCGGCCATGACGCGCTCGGCATAGACGGCCCAGCCCTCGACGAACGGGCCGGAGCTGAGCACCGCGCGCAGCACCGAGGGGTGCTTGTTGGCGTGGGCGATCTGCACGAAGTGGCCGGGCATGGCCTCGTGCACCGTCAGCTCCTCGATGGAGCGGGTGTTGTACTCGCGCAGGAAGCTGTCGACCTGCTCCGCCGTCCAGTCCTCGGGGATGGGGGAGACGGCGTAGAAGGTGGCGAGATGCTTCTCCAGCGGGCCCGGGCTGTCGCAATAGGCGACCGCCACGCCGCGCTGGAACTCCGGCATCAGGATGATCTTCACCGGCGAGTCCGGCAGGGTGATGAGGTCCTTCCTGCGCACGAAGGCGGTGGTGTCCTCCAGCGTCTTCTCGGCCACCGCGACCACCTTGTCGCGCGCCGGCCGGTCGGCATAGGCCAGCTCCAGCGCCGCGGCGATGACGGCCTGCTGCTGCTCCGGCGTGGGATTGTCCGGGGCGGACGGCGCGCCCGCGCGGCCCTTCAGCACGCCCTGGGCGACCTTGTACATGTCGGCGCGGGTGGCGGTCAGCGCCGCCTCGGCCCGCCGGCGGATCTCCTTGCGGTCCAGCGGCGAGTTCAGGGCGAAGGCCAGCTTGCGGTCGTAGAGTTCGGCGCTGATGCGGAACTCGCCCTTGGCGCCCGGCACCAGCGTCTTGTCGAGCCAGGCCTGGTGCTCCTCCACCGCCTTGCGCAGGGTCGCCACGGCGGCGTCCAGGCGCTGGCGGTCGGCGGCCGGCAGCTTGGCGGCGGCGGGCATGACCAGCTCGTCGATCAGCGACAGCACGCCCTTGTTCTGCTTGGCGACAGTCTCGGCATGGATAGAGGGAACCTTCGCCACCTCGATGTTCTCGCGCATCTGCCGGAACAGGGTCGGCAGCTTCTCCATGCGGGCGGTGGCGTCGCGCAGGCGCTGCTCGACCGGCGCGAAGTCGCGCGCCATCAGCCCGTAGACGGCGCCGCCGGCCAGCTGGCTGTAGACCAGCGGGTCCCAGGCCCAGTTCCGCAGCTGCTCCTCGGTCCAGATCGAATAGCGCAGGGCGTTGTCCAGGATCGCCGCGTCCACCTGGTTCTCGCGCGACAGGCCGGCGCGGTCGATCCTGCCGAGATCGGCCAGGATGCCCTTGGCGAAGTCCAGCGCCGCCTTGCGGCCGGCGGCGGACAGGTCGTCCAGCTCGGAATCGAAGCGGTGGTCGCCGGTCTGGGTGGCGGTGATGGGCGACAGGCGGAAGGTGCCGTCGAGATAGCGCTTGGCGAGGTCGGCGAAGCGGGCATCCTCGGGGCCGGGCTGGGCCACGCCCTGGGTCTGCGCCAGGGCCGGGCTCAGCGCGGCCATGGCGGCGAGCGCCGCGGAGGAGAGGAGGGCGGTGCGGCGGGACAGTCGGATCGACACGGGTAGGCGCTCCCTGCGTTGGTTTTGCGGGAGGGTAGCAGAGACCGCGCGCCCTGTGAGGGGATTTGACGCCCGATCCCTGGGTCCTGATCAAGCGCTACGTCACTTTACCGTCATCCCGGCGGAGGCCGGGATCCAGGGGTTGCAGCAATGAAAAGCCGATGAAGCCGGCTTTGCGACCTGCTGGATCATCTATCCCGCGCGTGGGGTGCACTTCATGGGTCGCATCCCGCTGCAACCCTTGGGCCCCGGCCTTCGCCGGGGTGACGGGATCAATGAAATCAGAACCTGGAAGCCAAGCCTTGAAGCTCAGACGTCACGCCACCCGCTCGACCGTCTCGTCCGCCGGGCGGGCGGTGGGGAGAACCGGCGGCGGGGCCACGGCGGGGAAGCGGGCGGTGAAGGTGGTGCCCTCGCCGAAGCGGCTGGAGACGGTGAAGGTGCCGCCCAGCGTCTGGGTCACGATGTTGAAGCAGATGTGCATGCCGAGCCCCGAGCCGCCGGCGCCGCGCTTGGTGGTGAAGAAGGGCTCGAAGATCCGCTCCAGATGCTCCTCGGGGATGCCGGCGCCGTCGTCGGTGATGCGCAGCTCCACCAGCCCGCCGGGCAGGGCCGCCACCTCGATCAGGATGGTGCCGGCCGGCGTGCCGTCGAAGGCGTGGACCAGCGCGTTGATGATGAGGTTGGTGACCAGCTGCGCCACCGGCCCGGGATAGCTGTCCACCGGCACGGGCCCCTGGCCGCGCACCACCACCTGGTGCGGCGTGCGCTTCAGGCGCGGGCCCAGGCTGTGCACCACCTCCTCGGCGTAGGATTTCAGGTCGAAGGCGCGGCGCTCGTCGCTGGAGCGGTCGACCGCCACCTGCTTGAAGCTCTGGATCAGCTCGGAGGCGCGGTGCATGTTCGACATCAGCAGCCGCGCCGCGTCGGCCGCCGTCTCCACATACTCCTCCAGCTGCGAGCGGCGGAGCGCGTTGGCATCCATGGCGGCGTTCAGCTTGCGCGTCTCGTCCGCCAGGTGCGAGGCGGCGGTGAGCGCGATGCCGACGGGCGTGTTGATCTCGTGCGCCACGCCCGCGACCATCTGGCCGAGCGAGGCCATCTTCTCCGCCTCGATCAGCGAGCGCTGGGTGGCGCGCAGGTCGGCCAGCGCCGTCTCCGCCCGGTCGCGGGCGGCGCGCAGCTCGTCGGCGGCGCGGGTGCGCTCGCTCTCCTCCGCCGCCAGCTTCGCCAGCAGCCGGTTGTAGGCGGCCATGATGCGGCCGATCTCGTCCTGCGAGGTCACCGGCACCGGCTGGCGCAGGCGCGGGTCCTCCGCCCGGTGGATGGCCGACAGGAACAGCTCCAGCGGCTTTCCCATGGTCAGCCGGTGGGCGGCCACGGCGCTGCCGGTGATGGTGACGACCAGCAGCAGCAGCAGCAGCGCGTCGCGGTAGAGGCGGCTCTCCACCTCCTTGCGGATCAGATCGTCGTTGTAGACCAGCACCAGCTCGCCGATGACCTCGTCGCTGCCGACGGCGGGCGACAGGATCGGCGTGGTCAGGGTCCAGGTGCTGCCGGGCCCCGGCGGCCGCTCGGCGCGGGCGATGACGCTGCGGAAATTGTCGCGTACCTCGGTGGCGCTGACGGCGGGGTTGGTCAGCATCGCCTCGGCGATGCTCTGCAGCGTCTGGCTCTCGTAGTTCCAGACCGGGATGCGCAGCGCCAGCGCCTGGGTGCGCGAGACGTGCTCCATCTCCTTGCCCAGCTGGCGGCGCAGGTCGCCCTGGCCGATCAGCACCGACACGATGGAGGTCAGCAGGGTGCAGGCGATGATCATCGGCACGATGACCAGCACGAACTTGCCCCGCGATGTGCTCATCCGGCTCAGCACCGGCGTCTCCGTTCCCGATCGGGCTCCCGACAGGTCCTACCCTTTAGAGGATGATGCACGGGCATGAAAGCACAAGCGCAATGTTGCGTCTGTGCATTCCGGCCGAATGACCCCACGGAAAATCGGCTGTTCTGGCCTTTGCGCGAAAGTGTTATACATCCTTTTGGATAGGAGGCGCGGCCGGTGAAGGCCCGTACCCTGTCCATTGTGGGAAACGGGTCCGCCACCGCATGACACTGGCCAGCAGCGAGAGGAAGACGCGGGGGGTCGTATTCGGGCGGAGCCTGAATTTCCGCCCCGAGCCGCTCGCCGGCGAGGCCCTGGGCTCGCCGCTGAAGCTCACCGACGTCGACTACATCAACCTGCCGCAGAAGGGCTGGCGGGACAATCTGCGGCTGTTCCTGCAGGCCAGCGGCTTCGCCACCGTGCCGCTGCTGACCCGGCTGCGCTGGCAGTCGCTGGAGATGATCGAGAACGTCCAGGGCGCGCTGCTGGGCAAGGGGCGCGGCCGCAAGGCCAGCATCACCCACCCGGCCCAGTTGATGCCGGCGATCGAGTTCCTGATGGGCATGCCCCCCGAGCTGGACGTCGAGCGGCGCATGCTGCAGATGCTGCTGGGGCGCGGCCTGTCCGAGTACCGCAAGCGCATCAGCGTCGCCCGCGAGAAGCCCTTCGTCTTCGCCCGCGAGGCCACCAGCTACTTCTTCGCCGGCTTCAAGGACCAGCAGGTGGTGACCAAGGTCTCCAGCCCGGCGGAGCTGTTCGAGACGGTGCAGCGCATCTACAACAACTACTATTTCTTCAAGCTCTACTACATCTGCTCGATCATCTCGCGCGAACCGGCGGAGTCCGGGAACAAGCTGTTCTCGAAGTTCATGCGCGTGTCCTTCTTCATGTCGACCATCCAGGACGACGGCACGCTGGCGCCCAAGCCCTCCTACCGCGCGCTGCCGCCGAAGGAGCACGTCGTCTACCTCGCCAAGCGCGACCTCGCCCTGCAGAGCCGCCTGCACGAGGACGAGGCGCTGCGCAACGAGCTGCAGGGCGTGCTGAAATACTTCCGCGCGCTCAGGCACGGGCAGGGGTAGGGGGCTTCCGCTTTGGGGTGCGGCTGCGTCCATTCCAGTGGGATGGGGCGCCGACCAGCATTGCCAGTCTCATCCCGTCATCCCGGCGAAAGCCGGGACCCAGGGGTTGCAGCGATGTGGGCTCAATGAAGCGTCGGTAGGTCGCATGGAGGCGAAGCCGCAATGCGACGCCCCGGCCGGAGCATGTCGCATTGCGCTCCGCTCCATGCGACCTACGGGTGCTTCATCGGTGGTGCATGGCTGCAACCCCTGGCCCCGGCGTCCGCCGGGGTGACGGTTGAGAGAGCGACAAACCACAGGGGCTCGCGACCACCTCACCCCAGCGCGAACAGGCTGATGGCCGGGAACAGCGCCACCAGCACCAGGGCCAGCAGCATCAGCCCGATCCAGGGCAGCACCGCCCGGCAGACCGTGCCGAACTGCTCGCGGAAGGCGGTGGTGGCGACGATCAGGTTCAGGCCCATCGGCGGCGTCAAATAGCCGATCTCCAGATTGACGATCATCATGATCCCGAAATGGACCTTCGACATGCCGAACCCCTCGGCGATCGGGGTCAGCAGCGGCGCCAGCACCAGGATGGCCGAGCCCACATCCATGAAGCAGCCGACCAGCAGCAGCAGCAGGTTGGTGGCGACCAGGAACAGCGCCTTGGACTGCACATGGTCCTGGATCACCGCCGCCAACTCCGCCGGCACCCGCTCGTAGGTCAGGAACATGTTGAGGCTCAGCGCCAGCGCCAGCACCACGAACAGCCCGCCCAGCAGCTTGCCGGTGTCCAGCGCCACGTCGCGCAGGTCCGAAAGGCTCATCTCCCGGTGGACCAGCAGCTCCACGGCGAGCGCGTAGACCACCGCCACGGCAGCGGCCTCGGTCACGGTGAAGATGCCGGAATAGATGCCGCCCAGGATCAGCGCCGGCATGGCCAGGGCGAACGCGCCGCGCCGCAGCGCCGACAATATCTCCGCCCCGTCCCAGCGCTCGCTCGGCATGTGGCGGTTCCGCCAGACGGCGTAGATGGCGAAGATGGTCAGCAGGAGCAGTCCCGGCCCGAAGCCCGCCAGGAACAGGTCGGAGATCGAGGTGTCGGTGGCGATGCCGTAGAGGATCAGCGGGATCGACGGCGGAATGATGATGCCCAGCGTGCCGCCGGCGCAGAGCGCGCCCAGCGCGAACCTGCGGTCGTAGCCGCTCTGCAGCAATGCCGGGTAGAGGATCGAGCCCACCGCCAGCATGGTCACGACGGAGGAGCCGGAGATGGCGGCGAAGATCCCGCAGGACAGCACGGTCGCCAGCGCCAGCCCGCCCGGGATCGGCCGCGCCAGCGCCCGCATCACCTCCACCAGCCGGGCGGCGATGGCGCCGCGGGACATGATGCCGCCGGCCAGGATGAAGAGCGGGATGGAGACCAGCACCTCGGAGTTGCTGCTGTTCCAGACGTCGTAGATCAGGTTGCGCGCCTCGCCGTCGCCCCAGACCGTGTAGGCCAGCACGGCGGCCACGCCCAGCAGCACGAAGACCGGCTGGCGCAGCCAGAGCAGCAGCAGGAGCAGCAGGACCAGCAGCAGCGCCGTCATTCCTTCGCCTCCCCGGCGGCGGGCCTGAGGTCGGGCCGGAGCGCGTAGACCAGGTGGCGCAGCGCCAGCGCCAGGAAGGCCAGGGGCAGCACCGCCTGCACCGGCCACAGCACGGCGCGCAGCACCGGGAAGGTCTCGCCCAGGGCGGCGCTGTCGGCGGTCACATCGGCGGCGAGGATCGCGAAGCCCAGGCAGAACAGGCCGGTCAGCGCCTCCTGCAGCCGCACCATGGCGGGCTCCCAGCCCGGGGCGACCAGCCGGTCGAAGGCGCGCGGCCGGAGATGGGTGCCGGTGGCCGAGGCCAGCCCGGCGCCGAAATAGGCCGACATGATCATGCCGACCACGCCCAGCTGCAGCGCGCCCACGATGCCGCGCCCGGTGACCGTGCGCCAGACCACATCGGCGAAGACCGCCACCGCCATGATCAGGAAGCCGCCCAGGCACAGCGCCTTCTCCGCCCGGCCGAGCCCGGCCAGGAAGCGCGCCGGGGCGGCGAGCGCGAAGGCAGCCAGCGCCAGCGCGAGCACGCCCGCCGCGCCGAGCGTCACCGTCTTGGGCGGCCCGGGCAGCATCATCTCCCCGGCCTCCTCCGCCTGGCCGGGCGGGGGAGCCTCGCTGGCACGGAAGGCGGCCTTGCCGCGCTGGATGGCGTCGTAGATCGCGCGGGCATCCCCACCGAGCTCATTCAGCAGCGCCTCATGGACGGGGGCCGTCACCTCCACCCAGCGGGCGCGCTGGTCCGGCGTCAGCACATGGACGCGCACGCCCTCGGCCGCCATGGTCTTGAGCTGACCCGCCACCAGCGCCCGCACCTCGCCGCGCGTGGTCGCGGCGCTGCCGAAGGCGTCGGCCACCGCCCGGCGCTGCTCCGGCGTCGCCCGCGCCAGCCAGGCGGCGTTGGCGACCAGCGCGCCGGTGTCGTAGCTGTGCTGGGTCAGGGTGAAGTCGCTGGCGTATTTCCGCGTCACGAAGAAATGGAAGACCACGCCGGAGAGCCCGCCCTGGATCAGCTTGGTCTGCAGCGCCGGCACCAGGTCGGCGATGCCCAGCGGCACGGCGTCGGCGCCGATGGCGGAGAGGAAGCCCTGCGCCGCCGGGTTGGGGCTGCCGCGCAGCTTCAGCCCCGCGGCGTCGGCGGGCAGCAGCAGCGGCCGGTCGGCATAGAGGTTGGTCCAGCCCACCTCGGTCCATTGCAGCAGCTCCAGGCCGCGCTGGCGGAACAGCCGGCGGAAGGGCGCGGTCAGGTAATGCTCGTAGACGAAATCGACCTCGGCCTCGCTCTCGAACAGGTAGGGCAGGGTCAGCACCGCCAGCTCCGGCACGGCGGAGGACAGGCCCTGCAGCGTCAGCCCGGCGATCTGGATGCGGTTGCGCCGCAGCCCTGCGATCATCGCCTCCTCGCCGCCAAGCTCCGAGCGCAGGAAGAACTCGATGCGCACCGGCTGGCCGGCGAGGTTGTCGCGGAAGCGGCCCCACTGCCGGTCCCAGGGGCTGCCCGGCGGCGTATTGGCGGCGGCGCGGCCGGTCAGCAC
The DNA here is from genome assembly GCA_035626475.1 of Azospirillaceae bacterium. Lineage (GTDB taxonomy): Bacteria > Pseudomonadota > Alphaproteobacteria > Azospirillales > Azospirillaceae > DASPKT01. The sequence goes on from DASPNP010000038.1 coordinate 71,950, forward strand.
GTCGCTGCCTTGCGCCATCGTGGGCGGGGCCAGCAGCGACAGGATCAGCAGCAGCGGGAGAAGAAGGCGTGCCATGCGGGTCCGCAGCGATTTGTCCGGACAGATTTGCACAGCCGCCGCGTTTCGTCGATGATGCCGGCCACCCTTTTCCGCAAGAGAGCACGGCATGAGCAGCGCGCCCCTCCTGATCGACGTCCAGGGCCCCATCGCCCGCCTGGTGCTGAACCGGCCGGAGAAGCACAACGCCATCTCGCTGGAGATGTGGACGGCGCTCCCCCGGCTGGTCGCCGAGCTGGAGGCGGACCGCGACGTGCTGGCGGTGGTGGTGACGGGCGCCGGCGGGAAGGCCTTCTGCGCCGGCGCCGACATCGCCGAGTTCGGCACCGTCTACGCCAATCCTGAGACCTCGCGCGCCTACAACGACGCGGTGCGGGCCGGCCAGTCGGCGCTGGAGCGCCTGTCCAAGCCCACCATCGCCATGGTGCGCGGCGTCTGCGTCGGCGGCGGCACCGGCATAGCGCTCCATTGCGACCTGCGCTTCGCCGCCGACGATGCCCGCTTCGGCATCACGCCCGCCAAGCTGGGCGTCGCCTACAGCTTCGGCGACACCAAGAAGCTGGTCGACACGGTCGGGCCGGCGCGGGCCAAGGACATCCTCTTCTCCGGCCGGCTGATCGGCGCGGCGGAGGCGCAGGCGATCGGGCTGGTGGACCGGCTCTTCGCGCCGGGCGACCTCGAGGAGGAGACGCTGCTCTACGCCCGCACCTTGTGCGAGGGCTCGCAATACAGCGTGCGTACCGCCAAGGCCATGATCCAGGCCATCACCGACGGCGCCGATTCCGAGACGCCCGACACCCGCCGCCGCTTCGACGACGCCTTCTCCGGCGAGGACTTCGCCGAGGGCCGCACGGCGTTCCTAGCCAAGCGCAAGCCGGTGTTCGGCTGGCGGGGGTAGGGGCTTCGTTATCCTTCTCCCCTTGCGGGAGAAGGATGGGGCCCGCCGCGCAGCGGTGGGAGGATGAGGGGTCGGCGGGCGGCAGCCCGACGTTCTCCACCGCTGATCCGGGATCGCCCGTTGAGAACGCCAGCCTTTGGCTGTCGACCCCTCACCCTCCCACCGCTTCGCGGCGGGTCCCTCCCTCTCCCGCAAGGGGAGAGGGATGCTTACCGTCTCACCGCCGCCTCGAAGCTCGCGGCCATGCGCAGGAGCGCCTGCTCCCCCGCCTTCTCGCCGACGAACTGCAGGCCGAGCGGCAGGCCGTCCGCGTCCAGCCCCATGGGGACCGAGACGGCCGGGCGGCCGGTGACGTTTGCGATGGCGGTGAGGTCGGCCTGGTTGGGGGGGATGGGCGCGCCGAAGGGGAAGGCGGCCTGCGGCGCGGTCGGCATGACCAGCGCGTCCAGCCGCTCGCCGCCCAGCCCGAAGGCGCTGTCCACCGCATGCGCGGCGTCGAGGATGCGGCGGTAGGCCTTGGCGAGGCGCAGGCCGCTCGCGTCGCGGCCGTAGGTGAGCATGCCGCGGAACTCGTCGGAGAACTGCTCGGGATGATCGGCCAGCGCCGCCTCGTGCGCCATCGAGCCCTCGGCCTCCGAGATAAGCAGCCCGGCGCGGCGGGTGGGGCCAGGGTCCCAGCCCTCGATGGACAGGGGAATGATCTCGGCGCCCAGCACCCGCAGCACGTCCAGCGCGTGCTCGTACGCCTCCAGCACGGCGGGTTCGCAGCCCACCTTGTCGACCGCGTCGGGGCGGCCCAGCCGGCGGCCGGACAAGGGGCGGGAGCGGCGCTCCGGCCCGATCAGGGCGGTCCAGCCCGGCGGCGCCGGGCGGCTGTCCGCCCCCGCCGGGTCGAACCAGACCAGAACTTCCGCCAGCAGACCGAGATCCTGGACGGTTCGCGCCAGCGGCCCGACATGGTCCAGCGTCCAGGACAGGCTGACGACGCCCGCCGTGCTGACCAGCCCGTAGCTGGGCTTCAGCCCCGCGACGCCGCAATAGGCGGCGGGGATGCGGACCGAGCCCATCGTGTCGGTGCCCAGCGCCGCGGCGCAGAGCCGGGCGGCGACGGCGGCGCCCGACCCGCCGGAGGAGCCGCCGGGCGTGCGCGCCGGGTCCACCGGGTTGCGGCAGCGGCCGTAGAAGGGGTTGTCGGTGGTGGCGCCCAGCGCCCCCTCATGCATGTTCAGCTTGCCCAGCAGCACCGCACCCGCCTCGCGCAGCCGCTCGACGCAGAAGGCGTCGCGGTCGGGCACGCGGTGGCGGTAGACCTCCATGCCGGCGGTGCAGGTCACGCCGGCCACGTCGATATTGTCCTTCACCGCCACCGGCACGCCGTCGAGCGGCCCCAGCGCATCGCCTGAGGCGCGCCGCTGGTCGCTCGCCACCGCCTCGGCCAGCGCGGTCTCGGCGCAGACGGCGACGTAGCAGCGCAGCTCCCCGTCCATCGCCTCGATCCGCTCCAGATAGGCGCGCGTCGCCGCCTCCGAGGTGACGGCGCCGGATGCCAGCGCCTGGGAGAGCTCGGTGACGGAGAGGGAGGTCGGGTCGGTCATGCTGGCGCTCTCACATGCTCAAGGGCCGCTTCGCAAGGGGCGGCAGCGTTGGCGGGGTGCGTCCTTCGACAAGCTCAGGATGAGGAGGTGGGTTCTGCTCCCAGGCGAGCTGGGGGCGGAAAGCCAGGAGTGCCTGGCATCCATCATCCCTCATGCTGAGCCTGTCGAAGCACGCACCACGTTCCAGCCGCTCCAGTTCCGCACTCCACCCTGAGCCCGTCCGGAAGGGAGGTCAACCGCCGGGCCTCACCCTTTCGGCCGCTTGTCGATCAGCCGGATCGGCTTCTGCCGGGTCTCGATGCCGGTCAGCGGCGCCAGTTCGCCGACACCGGCGAACTCGACGCCCATCTCCACGCCCAGGCGGCGGCGCAGCAGGGCCTTGAACTCCTCCTCCAGGGCGGCGGAGCGCTCGGCCCTGGTCTCCAGGATGACAATCATCTCGTCGCGGCCGTCCTGGCGCTCGACCCGGCAGATATATTCGCCGGCCGCCGCCGGGTGCTCGGCGATGACTACGCCGATGCCGGCGGGGAAGATGTTGATGCCGCGCAGCTTCACCATGTTGTCGCTGCGGCCGAGGAAGCCCTTGATACGCCGCAGATTCAGCCCCATCGGCGAGGGATCGTCGATGAACTGGCTGAGGTCGTTCGTGTTGAAGCGGATGATCGGGTAGACGTCGTCCTTGTAGAGGCAGGTGCAGACCATGTTGCCGGTGCCGCCCTCGGCCACGGGCTGCAGCGTGTCGGGGTCGACCAGCTCCAGGAACTGCGCGTCCTCCATGACGTAGAAGCCCGCGCGATCCGGCCCCTCGCCGGCGATGACGCCGGTGTCGCCGACGCCGTACCAGTCGTAGACCTCGGCCCCGCCCCAGGCGGCGCTCATGGTCTCGCGGCTCTCCGCCCCCAGATGGCCGGAGATCATGCGGATCCTGATGTCCCGCCCGGGCTCGATCCCGTTCTCCCGCGCGACTTCCGACAGGCGCTTGATGTAGTCGCCGAAGCCGACGATGACGCTGGCGCCGAAGTCGCGCATATACTCGACCTGGGTGACCGAGCGGGTCTCCACGCCGGTGCCGGCGGACAGGAAGATGCTGTTGGTCCAGTGCAGCGCCGCCTCGCGGACATAGTGGCCGCCATTGATGGTGCCATGGCCGTAGACGCTGTGGATCACGTCCTCGGTCTTCAATCCCTGGAAGCGCCAGAGGCGGGCCAGCAGCAAATTCTGGATCTCGCGCGAGCGCGGCCCGAAGAACAGCGGCTGTGGCCGGCCCGTCGTGCCGCTGGTGGTCTGGAAGACGACGGGCGGGCGCTGGTCGGGAGCGTAGGTGTCGAGGCCGTGGAAGTCGCCGAAGGGCGGGTGCTCGGCGACCGAGGCCATCAGCTCGGTCTTGCTGTAGGTCGGCAGCTTGGGCAGGTCGTCGAGGCCGCGGATGTCGCCGGGCTCGATGCCCTTCGCGCCCCAGTGCCGCCGGTAGAAGGGCACCTTCCAGGCGAACTGCATCACGCGCTGGAACATGCGCTCCTGCTGGGCGCGCAGGGCGTCGCGGCTCATGCTCTTGAAGCGGGAGACGAACTCCTCGCCGATCGGGTGGTCCGCCCGCAGCCGGGCATGGTCCATGGCCTGGAAATAGTCGGGATAGCTCATGGGGTCGGTTCCTCTGCGGGGGCTTTAGCTTGGAAAATCCGTAGGTCGCATGGAGGCGGAGCCGCAATGCGACGTTGGGCCGGGTCTTGTCGCATTGCGCTTCGCTCCATGCGACCTACGGGGGCGTCGGCGCTCATCCCGGCCTCACCAGCAGCGGGACGAGGGCGGCCACGTCCGCCTGCTCTTCGATGCGGTCGACGAAGGCCGCCACCTTGTCGGCGCCGGCGGGGTCCAGGGGCCCGCGCGCATAGGCCCAGCAGCGGCGGAACTTGGCCTCGTTCTCCGCCTCGGTCAGCGGCACCTCGGGGTGGCCGTAGATCCAGGGCAGGGTGACCTCGTGCGTCTGCCCATTCTTCATCCGGGCGATGAAGCGCTGGGGCGACATGGCGTTCTGGTCGGGGTTGCCGTCCTCCAGCACCGTGACGCGCGCGGCGAAATCATGGACGGCCGGGTTGCGCAGCTCGTCACCCAGGAAGTCCGGCACGTCGCAACGGCGCTTGGCGACCCAGCTGCCGGCGACGAAGGGGATGCAGAGCTTGGCGTAGTTCGGCGCCGGGTCCGGCATGTCCGGACGCCCCACGAGACGGTGGACCAGCGGCGGGACGTAGGCCGTCAGATGCTCGATATCCCCGAGGTCGATGCCGAAGCGGCTCTCCAGCTCGCGCAGCCCATGGACCGTGCCGTGGGTCAGGCGGCCGGACGGGTAGGGCTTGTGGGCGAGGTTCGCGATCTGCCAGTCGCGGCCCAGCCCCGCCCAGGTGGATTCCAGGTCGCCGGCCTGCCCGTCCTCGTAGAGGGGAAAGAAGCCATAACGGCCGGTCAGGATGTCCTTGGGCCCGATGAAGCCCGCCTTGGCGAGGTCGCAGGCGGTGATGGAGGCGCGCGCGTTGAAGCCGATCTGCAGCCCCAGCAGCGGCACGCCCTCCAGGTGCGGCTGCAGCGTGCCGCTGACCTGGCCGTAGAGGATGCCGAAGGCGTTGACGGCGGTCTCCTCGTCGAAGCCCTCCATCTGCGCGATGGCGGCCGCGCAGCCGAAGGCGCCGCAGATGGCCGGGCGGAAGAAGCGGATGGGCCCGGTCGCCGCCATGCCCAGCATGGTCGCCGCGTCCACCCCGACCGCCAGCGCCGGGATCAGCTCGCGGCCCGTGACGGGGCGGCCCTGGGCCGAACGCCGCTCGCAATAGGCGGACAGCGCCGCCAGGATGGTCGCCATCGGGTGCAGGACCGCGCGCTCATGGACGCAGTCATATTCCAGGCAATGGATCTGGTAGGCGTTGGCGATGGCCGCCGCCGGGGCCGGCAGGCGCTCGCCGGTCACCCAGACGGTGGCCTCGTCGCCCGTGCCCCAGCCCTTCGCCACGGCGATGAGATTGTCCACCAGCGCCCCGGCGCTGCCGGCCACGCCGACGCCGATCGTATCGAGCAGGAAGATCTTGGCCTTCGCCACGACTTCAGGCGGCAGATCCTCGTAGCGGGTGCGCAGCGCGTGGCGGACCAGGGGGATCAGCGGATTGTCCAAGGTCACGGCAGCACCTCCGCCAAGCTCTCCAGGGTTCCGCCCTCGGCCAGCGCCAGGGTGCGCGCGACGACGGCGTCGATGCGCTCATGCGTCAGGCCGGCGGCCGCCATGAGGGTGCGCGCCTTGGCGATGATCTGTTCGTCGCTCATCGGGTTCTCCGGATCGCCCAGCGCGTCCAGCGCCTCCGTCCGCATCGCGCCGCCATCCTTCAGAGTGGCCACCAGGGCGCTGCCGTAGCGGCGGGGGAAGGCGTCGGAGAAGCGCGGCGTCACCTGCACCCGCACGCGCGCGCTCAGGGCGGCCACGTCGGTGCGGGCCATGGCCGGCGGGTCGAAGGCCGACAGCGGCGGCGGCCCGTCCAGCAGCGTCACGGCGACGGCGTGCTGCAGGCTGAACTTGGCGTCGGTCACGGTGCGGGGCTCCGGCCGGTCGCAGAATGTGGCGGCGTCCTGGTAGCACTCCACCGTGACGGCCTGGACCGCATCGGCCGGGACGCGCTCCCGCAGCAGCAGCGCCGCGTCGATGGCGGCGTGGGCGTGGCGGCAGGCGGGCCAGGGCTTGAAGCTGGTGTCGAACAGGCGCCAGGGGGCGGTCGGGTCCGCCACAACCGCCTCCGGATCGCCGTCCGGGCAGGTGGCGGCGAAGATGCCGAGCGGGCCCTCCAGGATGCGCGCCGGGCCGGTGAAGCCGACCTCCGCCAGCTCCGCCGCCAGCAGCCCGGCATGGGCGGCCCGGGCGGTGTGGAGCTGCTTGCTCATCGCATCCTCCAGCCGCACCTGCCAGAGGCCGCTCATCTGCGTGCCGGCATTGCCCAGCGCCCAGACGGTGCGGGGCGCGTCGAGACCCAGCAGCGACGCCGCCGCGGCGGCCGCCCCGAAGGGGCCGCAGGTGCCGGTGTTGTGCCAGAACTTGTAGTGCCCGCGCCCGACGGCGCCGCCGACGCGGATCACCGCCTCGTAGCCGCGCACGACCGCGTCCAGGAAGTCCGCCGCCGAAGCGCCCCGTCCTTGCGCCACCGCCAGCGCCGCCGGCACCACGACGGGCCCCGGGTGCAGGATCGCCAGCCGGTGGACGTCGTCCATCTCCAGCACATTGCCGAGGCCGCCATTGACCAGCACGGCCGAGGCCGGTGCCATGGCCGCGAGATGGAAGGCGGAGGCCCGGCCCGGCGCACCGTGGCGCCTTCCATGCTCGATCAGTACCCGGCCCGCCGGGGTGGTGGCGCCGATGGCGGCGCAGCCGATCCAGTCCAGCACATGCCGCGCCGCCCGTGCCCGCGCCGCCGGTTCCACGGGGCGGGCGAGGATGTCGGCAAGGCGTTCGGTGAGGCTGTCCAGGCTCATGCGCGGGTCCTGGCAAGGGCGGGGAAGGGCGTCGGCGCGCAACTCATTCGGCTGTCCTCCCCACCTGCTGTTTGAAAATTTGTCCGGACATATTTTACCATCGGCGGGCCGGATGCAACGGCGAGTGTGGCGGGACCCGTCCCACCCCTTTCGGAGAGGAGCCCCATGCAGCGCATTCCGCTGGACCGCACGCCCGAACTGCTGAGGCCCGGCCTGACCGTCTACGCCGCCGGCTGCGCCGGCCAGCCCGACGGGGTGATCGGGGCATGGCGCAACGCGCCGGGCTGCGCCGAGGGGGTGAGCTTCACCGGCGTCTACATCCCCGGCGTCAACGGCGTGGACTATTCGGAGCTGGGGCCGGGCGCGCGCATGCGGACCTTCTTCCTGGCGCCCGAGTTCCGCCGGGGATTCGCCGCCGGCAGGATCGAGTTCCTGCCGCTGCACTATACCCGCATCTACCCGTACCTGCGGGACGCGGCGGGCGTGGGGCTGGCGGTCTTCCAGGTTTCGCCGCCCGATGCCGACGGTACCGTCACGCTGGGCGTATCGTGCGACTTCACCCCGGCGCTGCTGGAGGCCGGCGTGCCGACCCTGGCGGTGGTCAACCCGAACATGCCGCGCACGTCGGGCGGCCCGGTGCTGCCGCTGGACGGCTTCACTTGGGTGACCGAGGCCGACACGCCGTTGGCCGGGCTGGAGACGGGCGACGTGCCCGACGACATCGCCGGGGTCGGCAGCGTCATCGCGAACCTGGTGAATGACGGCGACACGATCCAGCTTGGCCTGGGCAAGGTGCAGGCGGCGGTGCTGCGGGCGCTGGAGGGGCGCACGGGCCTGGGCATCCATGCCGGCATGATCTCCGACCCGGTGCTGCCGCTGCTGGAGGATGGCGCGCTGGAGCGGGTGACGACCAACGTCGCGCTGGGCGGGCCGGAGCTTTACGCCGCCTGTGCCACCGACCCGCGCATCCGCTTCACCAGCGTGGCGCACACCCACGATTTCGACGTGCTGCGGCGCATCCCGAAGCTGGTGTCGGTCAACTCGGTCATCGAGATCGACCTGTTCGGCCAGGGCAATGCCGAGATGATGGGCGGGCGGCAGGTGTCGGGGCATGGCGGGCTGGTGGACTTCCTGCGGGGCGCCCGCTACGCGCCCGGCGGCCGCTCCATCCTCGCCACCGCAGCCACCGCCAAGGACGGCACCATCTCGCGCATCGTGCCGCGCCTCGACCCCGCCACGGTGACGACCACGCTGCGCGCCGACGCCGATCTGGTGGTGACCGAGTACGGGGTGGCGGACCTGCGCCACGGCGACGTCGACGCCCGTGCCGCGGCGCTGATCTCGGTGGCCGCGCCGCAGTTCCGCGACGATCTTTCCCGGGCATGGCGCGAGGCCCGGCAGAGCATGTAGGATGCATGACAGCGGCGCGACACGCGCTTGAGGGATGGGGTTCATGGAGAAGCAGACGGCGCAGGCCATCCGGGTCGCCAACGACAGCCAGCCGCTGTACCAGCGGGTGGCGGGCGAGCTGATCGACGGCATCCGCCAGGGCGCCTATCCCGTGGGCACCCTGCTGCCGACGGAGAACGAGCTGTGCGACCGGTTCGGCGTCAGCCGCTACACGGTGCGCGAGGCGCTGCGGCAGCTGGCCCGGCTGGGGCTGGTCTCGCGCCGCCAGGGCTCGGGCACCCAGGTGGAGGCGGCGGAGCCGGGCGCCGTCTATTCCCAGAGCATGCGCTGCCTGTCCGAGCTGTTCCAGTACGCCCAGGAAACGACGCTGAAGCTCGACAGCGTCGAGCGATTCGTGCCGGACGAGGCTCTCGCCGCCATGCTGGGCGGCAAGGCCGGGCGGCAATGGCTGCGGCTGCAGGGCGTGCGCCGCACCCCGGGCGGCCGGCCGATCTGCCGCACGACCGTCTATGTCCATCCCGACTGCCTGGCCGTCGAGCCGCTGGTCCGCGACCATAAGGGACCGATCTACCAGCTGATCGAGCAGACCTGCGGCGTGCGGGTCATGGAGGTGCGGCAGGAGATCGCCGCCGAGCCCATGGCCGCCGATATCGCCCGGTCGCTCGGCGAGAAGACGGGATCCTGCGCGCTGCGTATCACCCGCCGCTATGTGGGCGAGAACGACATGCCGGTGGAGGTCTCGGTCAACCACCATCCGGCCGAGGGCTTCAGCTACCAGATGCGCCTGCGCCGGGACGAGATCGGCGGCGCCTGAACCGGGGAGCGGATCATGGGCCAGGGGATGAGCCACCGCACATATCGCGGCCGGATCTCCTACATCCATGACCGCCTTGGCGAGACCGGCCGCGAATGGTTCACCGTCACGGTCGGGCCGGATAGGCAGCGCACCGTCCGGGCGCTGTGCGAGATGGACGACGACCGGGTGCTGCGCGACGTCACCTACACGGTGGACGGCGCTTGGCGCCCGCAGGACGCCTTCGTGCGGCTGAGCGTGGCCGACCGCTTCGTCGGCAGCGCCTGGTTCCGCTTCTCCGATCAGGGCGCCGAATGCGAGGCGAGTCTCGCCCGCGAGGGCCGGGTGAGCCAGCGGGTGGAGTTGGGCCACCGCCCGCCGATCTTTGCGCCGCACCCGCTGGTCTGCGACGGCTGGCAGGCCGCGGCCTTCGACCATTCCCGTCCCGAAACGATCCAGAGTTTTCCAAACGCGTGCAACAGCTCGCACATGGCGAACGGCGGCTCGGGGCCGCTGATCGGCTGGGTCGACAAGAAGCTGGAGCATGTCGGCGACGGCACGCTGACCGTACCCGCCGGCAGCTTCGACGTGCGCCACTACCGCATCATCCTGCCCGACGACCGCCCGCCGCTGCTGCTCTGGGTGACGGGAGAGGACCGGCTGCTGGTGCGGCTGAGCTGGACCCTGCTGGAGAGCCGGTACGATCTGGTGGAGTTGGAGCGCTGAGACTGGCCAGCAGCGCCGTAGGTCGGGAGGAGCCGCAGGCGTATCCCGACATTCACCGGCCGAAGATGTCGGGATGCGCTCCGCTCCTCCCGACCTACGGGCAGCGGCGCCGGTGTGCGTGCTTCGACAGGCTCAGCATGAGGAGGTTGGGTGCTGCTCCCAGCCAAGTGCGTGCCGGTGAATGAGGCGTGCCTGGCCTCCCACATCCCTCATGCTGAGCCTGTCGAAGCACGCACCATGTTCCAGCCGCACTGGGCCGAGCGCCCTCAATCGAACAGGCTGTCCACGGCCGACTGGTCCATGACCGCGCCGCCCTTCTTCTCCTCGGGCGGAGGCGGCGGAGGTGGCGGCGGGGGAGGGGGCGGCGCCTCGGCCTTGGGCGGGGCGGGCGGCGGGGGGGCCGGCGGGGCAGCCAGCGGGTCGGGGGTCTTGCGGGCGACGGCGGCGCCCTGAAGCAGCGCGTCGACCGCGTCCTGGGTGATGCCGCCGCCGGGGCCGTGCAGCAGATGGGCGTCGGGGCGGGTGTCGCGCTTGTCGTCGGCGACCGGTTCGGCCCCGTCCAGCGCATCGCCCCAGATCTGGATCATCGCCTCCACGCGCCGCTCGATGTAGCGCATGGCGTTGACCACCTTGGTCATGCGCTGGCCGGTGATGTCCTGGAAGGAGCAGGCGGTCATGATGCCCATGACCTCGTTGTCCAGCTGCCCGGCCAGCATCGGGTCGGTTCCGCGCAGCGCGTCGGCCACCGACTGCACCCGTTCCGCCCCCGAAAGGATCTCGGTCGTGGCGTGCTCGGTCGCCTGCAGGATGGCGTCCAGCTCTTCGGTCGCCAGCATGATGCGGTTGGCCGAGGGATCGTTCGGCTGCAGCGCCGCGATCTCCCGCCGCGTCTGGGCGATGTGGGAGGACAGCTCCTGCAGCTCGCGCCGGAGGATGCGGATGTGCGAGGCGGGATCGACCTCGGCCGGCGGCCGCTTCTCCTCGCGCAGCAGCCGGCGCACGTCGTCCACCGAGACGATTCGGCCGCGGCGGTCCCGCATGCGCAGGAACGCCCGGCCGCGCGCGCTGGACTGCAGCGCGTCCTCGATCCGGTGGAACTCCTCGTCGGACAGGTCGCTGAAGCCGTCGGTCACGCCCGCCTCCGCTGGTCGACGGGGATCAGAGGGCGCCGATGACGCTCTCGATCTTCTTCTTGAGCGTTTCGGCGTTGAAGGGCTTCACGATGTAGTTGTTGACGCCCGCCTCCTTCGCCGCGACCACGTTCTCGGTCTTGGACTCGGCGGTCACCATGATGAAGGGGGTGGCCTTCAGCCGGATGTCGGCGCGGACCTCCTTCAGCAGCTGCAGGTCGGTCATCGGCTCCATGTTCCAGTCGGAGATCACCAGCCCGAACTGGCCGGCGCGCAGCTTCGCCAGCGCGTCGGCGCCGTCGCTGGCCTCCTCGATCTTCGAGAAGCCGATCTGGCCCAGCAGGTTGCGGATGATGCGCCGCATCGTCGCGTAATCGTCGACGACGAGGACCTGGAGATTCAAGTTCGACACGCGATGCCCCCACAGCCGGTGCCCGTCGCGGCGTGAGCGCCGGCGGGCCGTTATCATCTCGTTGGGCCGGAAGTCCCATCATCCCGGCACTGGCCGCACTTTGGGTGGGCGGCCCGAGGCTTGTCAAGGCACCCTGCTCCCGGACGCGACGACCCCAACCGTTTGGGTATGATCCCGAAGGAATTTCCTGCTAAAAAGCAGGGCTACCTCTTTCGAGACTTCCCGGGCACCATGCCTCAACCCTCCGCCGCCTTGACGATGCCCGCCAGGGCCCGCCCGGATATCGGGAGCGAGGCGCTGGGCCGCCTGGCGCGCTCCGACGCCTTCCTGCGGCGCGACCTGCAGGCCTGCCTGCGCGCGGTGGCGGAGACGGCCTGCGCCGTGCTGGCGGTGACTCGCGCCGGCGTCTGGCTCTACAACGAGGCCGGCGACGCCATCGAGTGCGTGACGCTCTGCCGGCTGGACCGGGCGCCGGACGAGGCCGGGGCGGTGCTGCGCCAGGAGGAGCTTCCCGCCTATTTCGAGGCGCTGGCCGAGAACCGCGTGGTCGCGGTCGCCGACATCCTGGACGACCCGCGCACGGGCGAGTTCGGCCCGGCCTACCATGCCCGCACCGGCATCCGCGCGCTGGTGGACGCGCCGGTGCTGCTGCGCGGCGCGCTGACCGCCATCCTGTGCTGCGAGCAGTCGGCCGAGCCGCGCGCCTGGACGCCGGAGGAGATGGCCTTCACCGCCTCCCTGGCGGACTTCGTGGCGCTGGCGCTGGCGAACGAGGAGAACCGGCTGTCGGAGGAGCGCGCCCGCAGCGCCGACCGGCGCTACCGGGACCTGTTCGAGAACGCCGTCGAGGGCATCTTCCAGATGAGCCCCGACGGCCGCTTCATGGCGGTGAACCCGGCGCTGGTGCGGCTGCTGGGCTATGAGCGGGCGGAGCAGATGCTGTCCCGGCGGGAGCCGGCCGGCGCGCTCTTCGTCAGCACCCGGCGCCGCGACGAGCTGCGGGCGCTGATGGACAATGTCGGCCGCGCCGAAGGCTTCGAGACCGAGATCCACCGCGCCGACGGGCCGGTCATCTGGATCTCCGTCAACATCCGCGCCGTGCCGGGCGAGGACGGCCGCACCGCCTTCTTCGAGGGCACGGTGGAGGACATCACCCACCGCAAGCGCACCGAAGCCCAGCTGGCGCACCAGGCGCTGCACGACAACCTCACCCAGCTGCCCAACCGCACGCTGCTGGCCGACCGGCTGAGCCGGGCGCTGGTGCGGGCGCGGCTGCGGCAGTCGCGGGGCTGCGCCGCCATCCTGCTGGACATCGACAATTTCCGCTTGGTCAACACCACGCTCGGGCCCACCATCGGCGACCGCATGCTGGTGGTGATGGCGCGGCGGCTGAAGGCGCACCTGAACCCGGGCGACACGCTGGCGCGGCTGGGGCGCGATGATTTCGTCGTGGTCGTCGAGGACGTGGCCGACGATGCGGAGGCGCTGGCGCGCGCCGACGCGCTACGCGAGGTGCTGTCGGCGCCGCTGGAGCTGGAGGGGAACGAGCTGTTCCCCACCGCCAGCGTCGGCGTGCTGTGGGACGACGGCGCCCGCTCCTCGCCCGAGGAGCTGCTGCGCGACCTGGGCATCGCCGTCCATGCCGCCAAGGCCAAGGGCAAGGGGCGCACCATCGCCTTCGAGACCGCCATGCGCACCGGCCCTCAGGAGGCGCTGCGGCTGCAGTCCGACCTGCGCAAGGCGCTGGAGCGCGACGAGTTCGAGCTGCACTACCAGCCCATCGTCGATCTGCGCGACAGCGCGCTGATCGGATTCGAGGCGCTGGTGCGCTGGCGCCATCCGTCGCGCGGCATGGTCCCGCCCTCGCTCTTCATCCCCGCCGCCGAGGAGAGCGGGCTGATCGCACCGCTGGGCGACTGGATCCTGCGCGCCGCCTGTACCGCCATGGGCCGCTGGCAGGGGATGCTGGCGGGGGTGGACGATGCCGACCGGCCGCTGCGGGTCAGCATCAACATGTCGCCGGTGCAGCTGGTCTCGTCCGACCTCATCGACACGATCGACCGCATCCTGGGCGAGACCGGCGCGGAAGTCGCGCGGCTGCGGCTGGAGGTCACCGAGGCGGCGCTCAGCCAGGAGGTGGAGCTTGTCTCGCAACGGCTGGAGGCGCTGCGGCAGCGCGGCTTCCAGGTGCTGATCGACGATTTCGGCACCGGCTATTCCTCGCTGTCGCGCCTGCACCGGCTGCCCTTCGACGGGCTGAAGATCGACCAGAGCTTCATCCGCCCCATGCTGTTCGACGCCGACAGCGCCAGCATCGTGCGCACCGTCGTGGCGCTCGGCCAGGGCATGAACGTCCGCACCGTCGCCGAAGGGGTGGAGGACGCCGAGACCGCCGAGGCCCTGCTGAAGCTCGGCTGCGACCGCGCCCAGGGCTACCATTTCGCCCGCCCCATGCCCGCGGCGGACGCCGACCGGCTGGTGGGGATGCGGGCCAAGGGCGCGGTGGCGCTGCCGCTGGACTGACGGGCGGACCGGCGGGCCCGGGGAACGGCGGCCGGGGACCCCGCGCTGGCAGATCATGCCAATGCTGCTAGGCTGAGGCCCTGCCCGAGGAGCCGCCCCATGCCCACCCGCAACGTCGTCCTCACCGACCATCAGGAAGCGCTGATCGCCGAGCTGGTCGCCAGCGGCCGCTACCAGAACGCCAGCGAGGTGCTGCGCGAGGGCATCCGCCTGATCGAGATGCGCGAGCGCGCGTTCGAGGCGAAGCTGAAGCGGCTGCATGAGGCGGCCGAGGTCGGTATCCGCGACATCGAGGAGGGGCGGTATGAAGTCGTGCCGCTCGACCAACTCGATACGTACTTCGAGAAGCTGATGGAGCGGGTGCTGGACCGGTCGCAACCGCTGGCGGATTCCGTCGTCGAGACGCCAGCAGAGAACACTGACCGGTGAGACTGGAACGTGGTGCGTCCTTCGACAAGCTCAGGATGAGGAATGGGGGATGCCAGGCACTGTGCGGCTCGTAGGTCGCATGGAGCGAAGCGCAATGCGACGTTTCCCCGCCTGCTTAGTGTCGCATTGCGGCTTCGCCTCCATGCGACACACGGACGAAAGCAGCTAAATCCCCCTCATGCTGAGCCTGTCGAAGCACGCACAGCACCAACGCTGCCTGGATGGTAGCCCCACCTCAGATCAGGTTCAGCGCCCCCGAGGTGATGGGGTAGCGTCGATCCCGGCCGAAGCTGCGGCTGGTGATCTTCACGCCCGGGGGCGCCTGGCGGCGCTTGTACTCGGCGCGGTCCAGCAGGCGCCAGACGCGGCGCACGGTGGCCTCCTCATGGCCGCGGGCGACGATCTCGGCCAGGCCCATCTCGCGCTCCACCAGGCATTCCAGGATGTCGTCCAGCACCGGATAGGGCGGCAGGCTGTCCTGGTCGGTCTGGCCGGGGCGCAGCTCGGCGGTGGGGGCCTTGGTGATGATGCGCTCGGGGATGACGCGGCCGGCGGGGCCCAGCGCGCCCTCCGGCAGGTGCTGGTTGCGCCAGTTGGACAGCGCGTAGACGGTCATCTTGTAAACGTCCTTCAGCACCGAATAGCCGCCGCACATGTCGCCGTAGAGCGTGGCGTAGCCCACCGCCATCTCCGACTTGTTGCCGGTGGTCAGCACCATCGCGCCGAACTTGTTCGACAGCGCCATCAGGGTCATGCCCCGGGCGCGGCTCTGCAGATTCTCTTCCGTGATATCGGGATCGCGGCCCTGGAAGTGCGGCGCCAGCATCGACGCATACGCCTCCATGGCCGGGGCGATGGAGATGGTGTCGATGCGGCAGCCCAGCATGCCGGCGCACTCGGCGGCGTCGTCCAGACTGTCCTGGCTGGTGTAGGGGCTGGGCATCATCACGCAATGGACTTTGTCCGCCCCTAGCGCGTCCACCGCCACCGCGGCCGAGATGGCGCTGTCGATGCCGCCGGACATGCCCAGCAGCACGCCGGGGAAGCCGTTCTTGCCGACATAGTCGCGCAGCCCCAGCACCATGGCCTGGTAGATCGCGGCCAGCCCGTCCGCGGGGGGCGTGAGTTCGGTCGAGCTGCCGGTCCAGCCTTCCCCGTCGCGGGTCCAGCGCGTCAGCCCGACATGGCTGCGGAAGCGGGGCAGCTGCGCCACCAGGGCCCCGCCCGGGTTCAGCGCGAAGGAGCCGCCGTCGAACACCAGCTCGTCCTGGCCGCCGACCTGGTTGACGTAGATGAGCGGCAGGCCGGTCTCCACCACGCGCTCCAGGGCGAGGTTCAGGCGGCGCTCGGCCTTGTCGGTCTCGAAGGGGCTGCCGTTGGGCACCAGCAGGATCTCGGCGCCGGTCTCCAGCAGCGTCTCCGCCACATCGGCGCTCCACATGTCCTCGCAGACCATCAGGCCCAGGCGCACGCCGCGGAAATTGACGGGGCCGGGCAGGGGGCCGGGGGCGAAGACGCGCTTCTCGTCGAAGGGGCCGTAATTGGGCAGGTCGTGCTTGAGGCGCACCGCCTGCATCTGGCCCCCGTCCAGCAGCAGGGCGGCGTTGTGCACCGCGCCCGCCTCGCCGCGCCAGGGGGCTCCGACGATGATGCCAGGGCCGCCATCCACCGTGTCGGCCGCCAGTTCGCGCACCGCCTCCTCGACCCTGTCCAGGAAGAAGGGCTTCAGCACCAGATCCTCGGGCGGGTAGCCGCTGAGCGACAGTTCGGTGGTCAGCACCAGATGCGCGCCGCGCGCCGCCGCCTGGGCCCGGGCCTGCCGGATGAGCTCCAGATTGTGCCGCAGCGCCCCTACCGTCGGGTTGATCTGGGCAAGCGCGATGTCGAGGCGGTCGGTCATGTCGGGGCCGTACGGTTCCAGGCGATGGCCGGAACCCTAGCAGGGCGGGCGGGGGCGCTCAATCCGGGCTTTGGGGAGGCGGTGGGAGGTAGGGCGTGACGCTTCCCGCCTCTCTCCCGTCATCCCCGCGGAGGCGGGGACCCAGGTAAGGAGCTTGCCATGCTGCTGGGTTCAGGGCGCAGAAGGCGATGTTGCCGCCCCTTCCCTATGCTCCGGCGCAATGGGAATGCCTGGGTCCCCGCCTCCGCGGGGATGACGAAGAGAGATTTCGCAGGGGTGTCGTCAAACAAGTCACCCCACCGGCGTCCGCGCGTCGGCCAGCGGCACGGTGAAGCGGAACAGCGCGCCGCCGCCGGGGGCGGACTCGGCGCGGATGCGGCCGCCCATGCCGTCGACCAGCCGCTTGCAGATGGCGAGGCCGAGGCCGGTGCCCTGGGGCTTGCCGGTCTTCTCCGAGCCGACCTGCCGGAAACGCTCGAACACAGCCGCCCGGTCCTCCGGCGCGATGCCCGGGCCGTTATCGGCGACCGCCACTTCCAGCGCGCCCGCCACCGGCTTCACGGTGACCTGCGCCCGGCCGCCCGCCGGCGCGAACTTCACCGCGTTGGACAGCAGGTTGAGCACCACCTGAACCAGCCGGTCATGGTCGCCCATCACCCGGGGCAGGGTGTTGGGCACATCCAGCGAGAGATCGACGCCCTTGTCGGCGAACAGCTGCTGCGTGCCGGCGACGGCGTCATGGACGGCGCCGGCCAGCTCCACCGGGCGGATGTCCCAGTCGACCTCGCCCGCCTCGATCTTGGCCATGTCCAGCACCTGGTTGATCAGGCGGGTCAGCCGCTCGCTCTCCTTGATGATGGTGGCGAGGAACTCCTGCCGCTGCTCCAAATCCATGTCCGGCGTGTCGTGCAGCAGCTCGGACAGGGCGCGCACCGAGGTCAGCGGCGTGCGCAGCTCGTGCGTGACGGTGGAGAGAAAGTCGTCCTTCAGCCGGTCCAGCTCGCGCAGCCGCTCGTTCGCCTCGCGCAGGGCGGCGGTGGCGCGCTCCAGCTCGGCCGATTTCTGCTCGAGGCGCCGGCTGTACTCGATGACCTGGCTGGTCTCGTCCAGCATGCGCATCAGCTCGGCCGCGCCCACCTCCTTGCCGCCGACGGCGGAGGCCACGGCGACGCGGGCGCTGGCCGCGCCGATGGCGCCCGCCAGCAGCCGCTCCGCCCGGCGCACCAGTTCGGCGTCGGCGCGGGCATCCGGATCGGGCGGGGCGCCGAAGCGGCGGCCGATGGGCGCGTCGAAGGCGGCGCGGGCGCGCTCCTCGCCCAGGAAGCGGGTCAGCAGCTCGCGCAGATCACCCACCGTGCCGGCACCGCGCCAGGTGCCGGAGTCGGCCTCCACCGGCTCATAGGCTTCGACGAAGGCGGCGGCCATGGCCCGCTCGCCGGCGCCGACCCGACCGGTCAGCGAGACGGCCACGAACAGGCCGATATTGACCACCATGCTCCAGAACAGGCTGTGCGCCAGCGGGTCCATGCCCCGCAGACCCAGCAGCGCGTAGGGGCGCAGCCACCAGATCTCCCAGGGGCCGGCCCCGACGAACTCGGCGGGCAGCCAACCCGAGCGGGCGAAGGAGGGCAGCAGCAGCGTATAGGCCCAGACCGCGACGCCGCCGGCGATGCCGGCCACGGCGCCGCCCCGCGTGGCGCCCTTCCAGGTCAGCCCGCCGACCAGGGCCGGCGCGAACTGCGCCACCGCCGCCATGGAGATCAGGCCGATGGAGACGAGGCCGTAGGCGCTGCCGGCGGCGCGGAAATAGAGATAGCCCAGCAGCAGCACCAGCACGATGGCGATGCGCCGCACCGTCAGCATCAGCCGTCCCAGATCGCGCACCTGGTCCAACTGCTCGCGCCGGAAGCGCAGCAGCCAGGGCAGCACCAAATCGTTCGAGGCCATGGTGGCGAGCGCCACCGTCTCGACGATGATCATGCTGGTCCCGGCCGACAGGCCGCCGATGAAGACCAGCAGCGCCAGCCCCTCCCAGCCCTGCAGCATGGGCAGCGCCAGCACCATCATGTCGGGGTCGGTGCCGCGCGGCAGCAGCAGCAGGCCGGCGAAGGCCAGCGGCAGCACGAACAGGTTGATCAGCAGCAGGTACAGCGGGAAGACCCAGAGCGCCCGGCCCAGATGCCGCTCGTCCGTGTTCTCCACCACCAGCACCTGGAACTGGCGCGGCAGGCACAGCATCGCCGCCATGGACAGCAGCATCACCGTCACCCAGCCGCCGTCGGCCAGCGCCGGTTCCGCCGTGAACAGCCGGGCGATCTCCGGATGCTCCAGCGCGCGGGCGGTGATGTCGGCCGGCCCGTCGAAGGCGAAGTAGACCACCGCCACGCCGACCGCCAGGAAGGCCAGCAGCTTGACGATGCTCTCGAACGCGACTGCGGCCATCAGGCCCGGATGATGCTCGGACGCGTCGATGCTGCGGGTACCGAAGACGATGGCGAAGGCGGCCATCAGCAGCGCGATCCAGAAGGCGGTATCGGCCAGCACCGCCGGCGCCGTGCCGGCCGGGCCGCCGGTCAGCGCCTCGAAGCTGAGGCTGACCGCCTTCAGCTGCAGCGCGATGTAGGGGGTGATGCCGACGACCGCCACCAGCGCCACCATGCCGCCCAGCAGCGGGCTGCGGCCGTAGCGCGTGGCGATGAAGTCCGCGATGGAGGTGGAGCGGTGGCGCCGGGCGACGCGCAGCAGCTTCAGCAGCAGGGTGAAGCCCAGCGTCATCACCAGCGTGGGCCCCAGATAAGTGGGCAGGAAGCCCACGCCCACCTCCGCCGCGCGGCCGACGCTGCCGTAGAAGGTCCAGGTGGTGCAGAACACCGCCAGCGACAGGGCGTAGACCAGCCCGCCGCCCGGCAGCTTGGCGGCACCCCCGGCCCGCAGCGCCCGCCGGTCGGCCCATGAGGCGATGGCGAACAGCAGCGCCACATAGGCGAAGGAGACGCTGGCGACGGTGACGGCCGGGATCACCGCTGCCGCTCCGCCAGCCATGCGATCAGGACGATCAGCAGCGTCCAGACCCCGAAGACGTAGAGATGCAGTACCGGCAGCCCGAACAGTACCGCCGGCGTGCCGAAGGCGTGCAGCACTGGCGGGTTCAGCAGCACCGCGCCCCCCAGGAACAGGGCGGCGAGGCGCTGGCGCCGGCGTTCGGAGGGAGGCTTCATCGGCAAGGCGAAAGGGTGCTCCGGCCCAGGCTGATACGGCGCCATGGTGGCACGCCTCATGTCCCCCGTCCAAGCCGGCCGTGCGCCGCCTCAGGCATCGCTAAGATGGCGCCGCACCCGGTCCAGCAGGTCGCGGGTGGAGAAGGGCTTGGTGACGTAGTCGGTGGCGCCCATCGCCAGGCCCCGCTGCCGCTCCGCCTCCCGGCTGCGGGCGGTCAGCATGATGACGGGCACGCCACCCCAGCCGGCGCTGCGGCGGATGGCGTGGCAGACGGCGAAGCCGTCGCGCTCGGGCATCATCGCGTCCAGCAGCACCAGGTCGGGGGCGTCGCCCTCCAGCGCCGCCAGCACCGCCGCCCCGTCGCGCGCCACGCGCACGGCATAGCCCGCCTTGCGCAGCAGGAACTCCAGGGACATGACGATGCTGGGCTCGTCGTCGGCGACCAGGACGGTCTTCATGGGCGGGCTCGGGTCCTCCGCCGCCATTTTAGGCGGCGGGGGGAGGGGCCATCAAGAGGCCGTCCCTACGCCCAGACGCGCTGGAACAGCTCCAGCGCCACCGCGGCGAAGCCGACGATGACCGCCGCCACCACGACCAGCGACACCAGCGCCGCGACATAGCCGACCAGCATGGCGATGCCGTCCTGCTCCATCAGCGCCAGCCCGATGATGGCGATGGCGATGGCCGGCAGTATGTTGCCCAGGAAGATCGGCAGCACCAGGACCAGGGCCAGGACCAGCAGCACCAGCCCCGCCACCCGCTCCGCCGGCCCGTCCACCAGCACCAGCAGGCGCGGCCGCGACAGCTTCTCCAGACGGCGGACCCAGGGCACGGCGCGCTCGAACACGCCCGCCAGCGCCGAGACCTCGAAGCTCTTGCGCCGCAGCGCCCGCGGCAGCCAGGGGCTCTTCAGCCCGATCAGCATCTGGAGGGCGAAGAGCAGGATCGGCGTGCCGGTCAGGGTGGAGAGGCCCGGCGGCGCCGGCACGCAGGTCGGCAGCGCGAAGATCAGCAGCAGCGCGCCGAAGGCCCGGTCGCCCAGCGCGTCGATGATCTCGCCCAGCGTCAGGGTGGCGCCCGGCGGATGGTCGCCGGACACCAGGTCCATCAGCAGGTCTGAGGTGTGTCTTACGGGCGTGGCGGCGGGCATCTGGCGTCTCTTCCGGGCCGGCACTATAGCCACGGGCCGGGCCCCGCGACAGGGGCCAGACGCCGCATCCGGCGATGCCTCACGAAGGGGTACACCGGTCCTCCCCGGCCGGCGTATAAGGGGGCTCCCCCGCGACGGAGCCCGGCCCATGACCGCCCAACCCCGCACCGTCATCCTCACCGGCGCCAGCCGCGGCATCGGCCACGCCACGGTGAAGCGCTTCAGCGCCGCCGGCTGGCGCGTGCTGACGGTCAGCCGCGAGGAGGTGCCGGAGGATTGCCGCCGCGATCCCAACTGGACCCACCACATCAGCGCCGACCTGTCCGACCCCGAGAGCCGCGACGGTTTCGTGCGCGAGGCATCGGCCCTGCTGGCCGGCGGGCCGCTGCACGCGCTGGTGAACAATGCCGGCATGTCGCCCAAAACCCCGTTCAAGGAGCGGCTGGGCTGCCTGAACGGCGACATGCGCGGCTGGCACGAGGTGTTCGAGCTGAACTTCTTCGCCCCCATCGTGCTGGCCCGCGGCTTCGCGCCGAACCTGGCGAAGGGCCGGGGAGCCGTGGTGAACGTCACCTCCATCGCGGGCCACGCCGTCCACCCCTTCGCCGGCAGCGCCTATTCCACCTCCAAGGCGGCGCTGACGGCGCTGACCCGGGAGATGGCGGTGGAGTTCGGCCAGCTGGGCGTGCGCGTCAACGCCGTGGCGCCCGGCGAGATCGAGACCGCCATGCTGTCGCCGGAGACCGAGGTGCTGGTCCCCCGCATCCCGCTGCACCGGCTGGGCCAGCCCGAGGACGTGGCCTCCACCATCTACTTCCTCTGCTCGGAGGAGGCGGGCTACGTCACCGGCACGGAAGTGTTCGTGACGGGCGGGCAGCACCTGTTCTGAGGGCGCTCCCGGCAGGACGAGCGTTCGCTGGGAGAGGCTGAGCCGGCCTGCGTCCTTCGACAGGCTCAGGATGAGGGAAGGGGTACGCTAGGCACGCTTGGTTTCAGGCTGCGCAGGCTCGGCCGGGAGCAGCAAAAAGGTCCTCATCCTGAGCTTGTCGAAGGACGCACAGCGTCAACACTGCCCAGCGCGTGACGCTCTGGGAAGAACTCACCCCACCCGCTCGACCATGGCGGCCAGCCAGTCGCGGGCGGCCTCGGTCTGGCGGATGTCGTGCTCCAGCCAGTCGGCGAGATAGCCGGGCTCCTCGGCGGCGGTGGCGCGCAGCTCCTCCAGCCGGGCGAGCTCGGTCTGGAACATGCCGCACAGCGCCTGCACCTCGTCGCGCCGCCGGTCGGGCGGCAGCAGGTGCAGGAAGCGCAGCTTCAGCGCGATGACCAGCTTGTTGAACGGGTCGGAGGAGGGGCTGCGGACATTCGCCTGCAGCAGGGTCGACAGCTCAGCCCGGCCGGCCTCGGTGATCGACAGCAGGGCGTTGTCGGACATGCCGGCGCCCTCGGCCGCCTCCAGCAGCCCTTCCAGCCGCAGCAGCTCCAGTGACGTGCCCATCATGTCGAGTGACGGCCCGACGATGCGCGCGGTGAAGTGGCGCACCGACGCCGCGAGATCGGCGTAGCGCAGCGGCCCGCGCGCCGCGGCGGTGCCCAGGGCGGCGAGGCGGACGGCCTCTTTCGGCATCAGGGAATTGTCGCGGTACATCGTCGGCCTCCAGGGGCGCTGGGTAGCATCGAACATAGGCTGATAACGCGGCCGCGTCCAGTGCCGTTGCGAACCATTCTCAAAAAGTCCCCCGGCCAGGGCGGGGTAGCCCGGTGGAACGCGAACCCGGCGGGCGGTGTTGTCCAGGACGAAACGGCACTCGTCCAAATCCCTCGCAAAGGACCGCCCGATGAGACTCTTGACCTCCGCCGCTCCCGTCGCCCTGGCGGTCGCGCTGGCCCTCTCGGCCCCCGCTTCGGCTCAGCAGGGCCAGAACCTCTCGGACACCAAGACCCAGAACGACACGCCGGTCAGCGACCAGCACCACGGCCCCACCGGCGACCGGCTGGCCAAGCCCGCCGACCCGAACAAGCCGGTGACCGGCCCCACCCAGGCGGCCAGCGAG
Organism: Azospirillaceae bacterium; assembly: GCA_035626475.1. Taxonomy (GTDB): domain Bacteria; phylum Pseudomonadota; class Alphaproteobacteria; order Azospirillales; family Azospirillaceae; genus DASPKT01. The sequence goes on from DASPNP010000038.1 coordinate 94,749, forward strand.
CCCGGCGACACCGCGGCGGTCAACGCCAAGCCGGTGACGGACGACGTGAAGTCGCAGGCCGACGAGATCAAGAACACCTCGGGCCAGCGCACGCCGGCCGACGCCGACGACGGCAACGAGGGCGACGATTCCACGGCGCGCAAGCGGCCGGGCCACCAGTCCAACGCCGCCACCGGCGACAGCGCGACAGCCAGCGGCAACACCGGCTCGGTCAGCGATCCCGAGACGCAGAAGCCCGCCGCCAGCTACCGCGACGCGCTGGGCCCGAGCGGCGCCGGGGCGCCCGGCAAGGGCAACATCGACGCCGCCGATCTGAAGGACTTCACGGTCCATCTGTCGGACAAGGAGGGCTTCGGCAAGGTCGCCCGCGTCCTGGTGAATCTGGAGACCGGGCAGCTGCAGGCGGTGGAGGTCTCCACCGGCGGGCTGCTGGGCGTCGGCGACAAGCGCTTCGCCGTGCCGTGGAACCAGGTCGCCGGCATCAACACCGGCGCCAAGGAGCTGCGCGTCGCCGCCAAGCAGGCCGACCTGCGCCCGCAGGACGAGGCCTTCACCGCGCGGCAGTGAGGGTGAAAACTCTCTTCCCGTCATCCCCACGGAGGCGGGGACCCAGGTAATGAGCTTGCTATCGGCATAGGAAAAGGGCGCCAGCGGTGACGTTGGCGCCCTTCTTCTTTAGCTCCGGAGCAAGCGGAATACCTGGGTCCCCGCCTAGGCGCTGCGCGCCAGCTTCGCAAACGCGGGGATGACGGGGGAGTAGAAACCTAGGCCGCCCGCTTCAGCTCCAACCGGCTCCAGACGTCCAGCAGGGCGTCCACCAGATGGTCCATGCGGGAATCGTCGTGGAAGGGGGTGGGGGTCAGGCGCAGCCGCTCGGTGCCGCGCGGGACGGTCGGGTAGTTGATCGGCTGGACATAGATGCCGTGGCGGTTCAGCAAATCGTCGCTGGCCTGCTTGCACAGGCGCGGGTCGCCGACCAGCAGCGGCACGATGTGGCTGACCGAGGGCAGCACCGGCAGGCCGGCCTGGGACAGGCGGCGCTTCAGGGTGGCGGCGCGCTCCTGGTGGCGCTGGCGCACCTCGTCATGCTCCTTCAGCCAGCGGACCGAGGCGCAGGCGCCGGCGGCCAGCACGGGGGCCAGCGAGGTGGTGAAGATGAAGCTCGAGGCGAAGCTGCGCACGCAGTCGACCAGCGCGGCCGACCCGGTGATGTAGCCGCCCATCAGCCCGAACGCCTTGCCCAGCGTGCCCTCGATGATGGTCAGCCGGTCCATGACGCCGTCGCGCTCGGCGACGCCCGCCCCGCGCCGGCCGTACATGCCCACCGCATGCACCTCGTCCAGGTAGGTCATGGCGCCGTGCTTGTCGGCGACGTCGCAGATCTCCTTGATGGGGGCGATGTCGCCGTCCATCGAATAGACGCTCTCGAACGCCACCAGCTTCGGCGTGCCGGCCGGGTAGCGGCTCATCAGCTGGTCGAGATGCTCCGGGTCGTTATGGCGGAAGATGTGCTTCTCCGCGCCGGAGTGCCGGATGCCCTCGATCATCGAGGCGTGGTTCAGCGCGTCGGAGAAGACGACGCAGCCGGGCAGCAGCTTGGGCAGGGTGCTGAGCGTCGCCTCGTTCGAGATGTAGCCCGAGGTGAAGAGCAGCGCCGCCTCCTTGCCGTGGAGGTCGGCCAGCTCGCGCTCCAGCTGGACATGGGCGTGGTTGGTGCCGGAGATGTTGCGGGTGCCGCCGGCGCCGGCGCCGGTGCTGTCCAGCGCCTCGTGCATGGCCTGCAGCACCACGGGGTGCTGGCCCATGCCGAGATAATCGTTGGAGCACCAGACCGTGACGTCGCACGGCGGGCCGTTCGGGTCGGGATAGTAGGAGGCGGTGGGGAACTCGCCCACGCGGCGCTGCAGGTCGGCGAAGATGCGATACCGCCCCTCGCGCTTGAGGCCGTCGATCTGGCCGCGGAAAATCGCTTCGTAATCCATCTGCCCCAACCCCAGCCCTTCACCCCAGGCGGAACGGCAAGTTTCGCCGCGCCTCGGCCGAAAGTCCACTTCTTATGGCGACCGAACCCTTAACCTAGACGCGCGTCTGAGGTCGCGGAACCCGGCGCGTCACCATGACGCGCGGCCATGATGGCGTGGGCGGATTGCCCGATCCTTGATCCGGATCAATTTGGCGGGGGAATTGTCGGGCGGGCGTCGGATTTGCCGCTCAGGCCCGTTCCTGGGCGCCGTGCCAGACTCGGAGGATGACCACGGTCCCGTTCCGCTCAACGCGGTAGGCGATGACGTAGGGCCAGATCGTCGTGAGTTCGCGGAAGCCCGGACGGCTACCCGCGCGTCCGCGGTAGGGGAAGGTCACCAGGCTGTCGCCGGCGACGACAAGCTCCTGCACCACCCTCTGGGCGGCCTGCGGGTTCCGTTCCTCGATGTAAGCATAGATGCGGTCAATATCGTCCAGCGCCGCGGCGCGCCACCGGACCTTCATCTCAGCGCGGCACCGGCCGCTTGGCGTCCTTCTCGCCGCGAGCGAGCCGGAGGAGCCATTCCCTGACCTCCTCGTGCGGTGCCGTGCGCGGGTCGGCGTCGGACTCCGCGACGGCCGCCGCCAGGGCATCCGCTTCCGCGTCGCTCAGCGTCTCATCGTCACGGGGCAAGGGGATGTTCGTCATGGCTTCAGTCTATCAGGCTCCACGGACGCTAACAACGCGGCGCCGGGAATGGCCCGGGCGGGAACGCGGCATGCCGCTCCCGCCCGAGCCCCGCCTCACTGCGCCGCCAGCCACTTCGCGGTGTCGTCCAGCGCCAGGCCGAAGCGCCGCACCAGTTCGTCGACCTGCGCCTCGTCGATGATCAGCGGCGGCGAGAAGCCGACCGTGTCGCCGATGGGGCGCAGCACCACGCCGTGCTGGTGGCCGAAGGCGACCAGCTTGGCGGCGAGGCCCAGCTTGGGGTCGAAGCTGCGGCGGGTCTCCTTGTCCGCCACCATCTCCACGCCGGCGATCAGGCCGACGCCGCGCACCTCGCCGACCAGCGGGTGGTCGCGGAAGGCGGCCAGCGCCTTCTGCAGCCGGGGCCCGACGCGGCGGACATGGCCGACGATGTCGCGCTCCTCGTAGATCTTCAGCGTCTCCAGCGCCACGGCCGAGGAGACCGGGTGGCCGGAATAGGTGTAGCCGTGGCCGAACACGCCGATCTTCTCGGACTCCGCCACGCAGGCCCGGTAGATCTTCTCGTTCACCAGCACGGCCGAGATCGGCAGGTAGGCCGAGGACAGCGCCTTCGCCGTCGTCAGCATGTCCGGCTTCATGCCGTAGGTGGTGCTGCCCCACATCTCGCCGGTGCGGCCGAAGCCGCAGATGACCTCGTCGGCGATCAGCAGCACGTCGTACTTCGCCAGCACCGCCTGGATCTTCTCGAAGTAGGTCCGCGGCGGGGTGATGACGCCGCCGGCGCCCATGACCGGCTCGGCGATGAAGGCGGCGACCGTGTCCGGCCCCTCGCGCAGGATCAGCTGCTCCAGATTGTCGGCAAGGCGCGTGGAGAACTCCTCCTCGCTTTCGCCCGGCTCGGAGAAGCGGTACCAGTGCGGGCAGTCGGTGTGCAGGATGCGGTCGATCGGCAGGTCGAAGTCGCGGTGGTTGTTCGGCAGGCCGGTCAGGCTGGCCGCCGCCACGGTGACGCCGTGATAGCCCTTGGTGCGGGCGATGATCTTCTTCTTCTCCGGCCGGCCCAGCGCATTGTTGTAGTACCAGACCAGCTTGACGACCGTGTCGTTGGCCTCCGACCCGGAGGTCGCGAAGAAGGCCTTGGACATCGGCACCGGCGCCAGCCCGACCAGCCTCTCGGCCAGGTCGATGGCGGGGTTGTGCGCCTTGTGGGCGAACTGGTGGTAGAAGGGCAGGGCCTTCATCTGGCGCACGGCGGCGTCGATCAGCCGCTGCTCGGAGAAGCCCAGCGAGGTGCACCACAGGCCCGCCACGCCCTCGATGTACTCCTTGCCGGCCTCGTCATAGACATGGATGCCGCGCCCCTCGGTGATGACCAGCGGCCCCACCGTCTCGTGGGCCTTCAGGTTGGTGTAGGGGTGCAGCGTGTAGGCGATGTCCCGGCTGGCGGCCGAGTTGCCGAGATGCGTGCTCATGGCGGGTCTTCCCGTGCGGTTCCTCTGGGCGCCGCAGGGCTGCCCCCGGCGGCTTGGTTGGCGCGCATGGTGGCGGGGCGGCGGCGGCGGCGCAACCCCCGCCGCGCGCCCGGTCCGTCAGGCATAGGACGCATGGCGGCGGGACGGGAAGCGCCTCCGCCTGTTGGAGCCGGCATGAGAGACGACACGATCCATATGCCGGAAGCGGCGGAAGAGCTCGACATCGAATTGGCCGAGCGGCTGGAGCCCTATGCCGAGGCGCCGCCGGTCAAGGCCTTCTCGGTCTTCGGCAAGCTGTCGGACCAGGAGCCGCTGCTGGCCATGGCCGGCGCCGCCATCATCGCCGGCGTGGTCCAGCGCAATTCCTGCTTGGCGCGGCGGGGCGCCCATGTCTATGGCGCGGTGGTGCTGGCGACGGTCATGAAGGCCGGGCTCAAGGCGGTGGTCGCCCGCGACCGCCCCACGGAACTGCTGGAGCATGGCCGGCACGAGGTGCGCCTGGGCCATACCGACGACAAGGCCCGGCAGAGCTTCCCCTCCGGCCACGCCGCCGGCGCCATCGCCGCCGCCACCGCCACCAACCGCTGCTGGCCCCAGTACCGCGTCCCTGCCTACGCCGCCGCCGCCCTGATGTGCGTGAGCCGCCTGCCGGCCCAGAAGCACTACCTGACCGACATCCTCGCCGGCGGGCTGGTGGGGCTGGTCGCCTCGGCGGTCGTGGAGAGGATCATGCCGTCGGAGTAGGGCCTGGGACGGGTGATCCTTTGCCGATGATGGCCGCTCCTGCAAACATCGGCACGTCATCACCCCGCCTCCATGGCCGCCACGGCCCCTTCCGTGCGGTGCTGCCCGTCACCCGAAGCGCGGCCCCGCCGCCCTTCCGGCGACACTGACGGCCGCAAGGAAAGCATCCATGATCCCGTTCAAGAAGGGCGCCGCGACGGCGTCCGCCCTGGCCCTCGCGCTGCTGCTGGGCGCCTGCCGGGCCGACGCGCCGCAAGCGCGGCAGGCGCCCCGCGTCCACGGCTTCTCCACCTACACAATGCCGCTGAAGTACGGGCCGGATTTCCGCCACTTCGCCTATCTGAACCCGGACGCGCCCAAGGGCGGCGAGGTGACGCTGGGCGTCCTGGGCGGTTTCGACACGCTCAACCACAATGCCGGCCGGGGCGCCATCGCCGCCGTCATGTACGCGGTGGAGACGCTGGACGCGCTGGTGGTGCCCGCCTACGACGAGAAGCGCAGCTTCTACGGCCTGCTGGCCGGGGGCATGGAGGTCTCGCCCGACCTGACCTCGATCACCTTCCACCTGCGCCCCGAAGCGCGCTTCCATGACGGCCGGCCGATCACGGCCGAGGATGTCGTCTTCACCCACGCCGCCCTGCGCGACCATGGCCTGCCGATCTACAAGGTGCGCTTCTACGACTTCGTCACGGCCATCGAGGCGCTGGACCGGCATACCGTCCGCTTCACCGCCAAGCCGGGCACCGACCCCTCCATCCTGCCGATCCTGGCTTCCTTCGGGATCATGCCGAAGCATTGGTGGGAGGGGCGCGATTTCAATGCGCCGCTGACCGAGGCGCCGCTGGGCAGCGGTCCCTACCGCGTGGCGAAGGCGGAGATGGGGCGCTCGCTCCGTTTCGAGCGGGTGCCGGACTATTGGGGCCGCGACCTGCCCGTGAACCGCGGCCAGCACAATTTCGACGCCGTGACCTACCGCTGGTACGGCGGCACGGATGCGCTGGTGGCCGCGCTCAGGGCCGGGGAGATCGACCATCTAGGGGCCTCGCTCGCCATCGCGCAGACCGCCGCGGCCGGGCTGCCCGCCGCCGAGCGCGGCCTGCTGAAGCGGGAGGATTCGCGCCTCCAGACGCCCGGCACCTTCTCCGGCTATCTGTTCAACCTGCGCCGTCCCAAGTTCCAGGACGAGCGGCTGCGGCAGGCGCTGGCCGGCCTCTTCGACTTCGAGACGCTGCGCGCCACCGCGCTGGCCGGCAAGACCCGGCGGGTACTGAGCTACTTCCCCAACACCGACGTCGCCGCCGAGGGCGTGCCGACGGGCCGCGAACTGGAGATCCTCTCCGCCTACCGCGACCGCCTGCCGCCGGCACTGTTCGAACGACCCTTCACCTTGCCGTCCACGCGGGGCGACGGCGACCGGAAGGATCTGATCGCCGGGGCGCACCGGCTGCTGGCCGAAGCGGGCTGGGAGCTGCGTGACGGCCGCTTGGCCCGCCGCGGAACCGGCGAGCCGCTGACGCTGGAGATCCTCTACTCTTCGCCCCGGCAGGAGCTGGCGCTGAAGCCCTATGTCGAGACCCTCAAGGCGGCGGGCATCGCCGCAACGGCGACGCTCGCCGACGGCGCGACCTTCGGCGCCCGCCGCGCCGCCGCGGACTTCGACATGCTGGCGCTCACCTACGGCGTCTTTTATCCGCCCGCGCCGAACCTGCGCGGCGCGTTGAAGTCGGAGGTCGCCAACCTGCCGGGCACCGAGAACTGGGCCGGCGTCGCGGATCCGGTCATCGACGAACTGGTGGAGCGCGTCGCCACCGCGCGCGACTGGAACGAGGTGGTCGCGCTCGCACGGGCGCTGGACCGGGTCCGCCTCTGGCGCCACCACGCCGTCCCCACCTTCTGGGACGACGAGCGCCACGACTTCTACTGGGACGTGCTCCGTCATCCCCGGGCCCGCCCCACCAGCTTCGACCCCGCCTTCCCGCTGCACGGCTGGTGGTACGACGCCTCCAACCCCGCCGCCAGCCGCGAGAGCCGGGGCAGGTGAGCCGCCGGAACGCAAAAGCCCCCGCCGGGAACGGCGGGGGCGACCTCACGTCGGGTTCGAGCCGGCGGTGGGGACCTTTCCGACCGTCAGCCATATACAGGCACCGCACACCAGCTTCGCCGCGGCGGCGATGGCGCGGGGCATGATCGGAGACCCTAGGCCCCCATCCGCTCCAGCACCACCGCCAGCCGCTCGGCCGCGCGGTTGATCAGCGCCGGGCCGAAGGCGGCGAAGCCCAGGACCAGACCCTGGGGCGTCGCCGGCCCGGGCGCGGCGTGGTAGGGGCTCAGCGCCATGACCTCCACCGAGTGGCGGGCGGCCTGGGCCTGCAGCGCCGTGTCGGACAATCCTGGGGCGAGGCGGGCCAGCGCGTGCAGGCCGGCGGCGCTGGGGACCAGCTCGATGGCGCCGGACCAGCGGCGCTTCGCGGCGTCGACCAGGGCCTCCTGCCGCTCCTGGTAGGTCTGGCGGGCGCGGCGGATGTGGCTGGCGAGGTGGCCGTCATTCATGAAGTCGGCCAGCGCCATCTGCTCCATCAGCGGCACGTGCAGATCCATGCGGGACCGCAGGATGGCGGCGTCCTCGGCCATCTCGGGCGGCACCACCAGGTAGGCGACGCGCAGGCTGGGGAACAGCACCCGGTCGAAGCCGCCGACATGCAGCACATGCCCGTCCGCATCCAGCCCCTTCAGCGCCGCCAGCGGCTTGCCCGTGTAGCGGAAGCCGCCGTCCGAATCATCCTCGACGATCCAGGCGCCGGACGTCCTGGCCCAGGCCATCAGGTCGAGCCGGCGCTGCAGGCTCATGGCGCCGCCCAGCGGGAACTGCCAGGCGGGCGAGACGAAGGCGAGGCGGGCGTTGGGCGCCAGCGCGCGGCCGGCGACGGGGTCCAGCCCCTCGGCGTCCACCGGCACCGGCACGGCGCGGATGGCGCGACAGGCCAGCTGCGCCTTGAGGTTCGGGCAGCCCGGGTCCTCGGTCCAGGCGGTGGCGCCGGGCTCGGCCACCAGGGCGCAGGCCAGCTCGGTGGCGGCGGCGCGGGTCGGGACGATGACGATCTGGCCGGGATCGACGCGGATGCCGCGGGCCCCGTCGAGGTGGACCGCCAGCGCCCGGCGCAGCGGCGCCCAGCCCAGGCCGGTATCGCGCTCCAGCGCCGGCGCCTGGGCCTGCCGCCAGCGCTTGGCGAGGATGCGGCGCCAGCTGTCCAGGTCGAACTGGTCGAGTGCCGCCAGGCCCGGGCGGAAGGGCAGGGGCGTCTCGGCGGCGGGGCGGGGGCGTGGCGCGGCGGCGCGGGCGGCCTGCGGCGCCGGGGCGGTGGCCGCGTCGGCGGTCAGCAGCTCGTCCGGCAGCACGCGGGCGACATAGGTGCCGCTGCCGACGCGCGCCTCGAGATAGCCTTCGGCCGCCAGCCGCTCGACGGCGGCCACGACGGTGTTGCGCGACAATCCCAGGTCGTGGGCCAGCGTGCGGGTGGAGGGCAGCCGGTCGCCCGGCGCCAGCGTGCCCGACAGGATGGCGCCGCGCAGCCGGTCGAACAGGCGCTGCTGCAGCGGAGCCTGCTCCTGCCCGTCGAACATGGCGAGCACCGGGCCGTGGCCGGCCTTGGGGGCGGCCTTGGCCGGAGCCTTGCGGCAGGAGGTCTGGAGCGGGGTCGCCTCGGCGGCGCGGCTGGTCATCGGTACTCTCCCGGTGGGGCACTCTCCCGGTGGGGAGCCCGGCGCCGGCGGTCTGTCGGGTCGGCGGCGGGTAGGGAATAGGGGCGGAAGGCGCCCCGGCGGACGTCGCCGAGCGGGGAATGGGCGACGCCCGCCGGGTGCTTGGGCGAGGCGGCCGGTACGACCGGCGGCCGCCTCATTCCGGCCGGGGAGCGGGGAACCACCCGGCCGAACCCTGGAACTCCTGTCGGCGCTTACCGGATGGCGGTGATCTTGCCGGCGGCGTCGACATACAGCGTGCGGTAGGCCACGCCGTCCATGCTCAGCAGCTCGACCTTGTGGCCGTCGGCGGTGGTGGTCACGTGGCCGGGCTTGACGCCGCGCATCTTGTTGGCCGCGATGTGCTCCTTGGCGATCTTGCGAACGTCGGCGGTGCTCAGCTTCTCGGCCGCGGGGCCGGCCGCCTCGGTCTGCGGGGCGACCTGCGCCTGCTGGGCGAGGGCGGGAGCGGTGAAGCCGGCGGCGATGACCAGGGCGGCGGCGGTGAGGGCGATACGCATGGGATAAAGTCTCCTGCTGCAGGGTGCCGGTCTTTCTGCCGGCGCCTTCGTTGCGGGGACCCATCCGGGGCGGCGAACGGGATCGAACGACGCCATCCCACCATGGCGCTGTAACCGGCCTATGTCGTCCGTCGGGGCCTTGTGAAACAGTCCGTTTCGCTGGCGCCGGACGTTACAGTGCGTTTACAACTTGGGGGATCGGCGCTTTCCCAGCATGCGGGTAGAATTCGGGCCATGAGCGAAGGCACGCATCTTCTCATCGTCGACGACGACCGCGAGATCCGGGATCTCCTGACCCGCTACCTCACGCGGCACGGCTACCGTGTGACCGCGGCCAAGGACGGGCAGGAAATGAAGAAGTTCCTGGCCGACCGGAACATCGACCTGATCGTCCTGGACCTGATGCTGCCGGGCGAGGACGGGCTGGCGCTGTGCCGCCACGTCCGCGCCGAGGCCGGCCCGCCCATTGTCATGCTCTCCGCCATGGGCGAGGACGCCGACCGCATCCTGGGGCTGGAGATCGGCGCCGACGACTACCTGCCCAAGCCCTTCAACCCGCGCGAGCTCGTGGCCCGCATCAAGGCGGTGCTGCGCCGCGCCGCGGCGCCGGCGCAGAACGGGCTGGCCGCCGCCGGTTCGCTGGGCTTCTGCGGCTTCGTGCTGGACCAGGCGCAGCGCCGCCTGACCGACGCCCAAGGGCAGGAGGTCGTGCTGACCGCCGGCGAGTACGAGCTGCTGGTGGCGCTGGCCGGCCGGCCGCGCCGGGTGCTGTCGCGCGACGATCTGCTGGAGATCACCCGCGGCCGCGCCGCCGGGCCCTTCGACCGCTCCATCGACGTGCAGATCAGCCGGTTGCGCCGCAAGATCGAGCCCGACCCCGCCGACCCCACCATCATCAAGACCGTCCGCTCGGGCGGCTATATCTTCGCCCCGGAGGTGCTGGCGCTGTGAAGGCCGTAACCGACCGGATGAGCTATTCGATATTCGCGGTGCTGGTGGGGGGCATCCTGCTCTCCCAGGCCATCGCGCTGGGGCTGTACCGCACCGACCGGGCCGAGGCCGTGGCCGATGCCGAGGGCGGGCAGCTCGCCCACTGCCTCGCCGGCATCGCCGCCGCCATCGAGGAGCAGCCGCCCGACATCCGCCTGATGCTGATCCGCTCGATGAAGGAGCAGGAGATCAGCGTGCCGGTGGCCGGCGGCACCCGCCAGGTGACGCTGGACCTGTACGAGAAGAACAAGGAGCGCCAGCCCGGCGTGCCGGAGCGCTCGCCCGCCATCGCCGTGCCGCCCTTCAACATGCCGATCCCGCCGCCGCCGGCGCCGCAGTACATCCAGGTCAGCCGCGAGCTGAAGGACGGCACCCGGATCAAGTTCCACGCGCCGGTCACCGCCACCGACGCGCTGCAGGAGCCGGGCTTCATCGCCTCGCTGGGCGGCAGCGCCGCCGTCGCCATCCTGCTCTCGGCCTGGGTGCTGGGCTTCACCACCCGGCCGCTGCGCCGCTTCGCCGCCGCCGCCGACCGGCTGGGCGTGGACATGAACGCGCCGTCGCTGGACGAGGCCGGCCCGCGCGAGGTGCGCCTGGCCGCCGCCGCCTTCAACAAGATGCAGCGCCGCCTGCGCGCCTTCGTCGAGGACCGCACCCGCATGCTGGCCGCGGTCAGCCACGATCTGCGCACGCCGCTGACCCGCATGCGCCTGCGCGCCGAGTTCATCGACGACGATCCCACCCGCGAGAAGATGCTCGAGGACCTCGCGGAGATGGAGGAGATGATCGGCGCGACGCTGGCCTTCGCCCGCGACGAGGCCAACCGCGAGGGCATGGACCCGCTGGACCTGACGGCGCTGCTGGCGCGCGTGGCCGAGGATTGGCGCGAGGAGGGGCGGGCGGTCGACTACCACGCCCCGGCCCAGCCGGTGGCGATCATGGGCCGCCGCATGGCGCTGAAGCGCGCCATCTGCAACATCGTCGAGAACGCCGTGAAGTACGGCGAGCGGGCCGAGGTGTCGCTGTGCGGCGACGCCGACACCGTCTCCATCGTCGTGGACGATCACGGCCCCGGCATCCCGGAAGCCGAGTTCGACAACGTCTTCCGCCCCTTCTACCGGGTGGAGGGCTCGCGCTCCCGCGACACGGGCGGCACCGGCCTGGGCCTGTCGGTCGCCAACGACATCGTCCGCGCCCATGGCGGCGAGATCCAGCTGTCGAACCGGCCTGAAGGCGGGTTGCGCGTGACGGTCCAGCTCCCGGCCCCGGCGACGCGCTGAGGCTGCTCCCGACCTACGCGGACCGGAGAAGTCGCTTTCGGGAGCGTTTCGAGACTCCGTGGTTTGGTTCTGCCCCGCGGTTGCCACACTCAACCGTCATCCCGGCGAAGGCCGGGACCCAGGGGTTGCAGCCATGTACCATTGATGAAGCATGCCCTTGCACCGGCGAAGGACTCGTCAACGGATGGCAGGGCACGCTGCATCCATCGCATCCTTCCGCAACCCCTGGGCCCCGGCCTTCGCCGGGGTGACGGGCAGTGGGACAGCAGTTCACTACCGATGCCCCGGTGGTCCCTCAGAGCGCCGGCCGCGAGCCCTGGGCCGGCGCGTCCTCGATGACCGGGAGCGCGTCGACGAAGGTCTCGATCGACGTGACGTTGCAGTCGCAGAACACGAACTGGGTGCGGGCCGGCCGCCAGTCCTGGAACAGCTGGGTCCACAGGGCCCGCAGCTCCTCCGGCGTCATCTGGCCGAAGTCGTTGATGTTCAGGATCACGACGTCGTCGAAATGCTCGATGAAGGCCTGTCCCGCCCCGGGGCCGAAGCTGTCGGCCAGCACCAGCAGCCGGCTGGCGGGATCGCCGCCCTCGCGGCGCAGGCGCCAGACCATGCTCCAGTAGCGCCCTCCGGGGTCGTGGAACTCCTTGAAGCAGGCGGCGCCGATGCAGGGGCTGACGCCGGTGGCCCAGACCTCCGGCCTGAGCACCCGGTTGGACAGGCCCAGCCCGGGGATCATGCCGGCGAGGTCGGAGGCGAACTCCCCCTCCTTGAAGGGCATGGTGACGCGCCGGGGCAGGCCGTACGCCTCTTCCGCCACATGCCGGATCAGCACGCTGGCGCCGAGCCCGTCCCAATGGAAATTGTGCGGCGGGATCAGCGTCTCGTCGCCGCGCTGCGCCGTCGCCTGGGCCACCGGATAGACGATGCGGGCGCGCTGCGCCTGGTCCAGCCGGTCCAGCAGCTCCAGCGGCGGCGGCCGGCGTCCGGCGCAGGCGGCGCTCATCCAGGCCGGATAGTCCTCGGGATAGACGGTCATGCTGGTCGGCACCAGCATCAGGGCCGCGTCCGGCAGCCGGGCGGCGAGGCGGTCCAGCGCCGCCCCCAGCGAGGCGGCGGCGGCGTCCAGCCATTCCGGGGTGGATAGCGCGCCGCACTGCATCAGCAGCTCCCGGTACTCGCGCTTGGACGTGTCGTTGAAGCTGTGGAAGATGCGTCCGTTGCGGCCGGGCACGATGGAGGGCGAGGTCGATTCGCCCAGCGTGCTCCACCAGAAGACCGTGTTGGCCCGCACCATCTCGCGGCGGAAGCCGAAATTGTCCTGCAGGTAGGCGTCCACCCGGCGCGGCCAGGCGACGGCCTGCGCCCAGTCGCGTGGCCGCTCCGGCGCCTGCGCCATGGCGCGGTTGTCCTCCTGCGCCACCGGCCCGACCAGCAGGTGGGCCAGCGGCGGCGCCGCCAGCAGCGCGGCGAAGGCGGCGAGGAAGGCGGCGCGGCCCAGGCGGGAGCGGCGGCTGGCCGCCGGTGCGGCCTTCTCGGTCTCGGGCATCATCGGGGTCGCCTCAGAAGCGATAATAGATGAAGGGGTTGTAGGCGCCGCCGGCGATGCTCAGCACCGCCAGGACGGTCAGGCCGAACAGCCCGGCATGGGCGAGGCCGACCGGCACGCCCCGGCCGGGCACCCCGTCCAGGCGCCGCGACGCCTCCGCCAGCCAGCGCGCCGCCGGCAGGGTGGAGAGCAGGACGCCGGCCAGCAGCGCCAGCTGGACGCTGGGGAAGAGGTAGCGCCCGGGAATGGCCAGCGGCGAGCCGGGGCCGCCCAGGCCCGCCATGGCGTTCAGATAGTCCAGCGCCTTGGGCAGGTCGTCGGCGCGGAAGAACACCCAGCCGACCATCACCACCAGCACCAGGTAGGCGTGGCGCAGCGGGCGCCAGAGGCTCTCCAGCAGGCGGCCGAGGCCCAGCCGCTCGATCACCAGGAACAGGCCGTGATAGGCGCCCCAGATCATGAAGTTCCAGCTGGCGCCGTGCCAGAAGCCGCACAGCACGAAGACGGTGAAGAGGTTCGCGTAGGTCCGCAGCGCCGACCCGCGGTTGCCGCCCAGCGGGATGTAGAGATAGTCGCGGAACCAGCTGGACAGGCTCATGTGCCAGCGGCGCCAGAACTCGGTGATGCTCTGCGCAGCGTAGGGGCGGTCGAAATTGATGGGGAAGCGGAACCCGATCATGTGGCCGAGGCCGATCGCCATGTTCGAGTAGCCGGCGAAGTCGAAGAAGATCTGCAGCGTGTAGCAGGCGATGCCGAGCCAGGCCGTCGCCATGGAGAGCTCGTCCGCCGGCAGCGCGAAGATCTGGTCGGCCGGGGCCGCCAGGGTGTTGGCGATCAGCACCTTCTGCGCGAAGCCGACCATGAACTGCCGGGCGCCCTCGAACAGCCGGTCCAGCACCACCGGCCGCCGCTCGACATCGTCCTTGATGTGGCTGTAGCGCACGATCGGGCCGGCGATCAGCTGGGGGAACATGGATTTGTACATCGCGAAGTTCAGCAGGCTGCGCTGCGCCGGCACGGTGCCGCGATAGACGTCGACCACGTAGGACACGCCCTGGAAGGTGATGAAGGAGATGCCCAGCGGCAGCAGCACCGGCGGCGGCGCCTCGAAGCCCCAGCCGAGCCATCCCGCCACCAGCCGCGCCTGCTCGGCCAGGAAGTTGAAGTACTTGAAGTAGACCAGCAGGCCGAAATTGCCGAGGACGCCGCCCGCCAGCGCCCACCGCTTCCAGCCGCCCGCGCGGTCGATCAGCAGGCCGAAGCCCCAGTTGATCAGGATGTAGACGGCCAGGATCGGCACGAAGGCCGGCTCGCCCCAGGCGTAGAAGACGAAGCTGAAGAGCGTCAGCGTCAGGTTCTTGCCCGGCAGCGCGTAATAGCAGAGGAAGAACAGCGGCAGGAAATAGAAGAGGAACTGGACCGAACTGAAGACCATCGTACGACCTTGGGCGAAACCGGGGCCCCCTCGGGGCGGCGCAGTATCGTCATTGCCCCCTGCGCGCGCAAGGTTAAGCCGATACGCCTTTAGAGGGAGGCTTGGGGCGCGGCAAAGTTTCATCGCGGTGGGGTAGGCGGCGGCGGCCGGCTTTGCTAGAATCGCTGTCCTGCAGCGGTTTAGCCGCAACTGGGACGATGAAAATGCCGATCGTGAACCGCATCGCCGACTTCCATGACGAGATGACGGACTGGCGCCGCCAGATCCACGCGCATCCGGAGATCGCCTTCGAGGAGGTGAGGACGTCCGAGCTGGTGGCGGCCAAGCTCCGGGAGTTCGGCGTCGAGGTCCACCGGGGGCTGGCCGGCACCGGCGTCGTCGGCGTGCTGCACGGGGCCAAGGGGCCGACCGGCAAGGCGGTCGGCCTGCGCGCCGACATGGACGCGCTGCCGATGCAGGAGGCGAACGAGTTCGCCCATGCCTCCAAGATCCCCAACCGCATGCATGCCTGCGGCCATGACGGCCATACCGCCATGCTGCTGGGCGCCGCCAAGTACCTGGCGGAGACGCGCAACTTCGAGGGTACGGTCAACTTCATCTTCCAGCCGGCGGAAGAGGGCGCCGGCGGCGGCAAGCGGATGGTGGAGGAGGGGCTGTTCGACAAGTTCCCCTGCGACATGGTCTTCGGCATGCACAACTGGCCGGACATGGCGCCGGGCGAGATCGCCGTGCGCCCCGGCCCGATCATGGCCGGCGCGGACCGGTTCGAGATCACCCTGACCGGCTTCGGCGGCCACGCCGCCCTGCCGCACCACGCGACCGACCCGATCGTGGCCGGCGCCCACCTGGTGACGGCCATCCAGACGCTGGTCAGCCGCAACCTGGACCCGGTGCGCGGCGGCGTCGTCAGCGTGACCCAGTTCCACGCCGGTTCCGCCTTCAACATCATCCCTGGCGAGGCCAAGCTGGCCGGCACCGTGCGCGCGCTGGAGCCGCAGGTGCGCGACCAGCTGGAGGAGGGGCTGCGCCGCCTCGTGGAGAGCCTCCCCGCCGTCTTCGGCGCCAAGGGCGAGCTGACCTACCATCGCGGCTATCCGCCCACCATCAACCATGTCGAGCCGACGGCCATCTGCGCCGGCGTTGCCAAGGCGCTGGTCGGGGCGGAGCGCGTGCGCGAGGTCTTCGACCCCAGCATGGGCGCCGAGGATTTCTCCTTCATGCTGAACGAGCGCCCGGGTTCCTACATCTGGGTCGGGCAGGGCGGATCGGCCTCGGGCTGCATGCTCCACAACGCCCGCTACGACTTCAACGACGAGATCCTGCCGCTGGGCGCCAGCTACTGGGCCTCGCTGGTGGAAACCGTCCTGCCGCGGGCGGGCTGAGCCATGCGGGCGGGCCCGCTCCTCCTCGCCGCCGCGCTGCTGCCGCTGGCCGCCTGCGCCGACACCTCGGCCTGGCTGGCCGGCGAGCCGCCGCCCGCCGCCGCCACGCAGCCGGCCGGCGCCCAGGTGGGCCTGGCCGGGCGCGGCACCTGGCGCGGCGACATCAGCCGGGCGCAGAGCCCGACCTTCCTGGTCGCCCGCACCGACGCCGAGTGGCGGGCCCTGTGGGACCTGGTGGGCGAGCGGGCGCCGGGGGCGATGCCGGAGAATCTGATGGCGCTGGCCGTCTTCCTCGGCTCGCGCAACTCGTCGGGCTGGGGCGTGGAGATCGTCGACATCCGCGTCGACCGCCGCCAGGGCCGGCGCGAGCAGCTGCTGGCCGAGTACCGCGAGATCCGCCCGACCAGCGAGCAGTTCCAGGCCCAGGTCCTGACCAGCCCCTGGGCCATCACGCTGGTGGACCGCAGCGACTTTCCGGTGCGCTACGGCAAGGCGGAGTGAGCGGCCCTCGCGGCGCCTACAGCATCTTGCGCAGGAAGATGCGCCGCTCAGCCCCCGGATAGGAGGGCAGCTCACCGAAGACGGCGTAGCCGATGCGCTCGTAGAAGCCGGGCGACTGGAAGCTGAAGGTGTCCACCCAGGCGCCGACGCAGCCCCGCTGGCGGGCGACGGCCTCGGCCGCTTCCACCAGCCGCCGTCCCCAGCCGCCGCCGCGCAGCCGCTCATCCACCGAGAGGATCTCGATGTGGAGCCAGTCCCAGTTGGTGGCGCCGATCAGCCCGCCCAGCACCTCGCCCCCGCGCTCCAGCACCAGCGAGACCTGCTCCGGCCGGAACGGGAAGCCGCGGTCGGTGGAGAACCGCCCGAGAGGCGCGATGATGGCGTCGCGCTGCGCCGGCGTCAGCTCGGCGCTCTCCTGGATGCGGATATCGTCCATAGCTCTCCTCTCCGGTTGGTTCACCGCCGGTCGGCACCGCTCCGCGGGTCGGCGGCGTCCTGCAGCCCGTCGCCCAGCAGGTTGAAGCAGACCACCGTCGCGAAGATGGCGAGGCCGGGATAGACGGCCAGCGCCGGCGCGGTCCAGATCAGCTCCTGCGCGTTGGTCAGCATGTTGCCCCAGCTGGGCAGCGGCGGCTGGATGCCCAGGCCCAGGAAGCTCAGCACCGACTCCGCCAGGATGACGTTGCCGACCGACAGCGTGGTTGCGACCGCCAGCGGCGAGACCACGTTCGGCAGCACATGCACCAGCACCACCCGGAGCGGCGAGGCGCCCAGCGCCACCGCCGCACGGACATGGTCGCGCCTCCGCACCGACAGGGTGGCGGCCCGCACCAGCCGCGCCACGGTGGTCCAGCCGAAGAGCGCGATGATCAGCACCATGCGCCAGAGGCTGAAGCTGCCGTCCTGCGTCAGCCAAGCGGGCAGGGGCAGCTTGGCCGGGTCCAGCGCCGCCAGGATGATCAGCAGCGGCAACACCGGGATCGCCACCACCAGGTCGGTGACCCGCATCAACGCCTGGTCCAGCCGCCCGCCGCGGTAGCCGGCGACCAGCCCGATCGCGGCGCCGATCAGCCCGGCCAGCAGCGCCGTCAGCATGCCCACCGTCAGCGACACCTGCCCGCCGCGCAGCAGGCGCGCCAGCACGTCGCGCCCCAGCTCGTCCGTGCCCAGCCAGTGAGCGGCGTCCGGCGGGGCGAAGCGGCCCATCAGATCGACCGCCGTCGGGTCCACGCCCAACCATGCCTCCAGCAGCGGGGCGGAGAAGCAGGCGATGAAGAGCGACGCCAGCAGCAGGGCGGCGGCGACCGCCGCCCGGTGCCCGGCGAAGCGGGCCAGGAACAGCCGGCGCGGGGTGCGGGCCGGGATCAGGGCGGGCAGGGTGACGCTCATGTCCCGTCGCCGCCGCGGTAGGTGACGCGCGGGTCCAGCGCCCAATAGGCCAGGTCGGCCAGCATGCTGCCCGCCAGCACCATGGTCGTGACCGCCAGCAGCCCTGCCAGGGCCACATTGTAGTCGTTGCCCAGGATGGCGTCGTAGATCAGCTTGCCCATGCCGAGATAGGCGAACATCGTCTCCACCACCAGCGCGCCGCCGAACAGCGCCCCGAACTCCAGCGCCAGCACGGTGACGACCGGCAGCAGCGCGTTGCGCAGCGCGTGGACCCAGACCACCCGCGCCTCCGACGCGCCCTTGGCCCTGGCGGTGCGGACATGGTCCTGGCGCAGCGCCTCGATCATGGCGGCGCGGACATGGCGGACATGGGCGCCCAGCGTCAGCAGCACCAGCGTCGCCACCGGCAGCACCATGTAGCGCAGCCGGTCGGCCAGCCCGCCCTCGCCGCCCAGGGTCTCCATGCCGCCGGCCGGCAGCCAGCCCAGCGTCACGGCGAAGAGGATGATCAGCAGCAGCGCCAGCCAGAAGGGCGGCACCGAGATGCCGGCGAAGCAGAGCAGGTTCACCGAGGCATCGAGCCAGCCGCCCGGCCGCCGCGCCGCCGCCACGCCGATGGGCAGCGCCAGCGCGGCCGTCAGCAGCAGGGCCGGCACCAGCAGCGACAGGGTGTTTGCCAAGCGGGGGGCCAGTATATCGGCCACCGGCTGGGCATAGAGGCGGGAATAGCCCAGATCGCCGGACAGCAGCGCCAGCAGCCAGCGCCCCCAGCGCTCGACCAGCGGCCGGTCGAGCCCGTACAGCGCCTTCAGCCGTGCGGCGTCGGCGCTGGTCAGGTTCGGGTCGGCGGCGATCATCGCGTCGATGGGATCGCCGGGCATCAGCCCGATCAGCATGTAGACGATGAAGGAGACCGCCAGCAGGACGAGGATCGATTGCAGGAGGCGGTCGAGAAGCAGGCGCGCCATCATCCCCGGGGAAAGAAGAACATGACGGGCTTTATGGCATGCCGGGGCCGGGATTGACAGTGCGGGCGGCGGCTCCTTTACTGCCGCCAAAACAGGGGGAAACGACATGACGACGCCGCGGCCGCGCACGGGCGGGCAGATCCTGGTGGACGCGCTGGTGGCGCAGGGCGCGGACCTCGCCTTCTGCGTGCCGGGGGAAAGCTACCTGGAGGTGCTGGACGCGGCGGTGGACCGGCCGTCCCTGCGCCTCGTCACCTGCCGGCAGGAGGGCGGGGCGGCCTTCATGGCGGAGGCGTACGGCAAGCTGACGGGCAAGCCCGGCATCTGCATGGTCACGCGCGGCCCCGGCGCCTGCAACGCGTCGATCGGCGTCCATACCGCCTTCCAGGACAGCACGCCGATGATCC
The DNA here is from genome assembly GCA_035626475.1 of Azospirillaceae bacterium. Classification (GTDB taxonomy): domain Bacteria; phylum Pseudomonadota; class Alphaproteobacteria; order Azospirillales; family Azospirillaceae; genus DASPKT01. The sequence continues at coordinate 113,793 of DASPNP010000038.1, forward strand.
TGCTGGTGGGGCAGGTGGCGCGCGACCAGATGGAACGCGAGGCCTTCCAGGAGATCGACTACCGCCGCATGTTCGGGCCGGTGGCCAAATGGGCCGCCGAGATCGACAGCGCCGCCCGCATCCCCGAGTTCGTCGCCCGCGCCTGGCGCACGGCGCTGTCCGGCCGCCCGGGGCCGGTGGTGCTGGCGCTGCCCGAGGACATGCTGCGCGAGAGCGCCGACGTGCCGGACCCCGGCCCCGTCGCGCCGGTGGAGGCGCATCCCGGCGCCGGCGAGATGGACCGGCTGGCGGTCCTGCTGTCCCAGGCCAAGCGCCCGCTGGTCATCGCCGGCGGCAGCGGCTGGAGCGACGGTTCGGCCGCCCTGCTGCGCGCCTTCGCCGAGGCCTGGGACCTTCCCGTCGCCTGCAGCTTCCGGCGCCAGGACCTTGTGCACAATGCCAGCCCCTGCTTCGCCGGCGACCTCGGCACCGGGCCGAACCCGGCGCTGCTGGAGCGGGTGCGGGCGGCCGACCTCATCCTGGCGGTGGGCACCCGGCTGGGGGAGATCGCCACCCAGGGCTACACGCTGCTGGCGCCACCGAAACTGCGGCAGGCCCTGGTCCATGTCCATGTGGACGCGGGCGAACTGGGCCGGGTCTACCAGCCCGACCTCGCCATTCAGTCCTCCCCCGGCCCCTTCGCGGCCGCCGCGGCGCTGCTGACGCCGCCCGCACACCTGCCCTGGGCCGGCTGGCGCGAGGGGGCGCGGCAGGATTATCTGGCCTGGCAGGTGCCGCAGCCCTGGGACGGGCCGCTGGACCTCGGCCGGATCATGCTGTGGCTGCGCGACCGTCTGCCCGCCGACGCCGTCGTCACCAACGACGCCGGCAATTTCAGCGGCTGGGGCCACCGCTTCCTGCGCTACGGACGGCCGGGGCGCCAGCTGGGCCCGACATCCGGTGCCATGGGCTACGCCGTGCCCTCCGCCGTCGGCGCCAAGATCGCCGAGCCGCACCGGCTGGTGCTGGCGCTGGTCGGCGACGGCGGCTTCCTGATGACGGGCCAGGAGATCGCCACCGCCGTCCACCACGGCGCGGCGCCCATCGTGCTGGTCTTCAACAACGGCATGTACGGCACTATCCGCATGCACCAGGAGGGCCGCTTCCCCGGCCGGGTCAGCGCCACCGGCCTGACCAACCCGGACTTCGCCGCGCTCGCCCGCTCCTACGGCGCCTTCGGGGCCAAGGTCGCCCGCACCGAGGATTTCGCCCCGGCCTTCGAGGACGCCGTCGCGTCGGGACGCCCTGCGGTCATCGAGTTGGTCATGGACCCCGACCAGATCACCACCCGCACGACCCTGACGGCCATGCGGGCGAAGGCGGGACGGGGATAGGCCCCGCGCACATCCCTTTTGGCGATGCGGGTGAAGGCGGCTTGACCGGCCCGTCCGGCTTGGCGAAGCTGGTAAACCACAACTAGGTCAGGGGGATAGAATGGAGTGGTATCTCGCCGCCTTGCGCAAGTTCGCGGACTTCACCGGCCGCGCCCGGCGGAAGGAATACTGGTTCTTCGTCCTGTTCAACTTCCTGGTTGCCATGGGCATCAGCCTCGTCGAGGCGGTGCTCGGGATCGCCGGCTTCCTCAGCATGCTCTATGGCTTGGCGATGCTGATCCCCGGCCTCGCCGTCGGCGCGCGCCGACTGCACGATATCGGGCGCAGCGGCTGGTGGCTGCTGATCGGCTTGGTGCCGCTGGTCGGCTGGATCGTGCTGATCGTCTTCGCGCTGCAGGACAGCGAGCCCCACGACAACCGGTTCGGCCCGCCGCCGAAGCTGCCGGCTTATGGTTGAGGCTCTGAGGCTGTTTCACCCCTAGGTCGCATTACGGCTCCGCCTCCATCCGACCTACGGAGCAGGCGCCTCACAGCGCCAGCGGCGGGACCTGCATGCCGCGCTGCACCGCCGGGCGGGCGCCCACCTCATTGTACCAGCGGGCGAGGCCGGGGTGGGTGGCGGCGGGGTCGGTGGCCTTGAAGGCGTAGTCGATGAAGGGATAGCAGGCGATGTCGGCGATGCCGTACTCGGCGCCGCCCAGATACTCCGCCTCGCGCAGCCGCAGGTCGAGCGCGTCGTAGCAGCGCTCCAGCTCGCGCCGGTAATAGTCGACCGCGTAGTCCTGCCGCTCCGGCGCCAGCACCGAGAAGCGGAAATGGCCGATGGAGGCGGGCGAGAGGTCGGCCACCGCCATCATGAACCAGCTCTCCGCCTCGGCGCGGGCGACCGGCTCGGTCGGCAGGAAGCGGCCGGCCTCGGCGGCGAGGTAGGTCAGGATGGCGCCCGAGCCGAAGATTCGCCGCTTGCTGCCGTCGCGCTCGTCCAGCAGGGCCGGCGCCTTGCCCATGGGGCTGGCGCCCAGCAGGCCGGGATCCTCGATCGGGCCGCCGGTGAACTCCAGCAGGTGCAGCCGGTAGGGCAGGCCCAGCTCCTCCAGCATGATGCTGGCGCGGTGGCCGTGCGGGGAGCCGAAGGTGAAGAGCGTGATCATGGGGTCCCCGCCCTCACGGCTGGCCGGGCAGCGCGCCGCCGGCCGGGGGCGGGGCGGCGGGGCCGGCGCGGGTGTATTCGGGCACGATGTGCTGCAGCAGCCCGACGACCCGGCCTTCGTCGCCGGCATGGGCGGCGGCCTCCAGCTCGTCCAGCGAGCGGCGCAGGATGGCGAGGTCGACCGAGCGGGGCGAGGCGATCAGCACGCCCTCGGCCTCGGTCCGCTCCGGCGGCTCGGCCACGTCGAACATCTCCTCGAACAGCTTCTCGCCCGGGCGCAGTCCGGTGAAGACGATCTTGATGTCCTTGTCCGGCGACAGGCCGGCCAGCCGGATCATCTGGCGGGCCAGGTCGACGATCTTCACCGGCTGGCCCATGTCCAGCACGAAGAGGCGCCCGCGCTCGCTCTCGCCCTTCACCTGCATGCCGTGGGCCGACGCCTGCAGCACCAGCTCCACCGCCTCGCGCACCGTCATGAAGTAGCGGCAGACGTCGGGGTGGGTGACGGTCAGCGGCCCCCCGGCGCGTAGCTGGCGGGTGAAGAGCGGCACGACCGACCCTGTGGAGCCCAGCACATTGCCGAAGCGCACGGTCATGAAGCGCGTCTCGAAGCCGCGCGTGCCGCTGGAGGCCACCAGGTCCAGCGCCTGGCAGTAGCACTCGGCCACGCGCTTGGTGGCGCCCATCACGTTGGTCGGGCTGACGGCCTTGTCGGTGGAGATCAGCACCATGGCCGCGGCGCCCGAGGCGATGGCGGCGTCGGCGACGTTGCGCGTGCCCAGCACGTTGGTCAGCACGCCCTCGACCGGGTTCAGCTCGACCATGGGGACGTGCTTCAGCGCGGCGGCGTGGAAGACCAGCTCCGGCTGCTCCTCCCGCATGACCTGCAGCACCCGCGGCCGGTCGCGCACGTCGCACAGCACGGCCCGGAGGTCCAGGTCGGGGTGCGTCTCGCGCGTCTCCAGCTCGATCGAGTAGAGGTTGAACTCGCCATTGTCGACCAGGGCCATGCGGGCGGGGCCGAGGCCGGCGATCTGACGCACCAGCTCCGAGCCGATGGTGCCGCCGGCGCCGGTGACGACGACGCGGCGGCCCTTGATCAGATCGCCGATGGCGTGGCGGTCCAGCGCCACCTGCGGGCGGCCCAGCAGGTCCTCCAGCTGGATCGGGCGGACGGTGGGGGCGCCATCGGCGACCGCGTCCTTGAACTCGGTCAGGTCGGGCAGGCGGCCCAGCGTCAGGTTCAGCGCCTCGCAGCGCTCCACCAGCTCGCCCAGCCGGGCGCCGTCGAAGCGCGAACGCGGGCGGGTCAGGATCAGGCGGCGTGGCCGGTTGCCGCCGGCCGTCAGCTCGGCCATGACGGCGGACAGATCGTCCAGCCCGCCCAGGATCTTCACCCCGTGGATCTCGCGGCCCACCCGGCCACGCTTCTCGTCCAGGATGCCGACGACGCGGTAGGAGGCGTCGCGGTCGGTCGCCATGGCGCGTAGGAAGATCTCCGCCTCGTCGCCGGCGCCGACCAGCAGCACCGGGATGCGGGAGCGCGCGTTGGTCTCCAGGATGCTGGCCAGCCGCCGGTCCTTGGCGATGCGGTAGACCAGCCGCGGGCCGCCCAGCATGATCACCAGCACGAACCAGTTGATCAGCGGCACCGAGCGGGGCAGCGCCTCCAGTCGCGTGACCATGAACATCAGCAGCAGGAACACGACCATGGTGGCCGTGACCGCGCGCATGATCGCCAGCAGGTCGCGCAAGCTGGCGTAGCGCCAGACGCCGGAGTTCATGCCGAAGAAGCGGTACGAGCCCGCGGCGATGAGGGTGAAGATGGCGATGCCGGGCGCCAGCGGTTCGGCATAGTCCCAGAGGTCGCCGCCGACCCGCAGATACAGCGACACGACGAAGGACAGCGCCGCCATCACGATGTCGTGGGCGTAGGCGAGGGTCCGTCTGTCGGGTGCGGGGAGGGACGCCATGGTCGAGTTCTTCTTCACGGGACTTCCGCAGCGTGCCCAAGTCGATCCGACCGTTTCAGGTCCAACCCGCGCCGTCCACCGGCGCCGCCGCGCGTCCTTGCCCCTTCCGGTTTCAAATACACCCCGGCAACCACGAGCGCCAAGACTTTGTTGCCCTGCGGCGGAGGGGTGGGGGATGCCTATCCGTCAGGGCAGGACACTCAGAGCGTCATGGTGAACTGCACGCGGGTGCCGGCGTCGCGGCTGATGTCCAGGTCGGCGCCCAGCTGCGTCGCCAGCGCCTCCACCAGCATGGTCGAGGCGTCCTGCTCCGGGTCGAAGCCCGGCGGCAGGCCGCGGCCATTGTCCTCCACCGTCAGGCGCGCCTGGCCCGAAGGCAGGCTTTCCAGCCGCACGGCCATCCAGGCCTCCTCGGGATAGGCGTGGCGCGCGCCGGCGGTCACCAGCTCGTTGACCACCAGCCCCAGCGGCATGGCGGTGTAGAGCGAGGTGCCCAGCGACTCGACCTCCACCGACACCTTCAGGTCGGCGCGGACGTCCGGGGCGTTGGCCAGCGCGTTCTCCGTCACCTCGCGGAAATAGCGGGAGAGGTCGACCGTGTTGTCGGCGCGGCTCTCATGCATCTGCCGGTACAGCACCGCCAGCACCTCGACCCGGTGCATGGTCTGGTCGTAGGCGGCGCGGGCCTCGGGATCGACGATGCGGTGGTGCTGCAGGCGCAGCAGGCTGATGACCAGCTGCAGGCTGTTCTTGGCGCGGTGCTGCAGCTCGCGCAGCGCCTCCTCGGCCCGCAGCGCCCGCGCCTCCGCGGCGTCCGCGCGTGCCTCCGGCGAGAGGGCGACCCCGGGGGAGGCGGGATCCTGTCCGTCGCTGGGGACTTGGTCCGGGGGAGCCATGCCTGCCGTGCCGATGGGAATGTGACAACCGGCCGGTTCTATCCCTTCCGACATGCCCGGAAAAATAGAGCTTTGGTCAGGCCGCCGCTACCCAACGTCCTAAGGGGAGTGGACTAGCCCGAAGGAACAGGCCTTCCCCTATAGCGGAAGAGGAGGCCGCCTCAGCTGAAGATCTTCAGCAGCAGCACCAGCACCGCCAGCGCCACCAGGCCGCCCAGCACCGGGTTCGTCTCCAGCCACAGGACGCTGCGGGCCTGCAGGTCGCGGACATCCTCCGCCTCGTCGTCGCGGGGCGGCAGCGGCTGGGCGCGCTCCAGGCTGTTCAGGCGGGTCTCGATGCGGTCCAGCCGCTCCTCGGCGAGCTGCAGGCGGGTATCGGTGTCGGTCATGATCCTGTCCGGAAGGCCCGGCGGTGTGAAAGAGTTAACGCCCCAGCATAGTCCGCCACGCATGGCCGTTGGAAGTCCCGCTGTTGCCGTCGCATGCTGTGGCAGACCGAACAGACGGGCCGGACCGCCATGCTCCCCAACGACCTCGACGCCCTGTGGATGCCCTTCACCGCCAACCGCCAGTTCAAGGCGGCGCCGCGCCTGCTGGTCGCGGCCGAGGGCATGCATTACCGCAGCGCCGACGGGCGGGAGATCCTGGACGGCACGGCCGGGCTCTGGTGCGTGAACGCCGGCCATGCCAGGCCGCGCATCGTCGAGGCGATCCGCCGGGCGGCGGGCGAGCTGGACTATGCGCCGGGCTTCCAGATGGGCCATCCCGGCGCCTTCCGGGCCGCCTCCGCCCTGGCCGCCATCGCGCCGGCGGGGCTGGACCGGGTGTTCTTCACCAACTCCGGCTCCGAGTCGGTCGACACGGCGCTGAAGATCGCGCTGGCCTGGCACCGGCTGCGCGGGGAGGGGACGCGGACGAAGTTCATCGGGCGCGAGCGCGGCTATCACGGCGTCGGCTTCGGCGGCATCTCGGTCGGCGGCATCCCGGGCAACCGCAAGGCCTTCTCCGGCGCGCTGCTGCCGGGAACCGACCATCTGCCGCACACCCACGACCGCGCCCGCCAGGCCTTCTCGCGCGGCGAGCCGGAATGGGGCGGGCATCTGGCGGACGAGCTGGAGCGGCTGGTGGCGCTGCACGACGCCTCCAGCATCGCCGCCGTCATCGTGGAGCCGGTGGCGGGCTCCACCGGCGTGCTGATCCCGCCCCGGGGCTATCTGGCGCGGCTGCGGGAGATCTGCGACCGGCACGGCATCCTGCTGATCTTCGACGAGGTCATCACCGGCTTCGGCCGGCTGGGCACCGCCTTCGCCGCCGACCGGTTCGGCGTGACGCCCGACCTGATGACGGTGGCGAAGGGGCTGACCAACGGTGCCGTGCCCATGGGCGCGGTGCTGGTCCGGCGCGGCATCCACGACGCCTTCATGGAGGGGCCGGCGGGGATCGAACTGTTCCACGGCTACACCTATTCCGGCCACCCGCTGGCGGCCGCCGCGGCCGTGGCGACGCTGGAGACCTATGCCGAGGAGGGGCTGTTCGCCCGCGCCGCCGCACTGGAACAGGATTTCGGCGACGCCGCGCACGGGTTGCGCGGCCGGCCGCACGTGGTCGACATCCGCACCATGGGCCTGGTCGCCGGCATCGAGCTGGAGCCGCGTCCCGGCGCCCCGGGCGCCCGCGGCTACGAGGCGTTCGTGAAATGCTTCGAGGCCGGCGTGCTGGTCCGCGTCACCGGCGACACCATCGCGCTCAGCCCGCCGCTGATCATCGGGGCCGACCAGGTCGGGCGGCTGTTCGGGACACTGTCGCAGGTGCTGGGCGAGGTGGGGTGAGGGCTCAGGCGATCCCGCCGGCCATCCCATGCCGTCGCCCCGGCGCAGGGGTTGCAGCCATGCGAGGCCGATGAAGCGCATCCGTAGGTCGCATGGAGGCGTAGCCGCAATGCGACGTGCTTCGGCCGGGGTGTCGCATTGCGCCTGCGGCTCCATGCGACCTACGAACCAGACGAGCGCCGCTTCGGACGCACCCCGCTGCAACCCCTGGGTCCCGGCTTGCGCCGGGATGACGGGGAAGAAGGGAGGCGCCCGCTACAGCAGGTCCCGCATCCGGTACCAGGTCATGGCCAGCACCAGGGCCGGCGTGCGCAGCAGGCGGCCGCCGGGGAAGCGGGCGTGGGGGATGCGGGCGAAGAGGTCGAAGCGTTCCGCTTGGCCGGCGATCGCCTCGGCCAGCAGCGTGCCGCAGATGGCGGTGTGGGCGACGCCCTGGCCGCTGTAGCCGTGGGCGAAATAGGCGGTCTTGCCGAGCCGGCCCAGATGCGGCGTGCGGTTCATGGTGATGGCGACGTGGCCGCCCCAGCAATAGTCGATGCGGGCATCCCGGAGCTGCGGGAAGACCTTCAGCATGGAGCCGCGCAGCAGCCGCTTCAGGTCCGGCCGGTCCAGCCCCGAATAGCTCACCCCGCCGCCGAACAGCAGCCGGTGGTCGGGCGAGCGGCGGTAGTAGTTCAGCACGAAGTTGGCGTCGGCCACGGCGATGCCGGAGGGGATCAGCGCCGTGGCGCGTTCCTCGCCCAGCGGCTCGGTGCCGATGATGTATGTGGCGACCGGCATGATGCGGTCGCCCAGATCCGGCACCAGCCGGCCGATATAGGCGTTGCCGGCGAGCACCAGGAACCGGGATTCCACGCGCCCGCCGTCAGCCGTCTCCACCCAGGGCTTCTCGCCCGTGTCGAGACGCACGACGCGCGAGCCCTCATGGATGGTGGCGCCCAGGCTCTCGGCGGCATCGGCCAAGCCCAGCGCGTAGTTCAGCGGGTGCAGCTGGCCGCTGCCGGCATCGAACAGCCCGCCGACATAGCTGTCGGTGGCGACCAGGTCGCGGGTCTCGGCGCGGTCGGTGACCCGCATCGATCCGTAGTCGAAATGATCCCGGCATTCCTCGGCGTACTCGGCCAGTTCGTGCAGCTGGCCGCCCTTCAGCGCGGCGATCAGATAGCCCCAGCGCAGGTCGCATTTGATGTCGAATCGGGCGACCAGGCCGGCCAGGATGGTCTTGGCCTCCTCGCTCATGTCCCAGAGCCGCCGCGCGTCGGCCGCGCCGATCCAGCCCGCGATGGTGGACATGGGCTTGTTGAAGCCGGTGACGATCTGGCCGCCGTTGCGGCCCGAGGCGCCCCAGCCGACCCGCTCGGCCTCCAGCACTACCACCTTCATGCCGCGCTCGGCCAGCCTCAATGCCGTGATCAGGCCGGTATAGCCGGCGCCGACGACGCAGACGTCGCAGGAAACCGTTCCCTTCAGCGGCGGGCGCTCGCGGCTGGGGTTGGCGGTGTCGGCGTACCAGGATCTCACGTGCGGTGCGGGCATCAGGCGCCCCCCGCCGCGTCTCCGGGATGGGGGCTGCGCGACGTCCAGTGCGACCAGAGCGCCCCGGTGCGGGCCCGGCCGAACATCAGCGCGTGCAGCAGCGCGCTTGTCGCCATCACCGTGACCGCGGCGAAGATCACGTCGCTCAGGAAATGCGCGCCCATGCCGATGCGCAGCAGCCCGGCTGCGGCGCCGGCGGCCAGCCCGAGCGCCAGCACCCGGCGCGAGCGCCGCGCCGCCATCACATAGGCGAAGCTGTGCAGGTAGAAGGCCAGCGCCGCGTCGCCCGAGACGAAGGAGCAGTTCCGCTCGCAGGCATCGGCGATCAGCAGGGCCGGGGAGAAGTCGTTCTTGCCGCCGAACTCCTCGACCTGCCAGGGGCGGGCGCGGCCCCAATTGTCCTTCAGCACCGTGTTGGTGATCAGGCCCGGCCCGACCAGCAGCGCCAGCAGCAGGAAGCTCCAGACCCGGGCGCCCCAGCCCCACAGGGCGGTGCGCCGGAAAGCCGTCCACAGGGCCGCCAGTATGAAGACCACCGCCATGACCCGGGCGCCGACCTGCACCAGATCGTGGAAGAACTCGGCGACCGGATCGCTGCGCCAAGCGAAGCCCAGCTCCGCCGTCCAGAAATAGCCCGATACCAGCAGGTCGATGCCGGGCTTCAGCAGGAACAGCAGGCTGACCAGCGCCAGCGCGCCGCCCGCCACCGCGGCGCGGCGCCAGCTGGTCCGCCCGGAACGCGGCCGGTCGGTGATGGGGAGGGTGCGGTCTTCCATGGGACGCGCACCTTGCCCCAGCCGCTCGCCCTCCGGCAAGGGGCGGCGGTGTCGCGGATGGGTCTCGGGTCGGACAATGGCCGAGCCGCTGTAACCCTACTCCTATCACCCCGGCGCAGGCCGGGGCCCAGGGGTTGCAGCAATGAACGATCGATGAAGCCCGCCCGTAGGTCGCATGGAGCGCAGCGCAATGCGACATGCTCCGGCCTGGGTGTCGCATTACGCCTGCGGCTCCATGCGACCTACGGGTGCTGCATCCATCGCATCCCGCTGCAACCCCTGGGTCCCGGCCTGCGCCGGGATGACGGTCGAGAGCGGCAACGGCGGGTGAGAACCATGCAGCCGGTTCTCCGGCGGCCCTACCCGAAGAACCGAACGAACTCCTCGGCGCGCTCAGGCGTGAGCGGCTGGGTCATGTCGGGGTTGGCGAGTTCGTAGAGGGCGTATTCCAGCGCCTCCTCGTTCTCGGGGTCGAGGATGATGTCCTCGCGCGATTCCACCATCGCCGCCCACAGCTCCACGTCGGCGGCGCTGAGCTCGCCCGCCAGGTGGCGCTTGAGCACGGCGGCGAGCTGGCGGCCGAGCAGCGGGACGGCGTCGCCCTCGCCGTCCCATTCCACCTCGACGATGCCGGTGGCGAGGTCCCGCAGCGGCAGCGAGCAGTCGGCCAGCGCGGCAAGCAGCGCGATCCTGTCCATGGCGTCTCCCTCCCCCGGGCCCGTCAGGCCGTGCGCAGGTACCATTCCCACTCGAGCGGCGTGACGATGCCGGCGAACTTGTTCAGCTCCGCCCGCTTGGTGATGCGGTAGGTGTCGACGAAGGCATCGCCGAACCAGCGGCGGTAGACGGCCGAGGCGCCGAAATTCTCCAGCGCCGCCTCCCAGGTGGCGGTCAGGCGCGGCACGTCGGCGGCGTAGGCGTTGCCCTCGGTCTGCGGACCCGGATCGACCTTGTTGTCCAGCCCGTGCAGCAGCCCGGCCAGCAGCCCCGCCACCACCAGGTACGGGTTGGCGTCGGCGCCGGCGATGCGGTACTCCACCCGGCGGCTGTCCGGCGACCCGGACGGGATGCGCAGGGGCGCGGTCCGGTTGTTGACGCCCCAGCAGATGGCGGTCGGCGCATAGGAACCGGCCTGGAAGCGGCGGTAGGAGTTGGCGCCGGGTGCCGCCAGCGCCATGGCCGCCGGCAGCGTCTCCATCAGCCCGCCGATGCAGTGGCGAAGATGCTCGCTGCCGGCCGGGTCCTCCGCCGCGAAGATGTTGCGGCCCTTGTCGTCCATCACGCTCATATGGACATGCATGCCGCTGGAAGCCTGATCGGCATAGGGCTTGGCCATGAAGGTGGCCTCGTAGCCGTGGCGCTGCGCCACGCCCTTGACCACGCGCTTGAACAGCACCGCGTCGTCGGCGGCCTTCAGCGCGCCGGCGACATGGGCAAGGGTGATCTCGTACTGGCCGGGGCCGTACTCGGCGATGGCGGTGCCGGCGGGGATGCCCTGGGCGCGGGCATGCGCGGTGATGTCGTCCATCACCGCCTCGAAATCCTCCAGCTCCGACAGGCCGTAGACCTGGGTGCGGGTCTGGCGCAGGCCGCTGACCTTGCTGAGCGGCGGCTGCGGCGGCTGCTCCGGCTGGCGGTCCTTGTCGACCAAGTAGAACTCAAGCTCCACCGCCACCACGGGGGTGAGGCCGCGGCGCTTCAGCTCGGCCTCCAGGCTCTCCACCAGGGCGCGCGGCGCGTAGGGCCAGGGCTCGCCGCCGGGGCCGCGCATGGAGAGCAGCATCTGGCCCAGCGGGCGCGCGGCCCAGGGCACCGGCGCCAGCGTGCCGGGGACGGGGCGGCAGAGCTGGTCGGGCACGCCGCGCTCGATGCTCATGCCGGTCTCCTCGACCGTCTCGCCGGTGATGTCCACCGCGAAGGTGCAGCCGGGGAAGGCGACCCCGTCCTTGAACACCTTCTCAAGCTCGTCGATCAGCACGCGCTTGCCCCGGAACATGCCGCACAGATCGGGCAGGAGCACGTCGACGGCATGGACATCGGGGTGGCGGGCGCGGAAGGCCTCGATCTCGGGGATGCTGCTCATGGCTCGGGACCGGCTTGTCTAGACAGGTTGGGCAGGAAGAGGCGCCGGGGGGAGGGTGCCTGTCAAGCCCCCGCCCGAGCGGGGCGGTCCTGCCCGTACGGTTAATGTCCCGCCAAGGCCCCTTGGCGGCCCCCCGGGGGCTGGGCCTATACTGCGTCATCGTTAACGGCCCGGAGGCCCGCTGGGCGCGGACCCGCTGCCCACGGCAAGATGATGATGACCCAATCCCTGGAAGAGTTCATCCGTTCCCGCCAGATCACCGAGGTCGAGTGCATGGTGCCCGACCTCGCCGGCATCGCCCGCGGCAAGATCCTGCCCGCCGAGAAGTTCCTGCGCATCCTGCGCGACCGCGGCCTGCGGCTGCCCGAGGCGATCTTCGTCCAGACCGTCACCGGCGAGTATCCGGACGACGAGGACGTGACATCCCCTGAGAATTCCGACGTCTACATGATCCCCGACCCGGAGACGATCCGGGCCGTGCCCTGGTACGCCGAGCCGACCGCCCAGGTCATCTGCGACTGCCTCTACGCCGACGGATCGGGCGTGGACATCTCGCCCCGCTGGGTGCTGAAGCGCGTGCTGGAGCTCTACGACGCCAAGGGCTGGAAGCCCATCGTGGCGCCGGAGCTGGAGTTCTTCCTGGTCGAGGTCAACAAGGACCCCGACTATCCGCTGGTGCCCCCGGTCGGCCGCTCCGGCCGGCAGGAGAGCGGGCGCCAGGCCTACGGCATCGACGCCGTCAACGAGTTCGACCCGATCTTCGAGGATGTCTACGATTTCTGCGAGAAGCAGGAGATCGACGTCGACACGATGAGCCACGAGGCCGGCGCCGCGCAGATCGAGATCAACTTCAACCATGGCGACGCGCTGAGCCTCGCCGACCAGGTCTTCCTGTTCAAGCGCACGGTGCGCGAGGCGGCGATCCGGCACAAGGTCTACGCCACCTTCATGGCGAAGCCGATGCAGAACGAGCCGGGCAGCGCCATGCACATCCACCAGTCAGTGGTGGACGCGAAGACCGGCGAGAACCTCTTCGCCTTCGCCGACGGCCGCGACACGCCGATGTTCCTGAGCTTCATCGCCGGGCTGCAGAAGTACCTGCCCTACGCGATGCCGCTGCTGGCGCCGAACGTGAACAGCTACCGCCGGCTGGTGCAGGGCTCGGACGCGCCGATCAACGTGCATTGGGGCCGGGACAACCGCACGACCGGCTTCCGCGTGCCGGTCAGCCCGCCCGAGGCGCGCCGGGTGGAGAACCGGGTGGCCGGCGCCGACGCCAACCCCTACCTCGCCATCGCCACGACGCTCGCCTGCGGCTTCCTCGGCATCGAGCAGCGGCTGGAGCCGAGCGACCCGGTGAAGGGGAGCGCCCACCGGCTGGCCTTCTCCCTGCCGCGGCACCAGGCCGACGCGCTGGCGAAGTTCAACGCCTGCAAGCCGTTGAAGGAGGTGTTCGGCGACCGCTTCGTCAACGCCGTCTCGGCCGTGAAGCAGTCGGAGTACGAGGCCTACCAGCGCGTGATCTCCAGCTGGGAGCGGGAGAACCTGCTGCTGAACGTGTGAGGAAGCGAAGCGCCGCCGGCATCGAGGGCCGGCGGCGCTTCCCCTCAGCAGCACTCCGCCGGGCAGTCCGGGCAGCACTCCGGGGTCTGGCAGGCCGCATAGGCCGCGCCGGCGGAACCGGCGACGCCCAGCACCAGGGCCAGGGCAAGGGCAAACCGCTTCATGAGCGTGCTCCCGTTGCGGACGCCGGAACTGGCGCCCAGGGAGAAGCTGGGGTTCCCACGCCTGCCCGGCAAGAGCCCGTGGGGAAGGGGAACCCGTCCAAGAACCGACTGAATGGTGCTCGCCAGCCGTTTCCCCTCCGAACGTCATCCCGGCGAAAGCCGGGACCCAGGGGTTGCAACAATGCACCATCGATGAAGCGCACAAGTAGGCCGCATGGAGCGCAGCGCAATGCGACATGGCCCGGCCGTGGGCGTCGCATTGCGGCTCCGCCTCCATGCGAGCTACGAACCAGACCTGCGCTGCATCGCTCGCATCCCGCTGCAATCCCTGGGTCCCGGCCTGCGCCAGGATGACGGGATGGGGAAGAGCGGGACGCATACCGATGCGTGCACCTCCGCCCCGCCTATGCGGAAATTCGGCGCTGTACGCGCGCCCGCTCCCTGCTAATTTGCCGGCCGTGAGCGCCGGTGACAGGCGCCCAGGGAGACCGAGGACCATGGCCATCATCACCCGGACCAGGAAGGAGGAGCTGCTGCTGCTGTGCGCGCGCATCGGCTACAACCCGCCGGCCTGAGCGCTGCCCCACGCATCACCAGCCCATTTCATTCTCCAGTCCGGGAAGACCCGCCATGACGATCATGCCGCAGCTCGACGCGCGCACGCTGAAGACCCTCGACGACCGCCACCACCTGCATCCCTTCACCGACTTCAAGGAGCTGTCCCAGGAGGGCGGCTCGCGCCTGATCGTGAAGGGCGAGGGGGTGTGGCTCTGGGATTCGGACGGCAACAAGATCCTGGACGGCATGGCCGGCCTCTGGTGCGTCAATGTCGGGTACGGCCGGGCTGAGCTGGCCGAGGCCGCGTCGCGCCAGATGATGGACCTCGCCTTCTACAACTGCTTCTTCAAGACCACGAACGGCCCGGCGGCCGAGCTCTCGGCCAAGCTGGCCGAGCTGACCCCGCCCGGCTTCGAGAAGGTCTTCTTCGCCAATTCCGGTTCCGAGGCGAACGACACCATCATCCGCATGGTGCGCCACTACTGGAACCTGAAGGGCAAGCGGACCAAGAAGGCCTTCATTGGCCGCAAGTACGGCTATCACGGCACCACCATGGCCTCGACCTCGGCCGGCGGCATGACCGCGATGCACGGCCAGGGCGACCTGCCGTTCCCGGGCTTCCACCACGTCATGCCGCCCTACTGGTTCGGCTATGGCGGCGACATGGACCCGGAGGCGTTCGGCCGGCTGGCGGCCAAGGCTGTCGAGGAGAAGATCCTGGAGCTGGGCGCCGACAACGTCGCCGCCTTCATCGCCGAGCCGATCCAGGGCGCCGGCGGCGTCATCATCCCGCCCGAGAGCTACTGGCCCGAGATCCAGCGCATCTGCCGCGAGCATGACGTGCTGATCATCGCCGACGAGGTCATCTGCGGCTTCGGCCGCACCGGCCACTGGTTCGGCAGCCAGCGCTACAACATCGAGGCCGACTTCCTGACGCTCGCCAAGGGCATCACCTCGGGCTACCTGCCGCTGTCCGCCGTCATGGTCGGCAAGCGCGTGGCCGAGACCATGATCGAGGAGGGCGGCGAGTTCTACCACGGCTTCACCTACAGCGGGCACCCGACCGCCTGCGCCGTGGCGCTCGCCAACATCGCCATCATCGAGAATGAGGGGCTGGTCGAGCGCGCCAAGTCCGACACCGGCCCCTACCTGGCACGGCGCCTCCGGGAGGAGCTGGGCGACCACCCGCTGGTTGGCGAGATCCGCGCCGAGGGGCTGATCGGCGCCATCGAGATCGTCGAGGACAAGAAGACCCGCAAGCCCTTCGACGGCGACGGCAAGGTCGGTCTGATGTGCCGCAACCATTGCTTCCGCAACGGCGTGATCATGCGGGCGGTGCGCGACGGCATCGTCTACTCGCCCCCGCTGACCATCACCCGCGACGAGATCGACGAGATGGTGCGGCTGGCGAGGAAGTCCTTCGACATGACGGCGAAGGACCTCGGGCGCTGAGTCCTGCGTATTGATGAGCAGGGAAAAGGGCGGCCTCGTGCCGCCCTTTTTTATGCCGCCCTTGTCGCCGGATGACTCGTTTTGCTGCCTTGATGAATCCGCATGACCGCAATATGCCTTGCGACAATGACTCAATTGGGCGGCACAGGCGCGTTATGGCAGAGCAGATCTACTTGGTAATAAATGGTGGCGCCTACACTTGGGATAAGCACCGGGGCTTCAATTACCAACATGATGTCGACGGCAATCTCTATGGTTACGTGCCCTCGACCGATCCGACCCGGCCGGCCGTCAAGAAGGGCGTGATCGCCTTCGCCGATGTGACCAACGATTTACTGGCCGACGCGCTTTACGGCGGGAACGGGTCCGGTAGTGCCAACGTCGTCAGCTACCGCAACGAGAAGGCTGCCCTTTCCACCTTCCAGCTGCCGCCCGGCATCGCCACGCCTTTCACCTTCTCGCGCCCGACCGACATCGTGGAGTCGACCCTGATTCCGCACGATGCCGGGGTGCCATATGCCGTGACCTGGGTGACGCGGCCCAGCTTCAGCTCCTTCAGTGCCACCGTCTACAACGGCTTGGTCGATCCCTTCACGAAGCAGGCCGACCCGATGCTGACGTCGGGCCTCTCGGTGGCGGACAGCGCGACCGGTCCCAAGCTCATCGGCTACGGCCGCATGACCGACATCGGCACGATGGGTGTGCTTTCCTACGAGCGGACCGGCGGCATCGGCGCCGTCGACGAGAGCACGATCTATCTGAACGGCATGAGCCTGATCGGCCCGCTGCTGCCCGGCACCAAGGTGGTCGGCGTCGGCAACTTCGTCGACGACATGGGGATGGGGCGCCGCGACGAGATCCTGTTCAAGCAGGGCGGGTCGGGCGAACTGGTGATCTGGGACCCGAAGAAGGGCGCGCAGGGCTTCACCACCCTGTTCACGCCGAGTCCCGGCTGGTCGGTCGTCGCCACCGGCGACCTCAGCGGCGACGGCGTGGACGACATCCTGCTGAACGTCCACAACGAGCCCGGTCAGTCCGTCGTCAGCCCCCAGGGCAGCACCGCCTTCTTCGATTTCGTGAAGGGCCAGTGGACCTGGGTCGGCACTCTCGACGCCGCCGCCATCCGCGGCATCGCCCCGCTGCTGCCCGACCCGGCGTCCGGCATGGCGGAGGTCGGACTGGCCGGGCTGGCGCCGCCGGACGGAGGCTGGTGAGGCACACCCGCGAGTCGCGGCGCGACGGCCTCGACGGCTGCCCAAGCCGCCGCGTCGCCCCTTCCTGCGGCTGTGGTAGCCGACGATTCACCGGTACCGGAGGGCGGCTGGCAGGCCATCATCATCCCGCCGCAATTCCCTGCTTTCGTCAGCGTTGACAAGGGTCTCCCCGGGGGGTGCAATGCGCCGCTCGGGGACGGCCGGTCCGGTCCCGTGAAGACCCCGGGACGCGAAGTCCCCTAGCGGAGGAAGAGGTCGCTGATGATGAAGAAGTTCGCCCTGGGCCTGCTCGGCGCCGTCAGCGCCCTGGCGGTCACCACCGGTGCCGCCAACGCCCAGTCCAAGACCGTGAACATCTACAACTGGTCGGACTACATCGGCGAGACCACGCTGGCTGATTTCACCAAGGCCACCGGCATCAACCCCAAGTACGACGTCTACACCGACCTGGAGACGCTGGAGGCCAAGCTCCTGACCGGCAACTCCGGCTATGACGTGGTGGTGCCGACGGCCGAGCCGACCCTGCGCAAGCTGATCCAGGCGAAGGCGGTGCAGAAGCTCGACAAGAGCAAGATCCCGAACCTGAAGAACCTCGACCCGCAGCTGATGGCCCGCGTCGCCCAGAGCGACCCGAACAACGAGTACGGCGCCATCTACCAGTGGGGCACGGTCGGCGTCGGCTACAATGTCGACAAGGTCAAGGCCGCGCTGGGCGTCGAGAAGATCGACAGCTGGAAGCAGGTCTTCGACCCGGCCAACGCCAAGAAGCTGGCCGGCTGCGGCATCGTCATGCTGGACAGCCCGACCGACATCCTGCCGTCCATGTTCCATTATCTGGGCCTGGACGTGAACTCGGAGAAGGCCGAGGACCTGAAGAAGGTCGAGGACGCGCTGATGGCGATCCGCCCGAGCGTGAAGACCTTCGTGCCCAGCGTCATCGATCCGCTGGCCGGCGGCGACGCCTGCGTCGCCATCGGCTATTCGGGCGACGTGTTCCAGGCCCAGGCCAAGGCCGCCGAGGGCACGAAGATCGAGTACTCGATCCCGCAGGAGGGCGCGCAGCTCTGGTTCGACGTGCTGGCCATCCCGGCCGGGGCGCCGAACGTCGACGCCGCCCACGCCTACATCAACTTCGTGCTCGACCCGAAGAACATGGCCGGCATCACCAACTTCGTCTCCTACGCCAACGCCGTGCCGGCCTCGCTGGCCAGCGTGAACGAGGAGATCAAGACCAACCCGGCGATCTATCCGCCGGCGGCTCTGGCGGCCAAGCTCTTCACCGTCAAGCAGGTGAGCCAGCGCACCGACCAGGCGCGCAACCGCACCTGGACGAAGATCAAGACCGGCCGCTGATCCGTCGGTCAAGGCACGCGGTCGGGCACAGGGTGGCCCGGCAGGGCCGGGAGAGGGGGTAAGAGGGCAGGGGAAGGGCGCTTCATCGAAGCCACGGACTGCTCCGCCATCCCGTACCCCCTCTCCCTGTCCCTCTCCCCCTGGGAGAGGGAACGGAAAGCCGGCCCGTCGATGATTGCCCCGCCGTAGCGGGGGAGGCGGTTCGCCGCATTCCCCGCTTACCGCAAACGCGGTAGACAAAGAGGGAACGCCCTGGCAAGACCTTGCCGGGGCGTTTCCGTTATGAGAGACGGCGCCTTTTCCCGCCGCTTCCGCTGATCCCAGGGTCCGTTGATGTCGACCGCACCCGCCCCGCGCACGCAGCCGAACCGCTTCGAGCCCTGGCTCGAGCCCGGCGCCGCTCCCTATGTCCGCATCGAGAAGGTGACCAAGCGCTTCGGCGACTTCACCGCCGTCGACGATGTCAGCCTGTCGATCTACCGCAAGGAGTTCTTCTCGCTGCTGGGCGGCTCGGGCTCCGGCAAGACGACGCTGCTGCGCATGCTGGCCGGCTTCGAGACGCCGACCGAGGGCAAGATCTACATCGACGGCGTCGACATGACGGGCATCCCGCCCTATGAGCGGCCCGTCAACATGATGTTCCAGAGCTACGCGCTGTTCCCGCACATGACCGTGGAGGCGAACGTCGCCTTCGGCCTGCAGCAGGACCGGGTGCCCAAGGCCGAGATCAAGGACCGCGTGGCGGAGATGCTGGAGATGGTGCAGCTGGGCCAGTTCGCCCAGCGCAAGCCGCACCAGCTGTCGGGCGGCCAGCGGCAGCGCGTGGCGCTGGCACGCTCGCTGGTGAAGCGGCCGAAGCTGCTGCTGCTGGACGAGCCGCTGGGGGCGCTCGACAAGAAGCTGCGCGAGCAGACCCAGTTCGAACTGGTGAACATCCAGGAGAAGGTCGGCATCACCTTCGTGGTCGTGACCCACGACCAGGAGGAGGCGATGACCATGTCCTCGCGCATCGCCGTCATGAACAAGGGCCGCATCGCCCAGCTCGGCACGCCGACCGAGATCTACGAATATCCCAGCAGCCGCTTCACCGCCGAGTTCATCGGATCGGTCAACATGTTCGCCGGCCGCATCGTTGAGTCCGAGCCCGACCATTCGCTGATCCGGTCGGAGGAGGCGGGCTGCGACCTCTACGTCACCCACGCCGCCCATCTGCCGGAGGGCACGCCCTGCCATGTCGCGGTGCGGCCGGAGAAGGTCTTCATCTCCAAGGAGCCGCCGGCGGACACCGCGCGCAACGCCACCCAGGGCACGGTCAAGGAGATCGCCTATCTCGGCGACATGTCGATCTACGTGATCGAGCTGGACGGCGGCAAGCGCATGCGGGTGACGGCGCAGAACCTGACCCGCCGCACCGAGCTGCCCATCACCTGGGAGGACCGGGTCCATTTGAGCTGGCGGCCCTTCGCCGGCGTCGTCCTGACGGACTGAGGATAAGGCCGCGATGCCCGAGACCGCTGGCGCTCCCATGGTCGGCGCCGATGTCGTGAACGCCTCCCGCCCGCCGCGCCCGCGCGGGATCGGCGACCGTCTGGCCGCCGTGGGGCTGAGCGGCCGCCGGCTGGTTCTGGCCGTGCCCTTCCTGTGGCTGCTGCTCTTCTTCCTGGTGCCGTTCCTGATCGTGCTGAAGATCAGCGTGGCGGAACCGGTGATCGCCATCCCGCCCTACACGCCGCTCTTCACCCAGGACGAGGCCGGCGGCTGGACCCTGAACGCCAGCCGCGGCGCGCTGGACTTCGTGCTGGGCGACAGCCTGTACCTGCTGGCCTATCTGAACTCGCTGAAGATCGCCTTCGTCTCGACCATCTGCTGCCTGCTGGTGGGCTATCCCATGGCCTACGCGCTGGCGCGGTCGGACGAGCGCTGGCGCGGTTCGCTGCTGATGCTGGTGATCCTGCCCTTCTGGACCAGCTTCCTGATCCGGGTCTATGCCTGGATCGGCATCCTCAAGGACAATGGCGTGCTGAACAACATGCTGATGTCGCTGGGGATCATCGATACGCCGCTGACGCTGCTCTACACCGACGTCGCTGTTTATATCGGCATCACCTATTCCTACCTGCCCTTCATGGTGCTGCCGCTCTACGCCACGCTGGAGAAGATGGATTTGACGCTGCTGGAGGCGGCGGCCGATTTGGGCGCCAAGCCCTGGAAAGCGTTCCTGACCATCACCCTGCCGCTCTCCATCCCCGGCATCGTCGCAGGCTCGCTGCTGGTCTTCATCCCGGCGGTGGGCGAGTTCGTGATTCCCTCGCTGCTGGGCGGCTCCGATACGCTGATGATCGGGCGCGAGCTCTGGGTGCTGTTCTTCAACAACCGCGACTGGCCGGCGGCGAGCGTCGTCGCCATCGCGCTGCTGGCTTTCCTGGTGGTGCCGATCATGCTGTTCCAGCATGTCCAGGGCAAACAGCAGGCGGGGAGCTGAGCCATGCCGAAGTCCGGCTTCCTGAAGGCGGCGCTGATCCTGGGGCTGCTGTTCCTCTACGTCCCCATCGTCCTGCTGGTCGTGCTCAGCTTCAACGAGAACCGGCTGGTCACGGTCTGGACCGGCTTCTCGACCAAATGGTACGGCGAGCTGATGGGCAACGCCCAGCTGCTGGGCGCCGCCTGGCTGTCGCTGAAGATCGCCTTCCTGACCGCCTGCGGGGCGGTGGTGCTGGGCACCCTGTCCGGGCTGGTGCTGGCCCGCTTCGGCCCGTTCAAGGGCCGGGCGCTGTTCAGCGGCATGATCTCGGCGCCGCTGGTGATGCCCGAGGTGATCCTGGGCCTGTCGCTGCTGCTGCTGTTCGTCAGCCTGGAGCAGCTGATCGGATGGCCCGCCGGGCGCGGCGTCACCACCATCATCCTGGCCCACATCACCTTCACCATGGCCTTCGTGTCGGTGGTGATCCAGTCGCGGCTGGTGACCATGGACGCCTCGCTGGAGGAGGCGGCCATGGACCTCGGCGCGCGGCCGGGCAAGGTGTTCTTCGTCATCACCCTGCCGATCATAGCACCCGCCATCGTGTCCGGCTGGCTGCTAGCCTTCACCCTGTCGCTGGACGATCTGGTCATCACCAGCTTCGTCTCCGGCCCCGGCTCGACCACCCTGCCGGTGGAGGTCTTCTCCTCGGTGCGTCTCGGCGTGAACCCGCAGATCAACGCGCTGGCGACCATCGTCGTCGGGGTGGTGGCGACCGGCATCCTGCTCGCCACCCTGTGGACCCGCCGCCAGGAAAAGCAGCGCCGCCAGGACGAGCGGCTGGCGCAGGGGCAGTAGGGGGCGAGCCCCTCCAACAGGTGCCGAGGATTCGGTCCCACTCACCCCGTCATCCCGGCGAAAGCCGGGACCCAGGGGTTGCAGCCATGCCCTATCGATGAAGCAAGTTCGTAGGTCGCATGGAGCGAAGCGCAATGCGACATGAGCTGGCCGAGGAGCGTCGCATTGTGGCTTCGCCTCCATGCGACCTACGAACCACACGAGTGCTGCATCGGCCGCATCCTGCGGCAACCCCTGGGCCCCGGCTTTCGCCGGGGTGACGGCAGTGAATAGATGCCGCCACGAAGGTTCCCCGCCAGCCATGCCGGCCCCGCATGCCGGGGCGGGCGCGGGGCGGCATGGCCCGGGTGCGGTCGGGTGGCTATATTCCGGCCATCGCCAACAACCGAAAGGTCCGTGTCTTGCGGTACCTCCTGATGCTCCCGATGTTCCGCCTGGGCAATTTATTCGCCTACGGCACCAGCAATCCCAGCCCCCAGGCCGCGCGCCGCGATTAAGGACAGCCGGCTTCATTCGTTTCGCAGTCACCCTTCATGACATTGGCCGGTTTCCATTTCGAGGGCCGGCTGGGTGTGCACAGAGACGGAAACGCCCCGGAGATTTCACTCCGGGGCGTTTCGCATTTCAGGGCTCCGCTCTGTTGTCAGCGGGCGGGGCGGGCGCTAGTGTCCCGCCCCTGACCGCCAGACCTGTTCGACAGACTCCGAGGGCCATTCCATGACCGATTTCACCCCGGGCACCCCCGCCGCCGACGGCTTCCGCATGCCGGGCGAGTGGGAGCGCCATGCCCGCTGCTGGATGGCCTGGCCCTGCCGCGCCGAGACCTTCGTCAATGGCTTGGACGCCGCCCGCCGGGCCTATGCCGAGGTGGCGCAGGCGATCGCGCAGTTCGAGCCGGTGACCATGCTCTGCCCGCAGGAGGAGGTGGTGTCCGCCTCGCTGGCCTGCGGCAAGGGGGTGGAGGTCATGCCGGCGCCGCTGTCCGACAGCTGGTTCCGCGACAACGGTCCGAGCTTCCTGGTGCGCGGCGACGGCGCCCGCGCCGCGGTGCATTGGGGCTTCAACGCCTGGGGCCGGAACTATGACGAGTTCCACCCGGACGCCGACGCCGCCCGGCTGGTGCTGGAGAAGCTGGGCATCCGCCGCTACGAGGCGCCGCTGATCATGGAGGGCGGTTCCTTCCATGTGGACGGCGAGGGCACGCTCATGACCACCGAGGAGTGCCTGCTGAACCCCAACCGCAACCCGCACCTCTCCCGGGGAGAGATCGAGCGGCATTTGCGCGACCATCTGGGCGTGACCAGCTTCATCTGGCTCGGCCGCGGCTACGAGCAGGACGAGACGGACGGGCACATCGACGAGATCGCCTGCTTCGTGAAGCCGGGCGTGGTGCTGACGCTGACCACCGACGACACCAGCGATCCCAACTTCGAGATCTTCCAGGACAATCTCGAGCGCCTGGCGGCGGCCCGCGACGCGCGCGGCCGCGAGCTGGAGATCGTCACGCTGCGCCCGCCGGCGCGGCAGGAGCAGCACGGCGTCCGCCTGACGCTCTCCTACACCAACTTCTACCTGGCGAATGGCGGCGTCGTGCTGCCGGCCTTCGAGGACCCGGCCGACGAGGAGGCCTTCCGCACCTTCCGCCGCCTGTTCCCCGACCGCCAGGTGGTGCAGATCCCCGCCATGGACATCGTCCGCGGCGGCGGCGGCATCCACTGCATCACCCAGCAGCAGCCGGAGTGATCCGCGCGGAGGGCGCGGCGGCGAGGGCGATCGGGTCCTTCAGCCAGCCCTCCGCCGCCTCGGCGATCAGGCGGGGATAGTCGGGCAGCTCGGGACCCAGCAGCGGCAGGCCCGTCTCCGCGACCAGGGCGGCGACGGTGGCGGCGTCCAGGGGCAGGCCGCGGTCGCGGGCGCGGCGGGCCAGCTCCATCTCCTGGCCCCAGAAATAGACGCGGGTGGCGCCGGTGTTGGCCTGCATGGTCCTGACCTCCTCCACCCTGAGATCGCCGCCATTGACCATCAGCCAGATGTCGGCCAGCAGCGTCTCGGCCGGTTGCTCCGGGCGATAGGCCATGGCGTCGCCCTGGACGATCCGGATCTTGGCGCGCGCCGTCTCCGGCAGCTGGTCGAAGACCCGGTTGAGCGCGACGATCGACAGGATCTCCGGATCGGCCTCCACCACCGTCACCTGGGTGACCTCGGGGTTCAGCGCGGCGTTGGCGGCGCACCAGCCCATGCCCATCCCCATGACGATGGTGTGGCCGCGCGCCAGACGGAAGCCGATCTCCTGGCTCTCGATCTCCATCGGCGTCATGCTCATCCAGCTGCGCGCGATGCCCTGCTCGTCGAGGCGGGTGAGCGCCGCCATGCCGCGGATCATCCGCGCCGGGCCCGCCCAGTAGCCGCGCACGCAGCAGAGCGGCACGACATGCATCTCCCAGCGCTCGCCCTTCATCGGGGCGTAGCTCGGGACAAACACGCTCGCGCGGTCCAGATCCTCGAAACCGGGGCCGGAGAGATCGGGAAGACTCATGGGAAGCGGCTCCTGGGTTGAGCCGCGATCAGATCACAACCGGTGGGCTGAAA
Organism: Azospirillaceae bacterium; assembly: GCA_035626475.1. Classification (GTDB taxonomy): domain Bacteria; phylum Pseudomonadota; class Alphaproteobacteria; order Azospirillales; family Azospirillaceae; genus DASPKT01. Next base: position 137,618 of record DASPNP010000038.1, read on the forward strand.
TCCACGGGCGCCGCTCAGGCCGGCTGCTCCTCGCGCAGCTCTTCCTTCCAGCGGTCGGCGAGCCCGGGGAGGGAGAGCGCCTCGGCCACCTCGGCACCCGCGCGCTGCTTGTCCATCAGCAGGCGGGTGAGGCGGGCGACGGTCCAGGCGGGATCGCCGCGCTCCACCAGCTCCAGCGTGACGCCGGCTTCCACCGAGCCCTCCTCGAGGACCTCTAGGTAAAAGCCGGTATGGGCCTCGCGCATGGTCCATTTCGCCAGCCGCGGCTCGCCCGACAGGCGGCCCGGCCATTTGCAGCGCACGACCGGCTGGCAGACGCGGACCAGCGCGGTGCCCAGGCGCAGCACATCGCCGATGCGCGCGTCCTCGTCCGTGTAGCCCTGGAGCGTCAGGTTCTCGCCGAAGGTCGGCACGTCGAAGGACCGGCCGGCCAGTCCCTCGAACCGCCGGTAGCCCTCGATGGCGAATCCGTGCAGCGCCGTGTCGCCCAGGTCGCGCGGCCGGTAGGCGCTCTCGTCGCCCACGATCCCGGTGCGGGTCACGCGCACGGGACCGGCGACCGGCCGCTTGACGATGCCGGTCTCGCCCTTGCCGGGGTCGAGCCGGCCGAGCGTGCCGATGTTCAGGGAGAGGAGGGTGATGGGCATTCCAGACTCCGGATACGAAAAAGGCCCCCGCGAGGGGGCCTTTCCGCGGAACGACAACCGCTTATTTAAGAGCGTCCATGCTCTCGATGATGTGGGTGACCAGGCCGTAGGACTTGGCCTCCTCCGCGCTCATCCAGTAGTTCCGGTCGGTGTCCTGCTCGACCTTCTCCAGCGGCTGGCCGGTCTCGCGGGCGATGATCGAGTTCAGACGCTTGCGCATCTTCACGATCTCCTTCGCCTCGATGGCGATGTCGGTGGCCTGGCCTCTGGAGCCGCCCATGGGCTGGTGGATCAGGAAGCGGGTGTTCGGCAGGCAGTAGCGGTCTTCCCTGGCGGCGCCCAGGAAGATGTGCGCGCCGGCGCTGGCGACCCAGCCGGTGCCGATGACCTGCACCTTCGGCGTGATGAAGCGGATGGTGTCGTGGATGCTGTCGCCGCTCTCCACATGGCCGCCGGGCGAGCTGATGAACAGCCTGATCGGCTCGCTGCTCTCGGCGGCGAGGGCCAGCAGCTGGGCGACGGTGTCCTGGGCGACCTTCTGGTTGATCTCGCCGAAGACCAGGACGGTGCGCGCCTTGAACAGGCTCTGCTGCACGGCCATGAAGGGACCCGGCAGGGTCTTGGCCGGGTCCATCGGCTGGGTCTCCGGCTGATCGTCGTCTTCGTCGTCGAAGCGGATCGGGTGATCGATCACGGGGGCTGCTCCTCTGGGTCCGGAAAATGCGTCTGGAACTGACGTAGCGGGAAATCGCCGCTTCTTCAACCCGCCAGCGGGGGGAGGGAGGGGGGTAATCGGTAAGCAAAAGGGCCGCCGCCGGCGGATCAGCCGGAACGGCGGCCCTTCCGGGTCGCTCGATGCGGTGCGCGGCCGCCGGTCAGGCGGCCTGCTGGACCTCGATGCCCTTGGACTGGAACAGCTCGGTCAGCTCGCCCGACTCGTACATCTCGCGGACGATGTCGCAGCCGCCGACGAACTCGCCCTTCACGTAGAGCTGCGGGATGGTCGGCCAGCTGGCGAAATCCTTGATGCCCTGGCGCAGCGCCGGGTCGACCAGGATGTCGATGCCCTTGAACTTCACGCCCATCAGGCTCAGCACCTGCACCACGGCGGCGGAGAAGCCGCACTGCGGGAAGACGGGCGTGCCCTTCATGTAGAGAACGACGTCGTTCTCGGTGATGTCGCGGCGGATGCGCTCTTCGACGGTCTTGTCCATAGTTCGTCCTCTATGCCCGGTCCCGGGCGGCAATCGCCGCTCACGCGCGGCGGGTTGAACCCCAGGGGCCCGACGATACTGCGGCTCCCGGCGGACTGCACGCCGAAAGAGGGCATGCCGGACCCGCCCGGCCGTCCCCCTCAGATGAGCCTTGCCCGACCCCTTGTCCAGGGGCGGCCCGGCCGGCGCCCTATATTCCCGCGATAAGGGACATACCCCAGGATATATGGACCGGTTGGGGATGCGCGCGCATGCTGGACGCGGAAATCGCCCGGCCGGTGCGCGGCCGTCCAGTGGGGGAGAAGCACATGCGCAACTACATCTGGCGCGTGGCGGCCGTGGCGCTCGCGCTGGCTTGGCCGGCCGCCTCGATCGCCCAGACGGCGACGCCGGGAGCGCCGCCGCAGAACGCCGCGCCCGCCGCCCCGCAGGCGCCCGGCGCCACCATCGCCGTGACCCCCGGCGGGCAGGTCGTGGCGACCGTGCCGCTGCAGCCGCTCACGCCGGTGGCCGTGACGCTGAAGGGGCGAACCCGGACGGGCGAGCTGCTGCCGGTCCCGCCGTCGGCTGACGGCAAGGACGCGTCGAAGGCCCAGCCGCTGAAGCTCGGCCTCGACGACGAGCTGCTGGTCATGCTGCCGTCGCCGGCGCCGCAGCCCTGGGCCGCCAGCAACCCGCCGGTCACGCTGATGCTGGACGGCATTCCCATCCCGGACCTGAGGCCGCGCTACGATCCCGCCGCCAACGCCCTGGTGTTCCCGCTGGAGCGGCGCGAGGCTCCCGAGGCGTCGGACGGCACCGTCAGGGGCAATGCCGGGCAGTGGTCGCGGCTGCTGGGCTCGCCGGGCTTCGATTCCACCCGGCCCGTCGACGTGACGGTGGTCGGCGGCGGCTTCATCGCCACGGGCACCGCGGACCAGCCGCTCACCTTCCCGCTGCGCCTCTACCGTCCCGTCTACGCGCTGCTCGGCGGGCTGCTGATCCTGGCGCTGCTGGGGGCGCTGGTCGCCTCGGCGCTGGGCAAGCGCTTCCTGTCGCTGCTGCGCGACCGGGGGCCGGCCTTCCTCAACCGGACGGAGCGGCCCTACAGCCTGGGGCGCACCCAGCTGGGCTGGTGGCTGCTGATCATCTCCGGCTCCTACCTGATGATCATCCTGGCGACCGGCCAGTGGAACGCCATCTCGGCGCAGGCGCTGGTGCTGCTGGGAATCGCCGGCGGCACGACGCTGCTCTCCCAGATCGTCGATTCCACAACGCCGGCCCAGGACGGCAATGTCGCGGCAGGCCGGGATGTCGCGGCCGCCATTTCCGCCGTGCCGGCCCTGGGTGGCCTGGTCGACACCCAGCGGATGACCCGCGCCGGGCTGGACCGGCTCGGCGGCGAGGTCACGCGCCTGCTCAACGCCTTTTACACGGCGCGCCGCGACCTGGACGCGCTGCCGCCCGTGCCCGCCGCCCCGGCGCCCGACCCGCACGCGCAGGAGCGGGCGGCGCTGCAGGCTGGCATCGAGGCCACTACCCCGTCGCTCGCCAACCTGCAACTGATCGACGCCAAGCTGCCTGAGGTGCGGGGGCTCTTCACCTCGGGCAACATCCTGGCCGACATCCTGAACGACGGCAGCGGCGCGTCGGTGCACCGGCTGCAGCTGGTGGTCTTCACCCTGATACTGGGCGCGGTCTATCTGGTGACCAGCCACGCCCAGCTGCGCTCGCCGGAATTCGACGAGCGGCTGCTGACCCTGCTGGGCCTCAGCGGCGGCGTGTACGTGGCGCTGAAGGGGACGGAGAAGCCGACGGGGTGAGGGGGCGCGCGTCAGACGGGCGGATGCAGCCGTGGGTCGAGGGCGAGCCGCTCCTGAGCCAGCATCTTGTAGGCTCCCGCCGTCCCGGCGAGGAACAGCAGGTTCCAGCTGTGGCTGGACACGGCGCTGGGGATCAGCACGACGGGGTGCCGCTTCAGCAAGTTGTCGCCGAACGCCATCTGGCCGGCGCTGGGCGTGCCCGGGCGCAGCCAGTTGGGGTTCGGCACATCCTCCGGCCTGACGATGTGGATGCGGTCGGGGGCGTCGATCCGGAAGGAGGTGAGGGTGTGCGGCACCGTGTCCAGCACCCGGAAGCCTTTATGGACCGCGACCTCCAGGATCGCCGTGGCGGGATCGGCGGAGCAATAGACCGTCCGCACCCCAGGGCTGTTCCACCGACCGCCGACGCGGAAGGCGCCCTCGCCGCTGTCCCAGGTCGCGGCATGGCGCGAATCGTCGATCCGCCAGCCGACAATTGAGCCGTCGCCCAGTCGTCCGGGCAGGGGAGTCACGTATAGACCCCATATTCCAGCCGGGTCAGCAGCGCCTCAACCAGCCCGGCTCCCTCATGGGTCGCCAGCAGGTCGAGCGGCTTCCGCTGTTCGAGCGCGATCGCGGGGGTGTCGAGCCAGGTCTCGGCCGCCGCCTGCGATCCCAGCACCCGGGTGGCGCGGGCCAATATCTTGGCGAACTGCCAGGCCCGGCTGCCCTGGTCGGGGGCGAGCGTGCGCTCCGGCGCGTTCTTCAGGCGCTGGTAGGTGCGCAGGCTGAGACCGAAGGCCTTCTCCAGCAGAAAGTCAGGATGGTGGGGAACAATCAGAAGCTCCACCAGATGGTTCAGCGCCTGCCCCGGGATGCCGTCTTGGATCAGGTCATGGACCTCCAGGGCGGAGTGAGGCGTTCGCCGCAGCACCTCGCGCCCCCCCAGCAGGTCGACGACGCTGTCGATCTCATTCGCTTCGTCCGCTGTTCCGGATTTCTGGTACATGCCGGTCCTCGCCACCTGTCGCCAAAAAGATGACATGTGTCATGAACGCTCACAAGACACCTATGGACAAAAGAAAAAGGCCGGAGGCGTCGCCTCCGGCCTTCGTCCTTCCGCGGTACGGGCCGCCTCAGTCCTGCGGGACCGAGGTGGTCAGCATCAGGGCGTGCAGCTGGCCGCCCATCTTCCCCTGCAGCGCCGCGTAGACCATCTGGTGCTGCTGCACCCGGCTCTTGCCCTTGAAGGCGGGGGAAACGACGGTGGCGGCGTAGTGGTCGCCGTCGCCGCGCATGTCGCTGATCGTCACCTCCGCGCCGGGAATGCCCTCGCGGATCATGCGTTCGATCTCGGCCGCATCCATCGCCATGGTCAGGTCTCCTTACAGCTCGCCGGCCATGTAGGCGGGCAGCCACGCCTCGTTGACGCGCTTCATCTCGGCCACCGGTATGGGGCCGCCGGCCAGACCCGTCAAGGCGTCGCCGCCGACGGTGCCGAGGCGCGTCAGGGGCACCCCGGCCGCCTTGGCCCGGCTCTCCACCTCGCCGGCATTGGTCGCCGACGCGGTGACGAGATAGCGGGCCTGGTCCTCGCCGAACAGCAGCCCGGCATCGGCCTGCTCCAGCCCGGTGACGGTGACGCCCTTGCCGCCGCGCAGCGCCATCTCCGCCAGCCCGACGGCGAGGCCGCCGTCCGAGAGGTCGTGGCAGGCGGTGAGCAGCCGGGCCTCGATCAGCCCACGCACCAGGTCGCCGTTGCGGCGCTCGACCTGGAGGTCGACGATCGGGGGCGCACCCTCCTCGCGGCCCAGGATCTCGCGCAGGTACAGCGACTGGCCGATGGCGCCCTTGGTCTCGCCCAGCAGGAACAGCGCGTCGCCCTCGGCCTTGAAGCCGCTGCCGATCGCCAGCGTCGAATCCTTCAGCAGGCCGACGCCGCCGATGGCGGGGGTCGGCAGGATGGCCTCGCCGTTGGTCTCGTTGTAGAGGCTGACATTGCCCGACACGACCGGGAAGTCCAGCACCCGGCAGGCCTCGGCCATGCCCTCGATGCAGCCGGCGAACTGCCCCATGATCCGGGGCTTCTCCGGATTGCCGAAGTTCATATTGTCGGTGATGGCGAGCGGCAGGGCGCCGACGGCCGTCAGGTTGCGCCAAGCCTCGGCCACCGCCTGGGCGCCGCCGCGGACCGGGTCGGCCAGGCAGTAGCGCGGCGTGCAGTCGGTGGTCATGGCGAGCGCGCGCCGGTGCCCCTCGATCTTCACGATCGCCGCGTCGGCCGAGGCCGGACGCTTCACGGTCTGGCCATTCACCAGCCCGTCGTATTGATCAAAAATCCAGCGCCGCGAGCAGAGGTCGAGCGAGCCCACCAGCGTGACCAACGCGGCCTCGATGCCGACCGGATCGGGGATCGTCGCCGCCTCCAGCACGGGCTGCTTCGGCGTCTCGGCGGTCGGGCGCCGGTAGAGCGGCGCCTCGCTCTCCAGCGGCGCCAGAGGGATGTCGGCTTCCACCGCGCCCTTGTGGCGGATCACGATCCGCCCGGTGTCGGTCAGGTGTCCGATCACCGCGAAGTC
>DASPNP010000039.1:0-50591 GCA_035626475.1 Azospirillaceae bacterium
ATCCTTCTCCCCTTGCGGGAGAAGGATGGGGCCCCAAGCCTGCTTGGGGAGGATGAGGGGTCGGCGGGCGGCAGCCCGACGGTCTCGACCGCTGTCCCGGGATCCAAGCGTGGAGAACGTCAGCCTGCGGCTGCCGCCCCCTCACCCTTCCCACGCCTCCGGCGCGGGCCCCTTCCCTCTCCCGCAGGGGGCGAGGGAAAAAGGCATCACTGCCCCGTCGGCGGCTTCGCCCCGCCCAGGCCCTGCAGCAGGCCCTTCAGCGCCGCGCCAGGGTCGCCGGCGGCGCCTTCCTTCAAGCCCTTCACCGCGTCCTTGACGCCCTGCACCTGCTCCTTCACCGCACTGGGGTCGGTAATGACCTGCTGGGCCACCGCGGACATGTCGGGCGTGTAGCTGAGCTTCTCCCAGGGGCCGCGGATCAGGATGGGGACCGACAGGCCCTTCTGGTCGGTGCGGGCGGTCCCCTGCCCCTCGATGGAGGCGACCAGCTTCGGTACGATGCGGAAATCCGCCTGGCGCTGGCCGACATCGACCGCGCCGCCGCCATTCACCCGCAGCAGCGGCGCCAGCAGCCGGAAATCCTCGTTGCGGGCGACGCCTTGGGATATCCGGAAAGCGCCGCCCATCTCGGCGAAGTCGGTCTGCGGCGGCTGGTCGGTGGCGCCGCCGCCGGTCAGCGTGCGCAGCAGCTCGGCGACGTTGATGCCCTTGACCGCGCCATTGCGGAAGATCAGGTCGCCGGAGCCCGCCAGCGCCTTCATCATGGCGTCCTGGCTGGCGCCGGTGGCCTTCACGTCGACCGTGCCCTCCATGGTGCCGGACAGGCGCTTGAAGCCGGCCAGGCGGGTCAGCAGCGGCTCCGCCTGCACCCCCTTGACCTGGGCCCGCAGCTCCACCGCCGGACCGCCGGCGTTCAGAACGAGGTCGCCACCCAGCGTGCCGCCGAAGATCTGCGTCGGGGCCAGACGTGCCGCCAGCCTTCCGTCCTTCAGATCGATGCTGAGATTGGTGGCGCCGACCTCGATCCCCTTGGCGCGCACCCCGGCGACGGCGACGTCCACATCGACATCCGCCGCGCGCAGGCCCGACAGGTCGATCGGCTCCTTGCTCCACCCGGCCGGGGTGGCCGTGGGCGGCTCCTCGGCGGCGGGCGGCAGGAAGCGGTCCAGGTCGAGCTGGCTCACCTGCAGCTTGCCCGCCAGCGCCGGTCGGGCGCCCGCCAACGACAGGGTGAGGTCGCCCGCCGCCGCGATCTCGTCGGCGTTCAGGTTCATGGCGGCGATGGAGAGCTTGGCCGGCGAGCCCGAGACGCGGCCGGCGAGCTTCAGCGTCTCCACCGGTAGCCCCTCGGGCCGGGTACCGCCCAGCCATTCCATCAGGCCCGCCAGCGACTTCACGTCGGCCGTCAGATCGCCGGCCAGCGCCGTCTCCCCGCCGACCGGCTTGGACAGCTTGCCCTTCAGGCCGAACTCCAGCCCCTGCGCCTTGGCCGCCAGGGACAGCGGTGCCTCGCCGCCCTCCAGCAGCACACGGGCCCGGCCGACCTCCAGGTCGATCTCCGCCGGGCGACCGTCCAGCCGCAGCGCGGCGTCGAGCGACAGCGGGTCGTCAAGCCCGTCCATGTGCAGCGTGGCGTTCAGCCCGTCCACGGTCCGCTTGGTGCCCGCGGCGGCGTCGGCATAGGTCAGCTGGCCGTCGCGGATGAAAACGTCCCCCAAATCGATCTGCTGCAGCGGCATGGCGCCGCCCTCCGAGGACGGCGTGCCCGTCTGGATGTCCCAGTTGGCGCGGCCCTTGGCATCCTTCTCCAGCGCGATCCGGGGCTGGACCAGCACGAAGCGGTCGACCCGCGCCTCGCCCGACAGCAGCGGCATGAGCTTCAGCTGTAGGTCCAGCCGGCCCAGCGTCAGCAGGTCGGCGCCGCCCGGCAGGCCGGCGAAGCGCACGTCGCGCACCGTCACCGCCAGGTCTGGCAAAACAGAGAAATCGACCGGGCCGCGGATGTCCAGCGTGCGGCCGGTACGGGCCTTCACCTCCTGCTCCAGCCGGGCGACGACGGCCTCCTTCGGCACCAGGAGGGGGATGGCGACGATCGCGGCGGCCACCAGGGCCACCACCACCAGCACGCCGATCAGGACCTTGCGCATGCTATCCTCCAAAGGCTCCACGGCCACCGCCATTTTCGGACCTGTGTACAGGAGCCTCGGCGCCTTATATGAGAGGGTCGAGTAATCCTGGACGCGGGGCATGATGGCCGGAGCGGATGGCATGATCGTGGCGGATGGAACGCCCCTCGTCGACCCGTACGGACGGGCGATAACCTATCTGCGCGTGTCGGTAACCGACCGGTGCGACTTCCGCTGCGTGTACTGCATGTCCGAGGACATGACCTTCCTGCCCAAGGCGGACATCCTCAGCCTCGAGGAGCTGGACCGGCTCTGCACCGCCTTCATCCGCTCCGGCGTGCGCAAGCTGCGCCTCACCGGCGGCGAGCCGCTGGTGCGGCGCGACATCATGCATCTGATCAAGGGGCTGGGCCGCCACGTGGCGAGCGGCGCCCTGGAGGAGCTGACGGTCACCACCAACGGCAGCCAGCTCGCCAAGCACGCCGAGGGCCTGCGCGAGGCCGGGGTGCGGCGCATCAATGTCAGCCTGGACACGCTGGACGCCGCCAAGTTCCAGGCCATCACCCGCTGGGGCAGCCTGCCCAAGGTGATGGACGGGCTGGCCGCCGCCAAGGCCGCCGGGCTTGAGGTCAAGATCAACGCCGTGGCGCTGCGCGGGGTGAACGATGCCGAGCTGTCGGACATGGTCGCCTGGGCGGGCGATGAGGGCTTCGACCTGACCTTCATCGAGGTCATGCCCATGGGCGACATCGACGGGGTCGGCGGCGCCGCCGCCCGGGCCGACCAGTACCTGCCCCTGTCGGAGCTGCGCGCCAACCTCGCCCAGCGCTGGACCCTGACCGAGCTGGACTACCGCACCGGCGGCCCGGCCCGCTATGTGCGGGTGGAGGAGACGGGCAAGCGCATCGGCTTCATCACCCCGCTGACCCATAATTTCTGCGAGAGCTGCAACCGTGTGCGGGTCACCTGCACCGGCCGGCTCTTCATGTGCCTGGGCCAGGACGACCAGGCGGACCTGCGGGCGCCGATGCGCGCCGCGCCCGGCGACGACGGCCCGCTGATGGACGCCATCGCCGAGGCCATCGGCCGCAAGCCCAAGGGCCACGACTTCATCATCGACCGCCGCCGCAAGGGCCCTTCGGTCAGCCGCCACATGAGCGTGACCGGCGGCTGAGCCCTCCTTCAAAAGCGGAGCGGCTGGGGCGTGGTGCGTCCTTCGACAAGCTCAGGATGAGGAATCGGGTGCGCCAGGCACTCCCGTTTCCCACCGCCACGGGCTTGTCCGTGAGCGCTCTCCATCATCGGCCGGGAGCAGCACCCACCCCCTCATGCCGAACCGGTCGAAGCACGCAAAGCCTCAACACTGCCCACGTTTGCAGCATTGAAAATCAGTGGCTTAGCATAAAGCCGGCCGATTGGACCGCGCGGTCCGCAAGTCCCCACGCCTATGCTCGCCCGGCGGGAGCAATGCCGGCTGGCGAGAGGTCGTGATGGAGCCCAACCGTTTCCTTCCCTACACCGCGTTCGTGATGCGTGTCGCCATGGGCGCGATGCTGCTGGGGCACGGCTTCTACTACAAGATCATGCTGGCCGGCCCGGACAAGGTGGTGCCCTATTTCGAGAGCATCGGCTATCCCGGCTTCTTCGCGTACCTGGTGATCTTCGGCGAGGTGGCGGGCGGCGTGGCGCTGATCCTGGGCGTCTTCACCCGCCTCGTCTGCCTGCTGCTGCTGCCGATCATGCTGGGCGCCACCTGGCAGCATATCGACAATGGCTGGCTCTTCACCGCCAAGGGCGGCGGGTGGGAGTTCCCCTCCTTCTGGATCACGGCGCTGCTGGTGCAGGCCAGCATCGGCGACGGCGCCTTCGGCCTCAGCCGCCGCGCCGCCGCCTTGCTGCCTGCGCCATCGCTGGCGGCCAGCCCGCTGCTGCGCTGACCATCGGCGGACTGGGCGCGGCGCGTCCGGGTCGGCTAGGCTGCGCCCGTCGCACCAGGAGGCACACCGCCATGACCCGCATCCTCATCACAGGCCTGAACGGCACGCTGGCGCCCAAGGTGGCGGAGGCCGCCCGGCGGCGGGGCCATGAGGTCGCCGGCTGGGACCGGGCCGCCGTGTCCCCCGACGATGCGGATGCCGGCCGGCGCTCCCTGGAGGGCGGGCGCTTCGGCGCCGTGCTGCACCTGGCCATGGGGTCGGAGGACTGGGCCGGGCGGCTGGCGGGCTTCGCGGCCGGGGCGGGCATCCCCTTCGTCCAGACCGGCACCGCCATGGTGTTCGACCATGAGCCGGACGGCCCCCACCGCCCCGGCGACGCCCGCACCGCCAAGGACGAGTACGGCCGCTACAAGATCCGCTGCGAGGATGCGATCCTGGTCGCCAATCCCGGCGCCATGATCGCCCGCATCGGCTGGCAGATCGATCCCGACGCGCGCGGCAACAACATGCTGGCGCATCTGGACGGCTGGCAGCGCGACCAGGGCCGGGTCGAGGCGAGCCGGCTGTGGACGCCCGCGACGTCGTTCATGGCCGACACGGCCGAGGCGCTGCTGGACCTGATGGAGGCGCCCGCCCCCGGCATCCACCATCTCGACAGCAACGCCGTCGAGGCGCACCGCTTCGACGCGGTCGCCCGGGCGCTGGCCCGCACCTTCCGGCGCGACTGGCGAGTGGAGGTGACCGACTCCTACCGGCACGACCAGCGGCTGGCGGGCGGCGAGGCGCGCATGCCGCCGCTGTCGGCGCGGCTGGAGGGGCTCGCCTGACGCGTGCAACCGCGCAGCGCATCGGCTACCCTCGCCATCCCCGCGGGTGCGTGAGAGCCGTTCGAGCATGAGCGACAGCCAAGCCCTGGCCTTTGTGGCCGCCGAGACGCCGGAGGCGCAGAGGGCGCTGCATCGGCTGGCGCACCGCTACGGCAATGTCCGCCCGCACGAGGCCGGCACCATCGTGGCGCTGGGCGGCGACGGCTTCCTGCTGGAGACGGTGCACCGCTTCCTGTCGCTGGGCCTGCCGGTCTACGGCATGAACCGCGGCTCCGTCGGCTTCCTGCTGAACGACTTCCACGAGGACGGCCTGTCCGAGCGCATCGCCCGGGCGCAGCGGGTGACCCTGGACCCGCTGCGGATGATCGCCACGACGGCGCGCGGCGTCTCCGACGCGCTGGCCTTCAACGAGGTGTCGCTGCTGCGCGAGACGCGGCAGGCGGCGAAGCTGCGCATCGTCGTGGACGGGAAGGTGCGCATGGACGAGCTGACCTGCGACGGGGCGCTGGTCTCCACCCCGGCCGGCTCCACCGCCTACAACCTCTCGGCCCATGGGCCCATCCTGCCGCTGGGCGCCGGCATCCTGGCGCTGACGCCGATCAGCGCCTTCCGCCCCCGGCGCTGGCGCGGCGCGCTGCTGCCGCACGGTGCGCGAATCGTCTTCGAGGTGCTGGAGATGGACAAGCGCCCGGTCTCCGCCGTCGCCGACTTCACGGAGGTGCGCGACGTGCTGAAGGTGGAGATCTTCGAGGATGCGAGCGTCTCCTCCACCCTGCTGTTCGACCCGGAGCTGAACCTGGAGGAGCGCATCCTCAAGGAGCAGTTCGCTCCGTGAGGTCGGGTTAGGGATCGGGAGGGGCTGGAACGTCGTGCGTCCTTCGACAAGCTCAGGATGAGGGGCGGAGTACGCGAGGCACCCCCGGCTCAATCCGCCCGGCCTTCGCGGGGAGCAGCAAAATCCCCCTCATGCTGAGCTTGTCGAAGCACGCACAGCCCCAACACTGCCCCCCTACTCCGCCGCCCGCCGCAGCACCCGGTCGGCGGCATAGGCGGCGATGGCGCCCATCAGCCGCTCCAGATCCTGCAGCAGCACCTCGAAGCCCGGATGCGGCTGCAGCGTCTCCTCATGCATGTAGAGCGACCGGTCGATCTCCAGCTGCAGGCTGTGGCGGCCGCGCGCCGGGTCGGAATAGCGCCGCACCAGCTCCACGCCCTTGTAGGGCTCGTTCAGCCGCACCTTGTAGCCCAGGTCGGACAGCACCTCGGCCACGTAGCGGGTGAAGCCCGGCTCGCAGGTGGTGCCGTCGCGGTCGCCCAGCACGAAGTCCACGGCGGGCCGGCCGTCGCCGCCGGGCCCGAGCGTCGGCATGGAGTGGCAGTTGACATGCCAGACCTGGCCGAAGCGGGCGTGCATGCGGTCCAGGGCCAGGGCCAGCTCGGCATGGTAGGGCAGCCAGCAGCGCTCGATCCGCGCCTGCACCTGCGCGGCGGTCAGGCGACGCGGGTAGAGCGGCACGCCCGGCCGGCAGTGCGTGCGCACCAGCCCCATGCCCAGGGCGCTCTTCTCGGTGGGGCGCAGCGGCATCGGGAAATCGCCGTCGACATGGGCGGCGTCGATATCGTCGGGCGCGCGGTTGACGTCGATGTAGCTGCGCGGGAACAGCGCCTGCAGGAAGGTGATGCCGTGCGCCGGCGCCCGCGCGAACAGCGTCTCCACATGCGTGTCCTCGGCCAGGCGCAGCACGCCGATGGGACAGGTGAAGGCGAAGTCGGCCGGGTAGATCGTGCCGCTGTGGGGGCTGTCGAAGACGACCGGCACCGGGGCCACGAGGGGGTCCTGCCGCACCAGCACGTCGTCGATCACAAAGCTCATCACCCACCCCGGCCGTTACGCCCTGACGGTGCCACGGAACGGGCCCGCGTTGCATCTGCAAAGGCCCGGACTGCCACTCCTGCGCGGCGCATCCGCTGCCTCGGGCGCGCCTATCGACAAAAGCCAACCATCCCCGGCATCCTTTGTCGCGGGCGGAAGCGGAGACAAGAAGTGGCCGACAGGGGCGCCATGGGCGGCATCGAGGCGGCGGTGGAGCTTTTGCCCCCGGACCTGGGGCCGCACGCCCCGGGCAACACGGGCATCCCCTACGTCTGGAGCTTCGAGGGCCCGGCGCCGGGCCCGCACGTGCTGCTGAACGCGTTGATGCACGGCAACGAGCTGTGCGGGGCCATCGCGCTGGACCGGCTGCTGCGGGCGGAGCTGCGCCCCCGGCGCGGCCGGCTCAGCCTGACCTTCGCCAATGTCGAGGCCTTCGCCGCCTTCGACCCGGCGCATCCGGTGCTGTCGCGCTACCGGGACGAGGACATGAACCGGGTCTGGGCGCCCGGGCAGCTGGACGGCCCGCGCCGCAGCGCGGAGCTGGACCGCGCCCGCGCGCTGCGGCCGCTGTTCGAGACGGCGGACCTGCTGCTGGACATCCACTCCATGCAGCATGCCACGCCGCCGCTGACGCTGTGCGGGCGATCGGCGCGCGGCCGGGCGCTGGCGCTGCGGCTGGGCCATCCCTCCTGGGTGGTGGCGGACCAGGGGCACGCGGCCGGCCTGCGGCTGATCGACCATCCGCGCTTCGCCGGCCCGGGCGCCGCCACCGCCATCCTGGTGGAGTGCGGCCAGCATTGGGAGCGCGCCTCGGCCGAGGTGGCGCTGGCGACGGCGCTGCGCTTCCTGCTGCTGGCCGGCAGCATCGACGCGGGCGACGCCGAGGCGCTGCTGCCCGGCGGCCCGCCGCCCCCGCCCATGCCGCCGCGCCTGGTGGAGGTCACGGAGGCGGTGACGGTCCGCCATGATTGCTTCGCCTTCGCCGCCGACTACCGCGGCATGGAGATCATCCCCCGGGCCGGCACGCCCATCGCGCGGGACGGCGACGAGCCCGTCCTCACCCCCTACGACGACTGCCTGCTGATCATGCCGTCGCGCCGGCTGGCCCGGGGACACACGGCGGTGCGGCTGGGGCGGATCGTCGCGTGACAACAGCCGAGGCCCGCCCCTTCGCCGCGGCTTTGCTGCTGGGCGGGCTGGGCGGCTACCTGTTCTTCCGGCTGCACCTGCCGCTGGCCTTCCTGATCGGCGCCATGGTGGCGACGACGGCGGCCAGCATGGCGGGCCTGCGCACCGCCGTGCCGGCCCGGTTGCGCGACCTGATGGTGGCGATCCTGGGCGTGCTGCTGGGCAGCGGCTTCTCTCCCGCCATGATCGAGCGGCTGGACGAGTGGGCTTTGAGCCTGGCCGGGCTGCTCGTCTATGTCGCGGCGGCGGGGGCGGCCGGCATGCTTTACTTGCGCCGCGTCGCCGGCCAGGACCCGGTCACCGCCTATTTCGCCGCCATGCCAGGCGGGTTCAGCGAGATGGTGCTGATGGGCGGCGCGCTCGGCGGGGACGAGCGGGTGATCTCCCTCAGCCACTCGCTGCGGATCATGCTGGTGGTCATGACCGTGCCCTTCTGGTTCCAGCTGACGGCGGGCACCGAGGGCCCCGCGCGCGACTGGAGCCTGCAGGGGCTGGGCCCGGGGCTGGCGGAGTTGCCCTGGACGGATGCGGCGCTGCTGGCGGCCTGCGGCCTCGCCGCCTTCCCGGCGAAGCGCCTGGGTATTCCGGCAGGCATCCTGGTCGGGCCGATGCTGGCCAGCGCCGCGCTGCACCTTGCGGACGTTACGGCGGGCAAGCCGCCGGGCCTGCTGGTGGCGGCGGCGCAGATCGTCATCGGCGCCTCCATCGGCGGGCGCTTCGCCGGCGTGGCGATCGGCACTGTGTTGCGCGCGGCGCGGGTGGCGCTGGGGCTGACGGCGCTGCTGCTGGCGCTGACGGTCGCCCTGGCCTGGGCGCTGCACGCCGTCACCGGCCTCCCCCTGCCCGCGCTGATCCTGGCCTACGCGCCAGGCGGCCTCGCCGAGATGAGCCTGGTGGCGCTGGCGCTCCACATTGATCCGGCCTTCGTGGCGACGCACCACATCGTCAGGATCATGCTGGTGATCCTGCTGGCCCCTGCGGCGTTCCGGCTGCTGCGGCGGCGCTGGCCGGGAAGGCCCGTCAGGTGAACTGGGCCTTGTTCAGCAGGTCGTAGAAGTTCCGCACGACGGCGGCCTTCTCCTCGGCGGTGGCGAGGCCCTCGACCAGCTTGCCGTCGAAGTTCGGCTGGCGCAGATGGCCGATGATCTGGTCGCGCACGATGCGCCGCGCCTTGGGGCTGGACAGCACGTCGGTGGCGGCGAACTGCACCAGCCGGGTGGCGCGGATGCGCAGATGCGCCGAGGGGTCGTCCAGCTTCTCGATGACGCGGCTCTGGACGATGTAGTCGGCGACCATGTCGTCCAGCGTTGAAGCCATCCTCAGCCGGTCGTTCTCCGGAAAGGCGGAATTGGCCATGGCGGTGTAGAGGCCGGCCATGGACTGCATCTTGGCCTTCAGCGGCGTCGCCGGCGGCACCAGCCCGTTGACCCCGGCGGCGCCGTGCAGTAGCGACCGGGCCTTGCCCAGCACCGTCTGCATGTCCTTCTGCGCGTAGTCCGACCCACTGAGCGCGACCAGGTAGGACAGGCGCTCCGCCCCGGTGGGGATGCAGCCCAGCACGCCGTCCAGCGCCAGCCGGCGCCCCTCCACGCCGCCCTGCTCCAGATAGCGCAGGAAGCCGTGGACGAAGGCCTCGGCCATGCGCGGGCCGCCCAGGATGCCGTCCACGGTGGAGACGCGGCCCAGCAGCGCCTTGAAGATCGCCCGCTGCGCCTCGCCGTCGCCGTAGCTCAGCTTGGCGTTGCCGCGGATCTGGCGCTGGATGAAGTCGACCAGCACCTCGCGGGTCTGGGTGCCGGCATGGCCCGCTATCCAGCCGCCCAGCACGGCGGAGACCTCGGGCGCCTGCTCCTTGGGCGTCGGCTCGAACCGGCCCTCGATGATGTCCATCAGGCGCAGCAGCGCCGTGCCCAGGTCGGGCTGGCGGCCCAGCAGGTCGCGCACCGTCTCGGGCGAGCTGAGGATGTCGGCCACGATGCTGTCCAGCAGGCCGGCGTGGCGCTCCTCCAGCTCGCCGGCGGTCGCCAGCTCCATGACCCATTCCGCCTTGCCCAGCAGGGTGCGGATGTTCACCAGGTCGCGGCAGAGGATGACCTTGGCCAGGTACTCGGCCTCCTCCGGGTCGCCCTTCACCGCCTGCTCGACCCGCTCCATGGTCGCGCCGAAGCCGATCTCGCGGGGATAGGGCAGGTTCTTGTAGCCGGCGGCCTTCTCGGCCCGGCCCTTCAGCTCGTCCAGCACGGCGTAGATGGCGTCGCGCCGCTCGCGCGTGTCCTCGCCGCTGGCCTTGCACTGGATGGTGGCGACGCGGCTGACGGCGTTCGGCACCAGGCTGTCGAAGGCCATGACCTTCTTCATCTCGCCCGGATGATGCATCAGCTCGGTCGGGGTCAGCGAGCGCTCGTCCAGGTACTGGCGCAGCAGCTTGGAGATCAGCGTGCGGCTCTCCAGCTGGAAATAGTCCTTGGGCGACTGGCAGTAGTGCGCCTCCTCGATCGGCGTGATCGTGATCGGCTTCTTCGAGACCTCGCGCATCTCCGTGAAGATGACCGTCTCGGTGCTGGCGGCGCCGTCGGGCCGCATGAACTCGCGCAGCACGCGCACGCCCTCCCGCATCGGCAGGATCTTCTGGGCGAGCGCCAGCGCCTCCTCCTCGGTGCGGCAGACGGTCTCGGTGACCCAATGGTCCTTCTTGAAGAATTGGACCTCGAAGGTGACGCCCGGCACCCTGGTGCCGGTGGCGCCGCCCCCGAGGAAGGACATCAGCTTGCCCATGTCGCCCCCAGGCGGGTCCCGCGCGGCCCGCCCCCGGTAATTCGCAATTCGGGTGAAATTCCCCTCAATACGGCGCGATCTTGGGTTACCCCCCGCCCGCTTGTCAACGACGGCCGGGCGGGCCCGTACGAATGACCGGCAGCTGTGGCGGCTCAGTTGGCGGGCTTGCCCTTGGTCCAGGTGGCGTTGGCGGCGAAGAGCGGGACCGTGGAGATGGACATCTTGGCCGAGCCCTCGGTCACCCGCCGGCTGTAGATGACGTAGACCATGGTGTCGTTCATCCGGTCGTAGATGCGGCGGATGGCGATGGACTTCCAGATCAGGCTCTGGCGCTGGGCGAAGACCTCCTCCCCCTCCTTGTCCGTCTCGATCTCGCCCACCACCACCGGCCCGGTCTGGCGGCAGGCGATGGAGGCGTTGGACGGATCCTCGAACCAGTTGCCCTTGGACAGCCGGTCGATCAGCCCGCGGTCGAAGCTGACCATGTGGCAGGTGATGCCCTGGACCTTCGGGTCCTGCACCGCCAGCACCTCCAGCTCGTTGCCGGTCCAGTCGTTGTTGAACTCGCCGACCAGCTGCTCGTCGGCCCGGGCGGGCGCGGCCTGCAGCAGGATGGCGGGCGCGGCGGCCAGCAGGGCGAGCGCGAGGCGGAGGGGCGCGAGGCGGCGGATCATGCGGCGGGGCTCCTGGTGCGGCGGATCTGGATGCTTAACGGAGACACAGCCTACTCCGCCCGGCAAGCCGTAAGGGGTGCGGACCCCCGCCCCCGGCGGCGGCGTTATGGGGCGGGACGGTCCATCAGCGGGTGCTGCACATGGCGCAGGAGACCACGGTTCAGGTGACCCTGGCCGAGGCGCGGGAGGAGCAGGCGGCGATGCCGCCGCACGATCCGATGCGCGTGGTGAAGATCAGCCTGGTCTGCCTGCTGTCGCTGGCGGTGATGTACACGCTGTACTTCGCCGAGGACGTGCTGCTGCCGATCTTCCTGGCCTTCCTGCTGAGCCTGCTGCTGCGGCCGCTGGTGCGGCACCTGCGGCGCGTCGGCATCCCCGAGCCGCTGGGCGCGGCGCTGATCGTGGCGGCGCTGATCGGCATCATCGGCGTGGGCGTCTGGGAGCTGCGGCAGCCGGCGTCGGACTGGATCCAGCGCGCGCCCACCATCACCCGCGAGATCAGGACCAAGCTGGGCGAGCTGCAGCGGCCCCTGCAGCAGGCCCGCCAGGCGACCGAGCAGCTTCAGAACATGACGGGGCCGAACAAGGACAGGACGCCGGAGGTGGTGGTCAAGGGACCGTCGCTGGCCGACGCGCTGCTGACCAGCACGCAGGTCTTCCTCGTCCAGACCTTCATGATCATCGTGCTGCTCTATTTCTTCTTGGCGTTCGGGCGGACGACGCTGGAGGCGGTGATCCGCTCCATGCCCCGGGTGGAGGCGCGGCTGCACCTGGCCGACATCGTCAACACGGTCCAGATCAACATCGCCTCCTACCTCTCGACCATCACCTTCATCAACATGGCGCTGGGCGCCATCACCGGCGCCGCGCTCTGGCTGCTGGGCGTGCCCAACCCGGTGCTGTTCGGCATCCTGGTGGGGGTGATGAACTTCATCCCGATCGTCGGACCCTTCATCATGGCGGGGGTGCTGCTGGTGGTCGGCCTGCTGACCTTCGACACGGTCGGCCGCATCCTGGCGCCGGCGGCCATCCACCTGCTGTTCCACGGCATCGAGAGCAACATCGTCACCCCCGCCATCATCGGCCGGCGCCTGACGCTGAACCCGATCTTCGTCTTCGCCACGGTGCTGTTCTGGGGCTGGCTCTGGGGCGTGCCGGGGGCTCTGCTGGCGGTGCCGATCCTGGCCGTCTTCAAGATCCTGTGCGACGCCACCCCGTCGTTGCGCACGCTGGGAGCCCTGCTCGGCGGCACTTGATGGCCGGTGAGTCCCTTCCCACATGGTGGTTATACTGGAACAAGAATACCACCACTGCGGGAGACCTCCATGGAAGGCCTGAGTCTGTTCGTCCTGTTCCTCGTCGGCTTCGCCGTCGTGCTGCTGTTCCTCGGCGTCAAGACTGTGCCGCAGGGCATGGAGTACACGGTGGAGCGGTTCGGGCGCTATACCAGGACGCTGCGGCCGGGCCTGAACTTCATCGTCCCCGTCGTCGACCGGGTCGGCTCGCGCCAGAACATGATGGAGACGGTGCTGGACGTGCCGTCGCAGGAGATCATCACCAAGGACAACGCCATGGTGAAGGTCGACGGCGTCGTCTTCTTCCAGGTGCTGGACGCCGCCCGGGCCGCCTACGAGGTCAACCAGCTGCAGGTCGCCATCCTGAACCTGACCATGACCAACATCCGCACGGTCATGGGCTCGATGGACCTGGACGAGCTGCTGTCGCAGCGCGACCAGATCAACAGCCGCCTGCTGCATGTGGTGGACGACGCGACCCAGCCCTGGGGCGTGAAGGTCACCCGCATCGAGATCCGCGATATCCAGCCGCCGCGCGACCTGGTGGACAGCATGGCGCGGCAGATGAAGGCGGAGCGCGACCGCCGCGCCGTCATCCTCGAGGCCGAGGGCCTGCGCCAGGCCGCCATCCTGAAGGCCGAGGGCGAGAAGCAGGCCAACATCCTGGAGGCCGAGGGCCGCCGCGAGGCCGCGTTCCGCGACGCCGAGGCGCGCGAGCGCGAGGCGGAGGCCGAGGCCGCCGCGACCCGCATGGTGTCGGACGCCATCTCCGGCGGCAATGTCCAGGCGATCAACTACTTCGTGGCCCAGCGCTATGTCGACGCGCTGAAGGAGTTCGCGCACGCGCCCAACCAGAAGATCCTGTTCCTGCCGGTGGAGGCCGCCAGCGTCATCGGCGCGCTGGGCGGCATCGCCGAGATCGCCCGCGACAGCTTCGCCAAGGACGCTCCGCGCGCGGCGGCTCCGTCGGTGTCCGGAAGCCGCATCCCGCCCGCCGGGTCCGCCACCGGGCCCTGGACCCAGCCGACGCCCGAGAGCTGAGGAGACCGGCCATGGAGCAGCTGCAGTTCTGGCACTGGTGGGTCCTGGCCCTGGCGCTGGGGATCGTGGAGATGCTGGCGCCGGGCGCCGCCTTCCTCTGGCTGGCCCTGGCGGCGGGCCTGGTAGGCTTGGCGCTGCTGGCCCTGCCCGACCTCGCCTGGCAGTCCCAGTTCATCGCCTTCGCGATGCTGGCCGTGGCGCTGGTGGCGGCGTCGAAGTTCCTGATCCCCAAGCCGCGCCCGGAGGAGACCGACCAGCCGACGCTGAACCGGCGCGGCGAGCATTATGTCGGCCGCACCTTCATCCTGGAGAGCGCCATCGTCCAGGGCCGCGGTCGCGCCATCGTCGGCGACACGCTCTGGACCGTTTCGGGACCGGAAGGACTGCCGGCTGGCGAGACCGTGCGCGTGGTCGCCGCCGACGGGGCGCTGCTCAGGGTCGAGCGGGCGCTGGTGGAGTAGGCGCCACCCGTAGGTTGCATGGAGGCGAAGCCGCAATGCGACAGTCAGGCCGGGGCATGTCGCATTGCGCCTGCGGCTTCATGCGACCTACGGGTGGCAGCGTCGGTGCTGTGCGTGCTTCGACAGGCTCAGCATGAGGTGGGTTTAGCTGCTCCCGGCCCAAGCCCGTGCGGATCGAATCCAGCAGTGCCCGGCATCCCCCGTCCTCATCCTGAGCCTGTCGAAGGACGCACCACGTTGCAGCCCCTCCCTTTCGCGCCTGGCGCGACGGGCTGAAGCTTCCTCAAACCTCGCCGTCGGTCAGCTCGTCCATGGTCTGGCGGACGATCTGGACGATGGCGGCGCCGTGACCCTTCACCGGGTGTCCGGCGGCGTTGGCGATGACCGAGAGCTCGATCTCGGTGGTGGGGGCGTAGCGGGCGATCTCCGCCACCAGGGCGCCGGGCAGCACCTCCTCGCGCTCCACCCCCTGCGCCCGGGCGACGTCGCCGCGCCAGGCGTTGATGGCGCCCATGATGGCGGACTCGATCTGCGCCGTCTCCTCCTTGCGGCGGAGGTCGCGGTAATGGACCAGCACGCGCCAGGCGCCCTCGGCATAGGCCGTGTCGACGCGCTGCACGTCCACCGTGCGCAGGAAGGCGGCGAGCGCCGCCTCGTCCTCTTCGGCGACGGCGTCCCGGATGGCGAAGGTGCGGATCTCGACATGCATGACATGCTCTCCCCTGGGTAGAGGAAGCATAGCGCAGCCGGCCGCCGCTTTCACGCCCGCGGCGTCTCTCCTATCCCGAAAAATAGGCTCGAACACGGGGCCCCGATCCGCTATCCCGGACACGGGCCCGGCACGGTGCCGGGCGGCCAACCGGGGAAGAGCATGAGCAAGCTGACGGTCATCGACCGCGAGGGCGGCGCCCACCAGCTCCAGGGCGACACGGACGTGTCGGTCATGGAGAACATCCGCGACAACGACCTGCCGATCCTGGCCTCCTGCGGTGGGTCCTGCGCCTGCGCCACCTGCCACGTCTATGTCGACCCGGCCTGGGCCGGCAAGCTGGCGGCGCCCAGCCTGGACGAGCTCGACCTGGTGTCGCAGAGCTCCTACTACCGCGAGGGCCAGTCGCGCCTGTCCTGCCAGATCCAGTTCAGCGCCGCGCTGGACGGGCTGACGGTCACGCTGGCGCCCGAGGAATAAGCAGCGACCGGAACGATCCGGCAGCGCAAGGAAAAAGGCGCGGGAGCCTGGGCCCCCGCGCCTTCTTTCTTGCCGAACCGGTCCGCCCGATCAGGCGGCGGCGGTCTCCTGGCCGCGGTCGGCGGCGAGGTCGGTCAGCACGTTCCAGCGGCCCAGCGACAGCATGTGGGCGTAGACCAGGCCGATATAGCCGCGCTTGCGCCACTCCAGCCACTTCTCGTCCGGCAGCTCGTTGAACTTCTTCTCGTCGACGATGCTGAAGCCGCTCAGCGTCACGCGGCGCTGGTCCGGCAGGACCAGGTCGGCGCGCTGCTCGACCAGCAGGCCGGCGGCCTTCAGCTCCTGGCAGAACACCGTCGTCGCCTGGGCGGACTGGTTGAACATGCCGCAGAAGTTGAGGGCGTCGTTGCCGGCGTCCGAGGCCTTGTCGCCGTCGAACAGCGGGAACTCGCCGTCGGTGCCGACCACCGCCGGGTCCTCCTCGACGCACAGGATCAGGCGGTCACGGTTCTCCGTCTCCATCAGGACGAACGGATAGCGGCGGACATAGGCCGGGATCGGGTGGCCCTTCTTCCAGCTGCCGTCGGCCTCGATGAACAGGTTCTCGTTCGGGCGCAGGCCCATGAGAGCCACCACGGTCGGCTGGTCGCCCGAGGTGAAGACCAGCGGGTAGTGGGCCTGCAGGGCCGGGAACTCGTCGGCCACGACCGGGACGGCGTTGGTGCCGGCGGCGTAGGCGAAGGACCGGCGCTGCTTCACCTTCCACTCGCGATGCCGCTCGATCTCGACGGGCATCGGATTCTTGTAGAAGAGCGGCAGCAGGGACTGCTGGTCGGTGTTCGCGGCGTCGGTCATGGGATCAGGTTCCGGACTCGGGATGGTTGCTGGACCAGGGCCGGAAGGCCCGGGAAGCGCCCCAAGTGCCGGAAAGCGACGCGCATGTCAATGCCGGTTCTAAACCGCCCGGGGTACCCCCGGGATCAGGGAACCGCGTTGACCAAGGCAGCGGCACGACCGAGCTTTTTCGGTCCCTTCTGTGCCCCCACCCATATCACCAGCGTCGCCTGGCCGCCGATGATCTGCAGGCTCTTCTCCGCCTTCGCGGGCATGCGCACCTTGCGGCTCATGCAGTAGTGCACCAGCGCCGCCGCCGTCTCCATCTCGGAAAAGGGGATCTCGTGCAGCGTGCCGTAATCGTCCTGGATGGGCAGCACGATGGATGCCGGCGGCCCCTCGCTCGCCCGCGCGTCGTTGACGGTGCCGGGCGGCAGCTTGCGCTTCAGCCGGCCGGCGAACTCGATCAGCGCCGTGGTCAGTTCCCGCTCGGTGAAGCTGATCGCCCTGAGTTCACGCACCTTCTGCCGTCCCCGCCGCTGAATACCGATGCCGCATGGTACACATGGGCCGGCGGAACGCCACGCCCGGGCACCACTCTATACTTAATTACTTGGCGGGCGCGACCTCCCGTTCAAGCCGCTCGTGCAGGAAGGACAGCACCGCCGCCTCCTCCGCCGACAATCCGGCCAGTTCCTCCTTCAGATCCTGCTCCACCAGTGCCTTCACCTGCCGCAGCTGCGACTCCTCCAGGTAGGCGTTCATCACCTCGGGATGGACGTAGCATTTGCGGCAGACGGCGGGCGTGTTGCCCAGGCGGGCGGAGACCTTGCGGATCGCCTCGGTCAAATTGCGCTTGGCCGCGGCGTGGCTGTCCACCTTCTCGAACTCGCCCAGCGCGAAGGCCGCCAGCACCGTGCCGGCCCAGGTACGGAAATCCTTGGCGCTGAAGTCCTGGCCGGTGATCTCGCGGATATAGGCGTTCACGTCGCCGGAGGTGACGCCGCGCCTGATACCCTCCTCGTCGACATACTGGAACAGCCGCTGGCCCGGCACGTCCTGGCAGGACTTGACCAGCTTCGCCAGGCGCCGGTCCTTGACCTTCAGGTCCCACTCCTTGCCGCTCTTGCCCTTGAAGCGGAAGCGGATCTCCGAGCCCTCCACCTTCACATGGCGGTCGCGTAGCGTGGTCAGGCCGAAGCTCTTGTTCTTCTCGGCGTACTCGTCGTTTCCGATGCGGATCAGCGTGGTGTCCAGCAGCCGGACGACGGTGGCCAGCACCTTGTCCCGGGCGAGCCCATTGCCCTTCATGTCCTGGTCCACCCGCTCGCGCAGGCCCGGCAGGGCGCGGGAGAAGGCCAGCAGGCGCGTGAACTTGTCGGCGTCGCGCACCTCGTGCCAGCGGGGATGGTAGCGGTACTGCTTGCGTCCCTTGGCGTCGCGGCCCGTCGCCTGGATGTGGCCGTCCGGGTCCATGCAGATCCAGACGTCGGTATAGGCGGGCGGAATGGCCAGCTTGTTGATGCGCTCGCGGGTCGGCGCGTCCAGGACGGGCGAGCCGTCGGGCAGCAGGAACCGGAAGCCCTTGCCGGACTTGCGCCGGCGGATGCCCGGCTCGTCGTCATTGACATAGCGGAGGTCGGCCGCCTCGGCCGCCTGCACCAGTGCCGGCACGTCCTCGGCCGGTGCCTGCTCCTGCCGGATTGCCGCCTTCGCCATGACCCCATCCCCTCTGGACTTATCCAGAGGGGATAACGGGCGGAAGCCGCGTGAGTTGCCTTACTCGGCGGCCAGACGGGTCTGCTTCGCCGCGGCCAGGCGCTCGCGCGCCATCTGGTCGGCGATCTCGTTGGTCGGGCGGTCCTCGGCGTCGGCGCGGCGGAAGATGTCCAGCAGCGTGCCGTGGATGCGCTCGACCTTCCTCAGCACCGCGTCCTTGTCGTAGTCGCGGGTGACCTCGGCCGAGACGTTGATGATGCCGCCGCCGTTGATGACGTAGTCCGGGGCGTACAGCACCTTCATGTCGCGCAGCTGGCGGCCGATGGCGTCCACGGCCAGCTGGTTGTTGGCGCCGCCGGCGACGATGCCGGCCTTCAGCTGCGGCAGGGTCACGTCGCTGAGCACGGCGCCCAGGGCGCAGGGGGCGAAGATGTCGACGTCGGCGGCATGGATCTGCGCCGGATCGACCGCGGTGGCGCCGAACTCGTCCACCGCGCGCTTCACCGCCTCGGGATAGATGTCGCTGACCAGCAGCACGGCGCCGTCGGCATGCAGCCGGCGGCAGAGATGGCTGCCGACATTGCCCAGGCCCTGCACGGCGACGCGCACGCCCTTCAGGCTGTCGGTGCCCAGCTTGTGCTGCGCGGCGGCCTTGATGCCGAGATAGACGCCGTAGGCGGTGAAGGGCGACGGGTCGCCGCTGGCGTCCTCGCCCTTGGTCAGGCCGGCGACGTGGCTCGTCTCCTTGCCCATGGTGTGGACGTCGGCGACCGTGATGCCCACGTCCTCGGCGGCGATGTAGCGGCCGCCCAGGCTCTCGACGATGCGGCCGAAGGCGCGGAACAGCGCCTCCGACTTGTCCTTCTTCGGGTCGCCGATGATGACCGACTTGCCGCCGCCCAGCGGCAGCCCGGCCATGACGTTCTTGTAGGACATGCCGCGCGACAGGCGCAGCACGTCCTTCACCGCCTCCTCCTCGGTGGCGTAGGGCCACATGCGGCAGCCGCCGCAGGCCGGGCCCATGGTCGTGTCATGGACGGCGATGATGGCCTTGAGCCCGGTCGCCTTGTCGCTGCCGAAGAGAACCAGCTCGTGGTTGTCGAAATCCTGCGCGCCGAACAGCATCCGGGGTCTCCTGCCTGCCCTGTCTTTCCCCGCTATTACGGGGACTTAACGGCAGAAGCTTAAAACCGGACCGAGCCTGGGGTCGATTTCGTAGTTGGGCGGCGAATCGCACGTTTCGGGCTCGGCGCACCGGCGGCCGGGCAATGAATTTACCGCTTGGCCGACCGGGCTCGCCCGAAAGCGTGCAATCTCCTACCTGCTGGCGCTGAGGCCACCCCGTCCGGGACCGCCCGAGCGCGTGCCCGCCGTCAGGATGGGCCCGCCGCCGCGCTCGGCGCCGCCGCCCAGCGACGGCTCGCGCCGCACCTCGGCCCGCGCCGCCGGACGGCCCTTCGCCGCCTTGGCGGACTTGCGCTTGCCGGCGGTGCGGCCGCTCAGCCACCAGGCGCCGACGATGCCCAGCACCAGCGCCGCGGCGAGGCCGATGAGGCCGGCGCGCAGCCAGTCCGGCGCCACCAGGCGGAAGGGCTCGGAGGCGGCCGGGGCGCCGCCCTCCGCCTCCACCGCGGTGCGGGGCGCGGCCTCGGGCTGTTCGACGGCGGTGCGGGGCGCCGCCTGCGGCACGGGCTCGCCGGCGGCGCTATCGGCCGTGCGCGTGCCCGACGGCGGCAGGGTGACGGTGCGGTTGGCGCCGATCGTGTCGATGTCGCCCCCTTCGGCCCGGGAGACCGACGGGGCGCTGGGCGCCGCCTGCGGGCGGACATCCTCCTCGCGCAGGCGCGGCGTGGTGGGCTTGGCGCGGCTGGTCGGGTCGGCGAGGTTGCCGACCGTCTTGGCCTGCTCGCGCCCCTCCATCAGCTTGGCGACGGTCTGATCGTCCAGCCGGCCGGTGGCCTTCAGGCCGGCCTTGCGCTGGAAGGCCGAGATCGCCGCGGCGGTGGCGCTGTCCATCTTGCCGCTGGCCCGGCCCTGGTAGAAGCCCTTGTCCTCCAGGATGTTCTGCGCCCACTGGATCGTCGCGCCGTTCGGCTCGTTGGCGAGCGCGGCGGCCGGGCCCAGCAGCGCGGCCGTCAGGCACAGCGCCGGGAGCAGATGGCGGGCGGAGCGGTTGTTCAGCATATGACGGGCCATGGATCGTCCTCGCGGGCCGCGGCAGCGGTGCGGCACCTCAATCGAAATAGCAGCGCGCCCCCGCCCGGTCCATAGCCCGCCCGCCGAAGCGTCCTGGCGCTTCCGGCGCAGCCGATGGACCGCGGACGCGCTCCGGCGATATCGTGCGTCCCAACTGGTTAAGACTGTGACAAGAGCCGATGGCGCAAGACCCTGATGATCCGGGCGAAAAGGGGCGCGAAAAAGGCGCGGCGGGCCGGTCGGCCCTCGCCTCCGCCCTGTCCGCCGCGCGGCGTGTCCTGGGCGGCGGTGTCCGCTCCCCCGCCCCGCCTGCGGCGGCGGCGCCGGTGCCGGCGCCCGCCGCCGCGCCCGAATCGGCCGGACTGACCGTACTGGTGGTCGAGGATGACGAGGTCAACCGGCTGATGGTGCGGGCGCTGCTGCAGCGCGACGGGCACCGGGTCCGGGAGGCGCCGGACGGCGACTCCGCCCTGAGGCTGGCCGCCGGCGGCGGGATCGACCTGGTGCTGATGGACATCCGCCTGCCGGGCCAGGGCGGGATGGAGGTGGCGCGGCGCATCCGCGCGCTGCCCGATCCGCGCGCGGCCGGCATTCCCATCGTCGCCATGACCTCCGGACTGGACGAGGCCAAGATCGCCCGCTACCGCGACGTCGGCATGGCCGAGGCGCTGGCGAAGCCGGTGACCGCGGAGGGGCTGCGGGCGGTGCTCGGCCGGGCGCTTTCCCCGGTGCCCGCCTCACCGGGGGCGGAGGAGGACGAGGCCGGCCTGCTGAACCCCGACGTTCTGGACGGCCACCGCGAGGTGCTGGGGGCCGAGCGGGTGCGCGGGATCGTCGACAGCTTCCTGAGGTCCGCGCCGGAGACGGTGGCGCGGCTGCGCCAGGCGCTGGAGGGCGGCGACCTGCACGCCGCGGCGCGGGCCGCGCACAAGCTGGGCAGCGGCGCGCTGACCGTCGGCCTGCCGCGCCTCTCCGCCCTTGCCTACGCGGTGGAGAAGCAGGGCGACGCCCAGGACCGCGCCGCCATCTTCCAGACGGCGGAGGACCTCGCCGGCTGCTTCACCCGCAGCGCCCGCGCGCTGGAGCGGTACCGGCAGGGGCTGGTGTAAGGGTGTTGGCAGCGTTGAGGCTGTGCGTGCTTCGACAGGCTCAGCATGAGGAGTGTCGTGCTGCTCCCGGCCAAGCCTGCGCCGGTCGAACCGGAGTGCCTGGCATCCCCCGTTCCTCATCCTGAGCTTGTCGAAGGACGCACCACGCCTCAGCCGCGCCCAAGCAGCGGTGGGACAGCCCCTCACACCTGCGTCGGCTCGGTGATCTCGACGCCCAGCCGATAGCCCAGCCCCTTCTCCGTCAGCACCAGACGGGGCTGGGCGCTGTTCTCACCCATCTTCCGGCGCAGGCGGCTGACCAGCACGTCGATGGTGCGGTCGCTGGGGTCGCGGTCGGTGCCGCTGACCACGTCGATCAGCTGGTCGCGCGTGACCACGCGGCCGCCGGAGCGGACCAGCAGGGCCAGCAGCTCGAACTCGCCGCGCGTGACCTTGATCTCCAGCCCCTGGGGGTCGATCAGGCGGCGGCGGCCGAGGTCGATGGTCCAGCCGCCGAAGCGCCGCACCAGCCCCTCCGTCCGCCGCATCTTGGCGGGATGGGTCCGGCGCAGCAGGTTCTTGGCGCGGGCCACCAGCTCGCGGCCGTTGGGCGGCTTGGTGACGTAGTCGTCGCCGCCCGTCTCCAGCCCGAAGACCCGGTCGTCCTCGTTGGCGCGCTGGGTGACGATGATGATGCCGACGTTGGAGATCTCGCGGATCGACTTGGCGATGCTGAAGCCGTCCTCGTCCGGCAGCTCGATGTCCAGCAGCACCAGGTCGGGCGGCTGGCGCAGCATGGAGTCGCGCGCCTCCTGGCCGTTCTCCGCCTCCGCCACCAGGAAGCCCGCCTGCTGGAAATAGCCGGCCAACAGCGCCCGCGTGGCGGGTTCATCCTCGATGATCAAGACCAGCGGCGATTCCGCGATTTCCGACATGCGACACCGAGCGATCCCTGCCCCGCCGGGACCATACCCGGCGGGCTTGGGCGGATTGCCGAGGCGCCGGACGGGGGATGCCCGGCGCTCTCGTCCCCCGGTTGCGCTTTAAACGCGCAGGGTGGGCCGCGTCAACCATCCGATGGTGAGCGCGGCCCGCCGGTTAACCGGTTATGCAACGGGAGGGTAGCAGCCCCACCCGCTCCGGTCACTCCCCCGCGGCCACTCCCTCAGGCTCAGCCACCCAGGCCCAGCAGCGAGGCGTTGCCGCCGAACGCCGTGGTGTTGACGGTCAGCGTCTTCTCGGTGGCGAAGCGGAACAGATAATTCGGCCCGCCCGCCTTCGGCCCCGTACCGGACAAGCCGTGGCCGCCGAAGGGCTGCACGCCCACGACCGCGCCGACCATGTTGCGGTTGATGTAGGTGTTGCCGCAGCTGAGCTTGCAGAACACTTCCCGGGTCCGGTTCTCGAGGCGCGAGTGCACGCCCAGCGTCAGGCCGTAGCCGGTGGCCTGCACGTCGGCCAGCACCCGGTCCAACTCGCCCGACTTCCAGCGCACGATGTGCAGGACCGGGCCGAAGACCTCGCGCGGGAGGCGCTTCAGGCTGTCGATCTCGTACAGGCGCGGGCCGAAGAAGGTGCCGTGGGCGGCGTCGCCCGTCACCGTCACCGCCTTGATCAGCTTCGCCTCGCGGTCCATGCGGGCGGCATGGTCCACCAGGATCTGGCGGGCCTGCTGGTCGATGATCGGGCCGATGTCGGTGCTGAGGCGCATCGGGTCGCCCAGCTCCAGCAAATCCATGGCGCCCGCCAGCATCTCCGCCAGCTGGTCGGCGATCTCGTCCTGGGCGAACAGCACGCGCATGGCCGAGCAGCGCTGGCCGGCCGAGAGGTAGGCGGAGGTGACGCAATCGTCCACCACCTGCTCCAGCAGGGCGGTGCTGTCGACGATCATGGCGTTCTGGCCGCCGGTCTCGGCGATCAGAGGGACGATCGGCCCCTCGCGGTTCGCCAGCGCCCGGTTGATGGCGCGGGCGGTCTCCGTGCTGCCGGTGAAGCAGACGCCGTCGGTGCGCAAATCGTTGGTCAGCGCCACGCCCACCGTCTCGCCGTCGCCCGGCAGGTAGTGCAGCACGTCCGCCGGCACACCCGCCCGGTGCATCAGCCGCACGGCCTGGGCGCCGATCAGCGTGGTCTGCTCCGCCGGCTTCGCCAGCACGCAGTTGCCCGCCGCCAGCGCCGCCGCGATCTGGCCGACGAAGATCGCCAGGGGGAAGTTCCAGGGGCTGATGCAGACGAAGGTGCCGCGGCCGTGCAGGCTCAGCTCGTTGCTCTCGCCCGTGGGGCCCGGCAGGCGGATGGCCGGGCCGAACTGGTCGCGGGCGCGGGCGGCGTAGTAGCGGCAGAAATCGACCGCCTCGCGGATCTCGGCGACGCCGTCCGGCAGGGTCTTGCCGGCCTCGCGGGACAGCAGCGCCATCAGCGCGGGGGTATCCGCCTCCATCAGGTCGGCGACCTTGTCCAGGATGTCGGCGCGGGCGGCACCGCCCTTGGCGTCCCAGGCCCCCTGCGCGGCATGGGCCAGGGTGAAGGCGCGGTCGATCATGGCGCGGTCGGCGTCGGACGTCGTGCCCACCTGCCGCCGCGTGTCGGACGGGTCCAGCACCGGGCGCGGATTCGCGACCGCCTCCTGCCCGCCGACGATGGGGCCGGCGGTCCAGCGCTTCTCCAGCGCGGCGGCCATGCCGGCCTGAAGATGGGCGACCACGTCGGGTGCCGTGAGGTCGATGCCCTTGGAGTTCTTCCGCTCCGCCCCGTACAGGGCTGGCGGCGTGGGGATGCCGGCATGGCGCAGCACGGGCAGCGCCTCAAGCTGGGAGATGGGGTCGGCGACCACCTCCTCCACCGGCACGTCGGGGTCCATGTAGGCGTTCACGAAGTTGCTGTTGGCGCCGTTCTCCAGCAGGCGGCGCACCAGGTAGGGCAGCAGATCCTCATGCGTGCCGACCGGCGCGTAGATGCGGACGCGCGGCATGCGGTCCAGCTTGTCGTAGGCGGCGGCGTAGAGCAGGTCGCCCATGCCGTGCAGGCGCTGGAACTCCAGGTCCCGGTTCTCGCCCGCCGCATGCAGGATGGCGGCGATGGTGTAGGCGTTGTGGGTGGCGAACTGCGGATAGATGGCGTCCTTGGCCGCCAGCATCTTGCGGGCGCAGACCAGGTAGGACAGGTCGGTCGCGGCCTTCTTGGTGAAGACCGGATAGTCCTCGTGGCCCTGGATCTGGCTGTGCTTGATCTCGCTGTCCCAGTAGGCGCCCTTCACCAGCCGCACCATCAGGCGGCGGCCGGTGGCGCGGCCGAGTTCGGCCAGCCAGTCGACCAGCACGGTGGTGCGCTTCTGGTAGGCCTGGATGGCGAGGCCCAGGCCGTTCCAGCCCTTCAGCTCCGGATCGGCGCAGAGCGCCTTCAGGATCTCCAGCGACAGCTCGAGACGGTCGGCCTCCTCCGCGTCGATGGTCAGGTTGATGTCCCAGCGCTTGGCCTGCAGCGCCAGCCCCTTCACCCGCGGCACCAGCTGCTCGATCACCTGGTCCTGCTTGGCGTAGACGTAGCGCGGATGCAGCGCCGACAGCTTGATCGAGACGCCGGGGGCGGCGTACGGGCCCTTGCCGCCCGCCTCCTGCCCGACCACGTCGATGGCGTCGGCATAGGCCTTCAGGTAGCGCTCGGCCTGCGCCCAGGTGCGGGCGCCCTCGCCCAGCATGTCGTAGCTGTGGACCGTGCCGGCCGGCTTGGCCTTGCGCGCCTCGCCCACCGCCTCCTTAATGGTGCGGCCCATGACGAAGTGCTCGCCCATCATGCGCATGGCCTTCATCATGGCGGCGCGGATGACCGGCTCGCCCGAACGCGAGATCAGGCGCTTCAGCAGGCCGGTCGCCTCCTTCTGGCCCTGGTCCAGCTCGACCACCTTGCCGGTCATCATCAGCGCCCAGGCGGACGCGTTGACGAAGGCGCTGTCGGAGCGGCCGAGATGCTGGTCCCACTGACCCTGGGAAATCTTCTCCGCGATCAGCCGGTCGGCGGTGTCGGGGTCGGCGATGCGCAGCAGGCACTCGGCGATGCACATGAGGGCGATGCCCTCCTGGTTCGACAGGCCGAACTCCTGCATGAAGGCGTCCAGGGGCCCGAGTTCCGACCGGCGCGAGCGCGCGGTTTCGACCACCGTCACCGCCTGGCGGCCGATGGTGCGGCGCTCCTCCGCGGTGAGGCCGTGGGCGCGCAGCAGCTCGGCGACGACCTTGTCCTCCGCCTTGTGCTTGGCGGGGCGCAGCGCCTGGCGGGCGGCGTCGAGGCGGGTGGCGGCGGGGCTGTCGGCCATCATCACGGACATGTCTCTCAACCTTCCTGGCACGCCCCGTCGCATGCGGGGCTTCGTCGCGGAGTATGCCAAGGAGGGCGGGAGATTTGTCGCCGTTTTAAGGAAATTGGCAGCCGATTATGCTGGCGGAGTTAAGGTTGGTAGCCGAACATGTGCCGACCCCATTAACCTCATACCCGTCATCCCCGCGGAGGCGGGGACCCAGGTGACGAGCGTGCTATCCGGGAGCCGGGGAGGCGCAAAGGGCGCCGCCGCGCCCCCTCTCCCCTGCTCTGACGCAAAGGGAATGCCTGGGTCCCCGCCTCCGCGGGGATAACGAAAAAAGGGATGTCCTGCGAAATGACCGACCTCTCCAAGCTCGACCGCATCGACCTGAACATCCTGCGCATCCTGCAGGAGGACGGGCGGCTGGCGAACGTCGAGCTGGCGCGGCGGGTGAACCTGTCGCCCACCCCCTGCCTGGAGCGGGTGCGGCGGCTGGAGCGGGACGGCTTCATCCGGGGCTATGCGGCGCTGCTGGACCCGGGGCTGCTGGAGCGCGGCCTGATGGCGTTCATCGAGGTGCGGCTGGACCGCACGACCCCCGACGTCTTCCAGATCTTCGCCGACGCGGTGGCGCGGCTGGACGAAATCCAGGAGTGCCACATGGTGGCCGGCGGCTTCGACTATCTGATCAAGGTGCGGGTCGCCGACATGGCCGCCTACCGCGCCTTCCTGGGCGACAAGCTCAGCTCCATCCAGGGTGTCAGCCAGACCCATACCTACATGGTGATGGAGGAGGTGAAGGCCACGCACGCCATCCCCGTCCCGCCCCCGATGGAGGCGGGACGCAAGCGTTAGCATCCTTGTGAACCGAGTGTGCCGCTCTCCCCGGCCGGTCCCCCCTCAACCGTCATCCCGGCGAAGGCCGGGACCCAGGGGTTGCAGCGGGATACGCCCGATGCAGCACCTGTACGATCCCGGTTTTGCTATCGAATGCATGCTCGAGCGCGCTTCATGGACCGCTCATTGCTGCAACCCCTGGGCCCCGGCCTTCGCCGGGGTGACGGGTTGGGGGATCAGCGCTTCTCGCCCGGTAGCGCAGCCCCGTCAGCTCACGCCACCGCGTAGGCGGCGGCCTGGGCGGTGCTGCGGCGGCGGATGATGGCGGCGATGGCGAGGGAGGCGGCGATCCAGGTGGTGAGGTCGCCGATGGCGTACATCAGCGGGTAGGCCCAGGGCGCGTGGAACCAGACCGGTTCCGACAGGCGCGCCAGGGCGGGCACCAGCCCCAGCAGCGACACGAAGGCCACGCGGGCGCCGAACCCGTCCAGCCGCGCCATCGACAGCAGCAGGGCGGCGACCAGCGATCCGGCGAAGTACAGCAGGAAGCCCATGCCGAAGACGCGCGGCGAGACGGGGTTCACGCCCTCCTTGCGGAACTGCACCATCATGAGCGGCCCGGCCCGGTGCTGCTCCAGCACCTGCTCCTCGGAGACCTGGCCCTGGTCCTCGGGGATCGGCGGGTAGAGATAGGTGCCGGTCTCCGGCAGCTCCGCCTTGGCCGCGGCGTAGACGGCGCTGTCCATGCTCGTCGATCTTGTGGCGATAGCGATGCTGGGCAGCATGGCGAAATAGACGGCGCCCCAGATGAAGCTCGCCACGGCGCCCGCCAGCGCGGCAAGCACGATGCGACCGGTCATGACCCACCCCCTGAACTATTCTTTCGGGGTAGCCTATGCCGGTTCGCGCATCCGGGCAACCTGCCGTAGCAGGAAGCCCGCCAGGGCATCCACCGTGTCGGGGACGGTGGTCTCCATGTCGAAGGTCTCGGCCACCGCCGCCCGCTGCAGCGGCAGATGCGCGGGCTGCTCGGCGAAGGCGGCGGCCAGCCCCTCCTCCAGCCGGTCGATGTCGCCCAGCACCGGCCCCAGCGTCCAGAATTTGTAGCGCGGGTTGCCGCGCCAGTCGGCGCCGTGCGAATCCAGGAACAGGCAGGGGCGCGGCTCCACCAGGAACTCGTAAACCTGGCTGCTGACATCGCCCATGTAGAGGTCGGCGCCCATGGTGTAGGTCATGTCGACGGACGCCTCGCTGCCCAGATCGATGCGGATGTGCGGCAGCCCCTGCCAGCGCTCGAACTCCCGGTATCTGGCGAGCGTCGGCGGGTCGAACAGCCTGATATGCGGCGCCAGCACCAGGTTGTAGCGGTCCTGCTCCGCGAACCAGTCCAGCACCCGCGTCCCCCACTCGGGCCAGGAGGACAGGCTCGGTCGGAAATGCGGGTTGTACAGCACCGTCGGACGGCCATTGTCGAACAGCGGCGCCCGGGCCTTCGCCATGCGGCGCACGATGTCGAACTTGGCATAGGCGCCGACCGTGTAGCGGCCGGGCGTGACATGGCCCAGCTCCAGCAGCCACTTCGCCGTCTTCGGCCCCGGCACCAGCGCGTAGTCGAACTCCCGGATGCGCCGGTCCACCGCCGTGGCGCGGTCGCCGGCGCCGTGGGCGGTGTGGACGAACAGCGGCCGTGCCACGCCGAAATGCTTCATCAGCAGGCTGGTCTTCTCGGTCACGACCAGCGCGTCATACTCGTCGAAGAGCGCCAGATTGTTGAGCAGCGTCGGCAGCTTGGGCGGCACCACCGCCTTGTGGACCGCCCGGTAGAGCCGCACCGGCAGCGGCAGCCGCAGCCGCCGGTAGGTCACCTTCGCCCCGGGATAGAGCGGCTCCAGCGCCTGGATGTAGGCGATGTGCGCCTTGGTCGGCGCGAGGATGTGCACCTCGATCTCCGGATGCCGGATCGACAGCTCGAAGGCGAAGGGGAGGCTGTGCAGGATCTGGTGGTACTGGGCGTTGTAGAAGAAGGCGACCTTCATGTCGGCCTCCCGGTCTGCTGCGGTCTCGCCGCCGGGGAATAGTCCCGCAGGGTCCGCCGCGCAACCGCGCAGGCGGCGCATCAGCCCCGCAGCCGGCGCGCCACCCCGTCGGCCGCCACCACGGCGGACCCGAAGCAGCCCTGCAGCAGATATCCGCCCGTCGGCGCCTCCCAATCCAGCATCTCGCCGCAGGCGAAGATTCCGGGCAGGCGGCGGATCATCAGCCCCTCGTCCAACTCATCGAGGCGGATGCCGCCGGCGCTGGAGATGGCGCGATCCAGCCCGCGCATACCGGTGAGCGGCAGGGGCAGGCGCTTCACCGAAGCCGCGAGACTGGCGGGATGTCCCAGATCGGCGGGCGCCAGTTCGCGCAGCAGCGCCAGCACGGGGGCTGCCAGCGACAGCGCCTTGCGCAGCCGGTTGGCGAGGCTTTCCGAGGCGGAGACCCTGGACAGGCGGCGGGCGATCTCCGCCTCCGCCAGATCGGGGCGCAGGTCGAGCAGCGGCACCGCCCTACCCTCGCGCTCGACGGCGTCGCGCAAGGGTGCGCTCAGGGCGTAGAGCGGCCCGCCCTCCAGCCCGGTGCGGGTCACCACCATCTCGCCGCGGGCCGTGCGCCCGTCGAAGCTCAGCGCGATGCGCTTCAGCGGCTGGCCCTCCGCGCGCTCCAGGAAGCCCGGCGACCAGGCGATATCGAAGCCGCTGTTGCTGGGCCGGAACGGCGCCAGCCCGACCCCGCGCGCCTCCAGGATCGCCGCCCAGCCGCCGTCGGAGCCGAGCCGCGGCCAGCTCGCCCCGCCGAGCGCCAGCAGAGTCGCGTCGGGCCGGACGGCGACTTGGCCGCCGGGCGTGTCGAAGGCGAGCGCGCCGTCGTCACCGATGCCGGTCCAGCGGTGGCGGGTGCGGATCGCCACCCCCTGCCCTTCAAGCCGCCGCAGCCAGGCGCGCAGCAGGACCGAGGCCTTCATGACGGTGGGAAAGACCCGGCCGGAGCTGCCGACGAAGGTCTCGACGCCCAGCCCGTGCGCCCAGTCCCGCAGCCCCTGCGCCGACAGGGCCGCCAGCCAGCGCTCCGCGTGCGGCCGGGCCTCGCCGTAGCGCGTGACGAAGGCCTCAGGGGGCTCGGCATGGGTGAGGTTCAGGCCGGAGAGCCCGGCCATCAGGAACTTGCGCCCGACCGACGGCATCGCGTCGTACACGGTCACGGCATGGCCCAGGGCGGACAGGCGCTCCGCCGCCATCAGCCCCGAGGGTCCGCCACCGATGACCGCTATGGATTTGCGCTCGCTCATGGCCGGTCAGATGGCGCGGAAGCGGGGGCGCTGGCAAGGGCGGGGTGAGGCAGGGCAGCGTTGTGGGCGCGGCTGTCGCGGCTTCCTCACCCGTGATCCCGACGAAAGTCGGGACCCAGGGATTGCAGCCATGTGGGGGCGATGAAGCGCGCCCGTAGGTCGCATGGAGCGAAGCGCAATGCGACGCCTCGCTGGAGATGTCGCATTACGGCTTCGCCTCCATGCAACCTACGAACCAGACGGATGCTGCATCGACCGCATCCCGCTGCAACCCCTGGGCCCCGGCCTGCGCCGGGGTGACGGTTGAGAGAGGAAATGCCGGCCTGCCCCTCCCCTTCCCGAACAACAAAAAGCCCGCCGCCCGGCATCCCGGGCGGCGGGCTTTCCGCAGGGTACGCGGATCAGGCGGCGGCGCTGGTGGCGCGCTCGACCAGCTGGCCCAGATGCTGGGTGCGCTTGGTCAGGCTCTGCAGCACCGAGGAGATCTCGGCGGTGGCGGCGGCGGTCTGGCCGGAGAGGTTCTTCACCTCGCCCGCGACGACCGCGAAGCCCTTGCCCGCCTCACCGGCGCGCGCGGCCTCGATGGTGGCGTTCAGGGCCAGCAGGTTGGTCTGCTTGGCGATGGCGTCGATCTGCTGGGCGACGGTGCCGACCTTCTCGATCTCGGCGCGCAGGCCCTCGAGCTCGCGCCCGATCTCCTGGAGCGCGGAAGACAGGTCGGTCTTGGAAACGGGGGCGGAGGCGGAGCCGTAGTTCATGGAGGACACCCGAGGTTTGGAGTTTGACCCGATCGCGCTTCTAGAGGCGGCGAATGGCGGTTTTCATACCACATTCGAACGCGCTCCGGATGGGGCAAAATGCGGCGGATCGATCCCTCTCCCCTTGAGGGAGAGGGATGGGCCCCGCGCCGAAGGCGTGGGAGGGTGAGGGGTGGACCAGCCGCAGGCTGGGCCTTCTCAACAGGTGATCCTGGGCCAGCGGGCGAGAACGTCGGGCTGTCGCCCGCCGACCCCTCATCCTCCCCAAGCAGGCTTGGGGCCCCATCCTTCTCCCGCAAGGGGAGAAGGATGGGAAGGCGCACCTCCCTCTCCCTCAAGGGGCGAGGGAGTTTTGTCAGAACCCCAGCGCCTTCACCCGTACGACGCTGGGCAGGGCCTGGATGCGGTCCAGCAGGTCCTGGCCGACCTTCTGGTCCACCGAGACCAGCGCGATGGCCTGCTCCCCCGGGGCGGTGCGGCCCAGGTGGAAGGTGGCGATGTTCACGCCGGCGTCGCCGAGCGCGGTGCCCAGCTTGCCGATGAAGCCCGGCTTGTCCTCGTTGCGGATGAACAGCATGTGGTCGCTGACCTCCGCCTCGATCGGCACCTCCTCGATCTGCACCAGGCGCGGCTTCTCGCCGCCGAACAGCGTGCCGGCGACGGACCGCGTGCGGGCGTCGGTGGTGACGATGACGCGGATCAGGGTCTGGTAGTCGCTGGCGTCCTGGCGCTTGGTCTCGCTGATCTTGATGTCGCGCTCGCGGGCGATGACCGGCGCGTTGACCATGTTCACCGACTCCATGAGCGGCGACAGCAGGCCCTTCAGCACGATGGCGGTCAGCGGCCGCGTGTTCAGCTCGGCGACCTGGCCCTCATACTCCACCGTGACCGCCTTCAGGCCGGTCTCGGTGATCTGGCCGGCGAAACCGCCGAGCTGCTCGGCCAGCTGCATGTAGGGCTTCAGCTTCGGCGCGTCCTCGGCCGAGACCGACGGCATGTTCAGCGCGTTCACCACGGCGCCGGTCACCAGGAAGTCCGACATCTGCTCAGCCACCTGCAGCGCCACGTTCTCCTGCGCTTCCGTGGTGGAGGCGCCCAGGTGCGGCGTGACGATGACCTTGTCGTTGCCGAACAGGATGTTCTCCTTGGCCGGCTCCTCGGCGAAGACGTCCAGCGCCGCGCCCGCCACATGGCCGCTGTCCAGCGCCGCCTTCAGATCCTCCTCGACGATCAGGCCGCCGCGGGCGCAGTTGATGATGCGCACGCCCTTCTTGGTCTTGGCGAGATTGTCCGCGTTCAGGATGTTGCGGGTCTGCTCCGTCATCGGCGTGTGCAGGGTGATGAAGTCGGCGCGGCGCAGCAGCTCGTCGAGCTCCACCTTCTCGATGCCCATGTCCTGGGCGCGCTCGGCCGAGAGGAACGGGTCGAAGGCGACGACGCGCATCTTCAGCCCCACCGCGCGGTCGGCGACGATCGAGCCGATGTTGCCGCAGCCGATGATGCCCAGCGTCTTGCCGTACAGCTCGACGCCCATGAAGCGGTTCTTCTCCCACTTGCCGGCATGGGTGGAGGCGTTGGCGGCCGGGATCTCGCGGGCCAGCGCGAACATCATGGCGATGGCGTGCTCGGCCGTGGTGATGGAGTTGCCGAAGGGCGTGTTCATCACGACGACGCCGCTGGCCGTGGCGGCGGGCACGTCGACATTGTCGACGCCGATGCCGGCGCGGCCGACCACCTTCAGGTTGGTGGCGGCGGCCAGGATGTCCTTGGTGACCTTGGTCGCCGAGCGGATGGCGAGGCCGTCATATTCGCCGATGATGGCCTTCAGCTCGTCCGGCTTCAGGCCGGTCTTCACGTCGACCTCGACGCCGCGCTCGCGGAAGATCTCGACGGCGCGGGGGCTCAGGCTGTCGGAAATGAGGACCTTGGGCATGGGGATGTCTTTCGTCTTGGGGCGGCCATGGGATCAAGGCCCGGCGCCGATGTCGGGGAGCCCGTAGGTCGCATGGAGGCGGAGCCGCAATGCGACATGCCACGCGGGGAACGTCGCATTGCGCTCTGCTCCATGCGACCTACGGAGATGGCAATGCTTGGCTCAGGCGGCCTTGGCGAGGTCGCCGCGGACGGAGGCGTAGGCCCAGTCGATCCAGGGCAGCAGCGCCCGGATGTCCGCGTTCTCCACCGTGGCGCCGCCCCATATGCGCAGGCCCGGGGGCGCGTCGCGGTAGGCGCCGGCGTCGAGCGCCGCCCCTTCCTTCTCCAGGAGAGACGCCACCTTCTTGGCGATCTCGCCCTGGGCCTCCGCCGACTGCTGGGCGAACCAGGGGTCGACGAACTTCAGGCAGATGGAGGTGCAGGAGCGGGTGGCGGGCTCGTCGGCCAGGAAGGCGACGGTGTCGCTCCGGGATACCCAGTCGGCGACGGCCTTCAGGTTGGACTCCGAGCGCGCGATCAGCGCCTTCAGCCCGCCGACGCTTTCGGCCCATTTCAGCCCGTCGATGGCGTCCTCGACGGCGATCATGGAGGGCGTGTTGATGGTCTCGCCCTTGAAGATGCCTTCGACGATCTTGCCGTCCTTGGTCATGCGGAAGATCTTGGGCAGCGGCCAGGCCGGCTTGTAGCTCTCCAGCCGCGCCACGGCGCGGGGGCTCAGGACCAGCATGCCGTGCGCGCCCTCGCCGCCCAGCACCTTCTGCCAGGACCAAGTGACGACGTCGAGCTTGTCCCAGGGCAGGTCCATGGCGAAGGCGGCCGAGGTCGCGTCGCAGATGGTCAGTCCCTGGCGGTCGGAGGATATCCAGTCGCCGTCCGGCACGCGCACGCCGGAGGTGGTGCCGTTCCAGGTGAAGACGACGTCGTTATTGAAGTCCACCTGCGAGAGGTCCGGCAGCTTGCCGTAGGGGGCGACCATCTGGCGGACGTTCGGCAGCTTCAGCTGCTTGACCACGTCGGTGACCCAGTCCTTGCCGAAGGACTCCCAGGCCAGCATGTCGACGCCGCGCTCGCCCAGCAGGGACCAGAGCGCCATCTCCACCGCGCCGGTGTCGGAGGCGGGCACGATGCCGATGCGGTAATCGTCGGGGATGCCCAAAATGCGGCGGCTGAGGTTGATCACCTCTTCGAGCTTCGCCTTGCCGGGCTTGGAGCGGTGGGAGCGGCCCGTGAGCGACCCTTTCAGGGCCTCGATCGTCCAGCCGGGACGCTTCGCACAGGGACCGGAAGAGAAATTCGGGTTCGCGGGCCGGCCCTCGGGCTTCGGCGGCGGTACTGTCATGATGCTATTCCTTGCAGAATAGTTGCGCCCCGTTGGGGGGGCGTGTCCCGCCGCGGACATTAGGGGGGTGGGACCGATCCGTCAACGAACCTGATCGGCACGGGACACAATGCCGCTCCGCGCGGGCCGAATGGGAAAGTTCATTGCGCGGCGGCGCATGCCTTCGCTGAG
This sequence comes from Azospirillaceae bacterium, assembly GCA_035626475.1. Lineage (GTDB taxonomy): Bacteria > Pseudomonadota > Alphaproteobacteria > Azospirillales > Azospirillaceae > DASPKT01. The sequence goes on from DASPNP010000039.1 coordinate 33,889, forward strand.
AGGGTTACCGCGCCGTAGGCGGCATGGACCGGCTGCCCGGTCTGGTCGTCGTCGCTGAACAGGGCGACGTAGCGGAGCCTCTCCTCCGGGTCGCGGCCGAAGGCGCGGCGGTAGTCCGCCAGGATGTCGCGCTCCTCCGCCAGCCACTGCCCGCCCGCCTCCGGCCCGCGCAGCTTGACCGTCATGCGGGTCTTGGGATGGCGCGGGCTCGGGATGATCGCCCCCGCCTCGCCCGGCGTCGCGGTGATGGCGTAGGCCAGGGTCGGGACGTGGCGGCGGAACAGCGACGGCTCGCCGAAGACGAAGAAGATGGCGGCGGAGAAGTCCTCGGTCTCGGTGCGGCGGAGGTCGGCTTTGTCCTGCACCCGGTCGACGCGCCAGGACCAGCGCGCCACCGGCGTCGCCGCAACATCCCGCTCGACGGGCAGATACAGGCCGGAGGCGCCGCCGGAGCGCGCGGTGATCACCGGCCGCCCGTCGAGATTGCCGTTGGCGAAGGCGGCCTTGCCGCTGAAATCGTGCTGGGTCCACAGGCCCTGGATCGGCTTGGCCGTATCGACCAGCGGCAGGCCGCAATCGGCGGCAGCCACGGCAGGCGCGAGGGACAGCAGCAGGGCGGCGGTCAGGAGCTTGGAGGTTGGGCGCATGCTCCGGACTATGGAGCGTACGCCCTCCCCGTCAAGCCTCGGCCCGTCCGACTCGGCTCAGTTCTGCCAGTCCTTGACCGCGTACTTCTTCAGGATCGCGGCGAGCCGCCCGTCCTGCCGCATCTTCGGCAGTTCCGCGTCGATCAGCGCGACCACCTTGGCGCCGACGGGGTCGACCGGGCTGAAGCCGATCGAGACGGGGCTGGGCGCGCCCATCGAGTGGTACTCGAACAGCCGGGCATAGCCGCGGGTCTCGATGGTGAAGTCGATGACGTTGCCGTCCTCGACGATGGCGTCGACCTTGTGGTCCAGCAGCAGCTTGATCAGCGCGTCGGTGACGTTGTCGCCCGAGACGGTGATCAGGTTGGGCGAGCCCTTATGCTTGTCGATGAAGGCATTGACCTCGGTGCTGTAGAAATAGTCCTCGACATAGCCGAGGCGCTTGCCCTCCAGGGACTGGAAGCCCTTGAACTGGAAGCCCGACCCTTTGGCCGTCGCCAGCACCGGGGATGAGCGGCCCATATTGGCCTTGGGATAGAGGAGGTTGGGCGCCTCCTCCTCGATGGCGCCGACGGCCCCGGTGGCGGTGCCCTTGCCCACCGCCTCGATCGCCTCGGTCCAGTCCATCAGCTGGTAGTCGACGGTCATGCCGGCCGGTTCCACCGCCGCCTTGACGATCTCCACCAGATAGCCCGGCGCCTTGCCCGGTTCGCAATTGTAGGGGCACCAGCTGTCGGCGCGCAGCTTCACGGTCTCGGCCGCGCTGGCGGGGATGGCAGCCAGCAGCAGCGCCGCGGCGAGGGCGGAACGGAGGATGGACATGGGTCTCCCTTCGAAGGTTCGGCGCCGCGTTCTCCGACGGCGCTCCTCCTTGAAGGGTTTAATCCCCATGACGGGAAAGGCTAATGAATTCGGGGAGCCTATACGTTGGTTGGTACCAGCGACGGCGAGACCAGCCCCGACTCCACCAGCGCGTCGCAGAGCTTGAAATAGGCGTCGCGCTTTTCGGAGGCGGAGGCGAAGCGCTCCAGATAGGTCAGGATGAATTCCGGCCGGCGCATCGCCTGGGTCAGATTCTCGGACGCCAGCTGCCGCGCCCGCCCCTCCGGCAGGTCGGCGCAGTGCCGGATCAGGGCCAGCATGCGGTCGGCGAAGGGCAGCGCCTGGTTCGACAGGATCTCGGTCCGGATCGTCTCGAACATGGCGGTGTCGAGGATATCGACCATCTCCCTGAAGTTCGCGTCGGGCATGCCGGCGGCGGATATGCGGCGGGCGATGGCCGACAGCGGCTTCAGCGCGTCCACCCGCTTGCCGCCATGGTCGCGGATGATGTCGTCCGGCACGATGAGCGACCGCAGGTACGGCGCCATCTTGGCCTTGGGCGAGGCGCCGGGCGCGGACTCGATCAGCCCCAGCAGCAGCTCGACCTTGCCCATGGTGCCGCGGCCCAGCGCCAGCAGCTCGCTCATCGCCTCGGGCTGGATCAGCTTGTCGATGCGGGTGGCGAGCGCCTCCCCCACCTCCTCGTCGGCCGCCAGCCCGGGCGCCGCCTTCCTCAGATAGTCCAGCACCTCGACCGAGGCGCGGATCTCGTCGCGCAGGCCGGTGCGGTCGGGTCGGAAGGGCACGCGGGCGAAGAGGTGGCGCAGCAGGCCCAGCCGCAGCTCGGCGATGGTCCGCGGCAGCAGCCCCTCCGCCAGCAGGCGCGACATGGTCTGGACGCCCGCCGGCCGCTCCTCCCCGCCTTCCGACGCCAGGTTGCCGGCATAGAGGTCGATGGCGTTGGTGACCAGCTCGAACCGGGTCTTGCGGTCGCCCGCCAGCTCCTTCAGCGCCAGCGGCGAGGCCATGATCTCCGAGGCGACGCTGTCCAGCACCCGCATCTCGCGCACGGTCAGGTCCGGCTGGAACAGCTGGAACAGCCGGTCCAGCTTCTCCACCCAGCACTTCGTGCCCTGGAGATAGGCGGCGACGGCGCGGTAGAGCTTGGGCATCGGGTCGCCCGGCTCGGCCGCCAGCCTGGCCGCGAGATCCTTCAGCCCGCCGGGCGCCAGCGCCGGCACCGGGTTGGCCTTGGCGAAGGTGGTCAGCTGCTGCAGCGCCTGGTCGGCCAGCGCCATCAGCTCCTTCATGCGGGTGACGGCGCTGCCCTGCCCGCCGCGCACCTGCTGGCTGGCGAGGCGCTGCAGCGCGCCCTGGACGGTGGTGCCGGCATTGTCCAGCGCCTTGGCGTGGACCTCGTAGTTCAGCACTTCCAGCGGGGTCAGGCGCCGCTCGTCCAGGTACTTGGCGAACAGGCCGCGCATCACCTGGCGCTGGACGTCGCCGTGGAAGTCCGCCGGCTGGTCGCACCAGGAGGCGTCGCGGCCGGGGTTGGCGCGCAGCAGGGGGTCCAGCTCCTGCACGCCGGGGCGCAGGCGCTTCTTGAAGGTCACGGTGGTGCGGAAGCCGTGATCCTCATAGTCGGTGCGGCGGACGATGCGGATGCCGTCCACCTCCTGCCGCTCGATCAGCAGCGCGGCCGCGGGCTCCAGCTCGCGGAGATCGCGCGCCTCGCGAACATGCAGCCACTGATCGCCGTGGAAGCTGTGCAGTTCGAAGGCCGTGCGCACGGCTCCCAGGAGAGGCTTCTTACCAGGCACGCAACGAATACTCCCGCCCCATAGAGTCCCCGCACGGCCCTTTCCGGCCGGCGCCCCCGCGCGGCCGGTATAATCGACAAAATCACCTCCGGGGTAAATCGGATTATACTTCGACCATACCCGGCCGGCGCAGACCGACTATGTGGATCAGGGTCATCTGCAGCACAATTTGTCCGTGTTGATTCAAGGTCGTGTAGCCGAACCTGACACGGCCGCGCTCGGGCCTGGAGCGCGACTGCTGCTTCGACAGCACCTCGACCACCGCGCGGATGGTGTCGCCGGGGCGCACCGGGTTCGGCCAGACCAGATCCTCGCCGCCGGCCCCGCCCAAATTCGCCGCGGTCAGCACGCCGGTGTCGCGGAACAGCCGGAAGGTCAGCGCCGCCGTCATGAAGCCCGAGGCGACCAGCCCGCCGAAGATCGACGATTTGGCCGCCTCCTCGTCCAGATGGAAGGGCTGGGGATCGTAGGTCAGGGCGTAGTCGATGATCTGCGAGCGGGTGATGGTGATGCCGGCCGTCTCGAACCGGTCGCCGATCTTCAGATCCTCGAAATACAAATCGCGCATGCGGGGCCGCTCCGGGTTGGGAAGCGGCAAGGCTGGCGCGGCGGGGGCGGTCGCGTCAATGCCTGCCGGAGGTGGCGCGGTCCGCTAAGGGGGGCAGCGATGATGGGGTGCGTGCTTCGACAGGCTCAGCATGAGGGGGTTGTTGCTGCTCCCAGCCAAGCTTGCACCGGCAGAGATCGGGAGTGCCTGGCGCACCACCTCCCTCATCCTGAGCTTGTCGAAGGACGCACCAAGCCCCAACCTCCCCCGACCGGCGGCGCCTACGTCCCCCGCTCGCACGCCCCCGCCGCGCGGCCCAGGCGCTGCATGCCGCGCTCGGGCGCGGTGATCGGGCCGAAGCCGAAGCGCTCGTACAGGCCATGGGCGTCGCGGGTGAAGAGCAGCCAGCGGCGCAGGTCGGCCAAGTCCGGGTCCATGACGGCGCACTCGGCCAGGAAGGTGCCCCGCCCCTGCCCGCGATGGGCCTCCAGCACGAAGACGTCGGCGAGATAGGCAAAGGTGGCGCGGTCGGTGATGACCCGGGCGTAGCCGACCTGGGCGCCGTCGGGCGCGTAGAGGCCGTAGCAGAGCGAGTTGCGCGCGGCGCGCTCCACCCGCTCGCGCTCCACGCCCGGCGACCAGTAGCTGCGGGCGAGGTAGCCATGGATCACGTCGAAGTCGAGCAGGTCCCGGTCGGTGCTGACGACATAGCCGTCCGGCCGTTCCCAGCGCCGCACCGGGACCGGGTCAGACATGGATATGGCCTTCCAGGTACAGCACCGCGCGGCCGCCGATCTTCACCCGGTCGCCCTCCAGCCGGCAGTGCAGCCGGCCGCCGCGCTTGGAAACCTGCCGCGCCTCGAGTTGCGTGCGGCCCAGCCGCTCCGCCCAGTAGGGGATCAGGGTGCAGTGGGCGGAGCCGGTCACCGGGTCCTCCGGCACGCCCTTGCTGGGGGCGAAGAAGCGCGAGACGAAGTCGACATCCGTGTCCGCGCCGGTGCCGCCGGCGGCGGTGACGATGACGGCGAAGCGGTCGATGCGGGTCAGCCGGTCCAGGTTGGGCTCAAGGGCGCGCACCGTCTCGGCGTCGTCATAGACCACCAGATAGTCGCGCGAGGCGAGGATCGCCTTGGGCGCCGGCCCGCCCAGGATCTCCGCCAGCTCCGGATCGACCTGCGTCTCGGCCGGCGGGCGGGCCGGGAAGTCCAGCGTGTAGACCTCGCCCTCCCTGGTCACGGTCAGCCGCCCGGCCTTCACCGTGTCGAACGCGACGCGGGTGAGGCCCGGATGCAGCACGCCCATCAGCAAATGGGCGCTGGCCAGCGTGGCATGGCCGCAGAGATCGACCTCCACCTCCGGCGTGAACCAGCGCAGGCCCCAGACGCCCTCGCCCTTGGGCACCAGATAGGCCGTCTCCGACAGATTGTTCTCCTGCGCGATGGCCTGCATCACGGCGTCGGGCAGCCACTCCTGCAGCGGCACCACGGCGGCCGGGTTGCCGGCGAAGACGCGGTCGGCGAAGGCGTCGATCTGGTAGATGGGCAGGCGCATGGGGGCACTCACAGGTCGGTGAAGTCGAAGGCGTTGTCCAGGCTCTTCAGCCCGACCTTCGGGTAATAGCCCATGGCCTTCGGCGCCGACAACAGCAGGCAGCGCACCGGGCGCCCGTCGCGCGGGACCCTGCCGATCGCCTCGTCCCGGGTGCGCACCATCAGCGCCCGGCCGATGCCCCTGCCCTGCCACGCCTCGTCCACCGCCAAGTCCGAGCAGTAGCAGCAGAAGGAGAAGTCGGTCAGCGAGCGCGCCACGCCCACCAGCCGCCCCTCGTGCCGGGCGGTGACGATCAAATTGGCGTGGCGCAGCATGGCGTGGATGCGGACCGGGTCGTCCACCGGCCGCCGCTCGGCCAGGGTGGAGTGCGCCAGCACGTCGACGAACTCCTCCGACGACAGGTTGGGCTCCACGGCATAGTCGATCAGGCCCAAGGCGGCTCTCCCTCAGATCATCATGGCGGCGCTGGCGGCGGTCAGCAGCCCCAGCGAGACGTTGAAGATGCGCAGCGCCCGGTCGCTCTTCAGCAGCCGGCCGATCGCCACGCCGAAGCCGGTCCAGAGCGACACGGTGAAGATGCCGATGGCGACGAAGGTGCCGGCGATCAGCAGGCCGCTGCCCAGCGGCCCCAGCCCGGGGAACAGGAAGGCGGCGCTGGCGGTCAGCGCCATGGCCCAGGCCTTGGGGTTCACCAGCTGGAACAGCGCCGCCTGGGTGACCGTCAGCGGCTTGCCCTTCTCCGTGGCGCCGGAGCGGCCGGCCGTGGCGATGCGCCAGGACAGGTACAGCAGGTAGGCGATGGCGATATAGCGCAGCGCCCGCTCCACCTCCGGGAAGGCGGTCACGAAGGCGCCGGCGCCCATGCCCATCAACAGGCACATGGTGCCGAAGCCGATCTCGATGCCGACCATGTTCGGGATGGTCCGGCGGAAGCCGAAATTGGCGCCGCTGGCCGCGACGATCATGTTGTTCGGCCCCGGCGTGATCGACGAGGCGAAGGCGAACATCAGCAGGCCCCAGAAGGCCTCGGACGGCAGCCCGGACGGCGCCAGGGAGGAAAGGTCGGTCATGGTCACGACTCCGTCAGCTCTGCCAGGGACGCTTCGCCGCCTCGGCACGGGCGCGCTCCAGCGACAGGCCGATGTCGCGCAGCATGTGCTCGTCCAGCAGCGCCAAGCGCCGGCGTTCGGCCATCCGACCACCCCACAGCCGCGCCGTGGCGGCCAGACGGGATGCGCAGGCCAGGGCGACGGCTGGGAAGCCGCTGCCGGGGACGGTGGGGAGAGAGATTGTACCCATACAATCCTCCTGATCCGCTGCTGTTTCGATCATTGCACCCCTTGTTGAAGGGGTACATTTGGCATACGCTCCGTCCAACTCACCCGCAATGCGGAACTTGTCTCGATGACAATGTGGCTTCCCGATCTCACCCAGCGCGGCGGTCCCCGCTACCGCGCCATCGCCGCGGCGCTGCATGACGACATCGTCTCGGGCCGGCTGCCCGCCGGGGCCAAGCTGCCGACCCACCGCGACCTTGCCTGGAAGCTGGGCGTCACGGTCGGCACCGTCACCCGCGCCTATGCCGAGGCGGAGCGGCAGGGGCTGATCGGCGGCGAGGTCGGGCGCGGCACCTTCGTGCTGGCGCCGCAGCGGATGAGCGAGGTGCCGCTGGCCCCGCCGCCGGACGGCGTCGTCGACATGTCGGTCAACGCCATGGCGCTCTGGCCCGACATCCCGGCCATCCGGCAGGCGATGGAGGAGGTGGCGCGCCGCCCTGACCTAGCGCAGCTGCTGGCCTACCAGCCGGTCAACGGCCCCGCCCGCTTCCGCGCCGCCGGCGCCGCCTACATCGCCGCCACTTCGGGGCTGGAGGTGGGCGAGGACCGGGTGATGCTGACGGCGGGCGGGCAGAACGCGACCTTCCTGGCCTATGCCGCCGTGACCCGGCCCGGCGACGTGGTGCTGGTGGAGCAGCTGACCTATGCCGGCATCAAGCCGATCGCCGCCATGCTGGGGCTGCGGCTGGTGCCGGTCGCAATGGACGGCGACGGGCTGATCCCCGAGGCGGTGGAGCAGGCCTGCCGGCTGCACGGGGCGCATGCGCTCTACTGCATGCCAAACCTGCACAACCCCACCACCGTGACCATGCCCCCGGGGCGCCGGCGCGAGCTGGTGGCGGTGGCGCGGCGCATGAACCTCACCATCATCGAGGACGACGTCTACGGCTTTCTCGCCCCCTGCCGGCACGAGACGCTGGCGGCGCTGGCGCCCGACCTGGTGATCTACCTGACCAGCGTGTCGAAGAGCCTGATGCCGGGGCTGCGGGTCGGCTACATCGTGCCGCCGCGCCAGCTGGCCGACCGTATGACGACCGGGCTGCGCGCCATGAATCTCGGCACCTGCCAGGTGGGCACGGCCGCCGCCAGCCTGCTGATCGAAAGCGGCGAGGCCGACCGCATCGCGGCGCGGCGGCGCGCCGTGGTGTCGGAGCGGCAGGAGATCGCCCGCCGGGTCCTGGGGCGCGACCTGCCCGGTTCCGACCCGGGCTGCACCCATCTCTGGATTCCCCTACCCGAGCCCTGGCGCCGCGAGGAGTTCGCCCGCGAGCTGCTGGCGCGCGGCGTGCGCGTCAGCTCGGCCGACGCCTTCGCGGTCGCGCGCGGCGACATCCCCCACGCCATCCGCGTCTGCATCTGCTCCACCGACCGCGCCGACGCGCTGGAGCAGGGCCTGCGCACCGTCGCCGACCTGCTGGACGATCCCATGGTCACCAGCAGCCCGGTGGTGTGATCTGGCTCAGCTTCCGGTGCGGCTGGCAGGTTGTGCGTCCTTCGACAAGCTCAGGATGAGGGTCGTAGGATGCCAGGCACTCCTGGTCCGTTCTCGCGCAGGCTCGCCCGGGAGCAGCTATATCTTCCTCATGCTGAGCCTGTCGAAGCACGCACAGGAGCAACGCTGCCGGTTTACGGAAACGCCCGCACCGTGTGCGCGTGGTTCAGCGGCCCATGGCCCTGGCCGAAGCCGGGCGCGGTGCGGATGGCCTCGGCGACGTAGTCCCGGGCGCGGCGCACCGCCTCCTCCGCCCGCATCCCCTGCGCCAGCCCGCAGGCCACCGCCGAGGCGAGCGTGCAGCCGGTGCCGTGCGTGTGGGCCGTGTCGATGCGGGGGGAGGTGAAGGCGACCTCGCCGTCGCGGGTCACCAGCAGGTCGGTGACCTCCTCGCCCGGCATGTGCCCGCCCTTCATCAGCACCGCCTTCGCCCCCGCCAGCAGCAGCAGGTCGGCGGCGCGGCGCATGCCGGCGCGGTCCTCGATGATGAGCCCGGTCAGCGCCTCGGCCTCGGGCCGGTTGGGCGTCAGCACGTCGGCCAGCGGCAGCAGCTTCTCCACCACGGCGGCGACGGCGTCGGCGTCCAGCAGCCGGTGCCCGCCCTTGGCGACCATGACGGGGTCGATCACCACGGGCACGCGGCCCTTCAGCCCCCGCAGCCCATCGGCGACCGTGGCGATGATCTCCACCGTGCCGAGCATGCCGGTCTTCACCGCGTCGGCGCCGAGATCGTCCAGCACCACGCGCATCTGCTGCTCGATGAAATCGGTCGGCACCGGATGCACGCCGTGGACGCCCAGCGTATTCTGGGCGGTCAGCGCGGTGATGGCGGTCATGGCGAAGCCGCCCAGCGCGGTCACCGCCTTGATGTCGGCCTGGATGCCCGCCCCGCCGCCGCTGTCGCTGCCCGCGACGATGAGAACCCGTCCCTTCATTCGGCCGCCGCCTCCGGATAGTCGCGCTTCAGATCCTCCGGATGGGTGCGGTACCAGAGGCTGTCCGCGCTGAAGTGCAGTTCGCCCGGCCAGCCCAGCGCATGGCCGTCCTCCTCCACCGCCACATGAGCGGCGAACCAAGCAGGATCGCGCAAGGGTGCGAACACCTCGCCCTGGAGCAGCGGCCGGAAATCGATGCTGGAGCGGGAGCCGTCTTCCCAGGTCAGATCGACCAAGAAGCCGGGTCGCGCCGTGGCAGAGATGATGCGGTACATGCCGTCAGTCCCCCAGCCTACTCCGCCACCTTCGCCTGCGCGCCCGTCCCCGCCTGCGCCGCCGCCTGCACGGCCGCGACGATGTCGTCGACCACGCGGTGGACCAGCGACTGGTCCTGGCCCTCGGCCATGACTCGGATCAGCGGCTCGGTGCCGGACTTGCGGATCAGCACGCGGCCGGTGTCGCCCAGCGCCGCCTCGCCCTCCGCGATGGCCTGTTTCACGGACGCCTCGCCCAGCAGCGCGTTGGCGCCCAGCGAGGCGTCGAAGCGGACATTCTTAAGCAGCTGCGGCAGCGGCTCGAAGACGCGCAGCACCTCGGACGCCGGCCGGCCGGTCTGCTGCAGCACCGCCAGCACCTGCAGCGCCGCCACCAGACCATCGCCCGTGGTGCCATGGTCGGAGAGCACGATGTGGCCGGACTGCTCGCCGCCGACATTGTGGCCATGCTCGCGCATATGCTCGACCACATAGCGGTCGCCCACCGGCGTGCGCACCAGCGACAGGCCCTGGCCGCGCAGGAACAGCTCCAGCCCCATGTTCGACATGACGGTGGCGACGACGCCGCCGCCCTTGAGCTTGCCGCTGGCCGCCCAGCTCTGGCCGATCAGCGCCATGACCTGGTCGCCGTCGATCTGGGTGCCGGTCTCGTCAGCCAGGATCAGCCGGTCGGCGTCGCCGTCCAGCGCGATGCCGAGATGCGCCTTGTGCTCCACCACCGCGTCGCGCATGGCCGCCGGATGGGTGGCGCCGCACTCCAGGTTGATGTTCGTGCCGTTGGGGGAGACCGCGACCGGGATCACGTCGGCCCCCAGCTCCCACAGCACCTTGGGCGCGACCTTGTAGGCGGCGCCGTGGGCGCAGTCGACGACGATGCGCAGGCCCTCCAGGCGGATGCCGCGGGGGAAGCTGCTCTTGACATGCTCGATGTAGCGGCCCGACGCATCCTCCAGCCGCTGGGCGCGGCCCAGGTCGCGGGGGGCGGCGAGATCGGCGTCGAAGGGTTCCTCCAGCCGCGCCTCGATGGCGGCCTCGACCTCATCCGACAGCTTGTACCCATCGGGGCCGAACAGCTTGATGCCGTTGTCCTGGAACGGGTTGTGCGAGGCGGAGATCATCACGCCCATGTCGGCCCGGAGCGAGCGCGTCAGCATCGCTACGGCCGGCGTCGGCATCGGCCCGACCAGCACCACGTCCATGCCCATGGAGATGAAGCCGGCGGTCAGCGCCGGCTCCAGCATATAGCCGGACAGGCGCGTGTCCTTGGCGATGACGACGAGGTGGCGGTGGTTGCCGCGGCGGAACTGCAGCGCCGTCGCCATCGCCACGCGCAGCGCCGTCTCCGCGTTCATGGGGGCGGTGTTGGCGGTGCCGCGGATGCCGTCGGTGCCGAAAAGCTTGCGGGTCATCGGGACTGTCCGGAACGGGAAAGGATGTTGCGCCGCTTATAGCAGATCGCCGGGTGCTCTGGCACGCGCTCAGCCGTGGAGGGCGCGCCACATCGCCACGGCCTGCGCCGTCGCCGCCACGTCGTGGACCCGCAGGATGCCGGCGCCCTGGTCCAGCGCCGCCAGCCCGGCCGCCAGCGAGCCGCCCAGCCGCTCCTTCGGCGGCTCGTCGCGGGAGAGCGCCGCGATGAAGCGCTTGCGCGACACGCCCACCAGCACCGGGCAGCCCAGCCCGTGGAACAGCGCCGTGTGCCGCAGCAGGTCCAGGTTGTGCTCCACGGTCTTGCCGAAGCCGATGCCGGGATCGACCGCGATGCGCTCCGGCGGGATGCCGGCGGCACGGCAGGCGTCGATGCGGGATGCCAGATGCTCGTACACGTCCAGCGCCACGTCGTCGTAGGTGGGGTCCCGCTGCATGGTGCGCGGGTCGCCGCGCATATGCATGAGCACAACCGGGCAGCCGGCCTCCGCCACCACAGCAAGGCTCTCCGGATCGTGCGCGAGGGCCGAGACGTCGTTGACGATGCGGGCGCCGGCCGCCAGCGCCTGGCGCATCACGGCGGCATGGCGCGTATCCACCGACACCACCGCCCCCTCCGCCGCCAGCGCCCGGATCACCGTGACCACGCGGGCGGCCTCGCGCTCCGGGGCGACGGGCTCGGCGCCCGGGCGGGTCGACTCGCCCCCGATATCGAGAATGTCGGCGCCGGCGGCCATCAGCGCACGTCCATGGTCGATGGCGGCCGCGGGGTCGTCATGGTCGCCGCCGTCGCTGAAGCTGTCGGGGGTGACGTTCACCACCCCCATGACCAGCGGCCGGCCGGGGGCGAAGCCGGCCCAGGCGGCCCGCGGGGCGGTCAGGGCGACCAGCGCCCGCTCCGCCGCCTCCCCCATCGTCTCCAGCTCCTCCGGCGTCGCGATGCGGCGGGCGATGCCGGTCTCCAGCCGGACCGGCACCTCCGCCAGCGTGAAGGCCAGCGGCCCGCCGGCGAGCGGCAGGGCCACGCCGGCGCGCACCGCGCGGCGCGCGGCCTCTCCCGACAGCAGCCCGAGGGGACGGATGGGAAGCGAAACGGTGCGGGAGGGATCTGAGGTCATGGCGGCTGCTCCGGATCGGCGGCCCGCATCACGCCACAGCCCCGCCCTCAAGGGAAGCGCTCCCGCCATGCGCCTGTCCCTGAGGGGATAGGCCGGTTGACAACAAAGTGGTAGTTAAGCATTAACTGTACATGAGGGGCGTGAACGAGAACATGAGTCAGGAAATGCTTCTTTCCACAGCACCGGCGTCGCCGTCGGACGAGATCCGCATCACCAGCGGCACCCTGCCCGAGGGCGAGGTCACCATCCTCCCTGCCTCCGTGGACGACGAGGTCTACACGATCCTGCCGTTCCCCGAGCCGGGCGATGATTCCTTCACCTTCGGGCCGGGCGTCGATGCCGGCGACGAGGGCATCGTCACCATCCTGCCCTACCCGCTGCCGGGTGACGGCGAGGTGACGATCCTGCCGGTGGAGGTCGGCGACGAGCCGGTCTTCACCATCCTGCCCTACCCGCTGCCCGGCGAGGGCCCGGCCGAGTCCGGCTTCGCCATCGAGGACGTCGGCGGCAAGCCGCCGGCGGGCGGGTCCTTGGGCGCGGCGCCGGCCGAGGGCGTGACCATCGCGTACGGCGCGGTGCCGCTGGAGATCGTCCAGTTCGCCGGGCTGGAGGACCTGTTCGCCTCCCTGACCTGGCACGTCTGACGGCTTCACCGGAGCCGCGGTCCCCGGCACCCGCCGGGGACCTTGCGGAGGATGGTTTCACGCCTGAAAATATGCGTGAAGTCACGACGCCGTATCCCTAGTTGTCTATGACCTTGACTCTTTCCCGCGCGTCAATCATCCACTGTATGTGAGGGGCGACCACAAGAAGTCGAGAAGCCAACATGCCTTCGAACATTGCGCCGGGCATCGCCCCGGCGGCGCCCGTCACGGCGGGATCCTTCCGGGTCCTGTCGCCCGGCGAGCTTCCCACCAACGCCCTCACCGCCTTTCCCATCGCCATCGCGCCCTCAGCGCCCGGCACCGCCGTGGACGTCACCGTCGGCGAGCTGCCGCGCACCCTGCCGGCGCGCCTGACGCCCGAGGAGATCGCCAAGCTGGGGCTGACGGCGGTCACCCTGCCGGCCCCGATCGAGCTCGGCGCCGTGTCGTCGGGCGAGCTGATCCGCCCGCTGCACATCGACCTGTCCGCCGTCAGCTGGATGTCGCCGATGCCGGAGCTGCGCGGCGGCCCGTCCAGCGAGGCGTTCGAGATCGCCGGCGAGGGCGAGCTCATCCCCTGCCTCGTCGGCATGGAGGGTTTCCCGGCCTCCGGCGTCGACCTCTGGGGCATCGGCGCGGGCGCGCCGGAGATCGAGCCATCGTCCGAAGGCGTGACCATCGCCTGGGGCGCGGTTCCGGGCTGGGTGGTGATGTTCACGGGCGTCATCGACATCCCGCTGACCGCCTGACCACGCATCGCTAAGGAAGGCTCCCGGGAGCGATCCCGGGGGCCGACCGTCCCGCGCCCCTCATTTTTCGAGGCACCCCTGACGCGCGCGACGAACTGACACCATATCCGTCGCAAAATGGCGCCCAAGGCGTCGAATGAGGACGGGGGAACGCGCATGACTGCTGGCGATCACGGGCGGGCCGCCCGCGCGCGGAGACCCGACCCGGTGCCGGCGGCGGCCGCGCCGCCCCGCAGCCTCGCCTTCTTCCTGCACGGCTTCGAGATGGGCGGCGCCCAGCGCATGACCCTGGCCCTGGCCGGCGCGCTGGCCTCGGCCGGCACCCGCGTCGACCTCGCCGTGGCCGATACCGGCGGCCCCCTGGCCGGGAGCGTTCCCGACGGGGTGCGCGTCGTCCCCGTGGCCGGCGCGCTGGCCCGGCTGTCGGGCAAGCGGCGCAACCGCGTGCGGCTGTCGGTGCCCGGCTTGGCGGCGCATCTGCGGCGCGAGCGGCCGGAGCTGCTGCTGGCGGCCGCCAACCACGCCTCCCTCGCGACCATCTGGGCGCACATGCTGGCCGGGGTGCCGGAGACGACGCTGGTGCTGCGCGCGACCAACCCGCTGGGACGCGACGGCGGCTCCACCCTGAAGCGGCTGGCGGCGCAGCGCTTCTTTCCCCGCGCCGACGCGCTGGTGGCGGTGTCGCCGGCGGTGGCGGCCGACCATGCCTTCGCCATTCCCGAACTCGCGGACCGGATCGAGACCATCCCGGAACCCGTCCTCGATGCCGGCTACCGCGACCGTCTGGCGCAGCCCTGGACCGGCCCCCTGCCCGCGGGCGACGGGCCGCTGATCCTGGCCATCGGCCGGCTGGTGCCGCAGAAGGACTATCCGACCTTGCTGCGAGCGCTCGCCCACCTCCGGGGACCGCTCGCCACCCCCGCCCGGCTGCTGGTGCTGGGCGACGGGGCGGAGCGCGCGGCGCTGGCGGCGATGACGGCGGAGCTGGGGCTGGATGATGCGGTCACCTTCGCCGGCACGGTGGCCAATCCGCTGCCGGCGCTGCGTCACGCCGCCTGCCTGGCGCTGTCCTCGCGCTGGGAGGGGCTGGGCATCGTCGTGGTGGAGGCCATGGCCGCCGGCGTGCCCGTCGTGGCGACCGACTGCGACGGCCCGCGCTTCATCCTGGAGGACCGGTTCGGCCCGCTGGTGACGCCCGGTTCGCCCGAGGCCTTCGCCGAGGCCCTGCGCCGCGCCCTGGCCGCGCCGGTGCCGGCCTCAGCACTCCGCGCCCGCGCCGCCGACTTCACCATGGAGGCGGTGCTGCCGGCCTATCTCGACCTGTTCGCACGGCTGCGCACCCGCGGCTGACCCCGCTGGAGCGCGCATGAAAAAACCCCCGGCATCGCTGCCGGGGGTTTTTCTCTGGACGGTCGATCAGGCGCCGGCGGGATCGGGCTCGTAGCCGCCCGTCTCCTTGTTGCCGGTCGTCGGCACCGAGGTCCGGCGGCCGGAGCGCGGCGGCTGGGCCTGGGGACGCGGCGGCTCGCCCGGATCGGGGCGGACGATCGGCTCGCCGCGCAGCAGCGCCCGGACCTCGTCGCCCGACAGGGTCTCGAACTCCAGCAGGGCGTTCGAGATCTTGTGCAGGTCGTCCATGTACTCGGTCAGGATGTGGCGGGCCTTGCCCTCCGCCTCCTCGATGATGCGCCGCACCTCCTCGTCGATGAGCTGCGAGGTCGCCTCGGACACGTTCTGCTGCTGCGCGACCGAGTGGCCCAGGAAGATCTCCTGCTCGTTCGCATTGTAGCGGACGCGGCCGAGCTTCTGGCTCATGCCGAACTCGGTGCACATGCGGCGGGCCATGTTCGTGGCCTGCTGGATGTCGTTGCCGGCACCGGTGGTCACATACTCGGCGCCGAAGATCAGCTCCTCGGCGACGCGGCCGCCGAACATCATGGCGAGGCGCGACTCCAGCTCGATCTTCGAGTAGGCGTACTTGTCCCGCTCCGGCAGGCTCATGGTCACGCCCAGCGCACGGCCGCGCGGGATGATCGTCACCTTGTGCAGCGGGTCGTGCTCGGGCATGTGCAGGCCGACCAGCGCGTGGCCGGCCTCATGGTAGGCGGTGAGCTTCTTCTCGCGCTCGGTCATGACCATGGAGCGGCGCTCCGCCCCCATCATGACCTTGTCCTTGGCCGCCTCGAACTCCGCCATGCCGACCACCCGGCGCCCGGCGCGCGCGGCCAGCAGGGCCGCCTCGTTCACCAGGTTGGCAAGGTCGGCGCCGGAGAAGCCGGGCGTGCCGCGGGCGATGGTGCGCGGGTCCACGTCGGGGGCCAGCGGCACCTTGCGCATGTGGACCTTCAGGATCTTCTCGCGGCCGACCACGTCCGGGTTCGGCACCACGACCTGGCGGTCGAAGCGGCCGGGACGCAGCAGCGCCGGGTCCAGCACGTCGGGGCGGTTGGTCGCGGCGATGAGGATGACGCCCTCGTTCGCCTCGAAGCCGTCCATCTCGACCAGCAGCTGGTTCAGCGTCTGCTCGCGCTCGTCGTTGCCGCCGCCCAGGCCGGCACCGCGCTGGCGGCCGACCGCGTCGATCTCGTCGATGAACACGATGCAGGGGGAGTGCTTCATCGCCTGCTCAAACATGTCGCGCACGCGCGCCGCCCCGACACCGACGAACATCTCGACGAAGTCGGAGCCGGAGATGCTGAAGAACGGCACCTTCGCCTCGCCGGCGATCGCCTTGGCGAGCAGCGTCTTGCCGGTGCCGGGCGAGCCGACCATCAGCACGCCGCGCGGGATCCGGCCGCCGAGCTTCTGGAACTTGGAGGGGTCGCGCAGGAACTCGACCAGCTCGACCACGTCCTCCTTGGCCTCGTCGCAGCCGGCGACGTCGGCGAAGGTGATCGAGTTGGTGGAGTCGTCGAGCATCCGCGCGCGGCTCTTGCCGAACGAGAACGCGCCGCCGCGTCCGCCGCCCTGCATCTGGCGCATGAAGAACACCCAGACGCCGATCAGCAGCAGCATCGGGAACCAGCTGATGAAGATGCTCATCAGCAGCGACTGCTCCTCCTCGGGCTTGGCGTTGACCTGCACGCCGAACTTCATCAGGTCGGACACCATCCAGATGTCGCCCGAGCCCGGCGAGTAGACCGTCAGGCCGCGGCCTTCCTTGGTCTTGGCGCGCAGCGTGCGTCCGTCGACGACGACGCTGTCGATGCGGCCGGACTTGGCCTCTTCCATGAACTGCGAGTACGGCATGTCGCCGCCCCGGACCTGTCGCGTGTCGAACTGCTTGAACACGGTGAACAGGACGAGCGCGATCACGAGCCAGACCGCCGCCTTGGAGA
>DASPNP010000040.1:0-23743 GCA_035626475.1 Azospirillaceae bacterium
GTCGGTGTGGCAGATGCCGGTGGCCTTGATCTCGACCAGCACCTCGCCGGCCCGGGGACCCTCCACCTCGACATCCTCGATCACCAGGGGCTGGCCGGCCTTCACGGCGACGGCGGCGCGGGTCCTCATGGCTGTCCTCCCTGGAATTCCACCAATACCCGGCTCCGGCCGCCCTGGCCGGCTTCAGGCTTTGAAGCGAACCGTCACACGAATTCACGGTGCCATTCAACAAAGCAGCGCCGTGCGGCAATCGAACATTCCTATCGTGCCCCGATCCGTCCGCGCCGATTGACCGCGCCCGCTCCGACGCGCCTTAATCGACCGAGAGGTCGCGGCCGGCCCGCCCGGCCAGCCCCCCGCACCGATGGAGCCGACGATGACCCGCGCCGCCCTGGCCCTCGCCGCAGCGCTCCTCTGGTCCCCCGGCGCCGCCGCGCAGGCGCCGGCCGCCAACGACTACCCGACCGAGGCGCGGGTCGATTACGTGCTGGGCTGCATGGCGACCAACGGCAACTCCCGCGAGACCGTGCGCAAATGCGCCTGCAGCATCGACTACATCGCCGGACAGGTCAGCTACGCCGACTACAGCGCGGTCGAGGCCGCCATGGCGATGCAGCACATGCCCGGCGACCGCGGCGCGATGATGCGCGACGTCGGCGTGGTCAAGGACCTGATGGAACGGTTCCGCCAGGTGCAGGTCGCCGCCGACCTGGAATGCTTCGCCCGGCAGCCCTGAGGCACCTCAGGCGGGGCCGGCGCTGACCGGCCATTCCTGCCGGAAGACGCCGCCCTTGCTGTCCCGCACCTCCACCTCCAGCGTTCCCGCCGCGTCGGGCAGGAAGCTGAAATGCAGGCTCGGGTCCTCGCTGACCGAGATGTCCGTCTCGAACTCCGCCACGCTCTCGCCGTTGTAGCGGACGCTGATCCGCTCGACGTAATGGGGCGCGATGTAGCTGCGGGAGATCTGGTCGAACTGCAGGCCGCTGCTGTTGGGATGGCTGACCAGCAGCTGCGCGCGCGCCGGCTGGCCGGCCCGGATCTCGGCCGGCAGGTTGAGCTTCATCCGGCCCAGCCGCGACGCCGCCTGCGCCGGGTCCTTCAGCGCGGGCGCGGAACAGCCGCCCGAGGCCTTCACGAAGGCGCTCGTCTCGACCAGGCGCCCGTCCTCGGTCTCGGCCACCGCATGGATGTGCGTGTACTCGTCCACCCGCACGCGGGTCTCCAGCGCCGCCGAGGCCGCGCGCGGTCCCAGTTCAACCAGGAGCGCGCGCGGCACCGGGTTGTCGTCGACGATCAGGTGCAGCCGCTTCAGCTTGGCATCCGGCCCGGCCCGGAGCGTGACCGGCACGATGGCCGCGTCGGCCGCCCGCGCCGGCGCCTCCAGCACCAGCGCGCCGCCGGCCGGTTCGGGCTGGCGGCCGTCGAAATAGAGGCCCACCAGCTCCTTCCAGCGCGCTTGGTCGGCCTCCGCCTGCGGGTCCTGCGCCTGGGCCGCGGCCGGCAGCGCGAGCATGCCGGCGGCCGCCAGGGCCAGAAGCGCCTTTCCGATGGCCGCGCCGTGCCTGTCCATTGGGGTCACTCCCATTCCAGTTCCGCGAAGGCCGCGGTGACGAGCTGCGGATGGTAGGTCTCGTGCAACAGCCACGCGGTCCGGGTATCCCCGGCGACGGTGCGCACCGCCTCGGCGATGCCGGCACCGTCGCGCTGCATCAGGCGGATCTCCGCGACCACCTGCTCCAGATAGCGGCGCTGGCGCTCCAGACCGGCGGACCAGTCGGCTGCCGGCGGGCCGTGCCCCGGCACCACGAGCAGCGGCCTGGTCGCCGCCAGCGCCCCGAGCGCGCCGATCCAGCCGAGGATGCTTCCGTCCAGCGAGGGGTGGCGCGCCACGAACAGCAGGTCGCCGGTCCAGAGCGTGCCGGTCGCCTCGTCCAGGACCGTCAGGTCGTTGTCGGTGTGGGCGGTGGGATAGGCCCGCAGCCGCAGCGTCCGGCCGCCCAGGTCGATCGTCGCTTCGCCGTCCACCGGCAGGCCGACGGACGTGCGGACCGGCTCCTCGCCGCCGGCGGGACGCCGCGCCCTGTAGCTGTCGAAGCGCGCCGCCAGGGCGGGCATCATGCGGGCATGGGCGACGAAGACCGTGTCCGGCCCCGCGAAGGCGCCGTTGCCCAGGACGTGGTCGGGATGCATGTGGGTGTTGACGACGTAGCGGACCGGCAGGTCCGTCCGGGCGCGGACCGCCGCCAGCAGGCGCCGGCCGATCTCCACCGAACCGCCCGTGTCGACGACCGCCACCGCCGCGCCGCCGACGATGAAGCCGATATTGGCGATGTCGCCGCCATTCCCGGCGGAGGCCTCCTCCTGCGCTCCCTGGTGCAGGAAGATTCCCGGCGCGATCTCGGTCACCGGCAGGGGATCGGGCGGCCCCTCCCCCGCCGCGGCCGGCCCGGCGCCGAGCGCGGTCCAGAGCAGCACGGCGCCGAGAAGGGCGGCCCGGAGCGGTCCCGGGGCGGCGGCGGAGCGGGGCGGAAGGCTGGTCATGGCGTCTCCGCGTCACGACGGATGGGCCGGAAGACCAACTCTACACCCGGGCCGTCTCCTTGTCCCGGCCGCCTCCGCGCAGATGATGCGCCGTCCTCGCGGACAGAGCCCTATGCCGAAGAGGTAATCCACAAACGGAAATCTTTCCCCATGTCTTTGAAATTGCCTCTTGCGTCGGGCGGTCCGCCCTTCGTCTACTTGGACGAGGAGCATGGGGAACTGGTCCGCCAATGGGCCGGGGCTCAACGGGAGGTGCGATGGCCGCGATCCGCGGGATGATCCGGGGGGCGACCGCCCGGCGCGTGCTGGCCGGCGCGCTGGCGCTGGCGGCCTGCACCGCCGTGGTCCCGGTATCGCCGGCCCGGGCCCAGCCGGCCGTGCAGACGGTGCCGGTCGGCTATCTCGGCCAGGAGGAGGCGGTGCGCACGCCGCTCACCTTCCTGCGGCCGGAGCTGCGGGACGAGGGGCTGCAGGGCGCGCGCCTGGGCATCCTGGACAACGACACGACCGGGCGCTTCCTGAACCAGGATTTCGAACTGGTGGAGGCGATCCTGCCGCGCGGCGACGACGCCCCCGGCCTGGCGGCGGCGGTGGAGGCGCTGGCGGCGAAGGGGGTGCGGCTGCTGGTCGCCGACCTGCCGGCCGACCGCCTCGCCCGGCTTATGGAGCATCCCGGCGCCGCCGGCATGCTGGTGCTGAACGCCCGGGCGACCGACGATGCCCTGCGCAACGAGCGGTGCCGGGCCAACCTGCTCCACACCGCGCCCAGCCGCCGCATGCTGGCCGACGCGCTGGCACAGTACCTGGTCTGGAAGCGCTGGGACCGCTGGATGCTGGTGGTGGGCAGGTATCCCGAGGACCAGGCCTTCGCGGAGGCGGTGCGGCGCGCGGCCAAGCGCTTCGGCGCCCGCATCGTGGAGGAGAAGTCCTGGACCTTCGAGGAGGGCAACCGGCGCTCCGACAGCGGCCACACGACGGTGCAGTCCCTGGTCCCCACCGCCACGCAGGGCGCGGAGCATCACGTCCTGGTGGTCGCCGACGAGCGCGACATCTTCGGCGAGTACCTGGCCTACCGCACCTGGCAGCCGCGCCCCGTGGCCGGCACGCAGGGGCTGGTGCCGACGGGCTGGGACCGGGTCCATGAGCAATGGGGCGCCACCCAGCTTCACAGCCGCTTCGAGAAGCAGGCGGGACGCTGGATGACCCAGCGCGACCATGCCGCCTGGCTGGCGGTGCGGGCCGTGGGCGAGGCGGCGACGCGGACCCGCAGCGCCGACCCGGCCGTGCTCGCCGCCCACATCAAGGGGCCGGACTTCGCGCTGGCGGCCTTCAAGGGGCAGGCGCTGTCCTTCCGGCCCTGGGACGGCCAGCTGCGCCAGCCGATCCTGCTGGCGGGCCCGCGCATGCTGGTGTCGGTCTCGCCCCAGGACGGATTCCTGCACCCCGTCTCGACCCTCGACACGCTGGGCGACGACGCGGCGGACTCGCGTTGCGGGGCCGGAAAATGACCGAACCGAAGGGAGGGGCGCCATGGGCGCGACGACGAGGGGAACAGGGGCGGCGCTGCTGGCCGCGGCGCTGTCCATGCCCGCCGGCGGGGCCGCCGCCTACACGGTCCACGTCTCCAACGAGCGCTCGAACACCATCGTGGTCGTGTCGCCCGAGACGCTGAAGATCGAGCGCACCATCCCGGTGGGGCGCCGGCCGCGCGGCATGGTCTTCAGCCACGACTTCGCCCGCCTCTATGTCTGCGTCGGCGACGACGACCGCGTCGACGTGCTGGACGTCGCCAGCGGCACCGTGGTGGAGAGCCTGCCGTCGGGCCCCGATCCGGAGCTGCTGGTGCTGCACCCGACCAAGCCGATCCTCTATGTGGCGAACGAGGACGACAACATGGTGTCCGTCGTCGATCTGGAGCGGCGGCAGGTGGTGAGCGAGATTCAGGTGGGGGTCGAGCCGGAGGGCATGGGCATCAGCCCGGACGGGTCGACCCTGGTGAACACCTCCGAGACCACCAACATGGCCCATTTCATCGACACCACCACGCTGCAGATCACCGACAACGTGCTGCTGGACGCGCGGCCGCGCGTGGCCCGCTTCACCGCCGACGGCGCCCAGGTCTGGGTCTCCTCGGAGATCGGCGGGACGGTTTCGGTGATCGACGCCGGGACGCGACGGATCGTGAAGAAGATCGGCTTCGAGATCCGCGGCGTCCCGCGCGAGGCGATCCAGCCCGTGGGCATCGAGCTGACCGCCGACGGCAAGCGCGCCTTCGTGGCGCTCGGCCCCTCCAACCGGGTGGCGGAGATCGACCAGAAGACCTTCGAGGTGAAGGCCTACCATCTGGTGGGCCAGCGCGTCTGGAACCTCGCCCTCTCGCCGGACCAGACCCGCCTCTACACCACCAACGGCGTCAGCAACGACATGTCGGTGATCGACATCGTCGCCGGCAAGGTGCTGAAGAGCCTGCCCGTGGGGGACTCGCCCTGGGGCGTGGTGGTGAAGCCGTGACGGCGCGCGCGCCGGGACCGGCGGCCTCAGCCGGCCTTCTCCCGGCCGAGGCCCAGCCGGTTGCGGCCCAGCCAGCGCACCCCGTGCAGCCAGGCGGCGTCCGTGTCGCCCCTGATGTCGGCGGTGCCGACGGCGACGACCCGGCCGTCCGCCACCGCCCGCATGACGATCTGGACGCTGAGGATCAGGGTGCTGATCTTCTGGATGGTGGCGGTCACCACCAGCTCGGCGCCCAGGTCGCGGCCGAAGTCGAGCTCGCAGCCGTTGCAGCCGCGCAGCGGCAGCCGTTCGGCCATCCGGGCGGCGACGGGGGCGGTGTCGATCACGGCGTAGGCGGGCGACGCGTCGACCAGCCGGCGCAGTTCGGCGCTGACCAGCGCGATGCGCTTGGCATGGGCCGGGGCGGCCCCCTCGCCGCTGGTGTCATGCAGCTCCAGTTCGAAGACCGCCGTCCTGCGCTCGGCTTCCTGCGCGCCTGCCGGGGCGAGGCACACCGGGGCGAGCAGCAGGGCCGCCGCAAGGGATCGTCTCATCGCCGCCACCTGGCCCTCCTCCTCGCCGTCCTGGCCGCAGCGCCGGCGGCGGCGGCCCCGCGCGATCCCGACTTCCCCTGTCCCCAGGTATATGTGCCCACGCTGTCGGCGGGCCAGGTCTGGAGCGGCCCGCCCATCGACGGGCTCGCGCCTGACGCCTGGCGGAACGACCCGGAGGTCGCGCGCCTGGCCGGGATGGCGGCGAGCCGCGCCGTTCCCGCCGACAAGCTGGAGGCCGAGCTGCAGGGCTTCGCCGGCGCCGCCGGTTCGACGGAGCGGCTGACCCTGCTTTTCGGGGGCATCTTCCACAGCGTGCAGGCGGAGCGCACCCGGGCCATGGAGGCGATCCGCCGCTTCGCCCGCTCCCAGCGCGCGCTGGCCGACCGGATCGCCGGCCATGTGGCGCTGCTGGAGACGCTGCCGCCGGACGATCCCGGCCGCGCCGCCGCCGCCGAGGCGATGCACTGGGACCGCCGGCTGCTGGAGGACCGGGCGCGCCTGCTGCCGGTGCTGTGCGACAGCCCGGTGATGCTGGAGCGCCGACTGGGCGCCGCCGCCCGGCTGCTGGCGGCCCGGCTGGAATGACGGGTCGTCGTCGGTTCGGCGCCGCTCACCGTTCCGGGCCGCCGTCATGGGGTTCGGCCACGGCCAGCGGGCGCCCGGCCTCGGTCCAGCCCTCGATGCCGTCGGGATACCAGGAGACGTTGCTATAACCCCACTCCAGGGCGCGCTTGGCCGCGTTCCAGGACATCCAGCAGTCGCGGCGGCAGAACACCACCAGCCGCCGCGTCTTGTCGCCGCCGGTCAACCGTTCCAGGCTGCGGCGGAAATATTCCTCCTGCGCCGGCGTCGGCTCGCCATGGCCGACGTCGGGCAGCCAGACGGCGCCGGGGATGGTCTCGTGCGGGCGCGGCACCCAGCCGGCCGCGCCGCTCCCGGCGCGTCCCTCGGGCGGGCCGGGCTTGGCCGGCAACACGTCGAGGAAGAGCCTCTCCCCGCCCGCGTCGGCCAGGGCGGCCGCGGCCGCCGGCGTCAGCACGGCGGCTCCGGCCAGCGTCTCCGGCACCGGCGCCTGATAGTCCGACCGCCGGTAGTCCTTGGGCTCCGGCGGCTTGGCGGCGGGCGAGGCCGAGGGAGGAGAGGCGGCCGGGAACGCCGCGGCCGCGCCCCGGGGGACGGGCTGGCCTACCCGGTCCAGCACCGGGATGCCGTACTCCGCCAGCAGCGCGTCGATGCGCGGCTGGTTGGTCTTGATCCAGCCGTTCAGCCAGCGCTTCCACTCCGGCTCGTCCGGCCGGATGCCCATGGAGATGTTGAAGGCGAGGCGGCTTTCCGGCCCGGTGCCGACCAGCGGCACGACCGTCAGCTTCGTCGGCTGCCGGCCCGCCCAGTAGCCGGCGAGGGGTCCCCAGATGACGGCGGCGTCGGTCTTGCCGCTCGCCACGTCCTCCACGGCGACGCGCGCGGGCTGGTTGGTCCGCGTGTCGATGATGAGCTGGTACGGCTCGATGTTGGTCAGGCCGTGGCGCAGCAGCAGGTCGACCGCCGGGGTCTGCGCCACCACCCCGATGCGCGCCCCCTGCAGCCCGGGGTCCGCCAGCGAGGTCGGCTTCAGCGCTCCCTCCGCCCGGTGCACCAGCGCATAGGTGGACCGGTAGTAGGGGTTGGTGTTCTGCATCAGCTGCTCGCCCGACGCCGTGCCCATGACGATGTCGCATTTGCGGGCACCGAGCGTCGCCCGGACGAAGCCCATGCTCTGGGGCCACCAGGTGTAGGCGACCGGGATGCCGAGATCGGCGGCGATCATGGCGGCCAGCCGGTTCTCGAACCCCTCCTGCTTCTCGTTCGAGTAGGGCAGCGCGTTGGGATCGGCGCAGACCCGCAGCGTGCCGCGGCTGGTTCCCTCGACGGCCGAGGCCGCGCAGGAAAGACCCGCCGCCGCCAGGCCGGCCAGGATCGGCGCCAGCCGGATCAGGGACCGGAAAGGGGACCCGGGGGGGATGGGCGGGGCGGAGCCGCGGCGGGCGGGCATGGCGCGCTTCCCATCACTTCGAGGCTATGCGCTCGGGCCTGCCCCGCTCGACCTTGCCGTCGGAACGGGCCTTCAGGTAGCGGTAGATGTCGTCCATGTGCTCCATGACGTTGGGGTCCATGCCGAAGCTGGGCATGACGCTGGCGCCGTTCTTGCGGCCGTTGGTGACCGTCTCGGCGAAGGTCGTGTAGTCCAGCCTCTTGAGCGATTCCGACAGGCTGGGGGCGAAGCTGCTGCCCAGCCCGTCGGGCCCGTGGCAGACATGGCAGGAATTGTGATAGCGGCGGAACCCGTTGTAGGTGCCGCGGTCGACCTTGCCGCCCTCGACCTTGTAGATGGGCATCCCGTCGCCATCGACGACCGGTTCCTCCTGCGCCGGCTGGGCCTGCGCCGCGGCTCCCAGGAGCAGGATCCCCGCGCAAGCGGCCGTCGCCATGGCACGGCCCAACCCGTGGGCCGTCGAAAGAAAGCGTCTACGCAAAGCGTCCTCCCGAACCGTGTTCTTCGTCTTCGTTCCGCGTCTTGGAACCTGCCGTTCCCGGTTGCTCCGGCCTGGCCGGTCGGAGGGGGCGGGGACGGATGCGGCGGCGGGAACGTCCTTGCGCTCCCGCCGCCGAACCGTTGGCCGGCCCCGGTGCCCGCGCGGGGCGCCGGGACCGCCTGCCGTGGCTACTTACTGCGCCGCCGCCGCCTGCGCGCGGCCGCCCACCTCGAAGACGGTGAGAACGCCGCCGAGCTGCGTGTACTCGCCGAGGCTGGCATGGGCGCCGACCGCGCCGAGGCCTTCCGTCGCCTCCGTCAAACCCGCCGCGAGGCCGATGCCGGCCCAGCCGCCGATGCCCGACAGGACGGCGACGTACTGCTTGCCGCCGTGCTGGAAGGTGTTGACGTTGCCGATGATCCCCGACGGCGTCTTGAAGCGGTAGAGCTCCTTGCCGTTGTCCATGTCGAAGGCGACGAGATAGCCCTCGAGCGTGCCGTAGAAGCCGACGCCGGCCTTCGTGGTCAGCGCGCCCGACCAGACCGCGAACTTCTCGGGGATCGACCACTTGATCTTGCCGGTCGCGGCGTCCCAGGCGATGAAATTGCCCATGCCGCCGTGGCTGCCCGGGGTCGGGTACATGGACAGGGTCGCGCCGACATAGGGCTGGCCCGCCTGGTACGAAACCTGGAAGGGCTCGTAGTCCATGCAGATGTGGTTGGTCGGCACGTAGAACAGGCCGGTGTCGGGCGAGAAGGACGCCGGCTGCTGGTCCTTGGACCCCAGCGCCGCCGGGCAGATGCCCTTGCTGTTGTTGTCCTGGCCGTTGGCGAAGGTGCTGTACCGCTTGTCGACCTGCGGCCGCCCGGTCTTCATGTCGACCTTGGTCGCCCAGTTGACCTTCGGGTCGTACTTCTCGGCCACCAGCAGCTCGCCCGTGACGCGGTCCAGCGTGTAGCCGAAGCCGTTGCGGTCGAAGTTCACCAGGACCTTGCGGGTCTTGCCGTTGACCGGGATGTCCGCGAGGATGTTCTCGTTGACGCCGTCATAGTCCCACTCGTCGAAGGGGGTCTTCTGATAGACCCAGCGGGCCGCGCCGGTGTCGGCGTCGCGGGCGAAGATGGTCATCGACCATTTGTTGTCGACGGGCTTGCCGTCCTTGGCGCGTTGCGCCGGGTTCCAGGTGCCGGGATTGCCGGTGCCGTAGTAGATCAGGTTCAGCTCGGGATCATAGGTGTACCAGCCCCAGGTGGTGCCGCCGCCGATCTTCCATTCGTCGCCGTTCCAGGTCTTCACGCCGAGGTCGGCCTCGCCGATCGGCTTGCCCATCATCATCGTCTTCTTGGGATCGATCATGACGTCCTTGTCGGGACCGGTGGAGTAGGCGCGCCAGACCTGCTTGCCCGACTTGACGTCGTAGGCGGTCAGGTGGCCGCGCACGCCGAACTCGCCGCCGGAGATGCCGACGAACACCTTGTCCTTGATCACCACGGGGGCGGCCGTCAGCGTCTCGCCCTTGGTGTGGTCGCCGTTCTTGGCGCTCCAGACGACCTTGCCCGTGTTGGCGTCGAGGGCCACCAGCGTGTTGTCGGCCTGGGCCAGGAACACCTTGCCGTCAGCCACCGCGACGCCGCGGTTGACGGTGTCGCAGCACATCACGGGAATGGCCGCGCTGTCCTGGCGCGGCTCGTACTTCCACTTCAGCCGCCCCTTCTCCTTCAGGTCGAGGGCGTAGACCGTGTTGGGGAAGGGCGTGTGGATGTACATGGTGTCGCCCACCACCAGCGGGCCGCCTTCGTGGCCGCGCAGGACGCCGGTCGAGAACGACCAGGAGACCTTCAGGTCCTTGACGTTCTGCTTGGTGATCTGGTCGAGCGGGCTGTAGCGGTGGCCGGCGTAGTTGCCGAGCTGCATGGCCCAGTTGTGCGGGTTCTTCGAGGCCTGCATGACGCCGTCGTTCGCGTGGGCCGAGCCGGCCAGCAGAAGACCGGCGGATGCGAGCAGGCAACGCGAGAATGCTCTCATGGCGTTAATCCCTCCCTTGCGTGCGGTTTGGCATGCGGTCAGGCGGTCGATGGTCGGCCGAGCCCCGCTGCCGGCCCTGCGGCGCCGGGGTCGTTGCCCGGGCGTCAGCATGGTGACGGAAACGAGCGTAGCACCGCCTTGCAACGATCACAATAGACGAGTCCGATCAATTAAGGCCGATTATTGCCGGTTTTCTAATGCACGAGCGCTGAAGTCGCAGAGTAGGTAAGTCTTTGTTGTCAAATTCGATAGACAGTTCGCATGCGCAACATGATTTGTTGCTTCGCATCATCGGAAGCGCCGCGGCGGTGGCGCGGCACCTTAGGATTTTTTCGTATCGAATACTGGTACTCGATGCGGATTTGTAAGTAATGGACGGGTCTTGTCGGGCACCGGCCCCACCGATCAAGATGACAGAAATGTTACAAAGGACGGCGCCGCGACTGTTGCTGGCCGAATGACCCGCCGCTCCACGGCCGTCTTCCGGATCAGCGCCGATCGACTGCAAAGGAAGTCGGGTGGCGTCTGGAGTTGCATCAATCGTGAGCGCGTGCCGGGACAATAGAGGATAGTAATCGCAGCATGGGGCGGCTTCGTTGACGACCCTGGTTTTTGAGAGGACGCTTGCCCGAACGAAAGGCCTGGCCGATGCCGTCCGCGCCGGGCCGGCACCAACCGAGGGGATGGGCGAGAAAGAGGTGAACAGGCGTCGCCCGGTCCAGGCGGCGGACCGCAGCCCCGGAACAGGCCGCCCCGGGCAGCTATTTGCCGTCGGCTGGATGTCGACCTGCCGGCGCCAAGTAGACCATGCCCTTTTAAAATATTCGCCGGGGCCGCACCGGCCGGAAGACAGGATTCCGGCCGTCGCGGCTTCGGCACCGCGCCGCAAGCGCGGCGGGTGCCAGGACCGCCCGCCTCACCGCCCGCGACAGTCGTCAACGACAAGGCGCTCCGCCGCATTCCGTCCCCTGCCACGCAGGAGGCGGCGCCCGGCCGAGGCCGAACAGGGGAGGATGAAATGCGCTCGAAGGCTTTGCTACTGGCGGCCGCGTGCCTGCTGGCCGGCGGCGGCGCCCAGGCCCAGGCCCCGGCCGATACGACGGAGGAGCTGCTGCTCCGCCTGAAGGAGAAGGGCATCCTGACGGATCAGGAGTATCAGGCGCTGGTCCGGCGCAAGGCGGCGGAAAGCGCGGCGCCGGCCGCCTCGGCGACGCCGACCGCGTCGGCCACCGCGGACACGCCCGCCCAGTCGATCGATCCCAAGGCCGTCCGCATGGCCGAGAGCGGCGTCGGGCTCATGATCGGCGAGGTGGAGGTCAAGCTCTCCGGATCGGTCAACGGCTTCTACGTGCATGAGGACCCCGACGGGGCCGGCCCCACGCGCACGGTCACCGGCGGCCTTGCCAGCGTCGGCGGCGGTTCCTCGAGTTCCGTGCGCAACGGCCTGCTGCCCGGATTCCTCAAGGTGGACGTCACCACCACCCAGGCCGGCTGGGACGTGGGCGCGCATTTCGGGATCTATCCGGGCATCAACAGCGTCACCGGCCTCGGCGGCGCCAACTCGGCCGGCTCTCCCAGCGCGCTGTCCACCTCGGGCATCGACTTCCGCCAGACCTACCTGACCTTCGGCAAGAAGAGCCTGGGCGAGTTCAAGATCGGCCGCGACATCGGCCTGTTCGCCTCCGAGGCGATCCTGAACGACATCACCCTGCTGGGCGTCGGTACCGCCGCCGGAAACGCCACGCCCAGCAACACCTCGCTGGGCCGCATCGGGCTCGGCTACATCTACACGGACTTCCAGCCGCAGATCACCTACACCTCGCCCGAGTTCGGGGGGCTGCAGCTCTCCGCCGGCATGTTCCAGCCCCTTGTCACGGCGGGTGGCGACGAGGTCAACGACACGCCGGGCTTCCAGGGCAAGGTCAGCTACGCGCTGAAGGCCGGGCAGGTCACGGGCAAGCTGTGGGCCAACGCCGTCACGCAGAAGCACGACCCGGTCGGCGGCCTGCCCGGATATACCGGCACCGGCTTCGATGTCGGCGCGAACCTGACGCTCGGGCCGGCGGGGCTCACCGGCTACTACTATACCGGCGAGGGCATCGGCACGACCGGCCTGTTCATCCTGGCGACGGACGCCGCCGGCCGGAAGCGCGACAGCGACGGCTTCTACCTGCAGGGCACCTACAAGCTGGGACAGGTCACGCTGGGCACCAGCTACGGCGAGAGCAACCTCGACCTGGCCCGCGGCGAGGCGGTTTCGGACCTGGTGGACAGCAACAAGTCCTGGGCCTTCCAGGCGCGCTTCGGCCTGACCGAGTGGGTGACGCTGGTGGGTGAGTACATCATGACGGAGTCGGAGGCGCACAATGGCAACAGGGCGGAGTCGAACACGATCGCCATCGGCGCCATCATGTTCTTCTGACCTCCGCGCTATCCCCGTCCCGGGGTCCCGGGACGGGGGTCCGGGGCGGCGGGCGCCGGTCGGCCGCGCGCGGGCAGGCGGCGGCAGAGCGTCTTCACATAGGCGCTGGTGCCGATGTCGCGGGCGCGGGGCGAGCGGGCGATGACCTCCTGCCAGCCCTGGGTGCACTCGACCTCGTTGGCGACCTCGATCGACTGCACGTCCAGCGCGGTCCGCTCGTCGCAGTCCTCGGGCGGCATGCCGCTGAGACAGACCAGGATGATCGCGGCGAAAACGTCCATGGTCCATCCTCCCGAAGGTCGATCCAAACCGGCCGGCCGCCGTTCTATAGTGGCCCCGCCGCGCCGGTCCGTCCAGCGGTCCCGGTCCGGGCGGCGCGAACCAACGGGCGGCGCGACCGGGCGGCGGCGCCCGCGACGACAGCCTGGCAGGGAGTGAGCTCATTGGCATCAGCATCCAGGGACCTGGCGCGCCGTTCCCCGGCACCTCCCCTTCCCGGCGCCGGACGGCGGCCGCGCGGGACCCCGGCTCCGGGCCAGGCCGTTTCAGGAAGGCCGGCGTCCGGGCCGCCGTCGTCGGCGCTCATGCTGCTGGCCGCGTCGCTGGCGGCGGTCGCGCCCGCCCTACCGGCCGCGGCGCAGGGACGGACCTCGGGAGAGGTGGTGGTGACCGGCCGGCGGTCGGGCGTTCCGGTCTATGAGCGTCCCTACGGCGCCACGATCATCGGCGGCGAGGCGCTGGAGACCGCGCCGCAGCGCCGGCTGGACGAGGCGCTGCGGGCCGTGCCCGGCTTCGGCCTGTTCCGCCGCTCCGGCTCCACCCTCGCCAACCCCACGACGCAGGGCGTGTCCTTGCGCGGCATCGGTCCGAACGGGGCGGGGCGCACGCTGGTGCTGGTGGACGGGGTGCCGGTCAACGATCCCTTCGGCGGGTGGGTCTATTGGAGCCGCCTGCCCACCTCCGCGGCGGAACGGATCATCATCACCCGGGGCGGCGGCGCCGGGCCCTGGGGCAACACGGCGCTGGCCGGCACGGTCCGCATCGACACCAAGCCTCCCGCCGGCGCGCAGGCCGAGCTGTCGGCGGGAACGGACGAGACCTTCCAGGCGCTGGGCAGCGTCGGCGGCCCCGTCGCGGGCGGGCCGGCGCGGCTGGGGCTTACCGCCAGCGCCTTCTCCACCGGCGGGGCGCCCGTCGTCCGGCGCGACCAGCGCGGGCCCGTCGACATCGACGCCGACGCGGACTCCTACTGGGTGGACGCGGTCGGCGGCGCCGCACTTGGGGCGGACATCCAGGCCACGGCCAAGCTCAGCGCCTTCCGCGAGCATCGCGGCAACGGCACGCGCTACACCGAGAACGCCACCGAGGCGCTGGAGGGGAGCCTGCGCCTGGTCGGCGGGGGTGCGCTGCCCTGGGAAGCGGTGCTGTACGCCCGCGACTGGGACTTCCGCAGCACCTTCTCCGGCGTCAACGCCGCCCGCACGGTGGAGACGCCCTCGCTCGACCAGTTCGCGGTGCCGGCCCGCGCCTATGGCGGCGTGGTCCAGCTGGCGCTGCCCTGGGGCGGCGGGCACGAGACCGACATCGGCGCCGACATCCGCCATGTCGAGGGCGCCACCAACGAGCTGTTCACCTTCGCCGGCGGCGACTTCACCCGGGTGCGGCGCGCCGGCGGCGAGCAGACTGTGGCGGGGCTCTTCGCCGAGCACGCCTGGCAGGCCGGGGCCGGGCTGACGCTGACCGGCGGGCTGCGGCTGGACCGCTGGCGCAACGCCGACGGCGAGCGGCTGGAGCGCGACCGCGCCACCGGCGCCGTGCTGCGCCGCGACCGCTTCGGCACGCGCGACGGCACCGTGCTGAACGGCCGGGCCGGCGCCGAGGGGCGGCTGGCCGGCAGTCTCGTCTGGCGCGCGGCCGCCTATACCGGCTTCCGCCTGCCGACGCTGAACGAGCTGTACCGGCCCTTCCGCGTCGGCAACGACATCACCGAGGCCAACCCGGCGCTGGAGCCCGAGCGGCTGGTCGGCGGCGAGGTCGGGCTGCGGGCGGAACCGGCTGCCGGCCTGACCCTCTCGGCCACGCTGTTCCGCTCGGTGCTGCGCGAGGGGGTGGACAACGTCACGATCCAGGACACGCCGGGCCTGAACCCGGAGCTGGGTGTCTTCGTGCCGGCGGGCGGCAGCCTGGCGCAGCGGCGCGGGCTGGACCGGGTGGTGATCGACGGGCTGGAGGCGGAGCTGGGCTGGGCCCCGCGGCCGGACCTGTCCTTCAGCCTCTCCTATCTTTTCAGCGACGGCGAGGTGGAGCGGGCGGACGAGGCGCCCGACCTGGTGGGCCGGCGGCCGGCGCAGGCGCCCCGCCACCAGGGCACGGTCGAGGCCGGCTGGCGCCCCGCCGGGCCCGTGTCGCTGCGGTTGCAGCTGCGCGCGGCCTCCAGCGCCTTCGAGGACGGGCGCAACAGCCGCACCCTCGCCCCCTATGTGCTGGCGGACGCCTATGCCGGCTGGGACGTGACGCCGGCGCTTCACCTGTTCGCCACGGTGGAGAATCTGGCGGACCGCACGGTGGAGACCGGCCGGCGCAGCGACGGGCTGACCAGCATCGGGCCGGGCCGCCGGGCGATGGTGGGCGCCCGGGCCCGTTGGTAGCGCGCGGGATCGGCGGAGGCCGCCCGCAACGGAGGAGACGGACATGAAGAAGACGTTCCGCACGCTGGTCCTGTCGGCCGCGATCGCCGCGGCCTCGCCCGGCGGCGCGGGCGGCCAGGCGGCGACGGCCGGGGGCGACGCCTACGCCGCCGCCGTCGAGCTGGTGACGCCCGAGATGCTGGCGGAATGCGAGCAGGGCGCCATCCGCGCCATCGCCGACCAGGCCCGGTTCGGCGCCGCCATCGAGTGGCGGGACCGCATGGCGCCCGGCGAGGTCGGCCGGAGCATCTCCAGCAGCTGGGCCGAGCGGGTCGGGGCGACGCAGCCCGGGCCCGGCGACGCGCCACCGCCGGACGGCTTCCTGGCCGCCGTGACCGGCCGCGCCGCGGTGACGCCGAAGGCCGGGCCGCCGATGGAACTGATCCCGGTCTGCTGGTTCGAGCACCAGCCCAAGGAGAACAGCATCCGGCTGTTCCAGGTGACGCTCCGCAGCATGCGCCCCGGCGGCCCCTGAACGCCCGCCCGCACAGGAAATCCGGGGCACGCTTCCGGAAGATGATAGGCGATCCCTATTGCCGCACGAGGGGGCTTTATTGAACAGGGCCGCCCGCCTGTGAAAGTCTGCCAGGGAACAGTTTTCGGCCGGCGTGCGCAGGGTCCCGGGCACGGCCGGTCTCCTTGCCGGCCCGCAGCATGGCCGGCGGAACCATGGCAGAGGAACGGATGCCTGGCGGACGGACACCGAGTGAACGCCCCACGAGCGAACGCCTTCCCGGGGAACCGATGCCCGGAGGGCGGAGGGGAGCGGACACGCGGGGCCGCGGCGGCCCGACCGCGGGCACGCTGGACGCCGCGCGGCCGCATGCCGACCAGTCCCTGCTGATCGAGCATCTCCACGCGCTCCAGGACGCCAAGGGCCACATCACCCGGGGCGAGCTGCGCCGGCTGGGCGAGGATCTCAACCTGCCGGACGCCGGCACCTTCGAGGTCGCGACCTTCTATCACGGCTTCCGCGTGGTGGAGGACGGGGCCCCCGCCCCCCCGCCGCTGGTCGAGGTCTGCGACAGCCTCACCTGCTGCCTGTTCGGCGGCGGCGACGCGCTGCGCGCCGAGCTCGTGCGCCTCGCCGGCGACCGGGCCGAGGTCAAGGGCGTGGCCTGCCTGGGGCGGTGCGACCAGGCCCCCGCCGCCCGGCTGCTGGGCCAGGGCGTTCCGCGGGCGACGGCGGCGGAGCTCCTGCTGCGCCTCGGCGCCGGGCCGGAGGCGGCGCCCGCCGCGAGCGGCGCCGTCGTCTTCGACGATTATCTGGCCGGGGGCGGCTATTCCCTGCTGCGCGCCTGCCACGGCGGCACGCTGGATCTCGAGGGGCTGCTGACGCCGCTGGAGGAGTCCGGCCTGCGCGGCCTGGGCGGCGCGGGCTTTCCCGTCGGGCGCAAATGGCGGGCGGTCCACGGCCAGCCGGCGCCGCGCCTGATGGCGGTCAATGCCGACGAGAGCGAGCCCGGCACCTTCAAGGACCGCTTCCACCTGCTGGCCGATCCGCACCGGGTGCTGGAGGGCATGCTGCTGGCCGCCTGGGCGGTCGGCGCCGAGGCGGTCTACTTCTTCCTCCGCGACGAGTACGACGACGTCCGCGCTCTGCTGACCCGCGAGATCGCGCGCCTCCCGGAGCTGGGCCTGCCGCTGCCGCCGGTGCATCTGCGGCGCGGCGCCGGCAACTACATCTGCGGCGAGGAGTCGGCGATGCTGGAGAGCCTGGAGGGGCGCCGCGGCCTGCCCCGGCACAAGCCGCCCTACCCGTCGGTGCGCGGCCTGTTCGGCCGCCCCACGCTGATCAACAATGTCGAGACGCTGTACTGGGTGCGCGATCTGGTGGAGCGCGGGCCGGCCTGGTTCCTGTCGCACGGGCGGCAGGGACGCCAGGGCCTGCGCTCCTTCTCGGTGTCGGGCCGCGTGCGCGACCCGGGCGTGAAGATGGCGCCGGCCGGCACCAGCGCCATCGAGCTGATCGAGGAGTTCTGCGGCGGCATGGCCGAGGGCCACGTCTTCCGTGCCTTCCTGCCGGGCGGCGCCTCGGGCGGCATCCTGCCGGCCGCCCTGGGGCACCTGCCGCTGGATTTCGGCACGCTGGAACCGCACGGCGCCATGGTCGGGTCGGCCGCCCTCATCGTGCTGTCGGACCGGGACAGCGTGCGCGAGGCGGCGCACAACCTGATGCGCTTCTTCCACCATGAGAGCTGCGGCCAGTGCACCCCCTGCCGGGTCGGCACCGGCAAGGCCGAGCGGCTGATGGCCGAGAAGCGGTGGGACGCGGCGCTGCTGTCCGACCTCGGCGGCTGCATGGCCGACGCCAGCATCTGCGGCCTGGGCCAAGCGGCCCCCAACGCCTTCCGCTCGGTCCTGCGCCACTTCCCGGAGGAAGTGACATGAGCATCACCTTCACGCTCGACAAATGCGCGGTGACGGCCCGGCCGGGCGAGACGCTCTGGGAGGTCATCACCCGCTACGGCTTCCAGCTCCCCCATCTCTGCCACCGCCCGGAGCCGGGCTACCGTCCCGACGGCAACTGCCGCGCCTGCATGGTGGAGGTGAAGGGCGAGCGCACGCTGGTCGCCTCCTGCATCCGCACGCCGACGCCGGGCATGGAGGTGTCCTTCACCTCGCCCCGGGCGCAGAAGGCGCGCCGCACCGTGTTCGAGCTGCTGATCGCCGACCAGCCGCCACGGGAATCCTCGCCCGACCCCGACAGCGCCTTCTGGCGCTGGGCCGAGCGGCTGGGCTTGGCCGACAGCCGGTTCCCGGCGGCCGGACCGCGCCCGGCGGCCGACCGCAGCCATCCCGCCATGGCGGTGCAGCTGGACGCCTGCATCCAGTGCGGCCTCTGCGCCCGCGCCTGCCGCGAGGTGCAGAGCAACGACGTGATCGGCCTCGCCTATGTCGGCGACGGCACCAAGGTCGTGTTCGACGAC
This sequence comes from Azospirillaceae bacterium, assembly GCA_035626475.1. Classification (GTDB taxonomy): domain Bacteria; phylum Pseudomonadota; class Alphaproteobacteria; order Azospirillales; family Azospirillaceae; genus DASPKT01. The sequence continues at coordinate 18,163 of DASPNP010000040.1, forward strand.
GATGTCCCCATGGGCGACAGCACCTGCGTCGCCTGTGGCGAGTGCGTGCAGGCCTGCCCCACCGGCGCGCTGCTGCCCGCCTCCATCGTCGGCGCCGACGGTCAGGTGGCGGTGCGGCCGGACCGCAAGGTGGACAGCGTCTGCCCCTATTGCGGCGTGGGATGCCAGCTCACCTTCAACATCCGGAACGACAAGCTGCTGTCCGTGGACGGCAAGGCCGGCCCCGCCAATCTCAACCGGCTCTGCGTCAAGGGGCGCTTCGGCTTCGACTATGTCAGCCATCCCGAGCGGTTGACCGTGCCGCTGGTCCGCCGCGACGATGCGCCGAAGGGCGCCGGCGACGCCGACGGGGTCGATCCGCTCAACCCCTGGAGCCATTTCCGGGAAGCCACCTGGGAGGAGGCGCTGGAGCGGGCGGCCGGTGGCCTCGCGCGCATCCGCGACGCCCATGGCGGCCGGGCGCTGGCCGGCTTCGGCTCGGCCAAATGCTCCAACGAGGAGGCGTACCTGTTCCAGAAGCTGGTCCGGACCGGCTTCGGGTCGAACAATGTCGACCATTGCACCCGGCTCTGCCACGCCTCCTCCGTCGCGGCGCTGATGGAGGGGATCGGGTCGGGCGCCGTCACGGCGCCGGTCCATGCGGCGCTGGATGCCGAGGTGATCCTGATCATCGGCGCCAATCCCTCGGTCAACCATCCGGTCGCCGCCACCTTCATCAAGGAGGCGGTACGGCGCCGGGGCGCGAAGCTGATCATCGCCGATCCGCGCGGCCAAATGCTGGACCGCTTCGCCACCCATCCGCTGCGCCTCAAGGGCGGATCGGACGTGGCGCTGCTGTCGGGCATGCTCTGCACCATCGTGGAGGAAGGGCTGGTCGATCCGGACTACATCCGCGACCATGTCGACGGATACGACGATTTCGCCGCCAACATCCGCGGCTTCACCCCCGAGGCGATGGCGCCGGTCTGCGGCATTGCCGCCGCCACCATCCGCGAGGTCGCCCGGCTCTACGCCACGTCGCGTGCCTCGCTGATCTTCTGGGGCATGGGCATCAGCCAACATGTCCACGGCACCGACAACTCCCGGTGCCTGATCGCACTGGCGCTGCTGACCGGCCAGGTTGGCCGCCCCGGCAGCGGGCTGCATCCGCTGCGCGGCCAGAACAACGTGCAGGGCGCGTCCGACGCCGGCCTGATTCCCATGGTCTATCCCGACTATCAGCCGGTCGGCGCCAACGACGTGAGGCGTCTCTTCGAGACGGCCTGGGACGTGCCGGCGCTGGATCCTCTGCCCGGGCTGACGGTGGTGGAGGTAATGCACGCCATCAAGGCCGGGACGATCCGGGGCATGTACGTGATGGGCGAGAACCCCGCCATGTCCGACCCGGACCTGAACCACGCGCGGGAGGCGCTGGCGGCACTGGAGCATCTGGTGGTCCAGGACATCTTCCTGACCGAGACGGCCGCCTATGCCGACGTCATCCTGCCGGCCAGCGCCTTTCCGGAGAAGACGGGAACCTTCACCAACACCGACCGGCGGGTGCAGCTGGGCCGCCAAGCCCTGCCCCTGCCCGGCGAGGCCCGCCAGGACCTCTGGCTGATCGAGGAGCTGGGCATCCGGCTTGGCCTGCCCTGGCGCCACCGCGGCCCGGCGGAGGTGTTCGGCGAGATGGCGGCGCTGATGCCGTCGCTGGCCGGCATCGGTTGGGAGAGGCTGGAGCGCGACGGATCCGTGACCTATCCGTTGGACCCCGCCACGGGACACGGCAGGGCCATCATCTTCGGCGATGGCTTTCCCACCGCCTCCGGGCGGGCCCGGGTGGTGCCGGTCGGCTTGGTGCCCCCGGACGAACCGCCGGACGCCGACTTCCCCTGGCTGCTGACCACCGGCCGCCTGCTGGAGCACTGGCACACCGGCGCCATGACGCGCCGCGCCTCGGCGCTGAACGCGTTGGAACCGGAACCCTTCGTCACCATGAATCCGAAGGATCTGCGGCGGCTGGGCATCACCGCCGGCGGCACGGTGGCGGTGGAGACACGCCGAGGACAGATTGAGCTGCCGGTGCGCCCGGACCGCGACGTGTCGCCCGGAAGCCTCTTCATTCCCTTCTGCTACCGCGAGGCGGCCGCCAACATCCTCACCAATCCGGCGCTGGACCCGTACGGCAAGATTCCGGAGTTCAAGCTTTGCGCCGCTCGGGTGGCCGTGCTTGCCACCTGAGGAGTGGAGCCCCCCCGGTCCGTGGGGATAGGGGTCGTCGATCGGCAGGCCTTTCGGAGAGGCGGGGCCGGAGGGTGGCAACTCCGGCGGATGATTGCCGTTGATAAGAATAAGCTTGAGAACGGGCATTGGCGGGCGTCCCGCGCGGCTACGGCACGAGTCCGGACGCCCCGCTCCCGCGGTCACGCTCCCAGGCGGCCACCCTCGACGGGAGAAACGATCATGAAGACCATGCGTACACGCCTGCCGGCGCTGACCAGCGCCCTGGCCATTCTGGCGCTGACTGCCGCCTGCCAGGCCGGCGGCAACACGGCATCGGCGGACACCCCCGCACCGAGCGGCAGCGCGTCGACCAGCGCCGCGTCCGGTACGGGCGGGGCGGCGGCCAGCGGGCCCGAGGCAGGAAACGCCGCCGGCAGTGGCACGGCGACGGCCGGCGGGACCACCCAGGGCACCACGACCACCTATGGCAGTGGGACCGCGGCCGCCGGCACCGCAACCACCGGCGCCGCGGCGCAAGGCGGCTCGGCCGGGAATACGGCGACGGGAAGTACCGGGTCCCTGCCCCAGGGCAGTCTGGCGGCGGAGCGCCAGGGCGCCGCCGCCGGTGCCGGTGTGACCCAGACCGACAGCCAGTCCACCGCGACCGCTCCTGCCAGCCCGACAGGCGATCTGCCCGCCAACTCGCTGGCCGGTGAGCGGCAGGGCGCCATCGGCAAGGACACGGTGAAGCAGGACGGGCAATCCGGCACCAGCCCTAATCGGCCGAACCGCTGAGCCAGACGTGGGAGAGAGCCTCCCGGTACCGCGGACAGGGGACCGGGAGGCATCCCGTATTCGGGTTCGGATAGCGCAAGCCGGCCGCGACGCCGGCATGGGAGCAGCGGCCGCTGCGCCTGGTCGCGGACGGCCTCCTGCGCGACGAGGACAGGCGCGACCGAATCTTGAGCAGGTGGGATGGACCGGTGGTGATCCCGGTCCACGGAGACGCGGCGCGGCACTTCATCCGGCATGTGAAGGCGGTCGCCGCGCACCTTCTGGTCCCACCCGCAACATCAGAAGATCAGGTCGAGGACACCGACCACGAACAGCAGTGCGAGCAGGACGATGATGCCGACGATCCACCCGATGGCCTTGAGCATGGTGCCTGTCCTCTTCCGATCGATGAACAGGGAAACGCGCGGGCCGCCGGATGGATGCATGAGGATCCTTCGGACCAGTCGGCGAGGCGCGCGTCGCGCGGGCGTCCAGCCTCTCCGCCCGAAGTTCCCGGCCGGCGGCGGTAAATACTCTCCGTAAACATGGAACGCCGCTTCCCATTGCGGCAAGCACCTGGATCGGCGGAGCGGGCGCCTGACGCAAGCACAAACCTTCGGTGCGGCGCCGCTCCTCCGGTCCGGCACTTCGCCCAATATTTCGAGCATTTATCTAGCACGTCTTCTCCACATTAGCATTCCGGTGGTGAGTGTATTGTTGCGCTTGGGAGGCAACGCAGACGTTCCCTGCTTTGCAGAGCAAGAAAATTCACTTCGGTCCGCCGGCCATCCATTGGCCGGCGGGCTGGTTTTTACCGACCGTCATGGCCACGCGGCGGAGCCGGTGTCCCGCCTCCGTTCCGCACCGCCTGGTTCATTCCTGGAGAGGCGCGATGGAAAGCAGCAAGGACACGGCTCCGTTTCCCGGGTCCGGTACCGCACCGGCCGATGTGCCGCTGCAATGGCAGGGGAACGACATCAGCCCTGTTCCCTTCGGCTTCGGCGAGATGCCGGCCGATCCGGAACTGCGGCAGCGCTGGCAGGAAGCGCGAACCCGGCTGATGCGGGAGGCGCTGGATAGCGCCCTGGCGGCTCGGACGGGACCATCCCGGAATCCGGCATCACGATAGCATGAGCCTCCACCCCGGCGCGTCACGCCGGACCGGCGACGTTCGCGACCCCATCCCTCGGAGGAGCAGAATGATGATCAGGATCAAGATGCCCGCCATCCTCTTGGCGCTATCCACCGCATCCGTGGCCTTTGCCCAAGGCGGGCAGGACGGTTCCGGGACGGCGGCGCAACCACCGGTGCGCGGCCCTGCACAGGTCGAGGATGCGCTCGCGCGGGCCGGCATTCGGGATGTCAGGCCTCTGGACGCGGCCTACCTGGTCAGTGCCGTGACCAAGGACGGCGAGCACGTCACCTTCGCGGTCACCCCTGCGGCGCCAACGACACCTTCCTCCGCAGCCGGTGGGCAGGCTGCTCTGACCGGGCAGCAGCAACTGCGCGAGGATCTGGAGAAGGCTGGCTTCACGAGTGTACGGGTCCTGGACTCCAGCCATCTGGCGACCGGCCTGACCCGCAGCGGCGACACGGTCACCATGACGATCGATCCGTCCACGCGAACCGGAGCGGCCGGAACCCTCGACGCGGCGGGCGGCACGCCGCCGACAGGCGGCAGCGCTCCCGCAACCGGTGACGCGGCCCCCGGGGCCACGACGACGGGCCAGTTGCCGGACCAGTCCCTGGCGGAAAAGCGGCAGGGGGCGATCGGGCAGGCCCCGGAGCCTGTCGACCAGGGAGGCGCCGCCAGCCCCGACGCCACGGCCACAGGCGCACCTGATGGTGCCCTGCCTGAAGGCAATTTACCGGAGAAGCGTACCGGCACGATCGGCAGCGATCCAAATCCGGTCGTGCAAGGCGGCGGGGCCGATCCCGAGCGCGACCCCAGCCTCCCCCCGAGAAACCCGTGACTCTCAGGGGCGCGGCCGGAACCGCCGGCGGTTTGATGGGGTCTCTCCCCGTGCAGTCGGATGGGCAGGGTTGACCGCTTTGTCTTCCGCCCGCCGGCTGACTGGCGCGAGGGTGCCGGCACTTCAGGCAGTCCCGCAAGATAGGGGCAGCCTCTCCTGCGGACGCGCCTTAGCCAAGACAATGCTTAAATAGCACACTCTAAGTATTGAGGCTCCGGCGCTGCAGGGAGCAGCGCCGATTCTACCTAGCTCCATGACCTTCCAGCCCGCCGCCCCTCTGTCGGCGGGCTTTTTTTTGGGATGTGAGCCGCCCCGCGCGTCCGTTGCAGAACGGCAAACGCAGTCGCCAGCTCATCCCTAGGACGTGAATGGTCGCATGGGGACAGCTCGACAACGCCTGGAAAAGGCGGACGGAGGGAACAATGATCAAGGCCTTCATCGCCAGCCCGAATTCCAACCATCTGCGAGCACTCGGGCTCATCGCCTCCCGGAACGACGTCTGCGTCGTCGGCGTCGCCCAGACCGTGGCGGCGGCGTGCTCGGCTCTGGGGTCCGGGCTGGAGCCTGACATCGCCATCCTGCAGCTGCCGGAGGGCGGAAGCGTCGCCGAGGCCGTCGCCGCCCTGCGCGCA
>DASPNP010000041.1:0-163395 GCA_035626475.1 Azospirillaceae bacterium
CGATCAGGATGTTCTCGAGCGCGGCCTCGCCTGGAAACAGGCGCGGGCCGGGCACACCCGCCAGGATGCCGCGCGCCGCCAGGGCGTCGACGACCGGGCCGGCGGGCTTGGAAAGCCGCAGCGTGAACTCGTTGAAGAAGCCGTCGTTCAGCAGCTCGACGCCCTTCACGGCCTTCAGCTTGCCGGCCAGCTGCACCGCCTTGGCGTGGTTCAGCCGCGCCAGGCCCTTCAGCCCCTCCTCGCCCAGCAGCGACAGGTGGATGGTGAAGGCCAGCGCGCACAGGCCGGAGTTCGTGCAGATGTTGCTGGTCGCCTTCTCGCGGCGGATGTGCTGCTCGCGGGTGGAGAGGGTCAGCACGAAGCCGCGGCGGCCGTCGGCGTCCACCGTCTGGCCGCAGAGGCGGCCCGGCATCTGGCGCACGAACTTCTCACGGGTGGCGAAGAGGCCCACGTAAGGACCGCCGAAATTAAGCCCGTTGCCGATCGACTGGCCCTCGGCCACGACGATGTCGGCGCCCATGGCGCCCGGCGGGTCGATCAGGCCGAGGCTGACCACCTCGGTCACCGCGACCACCAGCAGGGCACCCTTGGCGTGGCAGGCGGCGGCGAGTTCCGTCAGGTCGGCGACATGGCCGAACAGGGTCGGGTTCTGCACCACGACGCAGGCGGTCTGCTCGTCGATCTGCGCGATCAGGCTCTCGGTGCCCGTGGGGTCGACCGGGGCCAGGCGGATGTCGAAGCCCAGCACCTCGGCGTTGGTGCGGGTGACGTCGCGGTAGTGCGGGTGCAGGCCGCCGGACAGGATCGCCTTGGTCCGCCGCGTGATGCGGTTGGCCATCAGCACCGCCTCGGCGCAGGAGGTGGCGCCGTCATACATGGAGGCGTTGGCGACATCCATGCCGGTCAGCAGGGCGACCTGGGTCTGGAACTCGAACAGATACTGCAGCGTGCCCTGGCTCACCTCCGGCTGGTAGGGGGTGTAGCTGGTCAGGAACTCGCCGCGCAGCAGCATGTGGTCGACCGAGGCCGGCACATGGTGGCGGTAGGCGCCGGCGCCCAGGAAGAAGGGCACGGAACCGGCCGGCACGTTCTTCGCGGCCAGGGCGGAGAGCTCACGCTCCACCTGCAGCTCGCCCATATGCATGGGCAGGCCCTCGATGGGGCCGGGCAGGCGGGCGTGCCCGGGCACGTCCTTGAAGAGGGCGTCGACCGACGGCGCGCCGATGCTGGCGAGCATCTCGCGCCGGTCGGCCTCGGTCAGGGGAAGATAACGCATCAGTGCTGCTCCTCGACGAAGGCCTTGTAGGCGGCCTCGTCCATCAGCTTGTCCAGGTCGGCGGTATTGGCGAGCTTCAGCTTGAAGAACCAGCCCTCGCCCTCGGGGTCGCGGTTGACCAGGGAGGGGTCGTCGGCCACGGCCTGGTTGCCCTCGGTCACGGTGCCGGAGACCGGCGCGTAGACCTCCGAGGCGGCCTTCACCGACTCGACCACGGCGGCCTCCTTGCCGGCCTCGACGGCGCGGCCGGCCTCGGGCACCTCGACGAACACGACGTCACCCAGCTGGCCCTGGGCGAACTGGGTGATGCCGACGGTGGCGACGTCGCCCTCGAGCTTGATCCACTCGTGGTCCTTGGTGAAACGGATCATGGTCTGGTCCTTCCTGGCGCTTGATATGTCGCTGGCGCGACGCTGTTCCACGGGCCGCCCCTCATCGGGGCGGCGATAAATTTCAGCCCCGGTAGTAGCGCTGGGGCACGAAGGGCATGGGGGCGACCTTGGCCGGCAGCGGCTTGCCGCGCACGACCAGCTGCACCGGCGTCCCGGCGGCGGCGTGCCCGGCATCGACATAGCCCATCGCCATCGGGCCGTTCAGCGTCGGGCCGAAGCCGCCGCTGGTGACGGTGCCGATGACGCGGCCGTCCATGTCCTGGATCTCGGTGCCCTCGCGCGCCGGGGCGCGGCCCTCAGGAACAATGCCGACGCGCTTGCGCGCCGCCCCGTCCTTCAGCTGCGCCTTCACCACGGCGTCGCCGGGGAAGCCCCCCTCCTCGCGGCGGCGCTTGGAGATGGCCCAGGTCAGGCCGGCCTCGACCGGGGTGGTGGTGGCGTCGAGGTCATGGCCGTAGAGGCAGAGGCCGGCCTCCAGCCGCAGGCTGTCGCGGGCGCCGAGGCCGATGGGGGCGACCTCCTCCTGCGCCAGGAACAGGCGCGCGATCTTCTCGGCATCGGCGGCGTCGACCGACACCTCGTAGCCGTCCTCGCCGGTGTAGCCGGAGCGGGTGACGATGACGGGCACGCCCTGGATGCTGCCGGTCAGCGCCGACATGAAGGGCATGGTGGCGGCCTCAGGGATGAAGCGCGCCAGCACGATGTGTGCCATCGGGCCCTGCAGCGCCAGCAGGCCGCGGTCGTCGCCCAGATACTCGATGTCGACGCCCTTCAGATGCTCACGCATATGGGCGATGTCGGCCACCTTGCAGGCGGCATTGACGACCACGAACAGATGGTCGCCCATGTTGGTGATCATGAGGTCGTCGAGGATGCCGCCCGACCCGTTGGTGAAGAAGCTGTAGCGCATGCGGCCCAGGCCCAGCGCCTTCAGGTCGCCGGGGACCAGCGTCTCCAGGGCGGCGGCCGGGTCGGCGCCGCGCAGGATCACCTGGCCCATGTGCGAGACGTCGAACAGGCCGGCCTTCTCGCGGGTGTGCAGATGCTCCTTCAGCACGCCCATCGGATACTGCACGGGCATGTCGTAGCCGGCGAAGGGCACCATCTTGGCGCCCAGCTCGCGGTGCAGCGCGTTCAGCGGGGTGGTGAGAATGGTCTCGGCGGGGTGATCGCTCACGGGCGGGCCTCATGGACAGAGTCGTCCCGCCCGGGACGATCCCGTGCAGGCGTGCCCCCCTCTGTCGCGGCCCCTGAGAGATTCGCGTGCGCCCCGAACCCGGGCCGCGCCGCTTACTCCGTCGGTGGGCGTAAGGTCCCGCCGGTCGCCCGGACGATGGCCTCCGCCTGCTTTCCAGATACGCTTCCCCCTGCGGTCCTTCTGCCTGAGAGTTTCCGGGGGCGGTTGCTCCTTCGGCGCCGGCGGCGGCGCGGTTGCCCGCACCCCGCCGATCTCTCCCGCGAGGGGTCGTCAGCGTTCGCGCCTAACCTAGCCGCAGAGGGCGGAAAGTCAACGACGGAGGGGACGCTCATACGTCTTTGTGGAAGGGCGGCGTGACATGGGCCGTGCGGCCGCCCCACCCCCTACCCGTCAATCCCGCGGAGGCGGGGACCCAGGTAATGAGCTTGCTACCAAGGCACCATAAAGGCGCAAAGGACCGCGTCGCGCCTCCCCTTCCAAGCTGCGGAGCAAGCGGAATGCCTGGGTCCCCGCCTCCGCGGGGATGACGAACAAAGGAGAGGGCGGACGGCGCTCTCACACCTCGCCGCGCCACCAGCCCGGGTCGTTGGCGCGGAAGGCCTCGCGGATGGCGGCGACATGGTCGTCGGGGAGCGGGCCCCGGGATATCAGCTCGGCGTTGCGGGCCAGGTGCGCCTCGTTGCCGGTGCCGATGATGATGCTGTGGACCCCGGGTGTGAAGGCGGAGAAGCGCACGGCCAGCTCCTGCCAGTCCAGCCCGCGCGGATCGATCTTCATGGTGGTCCAGCGCCACCAGTACTCCTCGGCATAGTCGCCCTTGGGGCACTCATTGAACCGCCAGGGCGCGTTTGCCACCGGCCGCTTGGCGATGACGCCCAGCCCACGGCGGCGCGACTCGCCCAGCGCCCCGTCGATGACCCGCTGGTCGCAGATCGACAGCGAATGCTCCACCGAGCCGAAGCGGCCGGAGGCCACCGCCCAGTCCAGCGCGTCGTTCTCGCCGGAATAGGCCATGACCCTGACCTTGCCGGCCTTCACGGCCGCCTCCAGCGCCTCGATCACCTCGCCGCGCTCCAGCACCTCGCGGGGACAGGAATGCAGGTGGCAGATGTCGATCCGGTCGGTGGCGAGCCGGCGGAGCGCCTCGTCCACCCCGGCGGCGACGCACCCGTAGGTCCAGTCCTGGTGCCCCTCGATGCCGTAGCCGACCTTGGTGGAGATCACGAGTCCGTTCCGCCGGTGCGCCAGGTGCCGGCCGATGCGCTCCTCCGACAGGCCGTAGCCGCGCGCCGTGTCGAAGAGCGTCACGCCCAGATCGGCGGCGCGGTTCAGCAGGCGGCCGGCCGCCTCCTCGTCGATGCGGGCGTCGCCGACGGTCCCGGCGCCGAAGCCGAGGGCGGAGACGGTGAGGCCGGTGTCGCCGAAGGGGCGGAGCTGCATGGGGCGGGTCCTTGGACGTTAACCAAGGCCAGGGTGCCCCGGCGCGGCCCGGGAGGGAAGCACCCGATGCGCCTATGACCCGCCGGATGCCCCGCGAGACCGGGAGAGGCTGGAACGTCGTGCGTCCTTCGACAGGCTCAGGATGAGGAAGGGGGGATGCCAGGCACTCCCTAATTCAGTGTGCACAGGCACGGCTGGGAGCAGCAATCATCCCCTCATGCTGAGCCTGTCGAAGCACGCACCCCGGCAACGCTGCCCCGACAAGCCCGCCGCGGTCTCACGCCCCCATCAGCAGCGGCGCGCGCTCGGCGATCTGGGCGGTGGTGGCGGCCACCTCGACGCGGTTGCGGCCGTTGCTCTTGGCGAGGTATAGCGCCGTGTCGGCGGCGGCCAGCAGCGGCTCCCAGGAATGGGCGTCGTCGCCCAGCGTGGCGACGCCGATGCTGACGGTGAAGGCGACGGTGGCACCCTCGTGCGGGATCCGCATCTGCTCCACCGAGGCGCGGATGCGCTCGGCCACGGCCAGCGCCTCGTCGCGTCCGGTCTCGGGCAGCAGCACGATGAACTCCTCGCCGCCGGCCCGGGCCATCAGGTCGCTCCGGCGCAGCAGCGCCTGCACCCGCTCGGTCAGGGCCACCAGCGCACGGTCGCCGGCCGCGTGGCCCAGCCGGTCGTTCAGCAGCTTGAAGCGGTCCAGGTCGAGCTGCAGCACCGCCAGCGGCCGCTCATGGCGCAGCGCCCGGGCGACCTCGACGTCGGCCACCTCCCAGGCGCCGCGGCGATTCATCACGCCCGTCAGCGGGTCGTGGCGGGACTGGCGGAACAGCTCCGCCTCCAGCCGCATGCCGGCCATCCAGAGATAGCCCTGCGAGGCGCTGGCGGCGATGATGATGGCGACCAGCGTCGCGATCTCCTGCACCGGATCGCCGTAGAGCGGGTCGTCCGGGTTCGGGGAGAACCAGGTCCAGCCCGCCCGGAACAGGCAGAAGGCCGACCAGAACAGGTAGGTGACGCCCACGGCCCGGGCCGCCGGCCGCACCGCCGGCTCCATCGAGGTGAACAGCCGCCAGGCGGTGACGGGCGACAGCAGCCCCAGCCCGGCGGTCATCACCGCGACGCGCAGCGCCGTATCGGGCACCACGTAGGTGAACCAGGCGTGCAGCGACAGCACGGCGGCGCAGGCGACGGCCAGCGGCGCCAGCGGGCGCAGGCTCAGCCGGGCGAACTGCAGCACGCCGGCATGGGTCGCCAGATAGCCGCAGAGGATCATCCCATTGGCGGCGGTGATGGAGACGGGATCGGGGATGCGGTCGCGCAGCCCGATCAGGATCAGCCCGGCGGCGTAGCAGAGATTGGCGACGGACCAGGTGGTCAGCCCCTCCACCCGTCGGCCGGTGCGCGCGACCATGTGGAGCCAGAACGCGGCGATCAGATGAATGATCGGCTGCGTCAGGAACAGGGTGCGCGCGTCCAGGAGCGAATCGCCGGTCATCAAGGCCGTCGGTGTTGGGGCCACCTCCCGGTGAGGCGGCTCCCGCAGCCCCATCCTACAACAAAGCCGCGCGGAACCCCACCCGGATGACCTAATTCCTAAGGTTAGGTCACAGCAGGTCGCGCAGCATCGCCACCAGCGGGATGTCGGCCGGCGGCATCGGGTAGTCGCCCATGCGCAGCGGCTTCACCCAGGCCAAATTCTGCCCTTCCAGCCCCTGCGGCGTGCCCTGCCAGACCCGGCAGGCGTAGAGCGGCATCAGCAGGTGGAAGGTCTCGTAGCGGTGGCTGGCGAAGGTCAGCGGCGCCAGGCAGCTGGAGCGGGTGTCGATGCCCAGCTCCTCCTTCAGCTCGCGCACCAGGGCGGCCTCCGGCGTCTCCCCCGGATTGACCTTGCCGCCCGGGAACTCCCAGAGGCCGGCCAGCTGCTTGCCGGGCGGGCGCTGGGTCAGCAGCACGCGGCCGTCGGGGTCGACCAGCGCGACGGCCGCGACCAGCAGGATCGGCAGGGCGCCCGCCGGCTCGGGCCGGCCGTTCCAGCAGGGGGTGTCGGCATCGTCGCTCATCGTGCGGAATCCCATTCGGCTCGGGTCAGGCGGTAGAGGCGGGCGGGCGCCGGGTCGCCCCTGAGGTAGCGGGGATGCTGCGGGTCGATGCCGGTCTGGCGCAGCCCGGCCTTCAGCAACACAGCATGAGAGGCGTCGTTCTCCAGGTCGGTGGCGGCGGTCACCGCGCCGAGGTCCATGTCGCGGAAGGCGCAGCGCACCATGGCAGCGGCCATCTCGGTGCCGTAGCCCCGGCCCCAGGCGTCCTGACGCAGCCAGTAGCCCAGTTCGGCGGCGCCGCGCTCGCGGGCACCGGGCATCAGTCCGGCGGCGCCCAGCAGCTCGGCCGAGGGATCGTCCTTCGGCACGGCCACGAAATGCAGCATGGTCCCTTCGCGGCGCCCCGAGATGGTCATGGCGAGCCAGGTCGCCGCGTCCTCAGGCGTGTAGGGATGCGGCACCCGGATCAGCCAGCGCGCCACCTCCCACCGGCCCAGCTCGCGCACCAGCACGGGCAGGTCCGCCTTCTCCAGCGGGCGCAGCAGCAGCCGGTCCGTCTCCAGCCGGTCGGGCCAGTCGGGGCGCGCAGGGCTCACGAGCGGTAGCTGCCGTTGATGTCGATGTAGCGGTGGGTCAGGTCGCAGGTCCAGACCGTGGCCCTGCCCCGGCCAAGGCCCAGGTCGACGTCGATGTCGATCTCCTGCCCCTTCATGTGGGCGACGACCGGCGCCTCGTCATAGCCCGGCACCTCCATCCCGTTGGCGCAGATCTGCACGCCGCCGATGGAGATGACCAGCCTGTCGCGGTCGGCCTTCTCGCCGGCGCGGCCTACGGCGGCGACGATGCGGCCCCAATTGGCGTCCTCGCCGGCGATGGCGGTCTTCACCAGCGGCGAGTTGGCGACCGTGAGCGCGATGCGCTTGGCCGCCTTGTTCGAGGCGGCGCCGCGCACCGTCAGGGTGACGAACTTGGTCGCCCCCTCGCCGTCGCGCACGATCTGCTGCGCCAAATCCAGGCAGACGGCGTCCAGCGCCTTGCGGAAGGCGCGGGCGCGGGGGTCGGCGGCGTCGGTGACCGGCTTGTGCCCGGCCGTCCCCGTCGCGGCCATGATGACCGTGTCGCTGGTCGAGGTGTCGCCGTCCACCGTCACGCAGTTGAAGCTGCGCTCGTTGCTGGCCGACAGCATGGCCTGCAGCGCCGGGGCGGATATCGCCGCGTCGGTGAAGATGAAGCCCAGCATGGTCGCCATATCGGGGGCGATCATCCCGCTGCCCTTGGCGAAGCCGCTGATGCGGACCTCGACGCCATCGATCTTCGCCGTCGCCGTGGCGCCCTTGGCGAAGGTGTCGGTGGTCATGATGGCGCGGGCGGCGGGCTCCCAGGCGGTCTCGGACAGCTTGGGGAAGGCGTCCTTCAGCTGGCCGCTGATCTTGTCGGCCGGCATGGGCTGGCCGATGACGCCGGTGGAGGCGACGAACACCTCCGACGTCATGCAGCCCGCCAGCCGCGCCGCCTCCTCCACCGTGGCCTTGACGAAGGCCTCGCCGGCGGCGCCGGTGAAGGCGTTGGAGTTGCCGGCATTCACCACCAGGCAGCGGGCCGAGCCGCCCTTGAGCCCGGCGCGGCACCAATGCACCGGGGCCGACGCGGTCAGCGAGCGGGTCAGCACGCCGGCCACGGTCGTGCCCTCCGGCAGCACCGCCAGCATCAGATCGTCGCGCCCCTTGTAGCGGATGCCGCAATTGTGGCTCGCCAGCCGCACGCCCGCGATCGGCGGCAGCGAGGGGAAGCCCTGGGGGGCGAGGGGCGAGACCGGATTGGCCATGCGGAGTGCTCCTGAAGGGGCGGTGGCGCGTCGGGCTGCATGAAGCCGGGCACCGGGTCGCAGGTCAAGTCCGCGCCGCGCCGGGCCCATCCCCCGAAATAGATGGCAGCCGCCCCGGCGCCGCCGGGATAGAAAGAGGTGCTCATCCAAGGGTAGGCGGGGCGACGGCGCCCCGGTGCCCGCAACACGCATGGTGCACGCATGAAGACCCTCATCCTCCCCGCCCTTTCCCTGGGCCTGGCCGCGGGCCTGCTGGCCGTCGGCTCCGCATCGGCGGCCGAGCAGCTGAAGTCGCAGACCGGCTACAAGCTGACGGTCAAGGCGGTGGAGGCCTGCCAGAACGGGCAGATCGCCATCTACAAGGAGGCGGCGAAGAATGCCCGCCTGAAGTCCGAGCTGGAGAACATGCCGGACGCGTCCAACGACGAGTCCTTCGAGCAGTTCGCCGCCTTCATGAAGCAGGAGGCGCCGCTGGCCTCGGCCATCCTGACCAAGAACGGCTGCTCGCCCGACGAGCTGGCGCGCCAGCTGGGCTCGTTCCTGGAAGCCGGTTTCGCCATGATGGCCGAGCAGGCCGGCGGCAAGAAGATCGACATGGACCCGGTCATGCGGGAGAACGCGACCTTCCTCATGCAGAACCAGGCCATGTTCGAGAAGAAGCAGGCCGAGGTCGAGGCCGCCGAGAAGGCCGCCGGCCTGAAGCGCAAGGGCGAGGACGAGGAACTCGGCGACGAGGCCCCCGAGGAGGAGCCCGTCGAGGAGGAACCCGCCCCGGCGCCGAAGAAGAAGTAAGGATCGCGCTTTTATCCCTCTCCCCCTGAGGGAGAGGGATGGGACCCAAACCGCAGGTTTGGGAGGGTGAGGGGTCGGCGGGCGACAGCCCGACGTTCTCACCCGCTGGTCCAGGATTCTCCGTCGAGTGGCCGCTTCGCGGCACCCCTCATCCTCCCCAAGCAGGCTTGGGACCCCATCCTTCTCCCTCAAGGGGAGAAGGATCAGGGTATGCGCCGCCCGAGGACAGCTCCCCCGAAATGACGAAGGGCGCGGTGGCCTGGACCACCGCGCCCTTTTTCATGTCCGGCTTATGCGGCCGGTCAGTTCTTCTTCTCGGTCGTCGGGGCCGGGGCCGACTGGCGGTTGCCCCCGGTGATCGGCGCGTCGCCCGCCGGGGTCTTGGTGGTGGCGGCCGGCAGCGCCGAGCCGTCCAGGCCGTAGACCTCGATCTTGGCGGTCTTGCGCAGATCCTCGACGATGGTGCCGGCGATCTCCTGGGCCATCGCCTCGCGGATCTGCGGGGCGGCCTGCTCGAAGGTCGGCGGGGTGCGCTTGCGCTTGTCCTCGACCTTGATGACGTGGAAGCCGAACTGGGTCTCCACCGGGGCCTTGCTGACCTCGCCCGCCTTCATGGCGAAGGCGGCCTTGGAGAAGGGCTCGACCATCTCGTCGGCGACGAAGTAGCCGAGGTCGCCCTGCTGCGAGGCGGCGGCGGTGTCGATCTTCTGCTCGGCCGCCAGCTTGGCGAAGTCGGCGCCGCCGGCCAGCTGCTTGATGACCGCGTCGGCCTCTTCCTTGGTCTTGGTCAGGATGTGGCGGGCGCGGACCTCGTCCTGCGGCGGGTTGGCCTTGACCCACTCGTCATACTTCTTGCGCATGCCGGCCTCGGTGATCTTCGAGTCGATCTGCTTGACCAGGTAGGCCTCCTGGACGAAGCGCTCTTCCGCCTGCTTCACCTTGGCCTTCACTTCCTTGCTGTCCTGCAGCTTGGCCTTGTAGGCGGCGTCGGCGACCAGCTTGGAGTTCACGATCTGCTCCAGCAGCGGCTGGTAGATCTGCTGCAGCGGCATCTGCTGCACCTGCGGCGGCAGCTGCTCCAGCGCGGCCAGGAACTCGGTGCGGCGGACCTCCTTGCCGTTGACGCGGGCCACGACCGGGTCGGGCTCGGCGGTCTTGGCGGCCGGGGCGGCGGGCGCCGGAGTGGTCTGGGCCAGCGCGACGGTCGCGGCGGAGGAAGCGAGAACCGCGGACAGGGCGGCCACACGCAGCATCGGAACGAGCATAGGGGAGAGTTCCTCAGGGTAGGGACTGGACGAGCGGGGCGACGGCGGAGGCAACCCATGGGTAGGCCCACCTTCGGCACCCCGCCTTAAACCACGGGACGGGGTGCCGGGCAAGCGGCGGCTGGGAAATGCGCCCGCCCCGCCCCGGATAATCACAAGCACCGGAAAATGGCGGGATCGGGGCGAGCCATGCGCCGGGCGGCCTATGACAAGGCGTCGCTGCGCCCCGTCTTGCGTTGACGATCCGGTGCCACGGGCTTATGTGACACGCGGTCCCAACTGTCCAAGGGCCGGCCCCGCCGCGCCCTCGCCCATCCCTGCCCTGAGGTTTTCATGTTCGGTGCCATCGCCCGCAAGCTGTTCGGCAGCGCCAACGACCGCGTTGTCAAGGGCCTGCGGGCCAAGGTCGAGTCCATCAACGCGATCGAGCCGAAGCTGGTCTCGCTGTCCGACGACGAGCTGCGCATGCGCACCGACTGGCTGCGCGACCGGGTCGCCAACGGCGAGAGCCTGGACGACATCCTGCCGGACGCCTTCGCCACCGTGCGCGAGGCGGCCAAGCGCACGCTGGGCCAGCGCCACTTCGACACGCAGCTGATGGGCGGCATGGTCCTGCACCAGGGCCGCATCGCCGAGATGCGCACCGGCGAGGGCAAGACGCTGGTGGCGACCCTGGCCGTGTACCTGAACGCGCTGGAGGGCAAGGGCGTCCACGTCGTCACCGTGAACGACTATCTGGCCAAGCGCGACAGCGCCTGGATGGGCAAGGTCTACAACTTCCTGGGCCTGACCACCGGCTGCATCGTCCATGGGCTGGACGACGACGAGCGCCGCGCCGCCTACGCCGCCGATATCACCTACGGCACGAACAACGAGTTCGGCTTCGACTATCTGCGCGACAACATGAAGTTCCGCCTGCAGGACATGGTCCAGCGCGACTTCAACTTCGCCATCGTCGACGAGGTCGACAGCATCCTGGTCGACGAGGCGCGCACGCCGCTGATCATCTCCGGCCCGTCCACCGACAGCTCCGAGCTGTACATGGCGGTCGACACGGTCATGGCGCATCTGGTCGAGGGCGACTACGAGAAGGACGAGAAGGCCAAGGCCGTCTCCCTGACCGAGGCCGGCACCGAGAAGGTGGCCCAGATCCTGACCCAGATGGGCCTGCTGAAGACCGGCGACCTCTACGACATCCAGAACATCAGCCTGGTCCACCACACCAACCAGGCGCTGCGGGCGCACAAGCTCTTCACCCGCGACGTGGACTACATCGTGAAGGATGACAAGGTCATCATCATCGACGAGTTCACCGGCCGCATGATGGAGGGGCGCCGCTACTCCGAGGGCCTGCACCAGGCGCTGGAGGCGAAGGAGCACGTCACCATCCAGCGCGAGAACCAGACGCTGGCCTCCATCACCTTCCAGAACTATTTCCGCCTCTACCCGAAGCTGGCCGGCATGACCGGCACGGCCATGACCGAGGCGTCGGAGTTCCAGGAGATCTACGGGCTGGAGGTGGTCGACATGCCGACCAACCTGCCGGTCAAGCGCCAGGACCATGACGACGAGGTCTACCGCAGCGCGCGGGAGAAGTACGACGCCATCATCAAGCTGGTGGAGGAGTGCCGGGAGCGCAACCAGCCGATCCTGGTCGGCACCGTCTCGATCGAGAAGTCGGAGCTGCTGGCCGAGCTGCTGAAGAAGAAGGGCATCCCGCACCATGTGCTGAATGCCCGCTTCCACGAGCAGGAGGCCTACATCGTCTCCCAGGCCGGCCGTCCGGGTGCCGTCACCATCGCCACCAACATGGCCGGCCGCGGCACCGACATCCAGCTGGGCGGCAATGTCGACATGCGCATCGCCATCGAGCTGGCCGAGGTCACCGACGAATCGCTGCGCGCGCGCCGCGAGGCGGAGATCCGCGCCGAGGTGGCGGCGGGCAAGGAGACGGCGCTGGCCGCCGGCGGCCTCTACGTCGTCGGCACCGAGCGGCACGAGAGCCGCCGCATCGACAACCAGCTGCGCGGCCGCTCCGGCCGCCAGGGCGACCCGGGCGCGTCCAAGTTCTTCCTGTCGCTGGAAGACGACCTGATGCGCATCTTCGGCTCGCAGCGGATGGACGGCATGCTGCAGCGCCTCGGCCTGCAGGAGGGCGAGGCCATCATCCATCCCTGGATCAACAAGGCGCTGGAGAAGGCCCAGCAGCGCGTCGAGGCGCACAATTTCGAGATCCGCAAGAACCTGCTCAAGTACGACAACGTCATGAACGACCAGCGCAAGGTCGTGTACGAGCAGCGCCGCGAGATCATGGAGGCGGCGGACGTCAAGGACGACGTCGAGGAGATGCGCCGCGAGACCATCCAGGACATGGTCGCCAAGGCCATCCCGGCCAACGCCTATGCCGAGCAGTGGAACATGGACCTGCTGCACGAGGAGTGCCTGCGCATCCTCGGCCTGGACCTGCCGGTGCGCGACTGGGCCAAGGAGGAGGGCATCGGCGAGGCCGAGATCGAGGAGCGCCTGCAGCAGGCCGCCGAGGCGGTCATGAAGGCCAAGGAGGAGTCCTACGGCCCAGAGATCATGCGCTCCATCGAGAAGAGCCTGCTGCTGCAGCTGCTCGACCAGCAGTGGAAGGACCACCTGCTGTCGCTGGACCATCTGCGCCAGGGCATCAATCTGCGCGCCTACGCCCAGCGCGATCCGCTGAACGAGTACAAGCGCGAGGCCTTCGACCTCTTCGAGAAGATGCTGACGCATCTGCGCGAGACGGTCACGACCGTGCTGATGCACGTCCAGATGCGCCAGCCCGAGCCCGAGTTCGTGCCGCCGCCGATGGACATGTTCGAGACGCGCCGGGACCCGGCCCTGGCCCCGGCCGGCGGCGACGCCCTGCCCGAGGGCATGGTCCGCCGCTCCGCGGGCCCGGCCTACGGCGCCGGCGCCCTGCCCCAGGCCCAGGAGATCGTCTCCGGCCAGGAGCAGTGGCGCGACACGCCCCGCAACTCCCCCTGCCCCTGCGGCAGCGGCAAGAAGTTCAAGCACTGCCACGGCGCGATTGTGTGATGGACGCTGGGTGTGAGTAGGTAATGGCGCCGAAGCCGGCCTCTCACATCACCGTTGCTCCGCGGCGAATTCTTCGGCACCTTAGATTCACTCGGTCATCCGGCCGAGCAACTTGCCTCGTCCTCGGGACATGGCACCTAGTCGCGGCGAGCCATCGAGCTTCGCCACTGGGAATTGGTTAATCCAGGACAATGGGAACTTCGACATGCCGTTACCGACGCATCTTCTCACTTGCCTTGCTGCCGAGAATCGGCTCAAGCCGGACCCGTTGTGCAAACCCCTTGTCAAGGAACGGACCGGCTATTCTCAAATCATTTTCAGAAAGCCTAGCGAAACCGAAGGCCTCAATCTCACGGGGTTCGACTGGTACGTCAGAAAGGGCAGCTTTGGCCTGTCCATTCAGAGCCCTTTCGATGCCCAATTAGCGCGCGACACGCTGACGATTCTTTTCCCCGCCGGCATCACCGTCATCGACGGAGACGGCAATCAGCATTTGGGGCGCTGGCACGATACGGATTGGAGCGGACACCCAGCGGTGCAGTTGATCTTCGAGCGCACCGAACAGGGCCAGAATTTCCCTCAGACCGAGTTTGGCGAGTATCAGCGTGCCTTGTTTCGTGGCTTTATGTTGGAGCAGCTTATTGCCCAGACGCTGCCGGTAGTCAAATCGCTGGTCGCCGCCAAAATTGCCAGCAAGACTGGGGCTTCGACCGCATAAGCCGAAACGGTGGACCACGCGCTCGGCAATGTGGCCTCGGTCACTCCGCTGCCGGTGCGCTTCAACACTTCAACTGAAAGTAGGGGCGGCAACAGCGAAGTAGGTTGTAGTTCGCATGGAGCGGAGTGCGATACGACATTTCTCAAGCAGGGACGTGTCGCATTGCGCCTGCGGCTCCATGTGACCTAGGGTGGTGCCCCTGAGAAACGACATCATCCTCGCTCGAGCATATCCTCACCGAAGAAGTGGTCCGGCACGGTCCCTTGGTTGGCCGTAAGCGCGTCCAGGAAAACATCTTCCAGCGCGACCTTCGCCAGGGCGTAGGTCAGGAGCTCAGTGTCGGATTTGATTCCTGACCTCTTCTTCGCGGCCTGTAACAGCAGGGCTGGCACTCGGACGATGAGGGGCGGTCCTTCGGCTCCGAGCAGACCTAAGCGCTCCGCGTCGCGAATAAGGTTGGCGCGTCGTCTTGTCGCCATGTTGGCCTTCGCCGTCCTGCCAGACATCCGCCACCTCCCGCCTTCTTTCAGCAGAGTGGGCTTTTGTTCGAAGCGTGCAAGGGGGCGAAAAAGAAAGAACCGGCGGCGCCCCTTCTGGGCGGCCGCCAGTTCGCGGGCGGGGGAGACGGGATGCTGCCTTGCCCGACGAAGCGGCAAGGGAGCCCGACCGCCCGTAGGGCTCAGACGAAGAAGTGAATCTGCGTCCGGTCGTAGCCGGTGCCGACCATGACCGGCTGGCCTTTGGTCACCTTCAGGTCGTGGGCGAAGAAGTAGACGGCCTGCTTCCAATGGTTGGTGCGGGCGGCGGACTTGGAGCTGTAGGTGACCTCCTCGTCCATGTGCAGGTCGAACCAGAAGGCGACGCCGTGCACGGTGCCGGTCTCGGCGGCGTTGATGGTCAGCGTCTTCAACTCGCTGTCGGCCATGGGCTGGCGGAAGTCGAACTTCCAGGCGGCGAAGGGCTCGGACAGCATGCGGTGCGGGTCGCCGGCCAGGTCGATGACCTGGTAGCCCGGGGTGCGGAACTGGTCGAACCGGCTCATGTCGAAGCCGCTGACGGTGCGCACCGGGCTCATGCGGCGCAGCTCGTCGGCCTGGATCAGCTGGCCGTAGACGGTGGCCGCCGCCGGGATGATCTTCGCGCCCGGCTTCACCAGGTTGCGGCGGGCATGCTGCAGGATGGCCAGCATGTCGGGGGCCAGCATGCCGACATTGATCAGCTCGGAGACGAAGACGTCCGCCTTTTCCGGCAGATCCTGGCCGACCACCAGCTCGGTGGACTTCTTGGCGACGACGCTGATGCGGTCGGCATAGCCGTTCAGCGCGATGGTCTCGCGCGCCACCTCGACCAGCGGCTGGTGCATCTCGCAGGTGACGACCTTCGCGGCGCCGGCGCGGGCGGCCATCATGGCCACCAGGCCGGAGCCCGTGCCGACCTCCAGCACCACGTCGCCCGGCTTCACCGCCCGCAGCAGCGCCGCCTCGTAGGCGTCGTTGCGCTCATGGTCGTTGATCATGGGGATGTGCCAGGCCGGGACCTGGGTGGAGCGCAGCAGCTGCAGGGCGAACAGCACCGCCTGGTTGTCGGGGGCGCGGTTGTGGGCGCCGGTCAGCAGCGCCACCGCGTCGTCGACGCGGCCCTGGCCCTGGAAGACCTGGGACAGGCAGATGGCGGCCTCGAAGCGGGTCGGGTCGGCGGCCAGCACCGCGGCGAAGAGGCGGCCCGCCTCCTCCAGCCGGTCGGTGTAGAGCAGCAGGGCGCCCAGGTTGAACATGGCGTCGAGATTGTGCGGGCGCAGCGCCAGCGAGTGGCGGAAGCAGAACTCCGCCTCGTCCAGCACGCCCATCTCGCGCAGCGTGTTGCCCAGGTTGTTGTGCGCCTCGGCGTAGGAGGGGCGCAACTCGACCGCGGCGCGGAAGCAGGGTTCCGCCTCCTCCAGCCGGCCCAGCGCCCGCAGCGCGTTGCCCAGGTTGTTCTGGGCCAGCGGGTCGCGCGGGTCCAGCTCGACGGCCTTGCGGAAGCTCTCCTCCGCCTCCTCGAAGTGGCGGCAGCCATAGAGCAGCACGCCGCGGCTGTTGTGGTACTGGGCGTTGCCGCCGTCCAGCTCGATGGCCTTCTCGAACAGCTCGTGCGCCTCGACCGGACGGTTGGCGCGGAGCGCGATGATGCCCAGCAGGTGGGTGGCCTCGGAGTTCACGGGCTCCGCCGCCAGCGCGCTGCGGCAGCTCATCTCGGCCTCGGCGAGATATCCGGCCACCAGGTGCTGGCGGGACAGGCTCACGCAATCCTGCACGAACGACATCGGTCTACTCCTTCACGTACGGCGTGGCCCCTCCGGGCCGAAAGCGGTTCGCCGGGTAAGGAGCAAGGGCCGTGCCAATGAAGAAGCGACGTGATTCCAGAGACTTGGAAGAGGACACCCCGGAACGCGAAACTCCGCCCGGCAAGGCTTGCCGGGCGGAGTCGGCGGAAGATTCCCGTGCCCCCGCTTAGGCGGCGGTGCGCGCCTCCCCGCGGTCCGCGCCCGGCCCGGCGGCGCCGGCGGCGGCGAAGACCGGAGCCGGGTCGATCACCAGCACCCGGCGGAAGCCGTCGGCATCGTTGTCCACGCACATCAGGTCCGAGCCGCGGTTCCAGCGCGGATGCAGGTCGCAGCGGTGGTCGTGGTCGGCATGGACGGGCGAGTGCAGCTTGGCGACGTCGTAGATGCGGTTCTCCTGCAGGTCGAACAGCATCAGGGTGGAGACGCGGCCCTGGTCCGGATAGGTGTCGGTCAGCATCCAGCGCTTGTCGCCGCTGAACATCTGGTGGCCGTCCTCGATGCGCTCGATCACCAGCTCGGGCGGGCGGCGGCCCTGGACGTCGATGCTCCAGTAGCCGGCATTATTGAGGCGGCGCTTCAGGTCCGGGCGCAGGCTCTTGGCCAGCTTCACCAGCGGCCGCACCATCGGATGCTGCAGGATGCCCTTGTTGCGCAAGGACCCCAGCTGCTTCATGCCGATCCGCGCCCAGACGCAGATCGTGTCGTCGTCATGCCAGTCGAAGTGCGAGACGCGGTCGTCCGACACCAGCACCAGATTCTGGCCGTCGGCATCGGCGACGAACAGGCGGGACATCATCTCGCCATGCGCCGTGAAGTAGCGGTGGATGAAGCAGAACCGGTCGCCCGAGGGGTTCCAGGTCGGGTGCGTCAGGAAGTGCGGCACCGGCGGGTCGATCACCAGCCCACCGAAGCCGGCCACCCGGTCGATGGAGACCAGCAGGTCCGCCCGGTCCGCCTCCAGATCGACGCCCCAGATGCCGTCCTCGGCCGGGGCGACGGCGTGCAGGCCGGGGGCCGTGCCGCCGGCATAGCCGTAGCTGGGATAGTACTTGCCCAGCCGGGCGAAGCTGGGGGTCAGCGCCTTGCGGCCGCCGGGATGCAGGGCGTAGATCGAGCAGGCCGCCTCGCGCCGCTCGTTCGTCTCCAGATCCAGCAGCACGCCGACGAATTTCGTGCCCCGGCGCTCGTTCCAGACCAGCGTGCGGGCTTGGCCGGGCAGCCACTGCAGGCGCGAGCCCTGCTGCAGGTTCCAGGCCTGGGTCTCGCCAACCTTGACGACGGTGCCGCGGGCGGGGTCCCACACGCAGATGTCGGCCGTGTCCTCCGCCAGCGGCGTCCGCTCATAGCCCTTGGGAATGCGGTGGACGGCCAGCACGTCGGCACCGGGCGCCCAGGGGCAGATATCGTGGAAGCCGACGAAATGCTGGGCATCGTCGGGCGTGCGGAAGCGGATCGGGCAGGGCAGGTCGATGTGGCCGGAAGCGGTCATCATCACGTCCTCGGTAGCGGCGAAATGTGCGAAGCGGTCGCACTGCATTAACGCCGGCAAATCGGATGCGGGCATGAGTCGGGAGACGTATGCCGGGGGGAGAGGCGGGGTAGTCCCGGTGGTGCCCGGCAACAGTCCGGCCCCTCGCGCGTTTTGGGGCTGTTCCGCAAGCCTCCCCTTCCACGGACCCTCCCCCCATGCCGGACCACGCCATGACCCAGCCCCTCCCCGCCACCGACAGCAAGGCCGAGGCCGGCGCACGGACGCGGCGCAGGGTGAAGCGCGTGCTGGCCTATCCCAAGGACCGCTTCCGCGCGACCCAGCCCTTCCACGCGCTGCTGGCGGAGAGCCTGGAGGCCGAGGGCCTGACGGTCGAGGAGTACAGCCCCGGCCGCTGCCTGAAGCAGCGCTACGACGTGGTGCACCTGCACCATCCGGAGAAGTTCGTCACCCCGAAGCTGACGCTGCGCAACCTGGCACGCTTCGGCATCTTCTTCGCCAGCCTGTGGGCCCAGCGGGCCAAGGGCGCCAAGATCATCTGGACCGCGCATAACGAGGGGCCGCACGAACCCGGCCATCCGCTGCTGGAGAAGCTGTACTGGCGGCTGTTCCTGCCCTCGGTCGACGGGGTGATCCACCTGTCGCAGACGGCGCGCGAGATCGTGGAGCGGCGCTGGCCGGTGCTGCGCCGGCGGCCGGCCTTCGTCATCCCGCACGGCGACTTCCGCGGCGCCTACGCCGACACCATGACGCGCGCGGAGGCCAGGGGCAAGCTGGGCTATGGCGAGCACGAGCGCGTGCTGGTCTTCGTCGGCAATGTCCGCGCCTACAAGAACGTGCCGCAGCTCGCCCGCGCCTTCGCCCAGCTGCCCGACCCGAACCTGCGGCTGCTCATCGCCGGCCGGGTCCACACCGAGGATCTCAAGCGCGAGATCCTGGCGCCGCAGGACGGCCGCATCCGCCTGATCGACGAGTTCATCGACGAGGCGGACATGCAGCTCTACCTCAAGGCGGCCGACCTGGTGGTGCTGCCCTTCCGCCGCATCCTGAATTCCGGTTCCGCCATCCTGGCGCTCAGCTTCGACCGCCCGGTGCTGGTCGCCGACCTCGGCTCCCTGCGCGAGCTGCAGGAGGCTGTCGGGCCGGAATGGGTGCGGCTGTTCGAGGGCGACCTGACGCCCGAGGTGCTGTCGGACGCGCTGGGGGACTTCCTCGACCAGCCGCGGTCCGACCACGCGCCGCTGGAGGCGCTGTCCTGGTCGCGTATCGGGCATGGTACGGCATCGGCCTACCAGAGCCTGTTCTGACCGCCGCCAGCCCTATCACCGCGCGATACAGAAGTAGAACGCCACGAATATCGAAGTATTATCTCTTCATTATACCAAGAACAGGCTCGCCGATGTCACAGATCGGCGGGCTTTTCTATTCTGGCGTTGCGAAAAAACACTACCACGTCCTTGTGGGTTAACTTCCGATTAGCCATTTCGGGGTAGCTCTTACCCAAGCGGAGGCGCTAAACGGATAGCGACTAACCCGATCGGGTGGGTCCCGGCACCTCCGCAGCAGATCCGGCGCAGAGCATAAGGCCGCGCCGGTCCCCGCTGATCGGATAAGGACCTGCCACCATGGCCACTGTTTCCATTCTGAAGTTCGGCGCCAAGGGCGACGGCGTGACCGACAACACGGTCGCCATCCAGAAGACCATCGACTACGCGAAGGCGAACGGGCTGGACGTCCATGTCCCGACCGGCACCTTCGTGCACAAGAACATGATCAACCTGCACAGCGGCGTGGACATCTACGGCAGCGGCACCGCCAGCGTGCTGAAGGCGGTGGGCGCCTCCACCAACGACAACCAGGCGATCAAGCTGTCCGGCAGCGGCGGCGGCATCCACAACATCGCCCTGGACAGCGACGCCACCACCCGCGCCTCCACCGGCGACAGCGCCAAGATCTGGGTCATGGGCGCCTCGAACTTCACCATCGAGGGCGTGACGATCAAGAATTCGATGAGCGCCGGCATCCTGGTCACCTACGGGTCCAGCTACGGCAAGATCATCAACAACAAGATCAACAGCACCAACGCCGACAGCATCCACATGTCGTCGGGCTCGCACCACATCACCGTGTCGGGCAACTACATCACCAACCCGCATGACGACGGCATCGCGGTGGTGAGCTACGAGCGCAACGGCACCCAGGTGCACGACATCACCATCACCAACAACACGGTGATGAACAATGTCTGGGGCCGCAACATCAGTGTCGTCGGCGGCTACAACGTCAACATCTCCAAGAACACGGTCGACGGCAACAAGGCCGGCTTCGCGGGCGTCTACATCTCCGGCGAGAGCAGCTACGACACCTACGGCGTGCGCAACGTGACGGTCGCCGACAACATCATCAAGAATGTGGGCGGCGCCACGACCGGCCACGGCGCGGTGATGATCTACAACAGCACCGGCTACATGGTCGAAGACATCTTCATCAAGCACAACCAGATCATGTACGCCGCCAAGAACAGCGTCATGATCCGCGGCAGCAAGATCGACGACATCACCATCTCCTACAATCTGTTCGAGAAGTCGGCCGCCGCCCCGGTGGCGATCAGCGGCACGGCGACCGATGTCCGCCAGATCTCCAACACCACCTCGCGCACCACCTGGTCGACCTACGCCGCCCCCGAGGGCAGCGAGGATGCCGGCCTGCCGGTGGTCGACCCGGCCGCCGAGGCCCCGGAGGACAGCGCTCCCGCCGACGCCCCGGCCGCCCTGGACCCCAGCCGCGAGGAGATCTCGCTGGACCAAGCCGCCCTGGGCGAGGAGGTCTCCTGGGTCCCGTCGGCCGACGCCGCCCCGTACGTCGCGGCCTGGACGTCGGCCGCGCCGGTGACCGAGGTGCAGGCGGTGCGCGCGTCGGCCCCGGAGCCGGCCGAGGCCGAATACTTCCCGGCCGCTCCCGCCGAAGCTGCGGCCGAGGCCCCGGCGGCCGAGCCGGACTATACGGTGGTGCTGGACGGCATCCCGCCGATCGAGATCGCGGGCATTCCGCTGCTGCTCGCCTGATCGCGGGCGCACGGTCGGTCGTTTCAGGGGGAGCGGGCGGAAACGTCCGCTCCCCCTAGCTTTTGCGGACCCCGCCCGCCGTGGCACCCCGGACGCGCGCACCACCACCCTTGCCCCGTTGCCAGCGTTTCCCGCGTCCGGCTTGGTTGCTCCCGAAGCCCGGGGCGGGCAGGCGGAACCGGCCGCTTTCCGCCTCCGTTTAGGGCCGGTCCCCACCAGCCAGGGTCGGGACATGTTTCCCAGGAGGTTAGGTTTGCGACCACCCTCGGCCGGCATGTTCCTGCGCGATCACCGGGGACGGCTGATCGCCAACGTCAGCAGCCCGGTGTACGCCCTGCTCGCTTACGTGCTGCTCAGCTATTTCCCCTATCTCGTGCCCATGGAGTACATGGCGATCATCAAGATCGTCGACCCGCTGCAGCACACGCTGAACTGCCTGGTGCTGGGCGGGGTGCTGCTGGGCCTGTACGTGCTCTACGGCGCCATCACCGCGCCCACCTTCGACCCGCGCCCGCAGCGCTTCTCGGCATCGCACCTGGAGGCGCTGCGCGTCGCCATGCTGTCGCTGATGTGGCTGGGCGTGGTCGCCAACGCGCTGGTGCTGGCCTATTCCGTGCCGCACTACCGGGGCAGCGTCTTCGACATCAAGGACGCGATGGCGAACCTCGAGGGCGTCAACATCCTGACGCAGAGCTATCTCTTCGCCATCGGGCCGTACATCTATCTGTGCGTCGTCTCCGGCAAGCCCTACCGCAAGGTGCTGGTCGCGCTCGGCGTGGTGCTGCTGCTGCGCGCGCTGCTGATGGCGGAGCGGCTGGCGCTGCTGGAGTTCATGGTGCCGCTGCTGGTGGTGCTGTCGCTGCTGCGCCAGATGTTCATCCCGGCGGCGCGGCTGGCGCTGATCGGCGTGGCCGTGCCGGTCCTGTTCGTCATCGCCGAGATCTTCCGCAGCTTCTACGCCAAGTTCGTCGAGGACACCGGCTGGGCGCATCTCGACATCGGCTTCGTGCTGCAATGGAATTTGGAGCGCCTGGCGCTCTACTACACCGACGTGACGAACAAGTCGTACTTCATCATGAACGAGCAGTTCTTCCACATCACGGAATACTGGTCCAGCGGCGTGCTGCGCATGATCGGGCGCTTCACCGGCTATATTCCGGAGAAGAACAACGCCGTGAACTTCTTCGCGCACCAGTTCGACGTCGGCAACGAGGAGATGACCAACCCCGGCGGGCTGGCGATGCTGATGTCCGACTTCGGCTGGTGGGGCTTCGCCGTGCTGCTGGCTTTCATCCTGTCGATGTTCCTGACGCACTGGCGCGCGGCCAAGGGGCACATCCTGTCGCTGGGCCTGTACCCGATCCTGTTCCTGAACTTCCTGGAGCTGCCGCGCATCGTCTACATCTACAACTCGCGCGCCATCTTCCCGCTGCTCCTCTTCTTCGCCGCCTATTTCGCCGCGGTGAACTACGCCCGCCCCGGCCTTTTCCGCCCGAGCGTGCGTGTGCCCGACCCGCATCACGGAGCCTGAGACATGAGGCGCTACGACCCTATCCACGGGCTTCTGGGGCTGGTGCTGGTGATGATGCTGGTCGCCAACCTGGACGGCGCGGTGCCGCAGGTGCTGGACTGGATCGGCTGGGCCAAGCTGGGCTTCGCGCGGGCCGAGCACGGCTTCCTGCTGCTGGCCGGCCTCGCCGTCGGGCTGGCCGCCCGCACGGAGACGGGCCTGGCGCGGCGGTTGATGCTGGGCGCCTACGCCTGGCAGCTGGCGCTGGTCGGCGGGCTGCTGGCGCTGATGCTGCTGGCGGCGCCGGCCGGCTGGTCCGATCTGGCGGGGCCGCTGGAGCGCCGGCCGGCCGCCAACGGCATCATGGCGGCCCTGCTGCTGTACCAGCCCGCCTTCATGGCGGTGCTGCCGACCCTGGTGCTGTTCCTGGCCTTCGCCCCGCTGATGCTGCGCGCCATCCTGGGGGGCCGGGCCGCCGTCGTGCTGGCGGTCAGCGCCGGGCTCTGGGTGCAGGCGCAGACCGGCATGGACGGGATGCTGGGCGCCGTCGTCGGCGACGCCATGCGCGGCCTGCTGCCGGGCGCGGTCGCCCGGGCCGACATGAACCCGCTGGCCTGGCAGCTGCTGCCGGTGCTGGGCTTCTGGCTGGGGGTGCGGGCCGAGCAGGGCCGGCTGGACCCCACCGCCTGGGCCCGCGTCGGCGGCCGCCCGCTGGTGCTGGCCTGCCTTGGCTTCACAGCATTGATGCTGGCCATGAAGCTGGCCTATGAGAGCGCGCTGTTCGGCAGCGCCTTCAACGCCGGCTTCGCCCAGCGTCTGGACGATACGCACCTGCACGCCCCCGGCCTGGCCGGGTTCGCCGCCATCGCCTTCCTCGCCGCCTGGCTGCTGACGGAGGGGCGTGCCCGGGGAGCGATGCCGGTGCGCCTCGCCGGCCAACTGCTGCACGCCGTGGCGACCCTGCCCTGGCTGACGCTGCTGGGCCGCAACTGGCTGCCGGTCTATGCGGCGCAGGTGGTGCTGGTCTACGCCGTCGAGCATGCGGCGGAGGTGGCGGGACCCTTCGGCTTCGTGCAGCGCCTCGCCATCGGCGTCGGGGCGATCCTGCTGATGACGCTGCCCGCCTGGCTGCGGGACCGCTCGCAACGGGAGAACACGGCCGCCCCGGCCCCGGTCGTCACCCGGCCGGCCGAGGGGTAGGAGGTCTTCGGATCAGGGGCAGCGTCGAGGCTGTGCGTCCTTCGACAGGCTCAGGATGAGGATGATCTAGCTGCTCCCCATGGGTTGGGTTTTGCTGCTCCTCCTCACGGAGGAGCCAGGAGTGCCTGGCATCCCCCTCCCTCATCCTGAGCCTGTCGAAGGACGCACCACCTCCCAGCCTCTCCCGATCGGCATACTGTCCTAACCAGCGTTGAGCCGCGCCGGCACCGCGCCCGCCTTAGCGAAAGCCGCATCGGCCGCCGGCGAGGCCAGCCAGTCCCGCTCGGCGTGGCGGGCCTCCACCACCGGGTCCAGCCCGGCCAGCACGGCGTCCGGCCGGGCCGGGTGGACCATGATCAGCGCCCCCGGCCGCGCCGGATCGAGGAAGGCGGCGAAAAGCCGGCCGAAATCATGGCCCGGCCTCAGATCGTAGACGCCGCGGAAGCCCCGGTTGGTCGGGATGCCCAGCGCCGCCGCCTGGCCGCGCAGGCCGGTCGCCAGCGCCGCGATGAACGCCGCCTTGGGCGCCGCCACCCGGCGCGCCAGGATGCGGGGCAGCGGTTCGGCGCAGTCGCGCAGCCAGACGGTGCCGGCCGGGTAGCGCGCCGCCAGCACCTCCAGCACGACGCCGCGCAGGCCGGGGAGGAGATGGACATGCTGGTGCCCGTCGACGAAGGCGGGCGGGCGGCCCATGGCCTGCTCGAACCGGTCGAGCTGGCGGACGAGTTCCCCGCGCGCCTCCGCCACCACCCCCGTCGGCAGTCCCCGCAGCGACGCCTTCAGGAGAGCCCCCAGCGACGGCAGCCGGCCGGACGGCGCCAGCAGGGGCATCGGCCCCAGCGGCGCATGGTTGGTCAGGGTGACATGCAGCCCCGCCTCGGCCGGGCCCTCCCGCAGGCCGGGCGCATGACCGGGCCAGTAGGGGGAGAGGGCCATGCAGCCGGTGGCGGTGACGCGGCCCAGCTCGATCAGCTCGCGGATGCCATCGCTGACGCCCGGAGACAGGGCGTAGTCGTCGGCGCAGACCGTGACGGGCACCGGGGCCT
This sequence comes from Azospirillaceae bacterium, assembly GCA_035626475.1. Lineage (GTDB taxonomy): Bacteria > Pseudomonadota > Alphaproteobacteria > Azospirillales > Azospirillaceae > DASPKT01. The sequence continues at coordinate 24,642 of DASPNP010000041.1, forward strand.
GCACCATGGCGGGCTACCGCCCCTCGGCAACGGACGGGACCGCCTGACCGCGCAGCGCCGCCAGCTTGGCGTTGCGGTCCATGCCGCTGGGCAGCGGGCCGGCCGGGTCCTCGATCCAGGCCAGCACGTCGGCCCAGACCGTCTCCGCCTGCAGGTCGCGCAGCAGCAGGTGCCAGCCCTGGGGATAGAGCGCCACGCGCGGCCCCGTTTCCGGCAGCCTCCCCAGCGCCCGCTTTACCGGGTCGGGCGGGATCAGCTGCTCGTTCTCGCCGTACATGACCAGGGCGGGCACGCGCAGATCGTCCGTGGCGGCCATGGCACGGTCCATCAGGTCGGTGAGGCCGCGCATGGCGTCCACCCGCGTGCCCTTGATGACCAGCGGGTCGCGGCCCAGCGCCCGCAGCATCGGGATGTTGTCCGACGCCCGGATCTTCAGCCCCTTGGGCGGGCGCAGGGTCAGGCCCGGCATGGTGAGCCCCACCGCGCCCAGCGCCCAGCGCTGGTAGAAGGGCATGGTCTCGCGCGACCAGACGGCGGGGGCGGAGAGGATGGCGCCGCGCACCCCGTCGGGCAGGCTCTCGCGCCCGGCCAGCGCCGTCAGCAGCACCGCCCCGCCCATGCTCTCGCCCAGCAGATAGACCGGCAGGCCGGGATGGCGGGCGCGGACGGCGGCGACCGCGTCCAGCATGTCGGCCACCATCGTCTCCTGCCCGGCCCAGATGCCGCGCTCGCCCGCCTGGCCGAAGCCGCGCTGGTCGTAGGCGTAGGTGGCGACGCCACGCTCGGCCCACCAGCCGCCGGCAGCGGCGAAGGCGTTGGAATAGTCGTTGAAGCCGTGCAGCGCCACGATCAGCGCGCGCGGCTCGCCGTCGCGGGGCAGCCAGCGGCGCATCGGCAGGGTCGCGCCGTCGGACGCGATCATGGCGCCCTGCACCAGCCGGGGCTCGCCGACGGCGGCGCCGCGCGGCTGCAGCGCCGGCGAGCAGCCCGCCAGCCAGAAAGCGAGGAAGAGGGCGAGCGCCCGCCTAGCGGTACTCATCGCCCACCGGGGCCGCGGCCGCACCCGGGCCGGTGGAGCGCGTCATCTCCAGGAACAGATCCTCCAGGTCGCTCTCGACCGTGGTCAGGTCCACGATCGTGACGCCCGCGGCGATGATGGCGGCCAGGATCTCGCCGACCTTGGTGCGGGTCGGCTGGAAAGTGACGACCAGGCGGCGCGGCCCGTCCAGCCGCGCCTCGAACCCGGCCAACGTGGCGGGCACCGTCTCCAGGTCGCGGTCCGGCGTCACCGCCAACTCCTTGCGGTCCAGCCGCCCCACCAGGGCCCGGGTGCTGTCGCAGGCGACGACCTGGCCGTGGTTGATGATGGCGATGGTGTCGCAGAGTTCCTCCGCCTCCTCCAGATAGTGCGTCGTCAGGAGCACGGTGGTGCCAGCGCGGTTCAGCTCCCGCACATGGGCCCAGAGGGACTGGCGCAACTCCACGTCGACGCCGGCGGTCGGCTCGTCCAGCACCAGAACCGGCGGGGCGTGGACCATGGCCTTGGCCACCATCAGCCGACGCCGCATGCCGCCCGACAGCGTGCGGGCATAGGCGTTGGCCTTGTCCTTCAGCCCCACCGCCTCCAGCAGCTGGTCGGTCTGGCGCTCGCGCTTGGGTACGCCGTAGAGGCCGGCCTGCAGGTCCAGCAGCTCGCGCGGGGTGAAGAACGGGTCCATGTTCAGCTCCTGGGGCACCACGCCGATGGCGGCGCGGGCGGCGCGGCTGTCGGCGTCGATGTCGATGCCCCAGATGCGGGCGGTGCCGGCACTCTTGGTCACCAGCCCGGCCAGGATGTTGATCATGGTCGACTTGCCGGCGCCGTTCGGCCCCAGCAGCCCGAACAGCGAACCGCGCGGGATGGCGAGGTCGATGCCCTTCAGCGCGTGCTTCTCCGGCGCCTTGCCGGCGGCGCGGTAGGTCTTCGCCAGCCCCTTCAGCTCCACCGCGTGCTCCGGCAAGGTCACTGTCCGGGCCGGGGCACGGTCGAGGGAATCGGGCATGGCACTGCCTCTCGGCGATACGGATGGCGGGGTGCCCCTGGGGTACACCTCTGGTGCGGGCGGGGTCAACCGTGCGCCCGGGCGCGAAAGGGCATGGCCGCCATTGATCACGGCGCGGGAGCTTGTATGATCCGGCCCGCGCGCCCGGGGCTGTCCCGGGCCACCCACCTTCTGAGTGCCGGATCGCCATGCAGCCGCTGGAAACCATTCACGTCGACGAGGATGCCGTTGCTTGCGACGGCGGCGGGGGCGGCCTCGGCCATCCCACGGTCTTCCTCACCATGACCAAGGCCGGCCAGGTCGACTGCCCCTATTGCGGCCGCCGCTACATCCAGACCGAGGAAGGCAAGCGCGGCGGCGGCCACGGGCATTGAGCCCGATGGGCGCCTCCCGCCGCGACCTCCTCGCCGGCGCTGCGGGCATTGCGGCGCTGGGCAGCTTCACCTCCTTCAAGGCGAGCGCCATGAGCGGCACCCTGTACGGCCTCAGCGGCAATTTCATCGCCCAGCCGGGCAAGCGGGACGAGCTGGCGGCGATCCTGATGGAGGCCGCCGGCCGCATGCACCAGGCGAAGGGCTGCCGGCTCTACGTCGTCGCGACGCAGCCGGGCGACGACAACGCCGTCTGGGTGACCGAGGTATGGGACAGCGAGGCGGACCACAAGGCCTCGCTCGGCCTGCCCGGCACGCCCGAGCTGATCCAGCGCGCCCGCCCGCTGATCGCCGGCATGGGCAACCGCTTCACCACCAGCGTGCTGGGCGGCCACGGGCTGGGGTGAGAACCACTACCCACCCGTAGGTCGCATGGAGGCGGAGCCGCAATGCGACATCACGGCCGGGTAACGTCGCATTACGCCTGCAGCTTCATGCGACCTACGGTCAGTCCCGCTGCCCCCTTCAATGATGCGCGCCGTGATGCTCCTGCGGGCGCAGCGTGATCGGCACTGGCCCCTCGGCCGCCACCTCCAGCGCGCCGCGGCAGTCGACGAAGGCCCGCGCCGGGACCATGCCGGACAGGCACCAGAGCCGCTGCGCCGGCAGGAACACCATGCGCTCCTGCCCGGCCGGGATCTCCACGAAGTAGCGCTGCCCCTCGTCGGTGACGGTGATGGGCCGTCCCGCGACGTTGCGCAGGCGCAGATAGTCGCGCTTGCCGTGATGCGGCGTGTGGGCGCAGGTGAAATGTCCCAGCGCCGACGGCGAGGGCCCTGTTTCGGTGCCCTCCGGTGCGATGCGGGCCGGCGGTGCGCCGCTCTGCAGCGCGCAAGGGGCCGCGACGGCCGCTCCCGACAGCACCATCCCCGCCAGCACGACACCCAGTCCGATCCGCAGCCGCATGGCACTCTCCCCAAATCGCCGGCGGAAGGCTGACCTGGGGCGGGCCGCCCGTCAAGCGCCGGGCGCCGTGCGGCGTCAGCGCACCAGCACGATCGGGCCGTCGAAGACGTCGAAGCTGGTCGTGCTGCCGGTGCGGGTCTGCAGGCGCGAGCGGGCGACCGCGTAGGCCAGCCGCACCGCCCCGGGCCGTGCCGGCAGGCGGATCAGCGCCGGGTCGCCCAGATCCACCCGCGTGGCCGGCCGGTCCAGCGGCAACGGCGCCACATGGTCGGCGGCTCCCTCAGCGAAGCGGAAGGCCTCCGCCGGCAGCGGCGCGCCCGGCGGCAGGAACAGCGGCAGGTCCTCCTCCAGCAGCACGACCCGGTTGGCGAAGAGCTGCACCAGGGCGAAGCCGTTGGGCCCCTGCGCCGCCCCCATGCCGCCATGGGTCCAGCGCGGCTCCAGGATGTTGCGGCGGTGGCCGGGGCTGTCCATCAGGCTGTCCACCGCGAACTCGCCCGCCTCGGCCTGGCGCTCGGGGTCGCCGCGATGGTGCAGCATGTCGAAGGTGGCGCGCACCTCGAACAGATTCTCCCCCAGCTCGCCGACCAGCCGCCGGTGCAGCAGCCCGACGCGCTGCTGCGGCGTGCGGCCGGCGGCGTCGACATGGGCGAAGCGCTCCAGCGTGGCATGGGCGTAGAAGCGGGCGATGCGGCGCAGCTCCGGCTCCTCGGCCAGCGGCCGGGCCCGGTCGGCGGCGCGCCTGGCGTTGGTGGCGGCGAGGGCCGAGCGCTCCAGCGGCGCCAAGGTGGTGTCGGGCGCGCGCCGGCGCCAGGCGGCATAGGCGTCGAGATAGGCGGCGGCCGCCTCCGGCGCCATCGCCCCGGCCGCGCGCACGGGCGCCGGCGCGCCAACGGCCAGCGCCGCGAAGCCGCCCAGCACCGCGCGCCGCCCGACCGGCCCGACTCGTCGCTTCGTCTCCATGGTCCGCATATGGGCGCGGCCGGGCATGCGGGCCAGGGGCGGCGCCATTGGGCGACGAGGCCGCGACCTATCCTTCCGAACACCCTCTATGGGGGCATCCGGTGGTTGCGGCCACCAGGAATGGCGTACTAGAATCGCATTAACCTTTACGACGAGGCCCGATTCTCCGCCTTTGTCTCCCTGACTCGGCAACGCGAAGACACGATCGTGACACCCGCCCCGGAAGCCCCCTCCCCCACCAGCCGCCTGCCCGAGGGCAAGCTCCCCTTCGTCGGCCTGCGCCGCGACGGGCAGCTGGGCCACTGGGTCATGCCGCCGGAGGTGGACGATTCGGACAAGCGCCTGACCGGCCGCACCTACGCCGCCTGGTTCCTGCTCTATACCGAGCTGAACGGCGAGAGGGCGGGGCGACTGCTGCTGGACCGGATCGAGCGGGAGATGCCCTCGCGCCACCCGCAGATCGACCGTACCTTCCTGGAGGAGATCGGCCGCGCCGGATTCCAGCTCGCCGCCTGACCTCATCCGAAATTGCGAAGTACAGCTAAGTATTCGGTGGTAGAGGCTCGGCAATCCCGGGCCGTATACGAAGCATTAAGTTTGACCGCCCCATCATCCGCCCCGTCATTCACTTGCACTTTCGGGGTTGGGAATCATGACGTGCATCGTCGGACTGGTTGATGGCGGCAATGTTTGGATGGGCGGTGACTGCGCCGGCGTGGCCGGGCTGGACATCAGCCTGCGCGCCGACACCAAGGTCTTCCGCAACGGCGGCTTCCTGATCGGCTTCACCAGCTCGTTCCGCATGGGCCAGCTGCTCCGCTTCCGCCTGCAGCCGCCGCCGCGCCGCCCTGACGTCGACCTGTTCCGCTACATGGTCTGCGACTTCGTCGAGTCGGTCCGCGCCACGCTGAAGGAGGGCGGCTTCGCCCACCGCAGCAACGACGTGGAGACCGGCGGCTTCTTCCTGGTGGCGGCCGAGGGCCGGCTGTTCTCGATCCAGGACGATTACCAGGTCAGCGAGTTCACCCGCGGCTTCCACGCCATCGGCTGCGGCGCGACCTACGCGCTGGGCGCCCTGCACAACAGCCGCGACCTGCCGGCCGAGGCCCGGGTCCGCAAGGCGCTGGAGACGGCCGAGCATTTCTCGGGCGGCGTGCGCGGCCCCTTCACCATCGAGTGCGTCAACGCCGCCGCCCCGATGGTCATCGCCGCCTGAGGCGGGCAGCACGACAGCGGTCCCGGCATCCCGGCCGAAAGCGGCACCACCGGAGCGGTGGCGCCGGGCAAAGTCAGGTTGCCGGGTTGCGCTTCGCCCATGTAATACTAAGTCAATAGCCATTAGCCGCCCGGCCCGTCCGGGCGGCCGATGGCTTTTGGCATTTGCACGGCACATGACCGTCCGTCTTATATGACCGCCCACTGTTGGACCGGATAAAGCTATGCGCCTCGCCTGGCAGATCGTGACCGTCGCTGGCCTCGTCCTCGTGGGCGGGGGCGCCTGGTACGCGGCGTCGGGCGGCGCCAAGGCGCCGGGCCCCGGCGGACCGGGCGGCCCGGGCCGCGCCACCCAGGTCGTGGCGACCTCGGCCGGCCGGGGTGACATCGCTGTCACCTTCGACGCGGTGGGGACATTGCGGGCCAACGAGGCGGTCACCGTCACCGCCAAGCAGAGCGGCATCGTCCGCGCCATCCATTTCGAGGAGGGCCAGCTGGTCCAGGCCGGCGCCGTGCTGGTGGAGATGGACGACAGCGAGGCCCGCGCCAACCTGGCGGTGGCCGAATCCAACGTGCGCAACACCCGCCAGCTGCTGGACCGCTCGCGCGAGCTGCTGAAGCGGCAGGCGGTGGCGCAGGCCCGGGTGGACGAGCTGACGACCCAGATCGAGGGGCAGCAGGCCTCGGTGCGGGCCGCCCAGGCCCGGCTGCAGGACCTGACCATCCGCGCGCCCTTCGCCGGCATGACCGGCCTGCGCCAGGTCAGCCCCGGCGCGCTGGTCACCCCCGGCCGCGAGGTCACCACCATCGACGACGTGTCGATCGTGAAGCTCGAGTTCGCCGTGCCCGAGATCGCGCTGCGCAGCCTGTCGGCCGGCATGAAGATCACCGCCAGCTCCGCCGCCTACCCGGGCGAGAGCTTCGACGGCGCGGTGGAGGTGGTGGACACGCGCGTCGACCCGGTCACCCGCACCGTCAAGGTGGTGGCGCGCCTCGCCAACCAGACGCTGAAGCTGAAGCCCGGCATGTTCATGTCGGTCCAGCTGCCGGTGGAGAACCGCACCAACGTGGTGCTGGTCCCGGAGGAGGCGCTGGTGCCGGTCGGCGACCAGCAGTTCGCCTTCGTCGCCGTGAACAACAAGGTGCAGCGCCGGGCGCTGCGCATCGGCGCCCGCCAGTCCGGCATGGTCGAGGTCGTCGAGGGGCTGAAGGACGGCGACCTGGTCATCACCCGCGGCACCCAGAAGGTGCGCGACGGCGCGCCGGTGCAGGTGGAGGTGGCGCCGCAGACGGCCCTGCCCCGCCCGGCGACCGAGAGCTGATTTGCAGGGGCGCCTCCGGGCGTCCCATCTGACATAGGACCCGTCAGGGCCCCCGCCGGACACCGGCCCGGGCGGCCCGCCCCGGAGGAGAACGCGCGATGGTGCTGTCCGACCTTTCGATCCAGCGGCCCGTCCTGGCGGTGGTGCTGAGCGCCCTGCTGATCGTCTTCGGCTGGCTGGGCTATGAGCGGCTGCCGGTGCGCGAGCTGCCGAACATCGACTTCCCCGTCGTCTCCATCTCCACCAACTATCCGGGCGCCAGCGCCGAGGTGGTGGACAACGAGATCACCGAGCGAATCGAGTCGGTGGTCAACGGGATCGAGGGCATCAAGACCATCCGCTCGCGCTCGCGCGAGGGCGCCAGCAGCGTCTCCATCGAGTTCGACATCAGCCGCGACATCGACTCCGCCTCTAACGACGTGCGCGACCGCGTCGGCCGCGTGCTGGACAACCTGCCGGAGGAGGCCGAGCCGCCCGAGATCAGCAAGGTCAACGCCGACGGCCAGCCGATCATCTGGGCGACCCTGTCGAGCGAGACCATGTCGACCCTGGAGCTGACGGACTATGTCCGCCGCTACATGGTCGACACCATCACCACCATCCCCGGCGTGGCCTCGGTCCGCATCGGCGGCGAGCGCGCCTTCGCCATGCGCATCTGGCTGGACCGCGCCGCCATGGCCGCGCGCGGCGTGACGGTGCAGGACGTCGAGCGGGCGCTGCGCCGCGAGAACACCGAGCTGCCGGCCGGACGCATCGAGTCCTCCGCCCGCGAGTTCACCGTCCGCACCGACACGCGCCTGTCCGCCCCCGACCAGTTCCGCCGCATCGTGCTGAGCAACGAGGACGGCAACATCGTGCGCCTGTCCGACGTGGCGAAGGTCGAGGTCGGCGCCCGCGACACCCGCGGCGAGTTCCGCATCAACGGCAACGACGCGGTCGGCCTGGGCATCATCCGCCAGAGCACCGCCAACACGGTCGAGGTTGCGGCCGGCGTGCGCGCGCTCTTCGACCAGATCCGCCCGACCCTGCCGACCGGCACCAGCCTGGACATCCGCAACGACGACAGCGTCTACATCAACCAGTCCATCTACGAGGTCTTCCACGCCATCGGCGTGGCGCTGGCGCTGGTGGTGGTCGTGGTCTGGGTGTTCCTGCGCGACGTGCGCGCCACCATCATCCCCGTGGTGGCGATCCCGGTCTCCATCGTCGCGGCCTTCGGCGTGCTGTCGGCCTTCGGCTTCTCGATCAACGTGCTGACCCTGCTGGCCTTCGTGCTGGCGGTGGGGCTGGTGGTCGACGACGCCATCATCGTGGTGGAGAACGTGTCCCGCCGCATCGAGGAGGGCGAGCCGCCGCTGCTGGCCGCCTTCCGCGGCGCCCGCCAGATCGGCTTCGCCGTCATCGCCACCACCCTGGTGCTGATCGCCGTCATCCTGCCGCTCGCCATCCTGGAGGGCGCGCAGGGGCGCCTGTTCCGCGAGTTCGCGGTGGCGCTGTGCGCCGCCGTGGCCTTCTCCGGCCTGGTGGCGCTGACGCTGACCCCGATGCTGTCCTCCAAGCTGCTGCGCGGCCATACGGGCAACCACGGCAAGCTGTTCATGGCCAGCGAGCGCGCCTTCCAGGCGCTGGCGCGCGGCTATGGCCGGGTGCTGGACTGGGCCATCGGCGCGCCGGTGATGGTCGGCGCCGGCTTCGTCGCCGTGCTGGTCGGCACCTGGCTGCTTTTCGTCGGCCTGCCGCGCGAGCTGGCGCCGGTCGAGGACCGCGGCGTGGTCCGCATCCAGGTCGTGTCGCCCGAGGGCTCCAGCCAGGAATACACCGCCCGCGAGATGGCGGCGGTGCAGGCGATCCTGAAGCCGTACCTGGACTCCGGCGAGCTCGACAGCGCGCTCTCCATCCTGAACCCCAGCTTCGGCGGCCAGTCGGGCGTCAACCGCGGCTTCGTGGTGGCGCGCACCCCGCCCTTCGCCCAGCGCAAGCGCAGCATCCTGGAGATCACGGCCGAGCTGCGGCCGAAGCTGCAGGCCGTGCCCGGCGCCCGCATCGTGCCGATCCTGCCCTCGGGCCTCGGCGGCGGCGGGGGCGGCAGCAGCAACCAGCTGCAGTTCGTGCTGGGCGGCAGCACCTATGCCGAGCTGGCCGAGTGGCGCGACATCGTCATCGAGCGGCTGGGCGACTATGGCGGCCTGACCAGCCTGCAGGCCGACTATGACGAGACCAAGCCGCAGCTGCGCATCACGGTCGATCGCGACCGCGCCGCCGACCTGGGCATCTCCATCCAGGACATCGGCGCCACGCTGGAGACGATGATGGGCAGCCGCGTCGTCACCCGCTACATGGACCGCGGCGAGGAGTACGACGTGGTGCTGCAGGCGGAGCTGTCCGGCCGCGCCAACCCGCGCGACCTGTCCAACATCTTCGTGCGCACCGGCACCGCCGACGCCCAGCTGATCCCGCTGGCGAACCTGATCCAGGTGCAGGACGCCGCCGCCCCGGCCGAGCTGAACCGCTACGACCGGCTGCGCTCCATCACCATCACCGGCAACCTGGTCGAGGGCGTCTCGATGGGCGAGGCGATGGAGGTGGTGGAGGCCGCGGTGCGCGAGGTGCTGCCGCCCGAGGCCCGCCTGTCCTGGGAGGGTGCGGCCCGCCAGCAGCAGGAGGCGTCGGCCAGCATCTTCTTCGCCTTCGGCATGGCGATGCTGGTGGCCTTCCTGGTCCTGGCAGCCCAGTTCGAGAATTTCCGCCTGCCGGTCATGATCCTGCTGGCGGTGCCGCTGGCGGTGTTCGGCGGCATGGGCGCGGTCGCGCTGAGCGGCCAGAGCAACAACATCTACACGCAGATCGGCGTGATCATGCTGATCGGCCTGATCTCGAAGAACGCCATCCTGATCGTCGAGTTCGCCAACCAGCTGCGCGACGAGGGGCTGGAGCTGATCGAGGCGGTGCGGCAGGCGTCCCAGCTGCGGCTTCGCCCGATCCTGATGACCAGCATCGCCACCGTCTTCGGCGCGGTGCCGCTGGCCATCGCCACCGGCGCCGGCGCCGAGGCGCGCGCGGCCATCGGCTGGGTCATCGTCGGCGGCGTCACCGTCGGCACCATCCTGTCGCTGATCGTGACCCCGGTCGCCTACGCGATGTTCGCCCGCAACATCAAGCCGATCGGCACCATCCGCCGGCAGATCCAGGAGCTGGACGGCCGCTTCACCCCCGCGGGCGTGCCCGGCGACGCGCCGGCCGCCCGCCCGCCCGCCGCGGCCGAGTAGTCCCGCATGCCGCTGCCGCCACCCGACCCGGCCGCGCTGGCCGGGCAGGTCCGCGCCGGCGACCGGCGGGCGCTGGCCCGGGCGATCACGCTGATCGAGTCCACCCGGGCCGACCACCGGGCGGCGGCCGACGCGCTGCTGGCCGAGCTGCTGCCGCACACCGGCCGCTCGGTGCGCCTCGGCATCTCGGGCGTGCCGGGGGTCGGCAAGTCGACCTTCATCGAGGCGTTCGGCCTGCACGTCATCGGCCGCGGCCACAAGGTGGCGGTGCTGGCGATCGACCCTTCCAGCCAGCGCACCGGCGGCTCCATCCTGGGCGACAAGACCCGGATGGAGGTGCTGTCGCGCACGCCCGAGGCCTTCATCCGCCCCTCGCCCGCCGGCGCCACGCTGGGCGGCGTCGCCCGCCGCACCCGCGAGGCCATGCTGCTGTGCGAGGCCGCCGGCTTCGACCTGATCGTCGTGGAGACGGTGGGCGTCGGGCAGAGCGAGACGGCCGTGGCCGACATGGTCGACCTGTTCCTGCTGCTGTTGCTGCCGGCCGGCGGCGACGAGCTGCAGGGCATCAAGAAGGGCATCGTCGAACTGGCCGACATGGTCGTGGTCAACAAGGCCGACGGCGACCTGGCCGCCCAGGCCCGCCATGCGGTGGCCGAGTACCGCCACGCCCTGGCCCTGCTGCGCCCGGCCAATTCAGCCTGGCGGGTGCCGGTGCTGAGCTGCTCGGCGCTCACCGGCGACGGCATCGCCCGGGTCTGGGACACGGTCGGCGAGTACCGGACGGCGCTGGCCCCCTCCGGGGCCCTGGAGCGCCGCCGGGCAGAGCAGGCCCGCGCCTGGATGTGGGACGAGATCCGCGAGGGGCTGCTCTCCGCCTTCACCGGCGACCCCGCCGTGCGGGCGGAGCTGGCGGCGCTGGAGACCGGCGTGGCGGGCGGCACCGTGGCGCCGGCGGCCGCGGCGCGGCGGCTGCTGGGGCTGTTCCGGGGCGCGTAGGTCGCATGGAGGCGGAGCCGCAATGCGACGTGCTTCGGCCGGGAACGGGAGCCGCACATTCTTATCCTTCTCCCCTTGAGGGAGAAGGATGGGGCCCCAAGCTTGCTTGGGGAGGATGAGGGGTGGACCAGCCGCAGGCTGGGCCTTCTCCACTGCTGATCCTGGGACAGCGGGCGAGAACGTCCGCCTGCGGCGGTCGACCCCTCACCCTCCCACGCCTGCGGCGCGGGGCCCATCCCTCTCCCTCAAGGGGAGAGGGATTGTGTCAACCGCCCCACGGCTGCAACCCCTGGGTCCCGGCCTGCGCCGGGATGACGGGTAGAGAAAGATCCTCATGCCCGACGCCTCCCTCCCCCTCCTCAAGGCCCTGCTGGTCGGCGGCTGGTTCGCGCTGTTCTTCGCGCTGGAGCGCTTGGCTCCCGCCGCCGTGCCGCCCGAGGAGGCGCGGGGATGGCGGCGGCTGGGGCGGAACGCGGCGCTGTGGCTGGGCAACTCGGCCCTGTCCTTGGCCTTCGTGCTGCCGGTCTCGGCCTGGGCCACCAGCCAGGGGATCGGCTGGCGGCCCGGCTGGTGGAGCGGCTGGACGGGGCTGGCGCTCGACCTGCTGGTGCTGGACTGCTGGATCTACTGGTGGCACAGGGCCGCGCACGGGGTGCCGATGCTCTGGCGCTTCCACCGGGTGCACCATCTCGACCGCTTCCTGGACACCACCACCGGCGTGCGCTTCCATGCCGGCGAGGTGGCGCTGGCGGCGCTGGTGCGGGCGCTGGTGATCCTGGCCTTCGGCATCCCGCTGGCCTCGGTGCTGCTGTTCGAGACGCTGGTGCTGCTGGCGGCCCTGTTCCAGCACTCCAACCTGAGGCTGCCGCCGAGGCTGGAGCGCGCCCTGTCCTGGGTGGTGGTGACGCCCTCGCTGCACTGGATGCATCACCATGCTGACCGGGCCGACACCGACAGCACCTACGCGCTGGGCCTCAGCGTCTGGGACCGGCTGTTCCGCAGCCGCGCCAAGGGCGTGAGGACGGCGGACATGGAGCTGGGCATCGGCCGCCCGGACGAGCCGCTGCCGCGGTTGCTGACGGAGCCTTTCCGGGATGAGCCGGGGCAGGCCATGCGGCCTCAGCCCGCGAGTGCCTCCTCCACCGAGCGGTAGACCGGCCGGCCCATCGCCTGGAACAGCGCCACCATGTGGTCGGCGCCCACCGACGGGCCGCCGATCCGCAGCACCGCGTCGCAGTGCGGCACCAGCCGCTCCGCCAGCGGGTGGAAGATGCCGTCCCAGACCGCGTCGCCCAGCGTGCCGCCGGCGGCCTCGATCAGCGGCAGGGCCAGCGCCTCGCCGGTCACCCCCAGCTTGCCGCCGCGGAACAGCGCCAGCGCGGCGTCGGTCATGGCCTTCATGTTGGCGTGGATCAGGGCGGGATCGTCGCCGGTGCCGGAGCGGTAGGGGCCGGCGACGAGGATCATGGGGACTTTGGCGGTCATGGCGAGGCTTCCAATTGCGAAGGCCCGCATCCTGCGCCCGCCGCCCGGCCGCCGTCACTCCCCCTGAGGGGATCGGCCGCACCGGCATGGAAAAGGGGCGGCCCCGAAGGACCGCCCCCTCACCGGTGCCGCGGCGCCTCAGCCCCGGTTCTGCCGGTTCTCCACCAGTTCGGTCACCACGCCGGGATCGGCGAGGGTCGAGGTGTCGCCCAGCTGGTCGTGCTCGTTGGCGGCGATCTTGCGCAGGATGCGGCGCATGATCTTGCCGGAGCGGGTCTTGGGCAGGCCCGGCGCGAACTGGATCAGGTCGGGGCTGGCGATCGGGCCGATCTCCTTGCGCACCCAGCCGACCAGCTCCTTGCGCAGCTCCTCCGAGGGCTGCTCGCCGGCGTTCAGCGTGACGTAGGCGTAGATGCCCTGTCCCTTGATGTCGTGCGGATAGCCCACGACCGCCGCCTCGGCGACCTTCGGGTGGGCGACCAGCGCGCTCTCCACCTCGGCGGTGCCCATGCGATGCCCCGACACGTTGATGACGTCGTCGACGCGGCCGGTGATCCAGTAGTAGCCGTCCTCGTCGCGGCGGCAGCCGTCGCCGGTGAAGTACATGCCCTTGAAGGTCGAGAAGTAGGTCTGGACGAAGCGCTCATGGTCGCCGAAGACCGTGCGCATCTGGCCGGGCCAGCTGTCCTCCAGGCAGAGATTGCCCTCGGTGGCGCCTTCCAGCCTGTTGCCGTCATTGTCGACCACCACCGGCTTCACGCCGAAGAAGGGCAGCGTCGCCGAGCCCGGCTTGGTGGAAATGGCGCCGGGCAGGGGCGTGATGAGGATGCCGCCGGTCTCGGTCTGCCACCAGGTGTCGACGATGGGGCAGCGGGCGTCGCCGACCACATTGTAGTACCAGAGCCAGGCCTCGGGATTGATCGGCTCGCCGACCGAGCCCAGCAGGCGGAGGCTGGCGCGGCTGGCGCGCTTCACCGGCCCCTCCCCCTCGCGCATCAGCGAGCGGATGGCGGTGGGGGCGGTGTAGAAGATGGTGACCTTGTGCTTGTCGATGACCTGCCAGAAACGTCCGCTGTCCGGATAGTTCGGCACGCCCTCGAACATCAGGGTCTGGGCGCCGTTCGCCAGCGGGCCGTACAGGATGTAGCTGTGGCCGGTGACCCAGCCCACGTCGGCCGTGCACCAGTAGACGTCGCCGTCATGATAGTCGAACACGTACTGGTGGGTCATGGAGGCGTACACCATGTAGCCGCCGGTCGTGTGCAGCACGCCCTTGGGCTTTCCGGTCGAGCCCGAGGTGTAGAGGATGAACAGCGGGTCCTCCGCGCTCATCTCCTCCGGCGGGCAGTCGGCGGAGACCTTCGCCGTCTCCTCGTGGTACCAGAGGTCGCGGCCGGCCTCGAAGGCGACGTTGCCGCCGGTGCGGCGCACGACCACGCAGGTGTCCACGCCGGGGCAGCTCTTCAGCGCCTGGTCGGCATTGGCCTTCAGCGGCACCTTGCGGCCGCCGCGCAGCCCCTCGTCGGCGGTGATGAGGACCTTGCTGTCGCAGTCGAGGATGCGGTCCTTCAGGCTGTCGGGCGAGAAGCCGCCGAACACCACCGAGTGCACCGCGCCGATGCGGGCGCAGGCCAGCATGGCGTAGGCCGCCTCCGGGATCATCGGCAGGTAGATGGTGACCCGGTCGCCCTTCTTGACGCCGCGCGCCTTCAGCACGTTCGCCAGCCGGCAGACCTGCTCGTGCGCCTCGCGGTAGGTGATGTGGCGGCTCTCGCCGGGATCGTCGCCTTCCCAGATGATGGCGGTCTGGTCGCCGCGCTTGGCGAGGTGCCGGTCGAGGCAGTTGTAGGACGCGTTCAGCGTGCCGTCCTCGTACCAGCGGATGGCGACGCTGCCGGTGAAGTCGGTGTTCTTCACGCGGCTATAGGGGCGCATCCAGTCGATGCGGCGCCCATGCTCGCCCCAGAAGCCCTCCGGGTCCCGGATCGACCGGTCGTACATCTCCCGATACTTGGCCTGGTCCACCCAGGCGGACCTGGCGACGGACTCCGGAACGGGAAAGAGGCTGTTGCTGCTCATGGATCGTTTCCCCGCTGTTCGTTATGGGGCCGCGGCGGCGATCCGCCCCGGACCGGTGATTTCAAGGTGGTTTGCTATCGGAGCCGCCCCGGGCCGGAGCCCTGGGCGTATCTCCGGGTGCCTGTCCCGCCTGGGATGCTAACCTAACATCTCCTCCGCTGGCATAAAGCCAAAAGAGGTAGGTTTCCGTGTAATCGCACCTGCCGGGAGCGCGCTTGCGCCGGCGAACTAATAATCGTCACCCCGAAACGAAATGATCATCCATGCCGCGCCTAATATCCGGCACGCGGCCGCCTGTCCTTCCACCGCCGGGGCCTAGGCGCAATGGGATAGGCGCACGCGGAGGGGATGCGGGGCCGGCGCCAACGTGGTAGAACATACCCCGTCCGATGGCGCGGAGCGGGTCTATGGCGGCGGGAACCGGCAATTCGGGGCGGGGCAGTTCGGGTCACGGCAGTTCGGGGCACGACGCGACCGACGGACAGGGCGGCGCGGTCGGGCGGCTGAGCCAGATCGGCAGCCGCACCACCCTCATGGCGATCGACAATCTGCTGCGGGCCCTGCCCAAGGGCGACAGCGGCCATGCCGACGCGGCGCTCGAGGCGGCCATCATCGCCCGCCGCCTGGCCCAGACCACCCGCGACTTCGCCGCCGCCATGCAGCCGGAAACCGAACCGGCGGCGTGATGTCCACGAGGTCGTAGGTCGCATGAAGCCGCAGGCGTAATGCGACGATGCCCCGGCTGTGCGTCGCATTGCGGCTTCGCCTGCATGCGACCTACGGATGGGTGCGGACGGGCACCATCACGGCGCCGCCAGCAGGACGGCGCCGTCCTCCACCCGCACCGGCAACGGCGTCAGGCTCCGGCCCTTGCAGGGGCCGAGCACGCAGAACCCGTCCGCCACCCGGAACTGGGCGCCGTGGGTGGCGCATTGCAGATGCAGCCCGTCCAGGCTCATGAAGCGGTCCTCCGACCAGTCCAGCGGCACGCCGACATGCGGGCAGGAATTCACGTAGCCATAGACGCGGTCGCCGCGGCGGGCGACCAGCAGCTTGAGCCGCCCCGCCCCCTCGCCGCGCACGAAGCCCTTCGCCTGCCCGTCCGGGATCTCCTCCAGCCGGCAGAGGAAGGGGTCAGGCGTCGATGCCGGCAAGTCCGCAGGCATAATTCCATTCCGCATCCGTAACGGGGCAGACGGAAAGGCGCGACTGCTTCACCAGCGCCATGCCGCAGAGCTGCGGGTCCTCCTTGATCCGCCGCAGCGTGACCGGACTCTTCACCGGACAGACCGGCTTCAGATCGACCATGACGAAGCGGCCCGCCTCGTCGGAGGGGTCCGGGTAGGCCTCGCGCACCACCTCGGCCACGCCGACGATCTCCAGCCCCTCGTTGGAATGGTAGAAGAAGGCCCGATCGCCGACGCGCATGGCCTTGAGGTTGTTGGCGGCCTGATGGTTGCGCACCCCGTCCCAATGGGTGCGGCCGTCGGCCACGAAGCGGTCCCAGCTGTATTTGAACGGCTCGGACTTCACCAGCCAGTAAGCCATCGCGCCCCTCAGCCCTTCGGGAAGACGAGGCGCCAGGGACGGATCGTCACGCTGCCGAAAAGACCGGCCTTGGCATAGGGGTCTTCCGCCGCGAAGGCCTCCACCGAGGCGCGGTCGGGCAGGTCCAGGATCAGCAGGCTGCCGATCGGTGTCTTCTCGTCCTCGGCCATGATCGGGCCGGCGACGACGACGTGCTTGATGTGGCTCTCGACATAGTCCAGGTGCGCCGGCCGGTTGGCGAGGCGCAGCTCCAGGCTGCCGGGCTTGTCCAGGCATTCCAGAATGTAGGGCATGGTGTCTCTCCTCAGGCGCCTTCGGGTTTGAAGGGGCGGCTCATCAGGGCCGCGATGGTGGCGGGCACGTCGGCGCCGCGGTTCAGGATGGCGTCGATGGCGGCGCAGATCGGCATCTCCACCCCCAGCCGCCCAGCCAGCGCCACGACGGCCTCGGCGGTGTAGACGCCCTCGGCGACGCTGCGACGCTCACCCAGGATGTCAGACAGGGCGCGGCCCTGGCCCAGCGCATGGCCCAGCGACATGTTGCGCGACTGCAGGCTGCTGCAGGTGAGCGTCAGATCGCCCAGGCCGGACAGGCCCATCAGCGTCTCACTGCGGGCACCCAGCGCCTGGCCCAGCCGGTTGATCTCGGCGAGACCGCGGGTGATGAGGGCGGCGCGGGCGTTCTCGCCCAGGCCCCGCCCCGCCACGATGCCGCAGCCGATGGCGAGCACGTTCTTCACCGCCCCGCCGATCTGGGCGCCGACCAGATCGTCCGAGAGGTAGGGCCGGAAGGTCAGCCCGCCGATGGCCCCGACCAGCGCCTGGCCCAGGTCGGTGTCGCGGATGGCCAGCGTCACGGCGGTCGGCAGGCCCTGCGCCACCTCCGCCGCGAAGGTCGGGCCGGACAGCACGGCGAGCGGCGCGTCCGGCAGCTCCTCGGCCACCGCCTCGCTCATCAGCTTGCCGGTGGAGATCTCGATGCCCTTGGCGCAGATGACGATTGGCACGCCCGCGCGCAGCAGCGGCCTCAGCGTGCGGCAGGCGGACCGGAGATGCTGCGCCGGGGTGACCAGCAGCAGCCCGTCGCAGCTTGCGGCCTCGGCCCAGTCGGAGGTCGCGCGGATGCCGGGCTCGAGCGGGATGCCGGGCAGGAAGACGGGGTTGCCGCGGCCGGCATTGACCGCCTCGACCACCTCCGGCTCGCGCGCCCACAGCACCACCTCGCTGCCGGCGCGCCGAGCCGCCATGGCCAGCGCCGTGCCCCAGGCCCCCGCCCCGATGACCCCGATCCGCCGCATGACGCCTCCCCATGAACCCGAGGCGCCACGCTTACCCCGGAAGGGGCCGGGGTGGCAACGGGGGTTGGGTGGGCACTCTCATCCTTCTCCCCTTGAGGGAGAAGGGTGGGGCCCGCGGCGAAGCCGTGGGGGGATGAGGGGTGGACCAGCGAAGCTGGGCCTTCTCGACGGGTGAGCTTGGCCTCTACGTGGAGAACGTCCGGCTTCGCCGGCCGACCCCTCACCCGCCCATTGCTCACGCAATGGGTCCCATCCCTCTCCCGCAAGGGGCGAGGGATTTCACCCCTGCGCCAGCTTCGCCAGGGTCGCCCGCAGCTCGGGGATGCCCTGGCCGGTCTGGCTGGAGGTGGCGACCACCTCGGGATGGGCGGCGGGGTGCTTCTTCAGCATCGCGGCGGTGGCCTCGATGATCTTGGGCAGGCCGGTCGGCTTGATCTGGTCGACCTTGGTCAGCACCAGCTGGAAGGCCACCGCGGCGTTGTCGAGCATCTTGAAGATCTCGACGTCGTTCGGCTTGATGCCGTGGCGGCTGTCGATCAGCACCAGGGCGCGGCGCAGCGGCACCCGGCCCTTCAGGTAGGAGCGCACGAAGTCGTTCCAGGCCGCGACCTTCTCCTTGCTCTCCTTGGCGTAGCCGTAGCCCGGCATGTCCACCATGAGCAGCCGCTCGCCCAGCTTGAAGAAGTTCAGCTGCTGGGTGCGGCCCGGCGTGTGCGAGGTGCGGGCCAGGGTCTTGCGCCCCGTGAGCGCGTTCACCAGGCTGGACTTGCCGACATTGGAGCGGCCGGCGAAGGCCAGTTCCGGCAGCCCCTCGGGCGGCAGCAGCTCGGCCTTGTCGGCGCCCCAGACGAAGTCGCACTCCTGCGCGAACAGCCAGCGGCCCGCCTCGATCTCCTCGGGCGTCAGGCCGGCCGCGAGGGCCGGGGTGATCTGGAGCCGCTCGCCGCTCATCTCATGATCCTCAGGCGGCCGGGTTCTTCACGCCCATGCGGCGCATGATGAACCATTGCTGCGCGATCGACAGCAGGTTGGACCAGGTCCAGTACAGCACCAGGCCGGCCGGGAAGGCGGCCATCATGTAGGTGAAGAGGAACGGCAGCATCATCATCACCCGCTGCTGGACGGGATCGCCGGCGGCCGGGCTCATCTTCTGCTGCAGCCACATGGTCACGCCCATCGCCAGCGGCAGCACGCCGATGTGCAGGAAGGAGGGCGGGTCCCAGGGGATCAGGCCGAACAGGTTGAACAGGGTCGTCGGATCGGGCGCCGACAGGTCGCGGATCCAGCCGTAGAAGGGCGCGTGACGCATCTCGATGGTCACGAACAGCACCTTGTACAGCGCGAAGAAGACCGGGATCTGCAGCAGGATCGGGAAGCAGCCCGCCAGCGGGTTCACCTGCTCGCGCTTGTACAGCGCCATCATCTCCTGGCTCATGCGCTGGCGGTCGTCGCCGCAGCGCTTGCGAAGTTCCTCCATCTGCGGCTGGAGTTTCTTCATTTTGCCGAAGGACTCGTACTGCTTGTTCGCCAGCGGGAAGAAGGCGAGGCGCAGGAAGACCGTGAACACCAGGATGGCGATGCCGAAATTGCCGGTGGCGCGGCCCAGCCAGTCCAGGGCGTAGAAGAACGGCTTGGTCAGGAAGTAGAACCAGCCCCAGTCCACCGCGTAGGAGAAGCGGGCGACGCCCAGCTCGTCCTCGTAGCGGTCCAGCAGGCGCACGACCTTGGCACCGGCGAACAGGCGGTTGGTGGTCTCGGCCGTGGCGCCCGGCTGCACGGTCAGCGCCTGGCCGCGATAATCGGTCTGGTAGACGTCGCCCTGCTGGTGCGAGACGCGCATGGCGACCGGCGTCTTCTGGTCGGGGATCAGCGTCACCAGCCAGTACTTGTCGGTGATGCCGATCCAGCCGCCGGTCGAATCGGCGCTCCAGCTGCCGTCCTCGCGGGCCTCGTCGTAGGTCAGCTCCTGCAGCGTGCCGTTGGCGACGCCGATCGGCCCCTCATGCAGGATGTAGAAGCCCGACGTCTCCGGCGTGCCCTCGCGCACGATGCGGCCGTAGGGGAACAGGGTGACGGGCTGGCCGCCGGTGTTGCGGACGCGCTGCACCACCGTGAACATGAAGTTCTCGTCGACCGAGATCTCGCGCTCGAACACCAGCCCCTGGCCGTTGTCCCAGCTCAGCACCAGCGGCTGGCCGGGGGCCAGGCGGTCGCCGCGCGCGGTCCAGTCGGTCTGCGGGCCGGGCAGCGCCTGGGCGGCGCCGTCCTGGCCGGCGATCCAGCCGAACTCGGCGAAATAGGGCTTGGAGGAACCGGCCGGGGCCAGCAGCGCCACTTCCGGCGCGCCCTGCTTCGGCTCGGTCTTGTAGCGGGCCAGGGTCAGATCGTCGAAACGGCCGCCGCGCAGCGAGACGGAGCCGTGCAGCTCCGGCGTCTCGATGCGGACGCGCGGCGCCTCGGCGGGCGCGGCCTGGGCCACCTGCGGCGAGGCGCCGGGCACCGCGCCGGGGGCTGCCGGGACGCCGCCGGGCGCGGCGACGGGGGCAGTGGCGCCGGCGGTGGCCGGGTCGACCGTCTGCTCCTGCATCGCCTTCTGGCGGGCCATCTCGGCCTGGAGCCGCTGCTGGCGCGGCACCTCGTAGATGAAGTGGAAGCCGAACAGGATGGCGACCGAGATGGCGATCGCGAGGACGAGGTTCTTCTGGTCGGTCATGGGTCCTGTTCCGACGTCACTTCGTGGTTGCGCCCCCTCCCGCAGGTCCGGGGAGGGAACGGTCAGGGCGCCGGCGTCCCGGCGCACCCGCAGTTTCTAGGATGGGCGTCGTGACGCTTTCCATCTCCGGGCGCCGGCACCGGGTCCCAGCCCGATCCGCCCCAGGGATGGCAGCGCAGCACGCGGCGGGCGGCCAGCCAGCCGCCCCTTACTGCCCCATGGCTGGACAGGGCGTCCAGCGCATATTCCGAACAGCTGGGCATGTAGCGGCACACCGGCCCGAGATAGGGCGAGACGGTGTAGCGGTACAGCTGCACCAGCCCCTTGAGCAGCCAAGCGGCGGGGCTCATCCCGGCTCTCCCGGCGGGGGAGGTGCGGCGGATGCGCCCACATCGGGCGAGGGCGGTTCGGCGGCGGCGGGCACGGCCGGTGCCGTCGGAGTCCAGGCACCCAGGCGCTTCAGCGCATGCTTCAGGTCGGCCTTCAGGTCGTCCCAGGGGCGGCGCACCGTCTCGGGCCGGGCGATCACGACGAAGTCGTTGCCCGGCGCGGCGTTGGGCGCCAGCACCTCTTCGACGGCGGCGCGCAGACGGCGCCGGGCGCGGTTGCGCTCGACGGCGTTGCCGACCTTCTTGCTGGCTGTGAAGCCCACGCGCACCAAAACGTCGCCGGCGGCGGGCCGCTGGCGATCGTCATGGGCGCGGGCTTGCAGGATCAGGCCGGGCGCCGCCCATTTGCGGCGGGCGCCGGCGACGGCCAGGAATTCCGGCCGCCGGATCAGGCGCCCCACCACGGCCTTGGACAGCCGGGGCGCCATCAGCCGGATCAGGCCGACAGGCGCTTGCGGCCCTGGGCGCGGCGGCGGGACAGGACCTTGCGGCCGGCCGGCGTGGCCATACGGGCGCGGAAGCCATGGCGGCGCGCGCGCACGATCTTGCTCGGCTGGAAAGTACGCTTCACGACGGATACTCCAAATCAGGCGTTCAAAACGAAGCGTGCTGTATAGTGGCGGTCGGGACGGGAGTCAACCGCGCGCCGCACGGGCCGGCGGCATTGGCGCACCCGGCCCCGCGCATGCTACTGCTGGGGCCAGCATAGCACAGGGTGCAAGGGACCGCATGCCGACGACGCCGGAACCGATCGACGACGCCGACGACCTCGACTTGGCCCCCGATCCGGAGGAGCCGTCCGGTCCCCGCCGCCCGCTCTGGCAGCGCCTGCTGCCGCTGCTGGTGCTGGCGGCCGGGCTCGCCACCGCCTTCGCGCTGGACCTGCACCGCTATCTCAGCTGGGACACGCTGCGGGAGAACCGGCACGCGCTGCTGGCCTCCGTGGCGGAGGCGCCGGTGCGCACGGCGCTGATCTATGTCGCGGTCTACACGGCCGCCGCCGCCTTCTCGATCCCCGGGGCGGTGTTCCTGTCGATCGGCGCCGGCTACCTGTTCGGCCTGTTCCCCGGCACGCCGCTGGCCATGACCGGGGCGACGCTGGGGGCGACGTGCGTCTTCCTTGCGGCGCGCACCGCCGTGGGCGACTTCCTGGAGCGCAGGCTGGGCCGCTCCTTCCGGCGGCTGGAGCACGGCTTCCAGAAGAACGCCTTCAGCTACATGCTCTTCCTGCGCTTCATGCCGCTCTTCCCCTTCTGGTTCGTGAACCTGGCGTCGGGGCTGCTGAAGGTGCGGCCGCGCGACTTCGTGGCCGGCACCATCATCGGCATCATCCCGGGCAGCCTGGTCTACGTCTCGGTCGGCAACGGTCTGGGCGCGGTGCTGGACGCGGGCGGCACGCCCGACTTGGGCGTCATCTTCCGGCCGGCGATCCTGCTGCCGATCCTGGGCATGTCGCTGCTGTCGCTGGTGCCGATCCTCTACAAGCGTTCCAAGGCGCGGCGGAACAGGGCACACTCGGCTTAAGCAGAAAGACGGGGCGGGGCGCGTCATGGGGGAGAGGATCGAGGCCGACATCTGCGTGATCGGCGCGGGATCGGGCGGCCTCAGCGTCGCGGCGGGCGCGGCGCAGCTGGGCCAGCGCGTCGTGCTGCTGGAGCGCCGGGCCATGGGCGGCGACTGCCTGAACTGGGGCTGCGTCCCGTCCAAGGCGCTGCTGGCCGCCGCCAAGGCCGCCAAGGCGATCCGCACCGCCGGCCGCTTCGGCGTCACCGCGGGCGAGCCGCAGGTCGATTTCTCCAAGGTCCACGCCCATGTGCACGGCGTCATCAAGGCGATCGAGCCGAACGATTCGGTGGAGCGCTTCACCGGCCTGGGCGTGCGGGTGATCCTGGAGGCAGGGCGCTTCACCGGCCCCGACATGGTGGTGACGGAAGGCGGCCACACGATCCGCGCCCGCCGCTTCGTGGTGGCGACCGGCTCCCGCGCGGCCCTGCCGCCGATCCCGGGATTGGCGGAGACGCCGCACCTGACCAACGAGAGCATCTTCGAGCTGACCGGGCTGCCCGGCCATCTCATCGTCATCGGCGGCGGACCGATCGGGCTGGAGATGGCCCAGGCGCACCGACTGCTGGGCGCTCGGGTGACGGTGCTGGAGCGGGCAAGCATCCTGCCCAAGGACGAGCCGGAGCTGGTCGAGGTGGTGCGGCACGCGCTGGCGGCGGACGGGGTCACGATCCGCGAGGGCGCGGATATCCGCCGGGTGGAGCGGGCCGGCGAGGGCGTCGCGGTCGAGCTCGGCAGCGGCGAGCGGATCGAGGGCGACGCGCTGCTGGTCGCCGCCGGCCGCCGCCCCAATGTCGAGGAACTCGGGCTGGATGAGGCCGGCATCAAGTGGGACGTGAAGGGCATCACGGTGGATGCGTCCTTGCGCACCAGCAACCGCCGGGTCTACGCCCTGGGCGACGTCGCGGGCGGGCCGCAATTCACCCATGTCGCCGGCTACCATGCCGGGCTGTTCGTGAAGAGCGCCCTGTTCCGCCTCTCCGCCAAGGCCGACTACAAGGCCCTGCCCTGGGTCACCTATACCGAGCCGGAGGTCGCCCAGGTCGGCCTGACCGAGGCGCAGGCGCGGGAGCGGCATGGCGAGGTGCGGGTGCTGCGCTGGCCCTTCCACGAGAACGACCGCGCCCAGGCGGAACGCGACACGGAGGGGCTGGTCAAGGCGGTCGCCCTGCCGAACGGCCGCATCCTCGGCGCCGGCATCGCGGGCGCGGGGGCGGGCGAGCTAATCCAGCCCTGGTGCCTAGCGCTGTCGCAGGGGCTGAAGGTGAAGGCCTTCACCGACATGATCGCCCCCTATCCCACCCGGGGCGAGGCCAGCAAGCGGGCGGCCGGCAGCTTCTACACCCCCAGCCTGTTCAGCGACCGCACGCGGGGGCTGGTGCGCTTCCTGTCCCGATTCGGCTAGTTGACGGTATCGCGGCGGCGGCCCAGGCTGGCGGCCCGTTCCGCCACCCCAGGGCCATCATGTCCAAGGGCAACGCCTATACCGGCGCCACCATCGACCGCGCCTCCGAGTACCGCAAGAATGGGGACTGGCTGGCCGAGCGCCTGGCCGGCGGCCGCATCACCGCCTTCTGGCGCGGCAAGCACCTGGTGACCGGCCCGCGCGAGGCACCGGTGCCGGCGCTGCTTCCCCCCGATGCCGGCTGGTGGCGCGACCATGCCCCGCACGGGCCGGCCTTCCTGGGGCTGGAGGGCGGCGAGGCCTGGTTTGCGGTGGATTTGTCATCGATCGAGGAACCCGAGGCGCATCCCGAACTCACGGCGCTGGGCGCCCTGGTCGATCTGCGCACCCTGTCGCCGGCTCTGGACCCGGCGACGGCGGGGCTGTTCGCCTATGCGCGGGGCCTGCTGCACTGGCAGGACCGGCACCGTTTCTGCGGCGTCTGCGGCCACCCGGCGCGGGTCGAGGAGGGCGGCCATGTCAGGCGCTGCACCAACGCCGCCTGCGCCACGGCGCACTTCCCCCGCACCGATCCGGCGGTGATCGTGCTGATCCATGACGGCGGCGACCGCTGCCTGCTGGGCCGCCAGCCGCGCTTCCCGCCCGGCTGGTACTCCACCCTGGCCGGCTTCGTCGAGCCGGGCGAGAGCCTGGAGCAGGCGGTGGCGCGCGAGATGCGCGAGGAATCGGGGCTGGAGGTGACGGATGTCCGCTACCACTCCTCCCAGCCCTGGCCCTTCCCGGCATCCCTCATGCTGGGCTTCCACGCCCGGGCCAATGGCGGCACGTTGCGGGTGGACGGGGAGGAGCTGGAGGACGCCCGCTGGTTCGACCGTGCCTTCCTGCTGGCGCACGAGCCCAGCGAGACCTTCCGCCTGCCCCCGCGCGACAGCATCTCCCGCCGGCTGATCGAGGACTGGATGCACGGGCGGGTGTGAGGGTGGGCGGAACGCTGGCGTTTTCAGGAGCCTGTCGTTCCCTCGTCCAAGGAAGGCTCGTCCGACTGCCGGGCGTGGCGAATGGCGGTGATGACGAGGTGCCCCCGCACCTCGGCGAGCGTCAGGATGTAGGGCGGGAGCACGAAGCGCCGCGTACCCGGCAGGGGGCCCGGCTGGGCGATGCCGGGGAATGCCGAAAGCTTTTCGCGGATCGCCGACATGCGACGGTCCAGGTTCCGCGCCGCAGCCGGATTCATGTCTGCGAGATAGGCGATCTCCCGCAGGTACCAGTGCCGTGCGTCGCGGGTGAAGCTGACGCGACCGACGCTCAAGTGCCGGTTTTCCGAGCCCCATTGCGGGCCTCGGCCTCCGCGATGATGGCCTTGGCCTCCTCCATCACTTCATCGAAGTCTACCGTCTCGCCCCGTTCGGCCTGTTCCAGCCCCTCGATCTCCGCCAGCAGGTCGGCGCCCTCGGCCGCCATGTACTGCCCGAGCGCGCGGCGGATCAAATCGCCCCGGTCCTCGCCCAGGGCGGCGGCGATGCGGTCGAGCGCCTCGACCGTCTCGGACGGCAGAGCTACGGTCACCGTCGTCTTGTCAGGCAGGCCGTCCATAGCGCCCTCCGTCAATGGGGACGCCAGGATAACACGGGCGGACCGGCTCAGTCGTCCCCGGCCTGCTGGCTGGCCTCCAGGCGGAACGGGTGCGCCGGGTAGACGCCCAGGATCTTCACCTCGCGGGCGAAGAAGCCCAACTCCTCCAGCGCCAGCCGCAGCGGCCGGTCCTCGGGATGGCCCTCGACGTCGGCATAGAACTGGGCAGCGGTGAAGCGGCCGTCGACCAGGTAGCTCTCCAGCTTGGTGATGTTGACGCCGTTGGTGGCGAAGCCGCCCAGCGCCTTGTAGAGCGCCGCCGGCACGCTGCGCACCCGGAAGATCAGGCTGGTGACCGTCCCGCCCTGGCCGCGCGCCGCCGGGCGGGGCTCGCGCGACATCACCAGGAAGCGGGTGGTGTTGTGCTGGGCGTCCTCGATGCCGCGCGCCAGCACCTCCAGCCCGTAGATCTCCGCCGCCAGCTCCGACGCGATGGCGCCCTGGGTCGGGTCGTTCCACTTGGCGACGTCGGCGGCGGCGCCGGCGGTGTCGGCGTGGGTGACCGGAGCCAGGCCGCGGTCGCGGAGGTAGCCCCGGCACTGGCTCAGCGCCTGGATGTGGCTGTGCACCTTCCGCAGCGACTGCAGCGTCGCTCCCTTCGGCGCCACCAGGCAATGGACGACGCGCTGGTAGTGCTCGCCGATGATGTGCAGCCCGCCGTTGGGCAGGAGATGGTGGATGTCCGCCACGCGGCCGGCGACCGAGTTCTCCACCGGCAGCATCGCCAGCTGCGCCCTCCCCTCGCGCACGGCGGCGAAGGCGTCCTCGAAGCTGGCGCAGGGCAGCGGCGTCATGGTCGGGAAGACCATCCGGCAGGCGAGGTCGGAATTGGCGCCGGGCGCGCCCTGGTAGGCGATGGTGGTCTCGGACATGCTCGTTTCCTATGGCGCCAGCAGGTGGCGGGCGCGCTCAAGATCCTCGGCAGTATCGACGCCCAGCGGCACCGCGTCCACCACGGCGGCGTCGATGCGCATGCCGGCGGCCAGCGCCCGCAGCTGCTCCAGCTTCTCCCGCCGCTCCAGGGCTGAGGGCGGCAGCGCCACGAATCGCTCCAGCGCCGCGCGGCGGTAGGCGTAGAGGCCGATATGGTGGAAATGGTCGCCCGGCCCCCAGGGGGCGGTGGCGCGGGTGAAGTAGAGGGCGCGGCCGACCGCCGCATCCCCCTCCAGCTCCAGCACCGCCTTGACCACATTGGGATTGGTGCGCTCGGCCTCGTCGCGGATCGGCACGACCAGCGTGGCGATGTCCACGCCGGGTCGGGCCAGCGGCGCGAAGACGGCGCGCACCGTCTCCGGCTCGATGGTCGGCAGGTCCCCCTGGACGTTCACGACCGCGTCGTGCCGCCCCTCCGGGTCCAGCGCCAGGAGGGCGGCATGGATGCGGTCGGAGCCCGACGGCAGGTCGGGGTCGGTCAGCACGGCGACGCCGCCGGCGGCCTCCACGGCGCGGGCGATCTCCGGTTCGGCGGCGGCCACGGCGACCGGGCCGATGCCGGCGGCCACCGCGCGGCGCCAGACATGGACGATCATGGGCAGGCCGTGGATGTCGGCCAGCGGCTTGTCCGGCAGCCGGGTCGACGCCAGCCGGGCGGGGATGAGAACGATCGGGTTCATGGGGGCCGGGTTGCGCGGGGTGGCGCCGTCGGGTGCGATGGTCATAGCCCGAACCGCGTGCGACATTTGGTCCGGCGGGTCAAGCGGGAATGCGGGTGGACTGGAATGCCGCCTCGGCTATGGTGCCCCGCGAATGATCGGGGTGGGCGGGCATCGACAGCGCGCCCTCTTGACGTTATTTTGCCCCGCACCCGAGGGACAATCGGGCGGGATTAGAGGGTTAGGACGAGATGGCGGGCAGCTTCTTCAACAAACTTTCCATGGCCGTTCTGATGGCGATGCTGATCGCCATGCTGGCCGCGTTCGTGTCCAAGAAGCTGGTGCACCCGCATCAGCTGGCGGAGAACGCCTACAAGGTCGAAGGTGTCGAGGAGGCCGCTCCGGCCGGTGGCGCCGCGCCGGCCGCGCCCGCCGCGCCCGAGCCGGTGACCGCGCTGCTGGCCTCGGCCGACGTCGCCGCCGGCGAGAAGGGCGCCAAGGCCTGCGCCGCCTGCCACACCTTCGAGAAGGGCGGCGCCAACAAGGTCGGCCCGAACCTGTGGGGCGTGGTGAACGCCGCGCACGGCCACACGCCGGGCTTCGCCTACTCCGCCGCGATCAAGGAGAAGCCGGGCAACTGGGACTATGAGGGGCTGAACCAGTTCCTCGCCAACCCCAAGGCCTACGCGCCGGGGACCAAGATGAACTTCGCCGGCATCAAGAAGGTGCAGGACCGCGCCAACCTGATCGCCTGGCTGCGCACCCAGGCCGACGCGCCGGCGCCGCTGCCCTGATCCGGGCCGCATGGCGGTGACTTCGACGGGGCGGTCCGCAGGGACCGCCCCGTGCCGTTTCGCGAGGACTTTCCATGTACGTCGTGATCCTGCGCTACACCGCCGCGCTGGAGGCCATCGACGCCCTGCATGCCGAGCATAGATCCTGGCTCGGCGATCAGTATGCGGCCGGCCGCTTCCTGCTTTCCGGGCCGCAACGGCCGCGCACCGGCGGCGTCATCCTGGCGGGAGCCATGCCGCGCGCCGAACTGGACGAGCTGCTCGCCGCGGATCCCTTCGCCCGGGCGGGCGCCGCCACCTATGAGGTTGTGGAGTTCGCGCCGGTCCTGTCGGCGGAACGCCTGATCCCCCTGCGGGAGCTCCCCTGAAGCTCCCCTCGCGGACGTCGCCGTCGCGCATTAGGTTGGTGCGCGCCCCGTCGCCAGGAGTCCATGCGATGCGTTCTCCCCCCGTCACCGACGATCTGATCGCCTTCGCCCACCGGCTGGCCGACGCGGCCCGGCCCGTGGTCAGGCGCTATTTCCGCACGCCGTTCGCGGTGGACACCAAGTCCAACGAGACGCCCGTCACCATCGCCGACCGCGAGGCGGAGGCGGCCATGCGCGCGCTCATCCAGGCGGAGCGGCCGCAGGACGGCATCCTGGGGGAGGAGCATGGGACCGAGGGACTGGACCGCGACTTCGTCTGGGTGCTGGACCCGATCGACGGCACCAAGTCCTTCATGACCGGCCGGCCGATCTTCGGCACGCTGATTGGCCTGACCTACAAGGGCCGGCCGGTGCTGGGCATCATCGACCAGCCCATCGCGGAGGAGCGCTGGGTCGGCGCCCAGGGCCGCCCGACCACCTTCAACGGCGCGCCCGTGCGCACCCGCCCCTGCGGCGACATCGGTGCGGCGGTGCTGACCACGACCACGCCCGAGATGTTCGACGAGGGCGACGCGCCGGCCTTCGCCCGCCTCTCGAAGGCAGCCAAGTACACGCTCTACGGCAGCGACTGCTACGGCTATGGCCTGCTGGCCTCGGGCTTCCTCGACCTGGTGGTGGAGGCGCAGCTGGGCGCGTGGGACTGGGTCGCCCTGGTCCCGGTGGTGGAAGGCGCCGGCGGCCGCCTCACCGGCTGGGACGGCCAGGACATGGTGCTGGGCGCGCCCGGCAAGGTGGTCGCGGCGGGAGACCCGGTGCTTCATGCCCGGGCGCTGGAGCTGATGCGGGGCTGACATGTAGGTCGCATGGAGGCGGAGCCGTAATGCGACCTACCGGGGACATCCGGCGGGGCTTCGGCAAGGGGCGCTGGAAAGCGGCCGCGCCCAAGTCCACAATGGCAGGCATGCTCGCCTACGCCGCCCGCCGCCTGCTGCTGCTGATCCCGACCCTGGTCCTGATCCTGGCGGTCAATTTCCTGCTGGTACAGCTGGCGCCCGGCGGCCCGATCGAGCGGCTGGCGGCGGAGCTGGAGGGCGAGGCGGTGGACGCCACGGCGCGGGTCGGCGGTGCCGGCGCCTCCGTCCAGGCCGACCCCGGTGCCTATCGCGGCGCGCGCGGCCTCGACCCCGAACTGATCAAGGAGCTGGAGCGGGAGTTCGGCTTCGACCGGCCCTGGCCGGAGCGGTTCGCCCGCATGCTGGGCGGCTACCTGACCTTCGACCTGGGCCGCAGCTTCTTCCGCGACCGGCCGGTGGCGGGGCTGATCCTGGAGAAGCTGCCGGTCTCGCTCACCCTCGGCCTCTGGTCGACGCTGCTGATCTACGCCGCCTCCATCCCGCTCGGCATCGCCAAGGCGCGGCGGCCGGGCAGCGGCTTCGACGCGGTCACCAGCGGGCTGGTGGTGGTGGGCCATGCCGTGCCGGGCTTCATGGTGGCGGTGCTGCTGGTGGTGCTGTTCGCCGGCGGCAGCTTCCTCGCCTGGTTCCCGCTGCGGGGGCTGACGGGGGAGGACTGGGCCGCCCTGTCGCCCCTGGGCAAGGCGCTGGACTATCTGCACCACGCGGCGCTGCCGGTGCTGTCGCTGGTGGCCGGCGGCTTCGCCGGGCTGACGCTGCTGACCCGCAACGGCTTCCTGGAGGAGCTGGCCAAGCCCTACGTCGTCACCGCCCGCGCCAAGGGGCTGCCGGAGGGCCGGGTGCTCTACGGCCATGTCTTCCGCAACGCCATGCTGGTGGTCATCTCCTCCTTCCCGCAGGCGCTGGTGGGGGTGCTGTTCACCGGCGCGCTGATGGTGGAGGTGATCTTCTCGCTGGACGGTCTGGGGCTGCTGGGCTTCGAGGCGGTGGTGAACCGCGACTATCCCGTCATCTTCGGCACGCTCTACGTGCTGAGCCTGATGGGGCTGCTGGCGAATCTGGCGGGCGACCTGGCCGCCGCCTGGGCCGATCCGCGCATCGATTTCGGAGCGCGGGCATGAGGCTGTCGGCCCCCGCCCGCCGCCGCTGGGCCCGCTTCCGCGCCAACCGCCGGGGCTGGTGGAGCCTGTGGCTGCTGCTGGCCCTGGTGCTGCCGACCCTGCCGGCGGAGTTCGTGGCGAACGACCGGCCGCTGCTGGTGCGCTTCGACGGCGGCTGGTATTCGCCGGTCCTGCACGACTATCCGGAGACGGACTTCGGCGGCGACTTCCCCACGGCGGCGGACTACCGCGATCCTTACGTGGCGGCGCTGATCGGCGCGCGCGGCTGGATGCTCTGGCCGCCGCTGCGCTACGCCTATGACAGCGTGAACTACGCCCTGCCCGGCCCCGCCCCCTCCCCGCCCTCGCGGGAGAACTGGCTGGGTACGGACGACCAGGGGCGCGACGTGGTGGCGCGGCTGGTCTACGGCATCCGCCTGTCGGTGCTGTTCGGCGCGGCGCTGACGGTGGCGGCGTCCGCCATCGGCATCCTGGCCGGCGCGGTGCAGGGCTATTTCGGCGGCTGGGTGGACCTCGCCGGCCAGCGGCTGGTGGAGGTCTGGTCCGGCCTGCCGGTGCTGTTCATCCTGATCCTGCTGGCGAGCCTGGTGGAGCCCGGCTTCTGGTGGCTGCTGGGGGTGCTGCTGCTGTTCGGCTGGATGCCGCTGGTCGGCGCGGTGCGCACCGAGGCGCTGCGGGTGCGGCGGCTGGACCATGTGCGGGCGGCCCGCGCCCTGGGCGCGTCGGAGGGCCGCATCCTGCTGCGCCACGTGCTGCCCAACGCCACGGTGGCAGCGCTGGCGCTGCTGCCCTTCGTCATGGGCGGCGCCATCACCACCCTGTCGGCGCTGGATTTCCTGGGCTTCGGCCTGCCGCCCGGCTCCCCGTCCCTGGGCGAGTTGCTGGCCCAGGGCAAGGCCCACCTGCACGCGCCCTGGCTGGGGGTGACGGCCTTCGCGGCACTGGCGGTGCTGCTGAGCCTGCTGGTATTCGTGGGCGAGGCGGCGCGCGACGCCTTCGACCCGCGCGGATGAGGCGAGAGAGAGTGAATCAGGACGCCACGCCCTTGCTGGAGGTCAGGGACCTCGCCGTCGAGTTCCGCCAGGGGCGGGACTGGGTCCCGGCCGTGCGCGGCGTGTCCTTCACCCTGGAGCGGGGCGAGACGCTGGCGCTGGTGGGCGAGAGCGGGTCCGGCAAGTCGGTCACCGCCCTGTCGCTGCTGCAGCTGCTCCCCAAAGCCCAGGCGCGGCATCCCGCCGGCAGCGTGCGCTTCCAGGGGCGGGAGCTGGTCGGCGCCCCGGACGAGGATCTCAGGCGGGTGCGCGGCGACCGCATCGCCATGATCTTCCAGGAGCCGATGACCAGCCTGAACCCGCTGCACACGGTGGGTGCCCAGGTGGCGGAGGCGCTGCTGCTGCACCGGCCGATGGGGCGCGACGCCGCCCGGGCGCGCACGGTGGAGCTGCTGCGTCTGGTCGGCATTCCCGACCCGGAGCGGCGGCTGGCGAGCTTCCCGCACGAGCTGTCGGGCGGCCAGCGCCAGCGCGTCATGATCGCCATGGCGCTGGCCAACGAGCCGGACATCCTGGTGGCGGACGAGCCGACCACGGCGCTGGACGTCACCATCCAGGCGCAGATCCTGGAACTGCTGAAGGAGCTGCAGCGCCGCTTCGGCATGGCGCTGCTGCTGATCACCCACGACCTCGCCGTCGTCCGCCGCATGGCCGACCGGGTCTGCGTCATGAACCGGGGCGAGATCGTCGAGACCGGCAGGGCGTCCGACATCTTCCGGGCGCCCGATCATCCCTACACGAGGCGGCTGCTGGCGGCGGAGCCGAAGGGCCTGGCCGCCCCGGCCGACCCGACGGCGCCCGAGATCCTGCGGGCCGAGGGCATCAAGGTGCATTTCCCCGTCCGCTCCGGCCTGCTGCGGCGCACGGTCGACCAGATCAGGGCAGTGGACGGCATCGAGCTGACGGTGCGCCAGGGACAGACGCTGGGCGTGGTCGGCGAATCGGGATCGGGCAAGACGACGTTGGGCCTGGCGCTGCTGCGGCTCATCGGCAGCGAGGGGGCGATCCGCTTCGACGGGCAGGACATCCAGGGCTGGAGCCAGGGCCGGCTGCGCCCCCTGCGCCGGCGCATGCAGGTGGTCTTCCAGGACCCCTACGGCAGTTTGAGCCCCCGCCTCACCGTCGGCGAGATCATCGGCGAGGGGCTGGAGGTCCACGGCATCGGCGGCAACGGGGCGGAGCGCGACGCCATGGTCGCCACCGCGCTGGAGGAGGTCGGGCTCGACCCGGCCGCCCGCCAGCGCTACCCGCACGAATTCTCCGGCGGCCAGCGCCAGCGCATCGCCATCGCCCGGGCCCTGGTGCTGAAGCCGCGCTTCCTGGTGCTGGACGAGCCGACCTCGGCCCTGGACATGTCGGTGCAGGCCCAGATCGTCGACCTGCTGCGCGACCTGCAGGCCCGCCACGGCCTCGCCTACCTCTTCATCAGCCACGATCTGAAGGTCGTCCGCGCCCTCAGCCAGGAGCTGCTGGTGATGAAGGACGGCAAGGTGGTGGAGCGGGGTCCGGCTGAGCGCGTCTTCGCGGCGCCCAAGCATCCCTACACCCGCGCCCTGCTGGCGGCGGCGCTGGACCTGGCGGCGGAACCGGCGGTTTAGGGCTGGTGCTTGAAAACGCCCGCTGCCGCCTTGGAGGCCGACATACTCAGTCCGTCATCCCGGCGGAAGCCGGGACCCAGGAGTTGCAGCCATGCCCGATCGATGAAGCGCGCCCGTAGGTCGCATGGAGCGCAGCGCAATGCGACCTACGGGCGCTGCATCCATCGTATCCCGCTGCAACCCCTGGACCCCGGCTTCCGCCGGGGTGACGGGTGAGACACAGCCAAAGGGTTGCGCCCGCCCCTCAGGCCGAGCGGGCCGGCTCGGAGCGGTAGAGGCGGTTCTTCGGCAGGGTGACGGTGACCATGGTGCCGACGCCCGGCGTGCTCTGGATGCCCAGCCGGCCGCCATGCGCCTCGACATAGCCCTTGGCGAGCGGCAGGCCCAGGCCGGCGCCGGGCTGGCGGCGGTTGTGGCCGGTCTCCACCTGGCCGAAGGGCTGCAGCGCCAGCCGCAGCGCCTCGGGCGTCATGCCGACGCCGGTGTCGCTGACGCAGAGGCAGAAATCGCCCTCCACGTCGGTACCGGCGGCGACCGTCACCCGGTCACCCCGCTCGCTGAAGCGGATGGCGTTCGACAGCAGGTTCACCAGGACCTGTTTCAGCCGCACCTCGTCGGCCAGCAGCCGCTGCCCGCCGCCCGACCCGGCATCGACCTCGATGGCGATGCCGGCCTCGTTCGCCTTCTGCGCGACCAGCCGCACGCAGCGGTCGACCAGCGCGTCCACGTCCAGCCAGGCCTCGCGCAGCTCCAGCCGGCCGGCGTCCAGGCGGGCGATGTCCAGCAGATCGTTCACCAGCCGCAGCAGGTGCAGGCCGCCCTCGTGGATGTCGACGGCGTAGTCCCGGTACTGCGGGTTGCCGAGGCTGCCCAGCAGCTCGTCCCGCAGGATCTCGGAGAAGCCGATGATGGCATTCAGCGGGGTGCGCAGCTCGTGGCTGATGTTGGAGAGGAACTGGCCCTTGGCGCGGTCGGCCAGCTCGGCCTCGGCCCGGGCTTGGCGCAGCACCTCGTCGGCGACGGCACGGTCGCTGACGTCGCGGGAGACAACCAGCACCGCCCGGCCGTCCTCATCCTCGATCGGCAGCAGCGTGGTGAGCGTCGGCACGGCGGAGCCGTCGCGGCGGCGGAACTCGATCGGCTCCCAATTGCAGGGCCGGCCGGCCCCGGCCTCCGCCAGGCGCTGGCGGACCTCGCCGCGCGCGGTCTCGGCGATGAAGTCCAGCAGCGGCACGCCGTCGGCGTCGACCGGGCTGTCCAGCCCCAGCATGTCCAGCCCGCCGGCATTGATCAGCGACATCTCGCCGTCGCGCACCAGGGAGATGAGGTCCGGCACGGCGTCCACCAGCGCCCGGTAGCGCTCCTCGCTCTGCGCCAGCTCGGCCAGGGCGCGGGCCTGCTGCTGCCCGACGCGCTGGGCGCGGGCGAGGAACAGCGCGGTCAGGCCGACCATGGCGACGATGATGGCGACCAGGAACCATTGCACGCTGTGCAGCAGCGAACTGCCCGGCGCCGGCGCCTGCCAGGAGAGCCAGCCCGCCGGCTGCCCCTCCGGGTCGGCCAGGGCGAGCGTGGTCGCCGGGTCGCCGGCCGGGGCGGCGCCGTGCAGGCGCAGCTTCTGGATGGGCAGGGGCGCCGCCAAGTCGGCCAGGATCGGGTCGGCCAGCAGGCGCAGGAAGACCAGCACCGCGCCCTGGGCCGGGCGGGCGCCGGTGCCCTCGTAGCGGATGTCGGCGGCGGCGGCGAGGTGCGGCCGGCCGCCCTGCACGACGATGCCCGTGGCCGCCTTGGGCACGCCCGGGGGTGACGTCCGGGCGCGGCGCACCAGCTCCATGATGCCGGGCGGCGGCGCGCCGAGCGTCGCCTCCAGCCGCGTGCCGTCCTGCAGCGCCAGCCGGATGCGGCCGTCGTCGCCGACCACCACGACGTCGGTGATGCCGAAATGGTTGGTGAGGTAGGAGCCGAGCGTGCGGTCGACCCATTCGGCGTCCGGCGCGGGCCCGGCGAGCTGGTCGGCGGACTCGTTCCAGCTGGCATAGTCGATGACGATGTCGCCCAGGCGCGTCTCCGCCTGGGTCACGGAGACCTGCACCATGCGCACGGTCTGGGCCGCCATCTCGCGGTCTTGCCACACGGCGGCGTAGCCCAGCACGCCGGCGATGGCGGCGACCGCCACCATCAGCAGCAGCAGCACGGGGACCAGCAGCGGATAGGCGGCGGTGGAGAGGCCACGCCCCTCCTCCTGAATCCCGCCGCCGGCGGCGCCCATGAAGGGCCGCGCGACCGTGTCCTCGGCGCCGGAACCGCTCGGCATCACGCCCCATGCCCTCTATCGATCAGCCTATTCTCGTCCTGGTAATACACGCTTTTCAATCGATTTGCTTGCGCGGCGGCAGCTTCAGGCGGCGTGGCAATCCGGCAACGGTCACAGCATGTCACAAAAATGAAAGCCAACTTCGACATTTCGGTCACGGCGCTTTGCTAGCGGTTCCGGCGCCTGGAACGCCGCCTATGCCGAATAGGTACTTCACCGAGGTGGAGTTGCGGGCTTTGGCGAGGTTCCAACCGTCCTACGGAGTTGAGAAATGACCTTCAAGACCACCCTGCTCGCCGGCACCGTCCTCGGTGCCGCGGCCCTCGTGGCCGGAGCGGCCTCGGCCCAGACCGCCCAGCGTCCGGCGACCACCCCGGCCCCGACCGTCACCCAGGCCCAGATCGAGGCGCTGAACAGCCAGATCCAGGCGCTGCAGGGTCAGCTCCAGTCGCTGAAGGACCAGGTCGGCAAGGACGTCGCCGCGGTCAACAAGCGCGTCTCCGACGCCCCGACCGTCACCGTGGCCGGTGGCCGTCCGCGCTTCGTCAGCGCCGACAAGGCCTTCGACGTGGCGCTGCGCGCCCGCCTGCATCTCGACTACGGCTACTGGTTCCCGGACAACGTCACGGCCGGCGCGCTGGACCTGCCGGGCAACCAGATCGACCTGCCGGACGGCTTCAACACCCGCCGCGCCTACATCGGCGTGGCCGGCAAGGTGTTCAACGACTTCAACTTCGAGCTGACCGCCGACTTCTCGAACGACCGCGGCGCCGGCGGCCGCCTGCAGGCCGCCAACGTCTCCTACACCGCCATCCCCGGCTGGACGATCGACGTCGGCGCCATGCAGCCGCCCTTCACGCTGGAGGACAGCACCTCCTCCAACGACATTCCCTTCATCGAGCGCTCGGCGCCGGTGAACCTGGCCACCAGCCTGGTGGCGAGCGAGTCGCGCCTGGCGCTCGGCTTCAAGAACAGCGGCGACCGTCACTTCGTGTCGGCCTACCTGACCGGCGACACGCTGGCCGCCTCGGGCGGTGACGACCAGCACGCCGTCATCGGCCGCGCCGCCTTCCTGGCCGCCACCAGCCCCGACTTCGACCTCGGCATCGGCGTCACCGGCGGCCACCTATTCGAGCCGCGCCAGACGGCCGGCGGCGCGCAGGTCGCGGCCAACAACGTCCGCAACCTGAGCCTCAGCGAGCGTCCCGAGACCCGCATCGGCGGCGGCGCCTACCGCATGGTCAGCACCGGCAACATCGACAGCGACAGCTTCTCGGTGTACGGCGGCGACGTGGCCTTCACCTTCAAGAACTTCTGGGTGGCCGGCGAGTACTACCAGTACGAGTTCGAGCGCCGCGTGGCCCTGGGCGCCTTCGACGACCCGTCCTTCGACGGCTACTACGTCGCCGCCGGCTGGTTCATCACCGGCGAGCGCCGCCCCTACAACATCAAGGGCGGCAACTTCCAGGGCCCGAAGGTCCAGTGGCCGTTCCGCACCTCCGGCGGCTACGGTCCCGGCGCCTGGGAGCTGGCGGCCCGCTACTCGGTCATCGACCTGGTCGACCTGGACGGCGGCGTCGGCGTCACCACCCCGCTCGCCAACGTCACCCCGACCAGCGGCTTCCGCACCGGCGGCACGCCCGGCGAGCAGGAGGTCATCACCCTGGGCCTGAACTGGTACCTGAACTCGGCCGTCCGCCTGATGTTCAACTACCAGATGATGGAGGCCGACCGTCCCGGCACGCAGCCGACCGACGAGACGGACGCCATCACCGCCCGCCTGCAGTTCCAGTTCTGATCACCCGCCCCGCGAGGGGTGGCGCCTACGGACCCCCGCCGGACCCATCCGGCGGGGGTTTCGCTTTTGCGGGGTCCCGTGGGATAAGGGCGGCACAGCCATCCCGGGGAGACGACCGCCCATGTCCATCCTCTTCGCCTCCGCCCACGACAATGCCGGCCCCTGGCTGGACGAGCTGCGGGCCCAGATGCCGGACCGGCCCGTGCGCGTCTGGCCCGACCTGCCCGATCCGGCATCCATCGACTACGCGCTGGTCTGGAAACCGCCGGCGGGCCTGCTGGCGACCCTGCCGAACCTGAAGGTCATCTTCTCGCTCGGCGCCGGCGTGGACGCGCTGCTGCGCGACCCTGATCTGCCCGACCGGCCGCTGGTGCGCATGGTGGAACCGGCGCTGACCGAGGGCATGACCGAGTATGTCTGCCTGCACGTGCTGCGTTGGCACCGCGGCGCTCCCGCCATCGAGCGCCAGCAGCGCGAGCGGGTGTGGCGGCAGGAGGCGGTGCAGATGCTGGCGCGCGAGCGGCGGGTGGGGCTGCTGGGGCTGGGCGCGCTGGGCTCCGACGCGGCCGCCGCGCTGACCGCGCTCCGCTTCGACGTGGCCGGCTGGAGCCGCACGCGGAAGGAGCTGCCGGGCGTAACCTGCTTCCACGGCGAGGCGCAGCTGGACGCCTTCCTGGCGCGTACCGACATCCTGGTCTGCCTGCTGCCGCTGACCCCCGACACGGCGGGCATCCTCAACGCCGGCCTGTTCGCCCGGCTGCCCCGGGGCGCCGTGGTCATCAACGCCGCGCGCGGGCAGCATCTGGTGGAGGCGGACCTGCTGGCGGCGCTGGACAGCGGCCAGATCTCCGGAGCCACGCTGGACGTCTTCCAGGAGGAGCCGCTGCCGCCAGACCATCCCTTCTGGACGCACCCCAAGGTCACGGTCACGCCTCACATCGCCGCCATCACCCAGGCTCGCACCGCCGTGGCCCAGGTGGTCGAGGGCATGCGGCGCTTCGAGGCCGGGCTGCCGCTGGCGAACCTGGTGGACCGCGCCCGTGGCTACTGAGCC
Organism: Azospirillaceae bacterium; assembly: GCA_035626475.1. Taxonomy (GTDB): domain Bacteria; phylum Pseudomonadota; class Alphaproteobacteria; order Azospirillales; family Azospirillaceae; genus DASPKT01. Next base: position 62,499 of record DASPNP010000041.1, read on the forward strand.
CGTTCCGTCCGCCACCGTCCTGCTGCTGCGCGACGGCGCGAGAGGCCCGGAGGCGCTGCTGCTGCGCCGCCACGCCGGGGTCGCCTTCGCCGCCGGCGCGCTGGTCTTTCCCGGCGGCAAGGTCGATGCGGGCGACCGCGAGCCCTGCATCCCCGCCACCGGCGGTGACGGGCTGGAGGCGGAAGAGAGGGCCCACCGGCTGGCGGCGGTGCGCGAGGCCTTCGAAGAGGCGGGCGTGCTGCTGACCCGCGGTGCCGACAGAGACTTCCCCACCGCCGACAGGCTGGCCGGGCTGGCGCCCTGGCGCGGCCGGCTGGACCGGCGCGAGGCGACCCTGGGCGACTTCCTGCGGACTGAGGGACTGGCGGCCGACCTCGCGGCGCTGGTGCCGCTGGCCCGCTGGATCACGCCGGCCAGCAATCCCAGGCGCTTCGATACGCGCTTCTACGCCGCCGCGGTGCCGCCGGGGCAGGCAGGGGCCCATGACGGGCGCGAGACGGTGGACTCGGCCTGGCTGCGCCCGGCGGATGCCCTGTCCCTCGCCGACCGGGGCGGGGCCGAGCTGGTGCCGGCCACCCGCGCCAACCTGATGCTGGCGGCGCGCGGGCGGACCGTGGCCGACATCCTGGCCCTCGCCGCCGCCCATCCCAAGGCGCCCATCACGCCCGAGGTGGAGCGGGGCCCCGACGGCCTTCGGGTCCGCATCCCCGCGGGGGCGGGCTACGGGGTGAGGGAACTACCGCTGGTGAAGCCGCCGTGAGCGGCGGGTGCGCTTCGTCCGACCATGGGCAGTGTTGACGCGGTGCGTGCTTCGACAGGCTCAGCATGAGGTGGATTTAGCTGCTCCCAGCTTGGCCCGCACGGACGGGAACCAGGAGTGCTTGGCATCCACCCTTCCTCATCCTGAGCCTGTCGAAGGACGCACCACGCCTCAGCTTCTCCGCCAAGCATTACGCCAAACCTAGACTAACTCCCCGGCACCGAGCGCGCCCGGGCCTCGGCGATGGCCTCGCCGAAGGCGTCCAGCAGGCGGCGCAGGGTGACGGCGGCGTCGCGCTGCAGCGCCAGGCGGGTGACCGCATCGGGATCCAGCACCTCCGCCGCCTCGGCCCGGGCATCGAGGCAGGCCTCGAACCGCACCAACTCGGCCCGGCTGGCCGCGACCTCCTCGGCCGTGCCGTCCAGGTCGCGCCCGGCGGTGAGGATCAGGTCCGGCACGCGGCAGCCGAGCGATCCCGAGAGCGGGCCGCCGGACAGGGGCGTCTCCCCCGGCATGCCGCCGGCAAGGGCGGGGGCGGCGGGCAGGTGGACGGCAAGGGCGCCGAGGAGCGCCAGGACCGGCAGGGTGGGGAGCATCGTCTTCATGCCCCAACAACACCGCGATCCGCGCATCCGGCGCCGGCGCGGAGGGCGGCCGGGCGGGGCGTCCGGGATCGCGCGGGCGGGGTGGAAGCGGCGCCGGACCCTCCGCAATAAAGCGGTGCCCACCCTCCCCATTCGGCGGAGACGGGAGCCTTGGTCGTCGCCCGGGTGTTAACCCGCGACCAAGTCCCGTAACGGCGGAAGGAGACGCCGCATGCCCCGCGTCCGTCGCCTGCTGACGGTTCCCCTCCTCGCCCTGGCCTGCCTGCTGCCCGCCGGCCCGGCGCCGGCGCAGGACACGGCCATCATCGACCCGCGCGCCACGCCGCCCGCTCCCCCCGCATCCCAGGACTGGCGGGCGCCCGGCCCCACGGCTCCCGGCCCTGCCGTCCCCAGCCCCTCGGCCCCCGGCGCGGGTACCCAGACCCCGGCCGCGCCGGCTCCGGGCGTGCCGCCGCAGGGCACGCTGGGCACCATCCCCGGTGATTTCGAGCTGCATGGCGAGCTGGTGCTGGTGGGCGGGCAGCTGGAGGGCTTCCACGCCGCCTGCGGCTTCGGCCTGCGTCCCGACCGGGCCGAGCTGATGCGCTGGTACCAGTACAACCGGCTGGCGCGGAACCCGGGACGCATGGAGGTCATCTACGATCTGGGCATCAGCCTGGGCCGCGAGGGCCCCTGCACCGCCGACCATTACAAGGCGCTGGAGACGCAGTGGACGGCGCTGATGAGCCGGACCCAGAACTACGTCGCCACATACCGCCGCTGAGGCCGCTCAGCGCTCGTTCGGGGCCCGCCAGCGGCTCTCCTCGGGCGGCAGCTCCACGGCGGGCTCGCGCACCTCGACGAAGTCGCCCTCGATCACGGCCGGGCGCTGCGGGCGGAAGCCGCCTGACGCGGCGCCAGCCATCACGAAGCCGCCGCCCAGGCGCTTCAGCATGGCCCGGCGCACCGGGGGCAGCAGGAGCGGCAGGGCCAGCAGGTCCGACAGGAAGCCCGGGATGAACAGAAGCACTCCCGCCAGCGCCAGGCACAGCCCGTCGAAGGCGCCCTGAAGGGGTGCCCCGGACCGCGCGTCGGTCGCGGCGGCGCGCAGGGTCGAGAGGCCCTGGCGGCGGATCAGCCAGACTCCGGCGACCGCCGCCAGCACGATCAGCGCCAGGGTCGGGCCCGCGCCGATGGCGCCGCCCACCCAGATGAAGCCGGCGATCTCCAACAACGGAAGAAGCACCAGAAGGGGCAGGATGCGCATGCCTTGCTCTTTCAGCCTCGACCCCCTATCTACAGAAGACGCGTTCCGGTGACGGCGGGGGTGATGCCGGACCGCGGGAGGGGCCGCCCGGCGGACCGTCCTCGCAGGATGTAATGCCCCGCCGACCATGATTCCAGGGGCATCCAGGGGCCCGCACCCGGAAACCGCCCCGCCGACAACGCGCCGCGCAAACCGTCAGGACAGGTCCATGGGCGAAGGCTTCTACTTCATCGACATCCTGATCTTCGGCATGGTCGCCGCCTTCCTGATCTACAGGCTGCGCAGCGTGCTGGGCCGCCGCACCGGCGAGGAGCAGCAGCGCCCCAACCCCTACGCCACGCCGCCCGGCCAGCAGGGCCCCGGCGTGCCGCCGCCGCGCCCGACGGCGCTGGCCGACGACGACCGGGTGGTGCCGCTGCCCGGCCGCGGGCCGGTGACCGAACCGCCGCCCGGCGACGGTCTGCCGACCTCGCTCGCCGACGGGGTGCGCCAGATCCAGACCGCCGACCCGACCTTCCAGGAGAAGCATTTCCTGCAGGGCGCCCACGCCGCCTTCGAGATGATCGTCGACGCCTTCGCCCGCGGCGACACGGCCGCGCTGCGGCCGCTGCTGGCGGATACGGTGTACGACAATTTCGCCGAGGCCATCCGTGCCCGCCAGGCCGCCGGCGAGACGCTGGAGACCCGCATCCACGAGACCGAGGCTGTCGATCTGGCCGAGGCCCGGCTGGACGGCCGCACCGCCTTCTGCACCGTGCGCTTCACCACGCAGCAGACCAACGTCACCCGCAACGCGGCGGGCGAGGTCATCGACGGCGAGGAAGACAAGCCGGTGGAGGTGGTCGACCTCTGGACCTTCTCCCGCAACACCCGCTCGCGCGACCCGAACTGGGTCCTGGTCGAGACCCGCACCGTCTGAGGCGTCCCGACGTGGCCCTGTCCCTGAAGCATGCCGCCGCCTTCGGCCTGCTGGCGGTCCTGGCCGCCTGCTCGCCCGCGAAGAAGCCGCCGGCCGAGCCGCCGCCGGCCAGGCTGACCCTCACCACCGCCAGCTTCCAGGATCTGCCGGGCTGGGCGCGGGACGACCAGTCCCAGGCGCTGCCCGCCCTGGCGCGCTCCTGCGACCGGCTGCTGAAGCAGCCCCCCGACCGGACGCTGGGCCCCGACGGCGCCGCCGGCCGCATCGCCGACTGGGCCGCCCCCTGCGCCGCGCTGAAACAGGTGCGCGCCGGTGATCCCGCCGCCGCCCGCGCCTTCTTCGAGCAATGGTTCGTGCCGCGCCTGGCCGCCAACAACGGCGAGCCGGATGGCCTCTTCACCGGCTATTACGAGAGCCAGCTGCGCGGCAGCCGCACCCGCCAGGGCCCCTACCAGACGCCGCTCTACCGCAAGCCGCCCGAGCTGGTCATGGTCGACCTCGGCGAGTTCCGCGAGCATCTGAAGGGCGAGCGCGTCGCCGGCAAGGTGGTGGACGGCCGCCTGCGCCCCTATGACGACCGCAAGGCCATCGTCGGCGGCGCGCTGAAGGGCCGCAACCTCGAGCTGCTCTACGTCGACGATCCGGTGGAGGCCTTCTTCCTGCAGGTGCAGGGCTCCGGCCGGGTGCTCATGGATGACGGGTCGGAGCTGCGCATCGGCTATGACGGGCAGAACGGCCATCCCTACGTCGCCATCGGCCGCGAGCTGGTGGCGCGCGGCGCGATGCCCAAGGAGCAGGTCTCCATGCAGTCCATCCGCGCCTGGCTGGCCGCCAACCCGGGCGAGGCCGCCGCGCTGATGGACAAGAACCCGTCCTACGTCTTCTTCCGCCTGCTGGAGGGCGAAGGCCCGATCGGCGCCCAGGGCGTGCCGCTGACCCCCGGCCGCTCGCTGGCGGTGGACCGCAGCTTCGTGCCCTACGGCGTGCCGCTGTGGCTGGATGCGGAGGATCCGGTGGACGCGAGGGCCCGCATCTCCAGGCTCATGGTCGCCCAGGACACCGGCGGCGCCATCCGCGGCCCGGTGCGCGGCGACGTCTTCTGGGGCCACGGCCGGGATGCCGAGCACCGCGCCGGCCTGATGAAGAGCAAGGGCCGCTACTGGCTGCTGGTGCCGCGCGCGGCGGTGCCGGCCTCTTGATCCTTTATCCTTCTCCCCTTGCGGGAGAAGGAGGGACCCGTTGCGCAGCAACGGGGGGATGAGGGGTCGGCTGGCGGCAGCCCGACGTTCTCTCCCGTTGTCCCATGATCATTCGTCGAGTAGGCCCAGCTTCGCTGGTCCACCCCTCACCCTCCCACCGCTTCGCGGCGGGCCCCTCCCTCTCCCGCAAGGGGCGAGGGACGTCATGGCCCCCGGACAAGCGAAAGGGGCGCCCGGTGGCCCGTGGCGCCCCTTTACCCGATCGCCGGGCCGCCTCGCTGGGAGGCGGCGCCGGATGCTGGACCGACCTTACGCCGCCTGCTTGCGCTGCTCGATGACCTCGACGAAGGTCTTGGTCATCTGCTCGATGAACTCGCCCAGCTGCTCGTTGGCCTGGGCGGTGATCAGGAAGCGGTCCACGGTGATGGCCTCCTCCGACCACTTGCCGCCGGCGGCCTCGACGGCCTCGCGGGCGCTCGCGGCGCCGGTCACGGTGCGGCCCTTCAGGCGCTCGGCGACGGCCAGGAGCTGCACGCCGTGGTCGATGGCGGCCACGCCCTTGCCGGCGTCCATGAAGCCGCCGATGATGCGGCGGGTGTGGGGGTTGGAGGCCAGCTTGGCCACGCTGCGCTCGCCGCCCGGCAGGACCAGCAGGTCGAAGTCGGCGGCCAGCACGTCACCCACATGCTTGTCGGTCGGGAAGTAGTGGCCCCAGGCGGCGCCGTGCCAGCCATTCACCAGGCCCTGCTCCGGGGAGATGATCTTGGGCTTGGCACCGGCCTTCAGCAGGGCGCGCTGCGGCTCGGTCATCTGCAGCTCGTCGAACCCGTTGGCGACGAGGATGGCAACGTTCTTTCCAGCAAGCGGCTGATCGGTCAAGGTCGGTCTCCTGTAATGGTTCGGCGCATGGCGCGGGCCGGGTCCACCCGTCGCCGCCCGAACGCGATTTCGGGGCGAAAGGTTCTCCGTACCTGCCGCGCTGCGGCCGGGAAATCGCGGCAGCCCGCTTGGGGCGGCCACGGGACAAGGGCGCCGGGAGGCGCCGCTGAATGGGTCCGGCATGCTGTGCAGAGGTGGCGTCAGCGCGGCCGTAGGTCAATCCTTTAATGGTCATTGGCTCGGATTTCCGGGACTTTCGTCGCATGGCTGGGTTGCGCGCCGGAAAAGCGGCCTTCGGCCGTAGGGGTCCCATCCCCGAGCGGGATGATGCGGTGACCATTTAGGGTACTTAACCATATCGAAAAGCACAGGGCCGAGCCTGAGCCTCCCATCAGCGAGGCGAAGGAGGGTGCCCATGGGCACGACCATGCGCGCAGCGGACAGGAATTTCCGCCGCAAGGCCGCGATATCGGGATACGCCGTTCTCGGCGCGATCCTGATCCTACTCATCCAACCGAGCGAGGCCGGCGCCGTCGAGGTGCCGCGCCCGGACCTGTCCAAGACCAAGGCGGGCGCCCGGAGCATGCGGCTGAGCGGCGAGGCGCATCTTGAAAGCGTCGCCTACCGCATCGGCACGCTGAAGCAGGGCGACCGCCGCAAGGTCGATCTGGGGACGCTGGACCTGCGGGTCGGCAGCGGCGGCGACAGCCTGCCCGGCGCCGCGCTGGCGCCCGAGAACGCCGAGCCGAGCCTCGCCGGCCGCATCTCCACCTTCTTCTCCGGCGTGCTGAGCTGGGTCGGCGGGCATCTCAAGACCGATCACGCCACCGCCGGTGCCGACATCCAGCTGGACCGCAAGACGGTGGTGGGCGCCACCCTGGGCCTTGCCCGCGACCCGAGCACCGCCGAGACGGGGCTGCGCGCCAACACCGGCGCCGCCTACGTGCTGCGTCAGGAGGGCGACGTCGCCCTGCACCTGACCGTGGGCGGCGGGCGCGGCCGCATCGAGGAAGGCGTCGCCGGCCGGACGGTCTTCGCCGAGGCCGGCGCCTCCTGGCGGCGTGACCTGGGCGGCTTCGCCGTGACCCCGGCCGTGCGGCTGGGCATGGTCCAGGGCAGCGCCCGGGACAAGCGCGGCCGGCGCCAGAAGGCGCTGCTGGTGACGGCGCTGGCCGGCCTGCGCGCCGAGCGCGGCTGGCGTTTCGAGCAGGGCGACCTGAACCTGGTGGCGGAGGTGCTGTACCGCACGCCCCTGGCCGACGGCAGCGAGCGCCGCCGCCGCGACCTGGACCTGACGGAGCAGACGCCGCTGGACCGCGGCACGGTGCAGCGCTCCCGGGCCGTGCTGCGGCTGGGGACGGAGTTCTACCACCGCGACGGCACGCAATTCTCGCTGGACCACGTCACCGAGCCCGACGGCCGCGGCGGCGGCGACAGTCGGGTGCGGGCGGGCATGAAGTTCAGCTTCTAGGCAAGGGGGCAGCGTTGTCCTGGTGCGTGCTTCGACAGGCTCAGCATGAGGAGGTTGTTGCTGCTCCCAGGCATGCCATGCCCTTAGGCGCAGGAGTGCCTGGCACCTCCCCTACCTCATCCTGAGCTTGTCGAAGGACCCACCACGGCCGAGCCTCTCCCGACCATCGATGCCCAATGACCCGGCTCAAGCGCGCCAGCGCTCCGGGTCCTTGAGGAAGGCCTCGATCTCCGCGATGGCATCATGCATCAGATGGCCGCCGTCGCGGGCGACCTCCAGCAGGTCCCACCAGGTGGCGAGCGCGTGCATCTGCATGCCCAGGCCGGCCACATGCTTGTGGATGCGGTCGAACACCCCGTACTGGAAGATCACGAACAGGTCGGTGACGCAGGCGCCCGCCGCCAGCAGTGGCTGCACCAGCGCCGCCTTGCGCTGCCCGTCGGTCGCCAGCTGCTCCACCAGCAGCACCCGGGCGCGCGGCTCGACCTTGCCCTCCACGCGACGCTTGCGGGGCGAGGACGGCTCCTCCCGCCGGACGAACAGCAGGGGCAGGCCGCGCGCCTCGGCGATCAGTGTGGCCAGCGGCACGGCGGCGCCGTCGGCCGCTACGGCGACGGCCTGGATTCCAGGCGCATCGCGGTCCAGCGCCTCGAGCGAGAGGCGCAGAAGCTGGGCGCGGGATCTGGGGCAGGAGAGCGCCGCCCGGGCGTCGATGCGGAGCGGGCTGAGGAAGCCCTGACCGGCGCGGAAGGGCTCGTCGGGATCGTAGCCGACGGCGCCGCATTCCAGCAGCAGCCGGGCCGTCTCCAGCGCCTCCTTGCGAAGCTCGATGTCGCCATAGTCCGGAACCATGCACGCCCCTCCCCACCTTGGCCGTCCCTCCCCCGCCAACAGGCGGGGCGGCGGGAAAGCATGACTCGGGCGGCGGGCGGGCGGCAACTAGCCGGTTCGGCGGAGGGAAGCCGGCCGGGGACGGGGACCGTGCGGAGGGGGCGCCGTCAGTTGATGGCCGACAGCGCCTCTTCCAGCTCGTTGAAGTCGGGCATGTAGTCGGTGGGGACCTTCTTGCGCGCGGCTTCGATGGAGACCTGCGGGGCGTAGCCGGCCAGGTGCGCCGTGATGGCGGCGCGGATCACATGGTAGAACTGCACCTCCTCCTCGGTGATGCCCTTCAGCCGCGACGCGATCGGCGCGAAGATGCAGTAGGAGATGAAGATGCCCATGAAGGTGCCGACCAGCGCGCCGCCGATGAGCTTGCCCAGCACCTCGGGCGGCTCGGTGATCGACGCCATGGTCTTGATGACGCCCAGCACCGCCGCGACGATGCCCAGCGCCGGCATGGCGTCCGCCATGCTCTGCAGCGCGTGCGAGGAGTGCAGATCCTCGTGCTTCACCTTGTCGATCTCCTGCTCCATGAGCCCTTCCAGCTCATGGGGGTTGTCGACGCCGATGGAGAACATGCGCAGATAGTCGGCGATGAACTTGACCGTGAAGGGGTCCTTCATGATCGAAGGATAAGCATTGAAGATGTTGCTTTCCATCGGCTTTTCGATGTGCTGCTCGATCGCCAGCACACCCTTGGTCTTCATCGTCTTGAGGATCTGATACAGGAGCGACAGCAGCTCCATGTATTCCTTCTTGTGGAAGCGGGCGCCGGCGAAGATGCGCTTGATGTCCGCCATCGACTTCTTGATCACGTGCGAGCTGTTCGCGATCAGGAAGGCGCTGGCGCCGGAGCCGCCGATGATCATGATCTCCTTCGGCAGGGCCTCGACGATGATGCCGATCTTGCCGCCGAAGATGATGTAGCCGCCGAAAACGCAGAAGAAGACGCCGAAGAGGCCGATGGCGGCGAACATGGAACGTGCCCCGGAGGTGTTGGTCTTACTACCTCCTACAGGTTCAAGGTAAACAATAGGTTTGTCAAACCTATCGAGGTAGCCGGGCCGCCGGTGACGCCGGATCGGTACGCAGGCGGTCCGATTGCCGGGCCGATACGCGGCGGCTTGACAGCCCGCAAAGCGTAAAGCACGATCGTTCGTGTTATTTACCGCTCTCCCGGAGACGCTCCATGGATGCCGCCACCCTGCCCCCCACCTGGAAGACCCGCAGCTATGGCTGGGACGCGGCGCGGCCCGATTTGCGCGAGCTGGTCTCGCTGCCCGGGATCGAGATCATCCAGCGCATGATCGACGGCCGCCTCCCCGCCCCCAGCATCGCCGCCACCATCGGCATGGGGCCGGTGGAGGTGGAGGAGGGGCGCGTCGTGTTCGAGGGCCGGCCCGGCGACCATCTGCTGAACCCGCTGGGCGGCATCCATGGCGGCTTCGCCGCGACGCTGCTGGACAGCGTGCTGGGCTGCGCCGTGCACACGACGCTGGCGCCGGGCTTCACCTACGGCACGGTGGAGCTGAAGGTGAACTATGTGCGCGGTCTGTCGCACAAGTCGGGGCCGGTGCTGGCGGAGGGCAAGGTCATCCATGTCGGCCGCAGCATCGCCACGGCCGAGGCCCGCCTCTACGGCAAGGAGGACGGCAAGCTCTACGCCCATGGCAGCACCACCTGCTTCATCCAGCCGGTGGGCGGCCCCCCGGAGGCGTAGGCCTCCGACCCATCACACTTGAGGCGTGAGCCTCCGGCAGGTCACAGCCGCCGCAGGCGCTCGATCAGCAGGTCGAAGAAGCCCTCGGCGTCGGCCTTGGTGATGTAGGTGGCGTTCGGCGCGCGGCCGGTCTTGTGGAAATGGTCCACGACCGTCTGGCCGATGGTGAGCGCGCTGGAGGTCTCGACCTCGACGTTCACCTTCTTGCCCGAGAACAGCTCCGGCCGGATCAGCCAGGCGATGACGCAGGGATCGTGCAGCGGGCCGCCGTCGGTGCCGTACTTGGCCTCGTCGTACTTGCGGTAGAAGTCCAGCATCTCGTAGGTGGCCTTGGCCAGCGGCGTGCCGATGGCGGCGACCTTCTCCATGCGCACCCGGCTGGTCAGCACCTGGTGGGTGGCGTCCAGCGGGAACATGACGATCTCCGCGCCGCTGCGCAGCACCACGTCGGCGGCGTGCGGGTCGACGAAGATGTTGAACTCGGCCACCGGGCTGGAGTTGCCGCCCTCGCTCTGGGCGCCGCCCATCAGCACGATGCGCTTCAGGCGCCCGGCGATGCGCGGCTCCTTCATGATGGCCTTGGCGACGTTGGTCAGCGGGCCCAGCGGGCACAGCGTGATGGTGCCGGCCGGCTCGGCCATGATCGTCTCGACCAGGTAGTCGACCGCGTGCCGCGGCTGCAGCGGCATCGTCGGCTCGGGCAGGACGGGGCCGTTGAGCCCGGTCTCGCCATGCACCTCGGGCGCGGTGTGCAGCTCCAGCAGCAGCGGCTTGTCGCAGCCGGCATAGACCTTCACGTCCGGACGGCCGGCCAGCTCGCAGATCTTGCGGGTGTTCACCTCGGTCAGGTGCAGCGGGGCGTTGCCGGCGACGGCCGTGATGCCCAGCACCTCAATCTCCTCGGGGCTGGCCAGCGCCAGCAGGATGGCGACGGCGTCGTCCTGCCCGGGATCGGTGTCGATGATGATCTTCTCGCGCGCCATCTTGGCCTCCTGCACTCCGAAGGCGCTGGGATTACCCTGAAAGCCCTTGAGAGGAAAGGGCGCAGGCGCTTTCATGCCGCGCATGACCGCATTGCCCCCCGAGAACCCCGCCGGCCGCAGCCTCGCGATCTTCGATTTCGACGGCACGCTGGTGGCCGGCGACAGCCTGCTGCCCTTCCTGGAACGGGTGGTCGGCCGCAACCGCGCCCGCTTCGCCATGGCCCGCGCCATCCAGGGCGCCGTCGCCCGCCACGCTGTGCGCCGCGGCGGCGACATCCGCACCAGCGTGAAGGCGCTGCTGCTGGCGAACACGCTGACCGGCATCCCGGTGGAGCGCGCGCGAGGCGCCTGCGAGGGCATGCGCGGCTGGCTGCGCTGGCACAAGCCGCTGCTGGACACGCTCAAGCGCCACAAGGACCGGGGCGACACGGTCGTGGTCGCCACCGGCGCCCTGGCGCTCTACATGCCGTCGCTGCTGGAGGGGCTGGGGGTGGACGTCGTGCTGGCGACGGGTTTGGAGGAGCGCGACGGCGTGCTGACCGGCCGCATGGACGCGGACGGCAACTGCGTGCGCGACGAGAAGGCCCGCCGCGTCACCGCCTGGATGCGCGAGACCGGCCCCTGGCACGAGACCCACGGCTATGGCAACCGCCCCAGCGACCTGCCCTTCCTGGCCCTCATGACCCACCCCACCATCGTCCCCACCGTCGGCCGCAAGGGCACGCCCCGGCCGGGGATCTAGCCCACCGCCACCGGGTCGCCCATGGACAGTCCGAGCAGGGCCGCGGCGCTGCCCCGGTTGACGGCGATCTCGGCAAGGCCGGTGGAGTTCGCGTACCAGAAGGCCGTGCCCGGCGGCGCGTCGCCGAAGGTGCGGCGGCGGGGCAGGACCGAGCCGCCGGCGAGCAGCGCCGCGTCCGGGCGCAGCGATGAGGCCCGCAGGCCGGTCATTGCGTTGCCGTAATGGTCGACATAGATCACCTCGGCGAGCTCGTCCGGCCAGTCGGGGAAGCGCGTCGGCGCCACCGGCGTCCCCGGCGGTTCGCCCCCTTGCGCGAGATGGGCGGCCACCGGCGCGAACAGGTCGCGGCCGTGGAAGCTGGCCGACAGGGCCGGCGGCCGCCAGTCGATGCTCCAGGCGCGGGCATCACCCGACCGGCGCAGCACCGGTTCGAACAGGCCATTGTCCGGGCCGACGAACCAGGCGTCACCCGTCTCCACCATCAGCGGCCGCCTGTCGGTACCGACACCGGGATCGACGACGCAGAGGAAGACGGGCTTGGGCTGCGGGAACCCGCCGCCGTGCGCCGCCGTTGCCGGAACCGGTGCCCGGATCGCCGCCAGGGTGCTGTTCGCCAGCGCGGCCAGCAGATAGGCGGCGGCCCGGGGATCGAAGCTCGGGGCGTCGGACATCAGCGGCACGGCCGCGATGCGGGGCGCCCGGGCGGCCAGCACGGCGAGCATCTGGCCGACATAGGGGCCGTTCCAGCCGAAATCGGTAAACAGGAAGATCATGACGCCTCCTCAGACCTTCGGCAGAGCTTCCTTGCCAGCCCCCGGGGGTCGGTTATTTATATGATGGACGGCTCATCCGCGGGGCCTAAACGGGAAGGGACGGGCCGCACGGCCATGACGGAGACGCATTCGCACCATCGCTCGAGGCGCGCCCTGCTGGGTGCCGCCGGGGCCTGCGCCCTCCTCGCCGTGACGCCGCTGCCCGTATGGGCGCAAGGCAAGCGCCGGCTGCTGGCGACCACCGCGCAAGTGGCAGATCTGGTGCGCGCCGTCGCCGGCGACCGGGCCGATGTCGAGGCGCTGCTGGGCGAGGGCATCGACCCCCACACCTACAAGCTGACCCGCAGCGACGTGTCCAAGCTGATGCAGGCGGAGGCCGTCTTCTACAACGGCCTGCTGCTGGAAGGAAAAATGACCGACGCGCTGGACCGGGTGGCGCAGGCCGGCCGGCCCTCGGTCGCGGTCGCCGGGGCCCTGCCCCCGGACCGGCTGCTGAAGGACCCGGAGTACGAGAACGCGCCCGATCCCCATGTCTGGATGGACGTGGCGGCCTGGGCCGAGGGGCTGGGACCGGTGCGCGACGCGCTCTCCAAGCTCGACCCCGCCGGCGCCGAAACCTTCCGCGCCAACGCCGCCGCCTATGCCGCGCGCCTGCGCGATCTGGACGCCTATGCCCGCGCCACCCTGGCGTCGGTGCCGAGGGAGCGCCGGGTGCTGGTCACGGCGCACGACGCCTTCGCCTATCTGGGCCGCGCCTATGAGGTGGAGGTGCTGGGCATCCAGGGCATCAGCACCGAGTCCGAGGCGGGCCTCAAGCGCATCGAGGAGGTGGTGGAGCTGCTGGTCCGCCGCCGCATCCCCGCGGTGTTCGTGGAGACCAGCGTGTCCGACCGCAACGTCCAGGCGTTGATCGAGGGCGCGCGGGCGCGCGGGCATGAGGTCGTCATCGGCGGCCGGCTCTTCTCCGACGCCATGGGCGCGCCCGGCACCTACGAGGGCACCTATATCGGCATGATCGACCACAACGTCACCACCATCGCCACGGCGCTCGGCGGCAGGGCGGCCGGCTTCCGCACCGCCGCGGCCACGGCGGGGCGCTGAGCCATGCTGCAGAGCCTGGGCATGGCCGAGAACGCGCTGCCGCCGCACGAGGCCGGCGTCGCCCCGCTGGCCGTGCGCGACCTGACCGTCGCCTATCACCGCAAGCCCGTGCTGTGGCATGTCGACTTCACCGCCCCGCCCAAGGGGCTGGTGGCGGTGGTCGGGCCCAACGGCGCCGGCAAGTCCACCTTCATCAAGGCCTGCCTCGGCCTCGTTCCCAGCCTGTCGGGCACGGTGGAGGTCTTCGGCCGGCCGTTGAACCGCCAGCGCCGGCTGGTGGGCTACGTGCCGCAGCGGGAGAGCGTGGACTGGGACTTCCCCATCTCCGCCCTGGAGGTGGTGGCGATGGGCCGCTACCGCCGCATCGGCTGGCTGCGCCCGGTCGGCCGCAAGGACAAGGAGGCCGCGCTGGCGGCGCTGGACCGGGTCGGCATGGCCGACTTCGCCAAGCGCCAGATCGGCCAGCTGTCGGGCGGCCAGCAGCAGCGCGTCTTCCTGGCCCGGGCCCTGGCGCAGGAGGCCCAGCTCTACTTCATGGACGAGCCGCTGGCCGGCGTCGACGCCGCCACCGAGAAGGCGGTGCTGGACGTGCTGCGCGACCTGGACCGCCAGGGCCGCACCGTGCTCTGCGTCCACCACGACCTCCAGACCGTCGCCGAGACCTTCGACCATGTGCTGGTGCTGAACACCCGCGTCGTGGCCGCCGGTCCCGCCGCCGCGACCCTGACCGAGGACACGCTGAGGGCCGCCTACGGGCACCGCCATGGCGGGGGGTTGGTCCGGTGAGGGGTCGGGGCCGGGCAGCGTGGATGGTGTGCGTCCTTCGACAGGCTCAGGATGAGGGGGGTTTTGCTGCTCCCCATGGGCGGGTTCGGGAGTGCCTCGCGCATGCCCTTCCTCATGCCGAGCCTGTCGAAGCACGCACCACCTCCCAGCCACCCACACAGTTGGAACCCGCCCCATGACCCTGGTCGAGGCCCTGGGCGGGTGGAACTCGGCCGTGGTGCTGGCGGGCACGGCGGCGCTGGGGGTGGCGGCGGGCACCGTCGGGGTGTTCCTGCTGCTGCGGCGGCGCTCGCTGGTCAGCGACGCGCTCAGCCACGCCACCCTCCCCGGCATCGCCATCGCCTTCATGGTGGGCGCCTGGCTGGGGATCGAGGGGCGGTCGCTGCCGCTGCTGCTGGCCGGCGCGGCCGCCAGCGGGGCGCTGGGCGTCGTGACCATCCAGGCGATCTCGCGCCACACCCGCCTGCCGGAGGACGCCGCCATCGGGGCGGTGCTGTCGGTCTTCTTCGGGTTGGGGGTGGTGCTGCTGTCCTATGTCCAGACGCTGCCCAGCGGCGGACAGGCCGGCATCAAGACCTTCATCCTGGGCCAGACCGCCGCCATGCGCGCCGGCGAGGCGACGGCGCTGGGGGCGCTGGCGCTGGCCGCCGTCGCCATGGTGCTGCTGTTCTTCAAGGAGCTGCGGCTGCTGGCCTTCGACCAGGGCTTCGCCCAGGTGCAGGGCTGGCCCGCCGCCCGGCTGGACCTGCTGCTGATGGCGCTGGTGACGCTGGTGACGGTGGTGGGGCTGCAGACGGTGGGTCTGATCCTGATCATCGCCCTGCTGATCACCCCGGCGGCGGCCGCGCGCTTCTGGACCGACCGGCTGGGGCTGATGACGCTCATCTCCGCCGTGCTGGGCGGGCTTTCCGGCGGCATCGGCGCCTTCCTCTCCGCCCGCTTCGCCGACCTGCCGGCCGGAGCGGTGATCGTGCTGGTCGCCGCCAGCCTGTTCCTGCTGAGCTTCCTCTTCGCCCCGGCGCGCGGCGTCGTGGCGCGGGTGGTGCGGCACGGGTTGCTGCGGCTTCGCCTGGCGGAGTCCGAGGAGTTGGCCGCCATCGCCGGCGGCCAACCGCATCCGAACCGGCCGCTGTCGGCCTGGCTGCGGCTGCGGGGCTTCACCGGCTCCATGGGCAAGCTGACCATGCGCGGGCGTATCAGGGCCGACGCGGCGCTGCGCAACCGCCTGCTCTGGAACCGCTTCATCGAGCGCTACCCGGCGCAGCTGCCGGGTATCACCGACTGGGGCTTGGCACCGATCGACCGGGTGCTGCCGCCCGACCTGGTGCGCGAGCTGGAGGCTGGCCGATGACCGGCCCCGAATTCCTCACCATCGACTTCCCGGCGATCCTGGCGGCGACGCTGGCCTGCCTGTCCTGCGCGCTGGTCGGCAACTTCCTGGTGCTGCGGCGCCAAAGCCTGCTGGGCGACGCGGTCAGCCATGCCGTGCTGCCCGGCATCGTCGCGGGCTTCCTGGTGGCCGGCACCCGCGACGCCTTCCCCATGCTGACCGGCGCGCTGGCCGCCGCCTTGGTGGCCGGGCTGCTGATCGAGCTGGTGCGGCGGCTGGGCCGGGTGGAGGCGGGGGCCGCCATGGGCGTGGTCTTCACCGCGCTGTTCGCGCTGGGCGTGGTGCTGATCGAGCAGGCGGCGGCGCGTCAGGTCGATCTGGACGCGGACTGCGTGCTCTACGGCCAGCTGGAGGACATCCTCTGGTTCGGGCTGACCGGCTGGGGCGATCTGCTGTCGCCCGCCGCCTGGGCCGGCGCCCCGCGCGAGGTGCTGACCCTGCTGGCGGTCTTCGCCGTCTGCGCGGCCCTGATCACCGCCTTCTTCAAGGAGCTGACCATCACCAGCTTCGATCCCGGCCTGGCGACATCGCAGGGCATTCCGGCGGCGCTGTTCCAGCATGGCTTGGTGGCGCTGGTGGCGGTGGCCGCCATCGCCAGCTTCGAGGCGGTGGGCTCGATCCTGGTCATCGCCATGCTGATCTGCCCGGCCGCCGCCGCCCGGCTGCTGACCGACCGGCTGAAGACACAGGTGCTGCTGAGCCTGGTGATCGGCGGGGCGACGGGGGTGCTGGGCTATGTGGCCGGCGCCTTTGCCCCCGCCTGGCTGCCCGTGGAGGAGTCGCTCAGCTCCGCCGGCATGATCGCCACGCTGGCCGGCGTGTTCCTGGCGGCCTCGATCCTGTTCGCCCCGCGCTACGGCGTGCTGGCGCGCTTCCGGCGGCAGGCGGTGCCGGTGGATGCGGCGGCTTAGGTATGCTGGAGACTGACCTCTTGCTCTCGCCGGCCGCCCCACTCTCGACCGTCACCCCGGCGAAAGCCGGGGCCCAGGGGTTGCAGCCATGAAAGCTCGATGAAGCCGACCTTGTTACCTGCCAGTGCATAGATCCCAGTCGCCTGGGAGAGCCGCATCGACCGCATCCCGCTGCAACCCCTGGGTCCTGGCTTTCGCCGGGATGACGGGAAGTGGGATCACGTCTCCCCGGCTAGCACTCAACAGGCCCTACGCCGGCCGCCGCAGCTCCGTCAGGGTCCAGACCAGCAGCCCGACCAGCACCAGCGCGCCGCCCTGGTGCATGGCGCCCAGCGAGATCGGCACGAACAGCAGCAGGGTGCTGATGCCCAGCGCCACCTGCACCACGACAGCGACGGCCAGCGCGATGCCCAAGCCCCTGAGACGCGCCCCTGCCCCGGCCTTCACCGCCCGCCAGGCGAGGCCCAGCACGGCGGCGGCGGTGGCGATGGCGAGCCAGCGGTGGGCGAACTGCACGGCGGCGGTGTTCTCGACGAAGTTCATCCAGGCCGGCGACAGGTTCCACATCTCCGACGGGGCGAAGGTCCCGTTCATCAGCGGCCAGCTGTTGTAGGCGAGGCCCGCGTCCAGCCCAGCGACGAACGCGCCCCAGACGATGGTCACGGAGGCCAGCGCCAGCGCCACCCAGCCGTGCCGCATCAGCGACGGGGCCAGGGGCGAGCGCCCGCCCTCCGGCGCCGGGTCCAGCAGGCGCAACGCCACGGCCAGCAGGGCCCCGTAGATGACGATGGCCAGCGACAGGTGCGCCGCCAGCCGGTAGTGGCTGACGTCCGGCCGGCTGACCAGCCCGCTCATGACCATATACCAGCCCAAGGCGCCCTGCAGCCCGCCCAGCACGAACAGGCCGGCCAGGGTCGGCATCAGCCCCTTGCGCACCCGGCCAGTCAGCCAGAACCAGAGGAAGGGCACGGCGAAGACGACGCCGATCAGCCGGCCCCACAGCCGGTGGAACCATTCCCAGAAGAAGATCTGCTTGAACTCGGCCAACGACATGCCGGCGTTGCGGATCTGGTACTCGGGCGTCGCCTTGTACTTGTCGAACTCCACCAGCCAGGCCGCCTCGGACAGCGGCGGGATGGTCCCGGCGATGGGCTTCCACTCCACGATCGACAGGCCGCTCTCGGTCAGGCGCGTGATGGCGCCGATGATGGCCATGGCGAAGACCATGCCGGCGCAGGCGATCAGCCAGGCGGCGATGGCGCGGTCGGCCGGGGCCTTCACGCGGGTCTCGGCGGAGGTGAGGGCGACGGAGGACAAGGGGGGCGCTCCAGCAGAACTCGCATCGGGCGCGGCTGGACCGTGGTGCGTGCTTCGACAGGCTCAGCATGAGGACTGTGGGTGCCAGCCCCCTGCCTCGGTCCGCAGGGAGCAGCAAAAACACCCTCAGCCTGAGCTCGGTCAGAAGGCCGCACACCGCGAACACCGCCGACATGCCGGAACAGATGGACCATCCCGGCCGCGCCGTCAAACGCGGCCGGGCGTCGCAGGGGCGCGCTTACTCCTTGCCGAAGGCCCGCAGGAGGAAGGCGTAGGTCAGCGCCACCTCCTTCAGCTTGTCGAAGCGGCCGGCGGAGCCGCCGTGGCCGGCCTCCATCTCGGTGCGCGACAGCAGCACATGGTCGCCCGTCTTGGTGGCGCGCAGCCGGGCGGCCCACTTGGCGGGCTCCCAGTAGGTGACGCGCGGGTCGGACAGGCCGGCGGTGATCAGGATGTGCGGATAGTCGCGCGCCGCGACGTTGTCGTAGGGGCTGTAGGACTTGAGGCGCTTGTACACCTCGGGGTCGTTCGGGTTCCCCCACTCGTCATACTCGATGACGGTCAGCGGCAGCGTGTCGTCCAGCATGGTGCTGACCACGTCGACGAAGGGCACCTGGGCGATGGCGGCGCGGAACAGCCCGTCGGGCGCCATGTTCAGCACCGCTCCCATCAGCAGCCCGCCGGCGCTGCCGCCCTGCATGCTGATGTTGCCCTCCTTGGTGTAGCCCTGCTTGGCCAGGTGCTGGGCCACGTCGATGAAGTCGGTGAAGGTATTGACCTTCTTCTCCAGCTTGCCGTCCTCGTACCAGCCGCGGCCCATCTCGTCGCCGCCGCGGATATGGGCGATGGCGTAGGCGAAGCCGCGGTCCAGCAGGCTGATGCGGCTGGTGGAGAAGTTCGGGTCCATGCCGATGCCGTAGGACCCGTAGGCATAGAGGTGCAGCGGGCCGCTGCCATCCTTCTTGAAGTCCTTCCGGTAGACGATGGAGACCGGGATCATGGTGCCGTCGCGGGCCGGCGCCATGATGCGCTCGCTGGTGTATTTCGACGCGTCGTAGCCGCTGGGGATCTCCTGCACCTTGCGGCTGGTCAGCGTGCGGGCCGCCATGTCGTAGTCATAGACGGTCGGCGGCGTCACCAGGCTGTCGTAGGCGAGGCGCAGCACGTTGCTGTCATGGACGAAGTTCGCCGACGGGCTCACGTCGAAGACCGCGTCCGGGAACTTGATCGTGTGGGTCTCACCCTTGGCGTCGCGCACCCAGACCTGCTGCCCGCCGTCGACCCGGCCGAACACCACCAGCCAGTCCTTGAAGGCCAGCAGGCCGGTCAGATACTGCCGGTCGGTCGGGGCGATGACCTCCTGCCAGTTCTTCGGGTCCGGGTTCGCCACCGGCGCCTTCACCAGGCGGAAGTTGCGGTGGGTGTCGTTGGTCAGGATGTAGAGGCTGTCACCCTGGTGCGCGACCGAGTATTCGTGACCCTGCTTGCGCGGGGCGACGACCTTGGGCTGGGCGTCCGGCTTGTCCGCCGGGATCAGGAAGACCTCCGACGAGACGTTGTTGCCCGAGCCCACGGTGATGAAGTCGCCCGACAGCGTGTCGCCCACGCCGGCGAACCAGGCGGGGTCCTTCTCCTCCCAGACCAGCTTGTCCTGCGCGGACGGCGTGCCCAGCGCGTGGCGCATGATCTTCTTCGGCCGCTGGAACTCGTCCTGCAGCGTGTAGAACAGGGTCTTGCCGTCCTTCGACCAGGCGACGCCCGGCGAGGCGTCGTCGATCCCCTCCAGCACCAGCTTGCCGGTCTGGAGGTCCTTCACCTTGACGGCGTAGCGCTCGGACCCGTCATCGTCCTCGGTATAGGCGAGGTAGCGGCCGTCGGGCGTCGGCTCGACGTCCATGACCCGCATGTAGGGCTTGCCCTCGGCGAGCTTGTTGACGTCGAGCACGACCTCCTCGGGGGCCGTGTCCGAGGCCTTGCGGACATGGATCGGGTAGTTCTGCCCGGCCGCGAACTTCACCTGGTAGATGAAGCCGTCGCGCTTGAAGGGAACGGAGGTGTCGTCCTCCTTGATGCGCGCCTTCAACTCCTCGAACAGCTTCTGGCGCAGGTCGTTCGGCCCGCCCAGCACCTGCTCGATATAGTCGTTCTCGGCCTTCAGATGCGCCAGCACCTCCGGGTCGTCGACCTTGGGATAGTCCTTGTCGCGCAGCCAGTCGTACGGGTCGGTGCGGACGTCGCCGTGCTTTTCCAGCTGCACCGGCACCTGCTTGGCGACGGGCGGCGCGGGGAAGGCGCTCTGGCGGAACTCGGGCGCGGCCTGGACGGCCTCGGCGGGCTTGCTGCTGTACTGCTGGACCATGATCCCTGCGGCGGCCGCGGCTGTTGAGAGGAGGACGGCGAGGACGGCCTTGCGGCCGAACGACCCGGACGACATGTTTGCGACGCTCCCTGACGCTTCAAGTTGCCGGGGAGGATATGACGCGGGCTTTCCGCCTGCCTACCCCGAATCTCCCGAGAGCCCGCCGCCATGAGCCGCCCCGCCTTTCCCCGCACCGTCCACGCCGTGATCTTCGACATGGACGGGCTGCTGCTCGACACCGAGAAGCCGGTGCGCGCCGCTACCTACAGGCTGGCCGAATCCATGGGCAAGCCGATGGACGAGGCGACCTATGCCGGCCTCATCGGCAAGACCTACGCGGGCGTGCGCGAGGGGCTGCTGCGCCATTTCGGGCCGGAGGGGCTGGAGGATTTCGGCGCGCGCTGGCGCGAATACATCGACGCCGAGCTGAGCGACGGGGTGCGCCTGATGGCCGGCGTGGTCGAGCTGCTGGACCATCTGGACGGCATCGGCCTGCCGGCGGCGGTCGCCACCAGCACGGCGCGGGCCCGCGCCCTGCACCATCTGGAGCGGGCCGGCATCGCCGCGCGCTTCCGCGCGGTGGTCGGCGGCGACGACGTCGCTCAGGGCAAGCCGCACCCGGAGCCCTACCTGAAGGCGGCCGCCGCGCTGTCCATGGACCCGGCGCACTGCCTGGCGCTGGAGGACAGCCACAACGGCATCCGCGCGGCGCACGCGGCCGGCATGATGGCGGTCATGGTGCCCGACCTGCTGCCGGCCACGGAGGAGATTCGCCCGCTCTGCCATCATGTGGCGCTCGACCTGCACGAGGTCAGGGCGATGCTGGGATAAGCATCCCCCGCAGCGGCATAGTTGTCATAAATAAGGCAACGACCCGCATCCGGTGCATATGAGACACTATTGAGCCTAATACCCTATTTCGTTGACGCTATCGGGACCCGGGCGTAAATCCCCGCCCCGCGCCGGCCTTCTGACGGCCCGATGGCCGCCGGCGCGTCTCGATACCAAAGGAAATAAGAAATGCGTGTTCTGAAGAGCGCCGCCCTGGCCGCCATCCTGCTGGCCCCGGCGACTTCCGCCCTGGCGCAGACCGCCGACGCCGCCATGGGCTTCCAGCCCTACGCGACCCTGGGCTACAGCCACCTGCACGAGTCCGACGCGGACCTCGACATCGGCTCGATCACCGGCCGCTTCGGCGCCAAGATCACCCCGTATTTCGGCGCCGAGGTCGAGGGCGCCTTCGGCGTGCTGGGCACCGAGTACCGGCTCGGCGCGGCCGAGGTCGAGGTGCACCTGAACTACGAAGTGGCCGGCTATGCCGTCGGCTTCCTGCCGCTGAACGACCAGTTCGAGCTGTTCGCCCGGGTCGGCTACGGCACCCAGGAGCTGAAGTTCAAGTCGGGCGGCGTCAGCGAGACCGACTCCGAGGAGAGCGTCAATTTCGGCGGCGGCCTGAGCTACTTCTGGAGCCCCACCATGGGCGTCCGGGGCGGCTACACCCGCCACGAGTTCGACGGCGGCGGCGGCACGAACGTGTTCGACATCGCGGCCGTCTTCCGCTTCTGAGAGCGGTTGGCCGGAACGGTGGGCGGCGCGGGGCGAGAGTCCCGCGCCGCCTTTTTTCATCCCCGCCTCACTCGCTCCCGTTCGGCGTGAACATGTAGCCGGTGCCGCGCACCGTGCGGATGAAGCGCGGGCGGCCGGGATCGGCCTCCACCTTGCGGCGCAGGCGGGTGACGCGCACGTCGATGGCGCGGTCGAAGGGCTCGGCCGCGGCGCTGGCGGCGCCGGAGGTCGAGAGGTCCAGCAGCTGGTCGCGGGTCAGCACCCGGTTGGGGCGCTTGGCCAGGGCCGCCAGCAGGTCGAACTCCATGGCGGTCAGCACCACCGCCCCGCCATCGTCGCGGGTCAGCGTGCGGGCGCCGAGGTCGAGCCGCCAGGGCCCGAACACCACCTCGTCCGCCCCCGCCTTGGGCGCGGCCTTGGCGCTGGCGCGGCGCAGCACGGCCCGGATGCGGGCCAGCAGCTCGCGATAGTCGAAGGGCTTGGGCACATAGTCGTCGGCGCCGACCTCGAGGCCGACCACCCGGTCCACCACCGTGCCGGCACCCGTCACCATGATGATGGCCGGGCCGCCGCCGGGCAGGCCGCGCAGCCGCCGGGCGATGGAGAAGCCGTCCTCCCCTGGCAGGCCGAGGTCGAGCAGGACCAGCTCCGCCGGCGCCGCCGCCAGCCGCCGGTCGAGCTCCGCGCCGCCGGCGCAGCCCTCCACCTCGAAGCCATGCTCGCCGAGATAGCCGACCAGCAGGTCGCGCAGTTCCGCCTCGTCGTCCACCACCAGGATCCGCTGCCGTGCCGGCATGCCGGGTCCCTCCCCCTTCAGTCAAGAAACACTCGAAACGCGTTCGGCAACACAGGATACACCAGCGACATCCTGACGTAAGGGTCAACCGGTAATGTCTGCTCATCGCGAGTTTCGGCGCCGCTCCCCAGGGGATCCGGCGCCGCGTCATCCAGGCGCCCTCCTCCGAGGGCTTCTGGCTGGAGGGGACGGGCAGGCATCCCCGCGTCGGCCCGCCCCCTCCTGAAAGTTCCGGGACGCTCCCCGCGGTCCCGGTTGCGGAGGGGTCGGCCTCTTATCCCCGCAGGGGGCCGCCCCTCCATCGCATCTCCCGGATGCCCCCGCATCCGGACGCGCATTCCCCGGGTCTCTGGTGGGCCCGGGGCATCGGCGACGGGCAAGTCTTGCGCCCGGCCGCTTTTTCCTCCCAAGCCTAGAGAACTCCCGCGCCGGCCCGCATGGCGGACCGGCGCGGATTTTCGTACCCTGCCGGAAAACCGGGACAGGGGGGATCATGACGCCGGAGGAGTACGCGCGGCTGGACGCCACCGCGCTGGCGGAGCTGGTGCGGTCGAGACAGGTGGCGCCGACGGAACCGGCGGCCGCCGCCATGTCCCGGATCGAGCGCTTCGACGCCACGCTGGGCGCCATGATGGAGCGGCGCTTCGACCGCGCCCGGCTGGAGGCCGCGGGCGGCGTGCCGGACGGTCCCTTCGCCTTCGTGCCCTTCCTGCTGAAGGACAATCTGAACACCGCCGCCGGCCTGCCCTACCACAATGGCAGCCGGGTCTGGCGCGGCTGGACGCCGCCGACCGACAGCAGCCTCGCCGCGCGTTACCACCGCGCCGGGCTGGTCCTGCTGGGCAGCACCAAGGCGCCGGAACTCTCCCTGATGCCGGTGACCGAGCCCGGCGCCTTCGGCCCGGCGCGCAACCCCTGGGACCCGGGCCGCACGCCCGGCGGGTCCAGCGGCGGCGCCGCGGCGGCGGTGGCGGCCGGCTACGTGCCGATGGCGCACGCCACCGACGGCGGCGGCTCGATCCGCATCCCCGCCAGCTGCTGCGGCCTGTTCGGGCTGAAGCCGACACGGGGGCGCACGCCGATGGGCCCGCGCACGGCCGAGGGTTGGCACGGGCTGACCCAGGCGCACGCCGTCACCCGCAGCGTCCGCGACAGCGCCCTGCTGCTGGACTCCACCCACGGCGCCGATCCGGGCCGCCCCTACGACGCGCCACCCGTCACGGGAAGCTTCCTCGACGCGGTCGCGCGGCCACCCGGCCGGCTGCGCGTGGCCTGGAGCGCCCGGGCGCCCAACGGCGCACCCGTCCATCCCGAATGCGTCCGGGCGGTGGAGGAGGCGGCCCGGCTGCTGGCCGACCTCGGCCACGAGGTCATGGAGGGCGCGCCGCCGATGGCGGAGAGCTTCTACCACGACTTCATGACGCTGTTCTTCGCCGCGGCCGCGCTGGAGCTGGAGGAGGCGGAGGCCGCCACCGGCGTCACCCCGTCGCTGGACGAGCTGGAGCCCGCCACCGCCATCGCGGTGATGATCGGCCGCAGCCTGTCGGCGGTCGACCTCGCCGTCGCCAAGGAGCGGCTGTGGCGGCAGGCGCGCGACGTGGCCGCCTGGTTCGACCAGGTGGACGTGGCGCTCACCCCAACCCTGGCGCAGCCGCCGGTGCCCGTGGGCTCGCTGCAGCCGCAGGGGCTGGAGGCGCGCATGCAGGGCGTGGTGGCGAAGCTGCGTCTGGGCGGGCTGATCCGGCGCACGCCGCTGATGGACGAGGCGGTCGAACGCGCCTTCGCCTTCATCCCCTTCACGCCGCTCTACAACGTCACCGGCCAGCCCGCCGCCAGCCTGCCGCTGCACTGGACGCCGGACGGCCTGCCCGTGGGCGTCCAGGCCGCCGCCCGCTTCGGCGAGGAGAATCTCCTGCTCTCGCTGGCGGCGCAGCTGGAGCAGGCGCGCCCTTGGGCGGACCGGCGGCCGGCGGGGTTCGCGTGAGGGTAGCTAGGGTCCGCTCGACGATGGCCGAGGCGGTGCAGCCCCTCTCCCCGTCATCCCGGCGCAGGCCGGGACCCAGGGGTTGCAGTGGGATGCGGTGGATGCAGCGTAGGTGTGGTTCGTAGGTCGCATGGAGGCGGAGCCGGAATGCGACGTTCCCGCCGGGGTGATGTCGCATTGCGCTCCGCTCCATGCGACCTACGGGCGTGCTTCATCGACCGCCCATGGCGGCAACCCCTGGGCCCCGGCCTGCGCCGGGGTGACGGTTGAGAGTGAGAGCAACCGGCTCCCGAATCCCTCAAACCTCCTGCCGCACGCCCTTGAGGCTGGCCGAAGCCGGGCCGTCGGCGGTGCGGAACAGGGCATCGGCGCCCTCGGTCGAGGCGAGCGCGGCGCCGACGGTGCGCGAGAGGGTCAGGCGCAGCTTCAAGCTGTCGCCCTCCGCCTCGGCCTTGCCCAGGGACAGGCGGTTGCCCTCCCCGGTGCGACCGTCGGTCAGGCCCTTCAGCAGCGTGTCGAGCGCGGTCAGGCTGCGCACCGCCTCACCTCCTGCGCCGCCTTCCTTCAGCTTGGCCATCAGCCCCTCCAGCCCGCCCGCGTCCGGCGCACCGTCCGGCGGCGGCAGACCGGCCAGCAGCGCCTCGGGCGAGGCGCCCTGGAACTCCTCGACGCGCAGGGAGGCGGTGCGGGTGAGGCTCTCCGCCCGCTCCAGCGAGAAGTCGCCGCTGGCGAGGTCCAGCGTCAGGTCGAAGGACTGCTCCAGCGTGATGGAGGCCGCGCGCTCCTCCGACCGGCCGAAAGCGACGCCCTGCTTGGTGCCCTGGGCCGTGTAGCGCTCGGCGACGCTCATCGATTGAACCCGGTCCAGCGACAGGCTGATGATCCCGCCGCGGCCGGAGAAGGCGCCGTCGGTCAGCATGCCGGCCTTTTCCTGGGCGTCCTGCGGGTCGTAGCCGACCTCGGTCAGCAGCTTGGAGAGGTCGCGCTTGAAGCTGTCCGCCGCCTCGCGCCGCACCGCCTCGTCCGCCTCGCCCGGCGCCATCGCCTTGGCCGAGCGCATCATCTCAGACAAGGCGCCGGCCAGCCGCGTGCCGGCCGTGGGGCCCGTCGGCTGGGCGGGTCCGCCGACGGGCGCCGGCCGCCCCTGCACGCCCGGCGCGTCGCCGCCCAGCAGGCGGTGATCGATGGACCGGGACATGAGGCCGGCTGATATGGCGCTCATGGCGCGCTCCTGCGGACGGAATGGTTAAGCCAGCGTCTCACGCGCGGAAGTCGCGATCAATTGAATAAAATTTTATGTATCTGCGACGCCAGGGCTGCGGCGGTGTGGTGCGGCCTTCGACAGGCTCAGGCTGAGGAGGGTTTTGCTGCTCCCGGCGCAGCTTACGGGAGTGCCTGGAACCAACGACCCTCATGCTGAGCCTGTCGAAGCACGCACCACATCCCAGCCTCTCCCGAGGCGCCCACACTCGCCTTGCCCCCGCCCCCACCCTTCCCCCATGCTCGCGGGCTGGAGAGGGAGCCCCCGATGAGCAACGCCGCCCGCGGCACCAACCTGTTCGAGACGGACGTCAACCTGCAGAACCTGCTGGAGCGCCGCGCGCCCGGGCTGCTGGAGCGGCACGAGCCCCGGCTGGCCGAGTTCGGCGCCTGGGCCGGCGGGCCGCTGGAGCGCCAAGCCGAATACACCGACCGCTTCGCTCCGCCCCGGCTGGAGGCCTACGGGCCGGACGGGGAGCGCCAGGGCCGCGTGGTCTTCAACCCCGACTATGTCGCCTGCCATGCCGAGGCCTACCGGCTGGGCGCGGTCGGCCTGCCTTACACCCCGGAGGGGGCGGGAAGCCACCTGCCCTGCTTCGCCATGGGCTACATGCTGTCCCAGGCCGACATCTCCATCCATTGCCCGGTCACCATGACCGGCGCCGTCGCCTATGTGCTGGACAGGCTGGCGCCCGATCCGGTCAAGGCGAAGTACCTGCCCGAGCTGATCCGGATGGACGGCAAGGCGCTCTCCGGCGGCACCTGGGTGACGGAGCTGCATGGCGGCTCGGATGTCGGCGCCAGCACCAGCCGGGCGGAGGCGCGGGCCGATGGCTTCCGGCTGCACGGGGTGAAGTGGTTCACCAGCAACGCCGGTTCCGGCCTGGCGCTGGCGACCGCCCGGCCGGCCGAGTCTGGGTTGGGGGGCGCGGAGCCGGGCGGCAAGAGGCTGGGCTGCTACCTGGTGCCGAGCCACCTCGACGACGGCACCCCTAACCATTACCGCCCGCGCCGGCTGAAGGAGAAGGCCGGCACCCGGGGCCTCGCCACCGCCGAGCTGGATCTGCTGGGCGCGCTGGCGGTGGAGGTGGCGCCGCCGCCGGACGGCCTACGCACCATGATGGCGGCGCTGGAATACAGTCGCATCCACAATGCGGTGGGGTCCGCCGGGCTGCACCGCCGCGCCTTCATCGAGTCGCTGGCCTGGGCCGAGGACCGGCACGCCTTCGGCTCGCCCATCATCCGCTACCCCATGGTGCGCGACCAGCTGCTGGACATGCAGATGCAGCTGGAGGCCTCCTGCGCCCTCGCCTTCGAAAGCGCTCTCGCCTTCGATTCCTGCCTCTTGGAGGAGGGCGGCGAGGATTGGCTGCGGGTCGCCACCGCGCTCGCCAAGTACCGCACGGCCGAGCAGGCGGTGCGCGCCTGCCGCGAGGCGGTCGAGATCGTCGGCGGCAACGGCTACACCGAGGAGTTCCCGACGGCGCGCCTCTACCGCGACTGCCTGGTGGTGGCGGTGTGGGAGGGGCCCGCCAACATCCAGGCGCTGGAACTGCTGCGGCTGGTGGCGGGCAAGCGGCCGGGCGACCAGAGCTTCCTGGCGCGCGTCGGCGCGGTCCTGGCCGACCTGCCGCCGGGCCTCGGCGACACGGCGGAGATCCTGGAGGGCGCGCTGGAGGAATGCCGGCAGGCGCTGTCGTACGTCCGCCGCAACCCGCTGGAGGGGTCGCGCCACGGCCGCCGACTGCTGGACCTGATGTCGGATACGCTGGCCTCGGCATTGCTGTGCGAGGAGGCGACGGCCGATCTGAAGCTGGGCGACCGCCGCAAATGGCTGCTGGCCCAGCGCTTCGTGCGCAAGGTGCTGGGCCGGTATGACCCTGTGGGGATATTCACCGACCCGGCGATGGACGCGTTCGACGCCGTGATCGACTATCAGGGCATCGACTGAGAGGAGCCCGCCTTGCACATCCTGGAGACCGACCGCCTTGTTCTGCGCGACCTCACCCTGGAGGACGCGCCCTTCGTGCTGGAGCTGCTGAACTCCAAGGGATTCCTGGAGAATATCGGCGACCGCGGCCTGCGCTCGGTGGAGGATGCCGAGCGCTATATCCGCGACGTGTTCATGGCGCTCTATGCCCGGCACGGCTTCGGGCTCTGGGCCGTGGTGCTGAAGGAGACGGGCGAGCTGACGGGCATCTGCGGGCTGGTGAAGCGCGACGGGCTCGATCACCCCGATGTCGGCTACGCCTTCCTGGAGCGCTTCTTCGGCCGGGGCTACGCGGTCGAGTCGGCGGCCGCCACCCTGGCCTATGCCCGCGACACGCTGGGGCTGCGCACCATCCTCGGCATCACCGTGCCGGAGAACGCCGGCTCGGTTCGCGTGTTGGAGAGGATCGGGCTGGAGCGGCGGGGCATGATCACCCTGCCGAAGATCGACCGGCCCAACCTGCTGTTCGCGACACCGGACGCCTGATGCGCCTGACCATCCGCCACGAGACGCGCTACGCCTTCGACACGCCGCTGCGGTCGGTGGCGCAGCTGCTGCGCCTGACCCCGTCCGACCATGCCGGGCAGACGGTGCTGTCCTGGCGCGTGGCGGCGGGGGGTGAGGATCTGCCTGGGTTCGAGGACGGCTACGGCAATCGCTGCCACCTGCTGACCCGGCGCGGCACCGTCCGCGACCTGATCGTGACGGTGCAGGGCGAGGTGGAGACGGAGGACCGGGCAGGGCTGCTGGCGGGCCAAGCGGAGCCGCTGCCGCCCGCCTTCTTCCTGCGCACCACCGACCTCACCGCGCCAGACGAGGGCCTGCGCGCCCTGGCGGTGGAGGCCAAGGGCGAGGCCGGGCATCTCGCACGGCTGCATGCGCTGATGGGCTTGGTGCGCGACCGCGTCGCCTACCGCACCGGCACGACCGGTACCGCGACCACCGCCGCGGCTGCGCTGGCCGGCGGACAGGGGGTCTGCCAGGACCAGGCGCATGTCATGATCGCCGCCGCCCGGAGCCTGGGCATCCCCGCCCGCTACGCCGGCGGCTACTACTGGCCGGGGGCGAACGGCCGGGACGAGCCGGCCGCGCATGCCTGGATGGAAGGCCATGTGGAGGGCTTGGGCTGGGTCGGCTTCGATCCCGCCAACGGCGTCTGCCCGACCGACCGCTATGTCCGGGTCGCCGTCGGGCTGGACTATGCCGACGCCGCCCCGGTGCGGGGCGTGCGGCAGGGCGGCGGGACGGAGCGCTTGACCGTCAGCGTGCGGGTCGATGAGATGGCGGTCCAGCAGTAAGGACCCTCGGGCATCATGACCTATTGCGTGGCGCTGTACCTGAAGGATGGGCTGGTGATGCTGTCCGACACCCGCACCAATGCGGGCGTGGACCACATCTCCACCTTCGGCAAGATGCATGTGTTCGAGGTGCCGGGCGAGCGCTGCATGACCCTGATGGCGGCCGGCAACCTCGCCATCACCCAGTCCGTGGTCAATCTGCTGCGCGAGGGGGTGGAGCTGGGCGAGCAGCCGGAGACGCTGGCGAGCGCCCCCACCATGTTCCGCGCCGCCCAGCTGGTGGGCGCCGCCGTCCGCCAGGTCTATGCCACCGACGGGGCGGCGATGCAGGCCCAGGGCGTGACCTTCGACGCGAGCTTCCTGCTGGGCGGGCAGATCAAGGGACGGGGCATGCGCCTGTTCCAGGTCTACGCCGCCGGCAATTTCATCGAGGCGACTGCGGACACCCCCTATTTCCAGATCGGCGAGCACAAGTACGGCAAGCCCATCCTGGACCGCGCCGCCACCCACGAGACGGCGATCGAGGACGGGGTGAAGCTGGTGCTGATCTCCATGGACAGCACGCTCCGCTCCAACCTGTCGGTCGGCCTGCCCGTCGACCTCGCCGTCTACCGCAAGGGCGATTTGAAGCTCTCCGCCCGCCGCCGCATCACCGAGGACGATGCCTATTTCCGCATGGTCCGCGAGAAATGGAGCGAGGCGCTGCGGGAGAGCTACCGGGCGATCCCGACGCCGGAGTGGTGAGGCACCGGGGGACTTAAGCGTGGTGCGTCCTTCGACAAGCTCAGGATGAGGATCGGGGATGCCAGGCACCCCTCTTCGTCGGCCTGTGAGATTGGCCGGGAGCAGCAAAACCCTCCTCATCCTGAGCCTGTCGAAGGACGCACACCCGCAACGCTGCCGTCCCCGGATCGCTCCTCTCACCCCTCGTACCGGATCGCCACCACCTCGATCTCCTTCGGCCCAGTCGGCGTGCGCACCGTGACCAGGTCGCCCTCCCGCGCCTTCAGCAGGGCCCGGGCGATGGGGCTGATCCAGCTGACGTAATGGTCGCCGAAGGCGGTCTCGTTGACGCCGACGATGCGGATCGTGTGCTCGTCGCCCTCCTCGTCGGCATAGGTGACGGTGGCGCCGAAGAAGATCTGGTCGCGGCGGGTCTGGCGGGCCGGATCGACCACCTCGGCGATCTCCAGCCGCTTGGTCAGGAAGCGGATGCGCCGGTCGATCTCGCGCAGCCGCTTCTTGCCGTAGATATAGTCGCCATTCTCCGACCGGTCGCCATTGCCGGCGGCCCAGTGGACGATCTCCACCACCTTGGGCCGCTCCACCCGCAGCAGGCTCTTCAGCTCGTCGGAGAGGCGCTGGTGGCCGGCCGGGGTCATGTAGTTCTTGGAACCCGCCGGGAGCCGGGAGCCCTCGTCCTCATCGTCTTCATCATCGGGGGCGTTGTCGCGCGGTGCCGGCATGCGGGTCCTCTAGGCCTTTTCGCGCAGGGCCCTCAGATCGGCCTGCGCCTTGCGCGTGCCGTTTACCACCGTGCCCAGGTCGCTGCCCACCGCCACGAAGGAATAGCCCTGCGCGAAGGCCCAGGCGGCGCTCTCCGCGTCGGGCAGGACGGTGCCGAGCGGCAGCTCCAGCGCGCGGGCCTTGGCGCCGCACTCCGCCATCATCTCCTTGACCCGGGGATGCGTCACCTGCCCCAGCAGCCCCAGCGAGGCGGCGAGGTCGCCCGGGCCGATGAACAGCGCGCCCACGCCCGGCACGGCGGCGATCTCGTCGAAGCGGCCCAGCGCGTCGGCCGTCTCCAGCTGCGGGATCACCAGCACATCGTCTGCGGCCCGGTGGATGTAGTCGGCATCGGCCAGGTAGCGCGAGGCCCGGGTCATGCGGGCGAAGCCGCGGCTGCCCTTGGGCGGATACAGGCAGGCATCGACCAGCGCCCGCGCCTCTCCGGCCGTCTGCACGAAGGGGAACATCAGGCTGTTGGCGCCGAGGTCGAGCGCGTGCTTGATCCGGGTGCGGTCCTGGTCCGGCATGCGCACCACCGCCGGGCAGCCCGAGGCGTCGGCCGCCATCAGCAGCGGCAGCATGCCGTGGACCGAGGTCGGCGAGTGCTCCAGGTCGAGCACGATGTAGTCGCCGCCGGTATAGCCCAGCGCCTCCACCACCGAGGGCGAGCCGGTCATGGACCAGAGCCCCTGGAGCCCGGCGCCCTGGGTGAGCGCCTCCTTGAAGCGGTTGCCGAAACGCTGGGTCATGGGGCTCTCCGGTTCAGTAGATCTCGGGATCGGCGATCGGGGCGTCGCCGGCCAGGAAGTCGAAGTCGCAACCCTTGTCGGCCTGCATGACATGGCGGCCGTAGAGCGCGCCGTAGCCGCGCGGGTAGCGGGGCGGTGGTGCAGTCCAGGCGGCCCGGCGGGCGTCCAGCTCGGCCTCGGGCACGTCGAGATGGATGCGGCGGGCGGGCACGTCCAGCTCGATCCAGTCGCCGTCGCGCACCAGCGTCAACGGCCCGCCGACGGCGGACTCGGGCGCCACATGCAGCACGCAGGTGCCGAAATGCGTGCCGCTCATCCGGGCGTCGGAGATGCGGACCATGTCCTTGACGCCCTGGCGCAGCAGCTTCTGCGGAATCGGCAGCCCGCCCCATTCCGGCATGCCGGCGCCCACCGGCCCGGCCATCTTGAGCACCAGCACCGAGTCGGAATCGACCGGAAGGTCGGGATCGTCGATGCGGGCGTACATCTCCTTCACCGTCTCGAACACCACCGCCTTTCCGCGATGGCGCAGCAGGTGGGGCGAGGCGGCGCTCGGCTTGATCACCGCGCCCGACGGGGCGAGGTTGCCCTTCAGCACCGCCAATGCCGGCTCCGTCGTGACCGGGTTGTCGAGCGGCCGGATGACCTCGTCGCTGTAGACCTCCGCCCCCGCCAGCTGCTCGCCAAGCGTCATGCCGGAGACGGTGCGGCAGCCAAGGTCGAGGTGGGGCGACAGGCGCGCCAGCAGCGCCCGGCTGCCCCCGGCATAGTAGAGATCCTCCATCAGGAAGCGCCCCGCCGGCATCAGGTCGGCGATGACCGGCACCCGGCCCGACCAGGCCTCCAGATCGTCCAGCGTCAACTCCACCCCGGCGCGCCCGGCCATGGCCAGGAGATGGACCACCGCGTTGGTCGAGCCGCCCAGCGCGTAATGCGCGGCGACGGCGTTCTGGAAGGAGCCGGGCGCGAGGAAGCTCCGGGGCGTCAGATCCTCCCACACCATCGCCACGCAGCGCTCGCCGGCGGCCGAGGCCATGCGGGGGTGCGCGCTGTCCACCGCCGGGATCGACGGCGCGCCCGGCAGGGTGAAGCCCAGCGCCTCGGCGATGATGGTCATGGTGCTGGCGGTGCCCATGGTGTTGCAGGTGCCGAAGGAGCGCACCGACACGTCCTCCAGCTCCTTCCAATCCTCCGCCGTGATCTCGCCGGCCCTGAGCGCGTCCCAGTAGAAGCGGGTGTGGGTACCGGTGCCGATCTTGCGGCCGCGCCAGTTGCCCGACAGCGTCGGCCCGGCCGGCACGTAGATCGCGGGCAGGTTGGCGCTGGTGGCGCCCATGATCAGGCCGGGCGTGGTCTTGTCGCAGCCGCCCATCAGCACGACGCCGTCCAGCGGGTGGCTGCGGATCAGCTCCTCCGTCTCCAGCGCCAGCAGGTTGCGGTAGAACATGGTGGTGGGCTTCACCATGACCTCGCCCAGCGACAGGGCCGGCAGCTCGATGGGAAAGCCGCCCGCCGCCAGCACGCCGCGCTTCACCTGCTCGGCCCGCTCGCGGAGATGGACGTGGCAGGTCGAAATCTCCGACCATGTGTTCAGGATGCCGATGACCGGCTTGCCCTTGTACTCCTCCCGGCGCAGGCCCGTCTGGTGCATGCGCTGGCGGTGCGCGAAGGCGCGCATGCCCTCCGCCCCGAACCAGCGGTGGCTGCGGAGATCCTCCGGGCGGCGTCGGCGGTCGGTCATGGCGATCAGGTCCGGTGGACGGGCGATAGTCTTCTATCTTATATAAATCCTGCAGCTTGTCACGACGGACGGGGAACCGGCGCATGTACCAGGTCGATTGCGTGCTGGACGCCAGGGCGGCGCTGGGCGAGTGCCCGCGCTGGGATGCCACCTCGAAGCGGCTCTACTGGGTGGACATCGCGCGCCAGGAGCTGCACCGCTTCGACCCCGCCACCGGCACCGACGAGAAGCGCACGTTCGACCAGCCGGTCGGCTGCTTCGCGGTGCGCGCCAAGGGCGGCTTCGTGCTGGCGATGCGCGACGGCTTCTGGCTGCTGGACGAATGGGAGGGAACGCCCCGGCCGGTGGAGCCGCAGGTGGAGGCGCATCTGCCGGAGAACCGCTTCAATGACGGGCGCTGCGATGCCCAGGGGCGCTTCTGGGCCGGCACCATGGACGGCACCAAGAAGGCGGCCAACGGCACGCTGTGGCGCCTGGACCCGGACCTGAGCCTGCACCGCTGCGCGTCCGGCACGCTGACCAGCAACGGCCTCGCCTTCGCGCCCGACGGCCGGACGATGTACTGGTCCGACACGCCCAACCACATCGTGCGCGCCTATGGCCTCGATCCCGACACCGGCGCGTTGGGCGCGCCGCGCACCTTCGCGACCTTCGCCTGGGCCCGCGGCCGGCCGGACGGGGCAGCCGTCGATTCGGAGGGCTGCTACTGGTCGGCGCTGTATGACGGCGGGCGGGTGGTGCGGCTCTCGCCCGAGGGCAGGCTGTTGGCCGAGGTGGCGATCCCTAGCCGCCATTGCACCATGATCGCCTTCGGCGGCGAGGATCTGCGCACCGCCTACGTCACCACCGCCGCCCAGGGGCTGGACGCGGAGGAGCTGGCGCGGCGCCCGCGCTCCGGCGGCCTCTTCGCCTTCCGCGTGGACGTGCCTGGCCTGCCCGAACACCGGTTCGGAGGTTGAGCGCCATGGATGTGAAGCCCTCCATGGCGCAGTCGCCCGCCCTGACCAACCGCTATCCCAGCTTGGCCGGCAAGGTGGTGATGGTGACGGGCGGGGCGTCCGGCATCGGCGCCTGCCTGGTCCGCCATTTCGTCGCCCAGGGCGCCCGCACCTGCTTCATCGACCGCGATGGCGAGGCGGCGGCCGCACTGGCCGACGAGCTGGGAGACAGGCTCTGGTGGCGCCAGGTGGACGTGCGCGACGTCGCGGCGCTGCAGGCCAGCTTGCGCGAGGCTCATGCCGACCATGGCGGCCGGCTGGACGTGCTGGTCAGCAACGCCGCCAACGACCGGCGCCAGCCGCTGGACGAGGTGACGCCCGAGGATTGGGACGAGGGGCAGGCCGTGAACCTCCGCCCGCACTTCTTCGCGCTGCAGGAGGCCGGTCGGCTGATGGGCCCCGGCGGCAGCATCGTCACCATGGGCTCGGTCAGCTGGAAACGCCGGCGCGCCGGCTTCACCGCCTACACCACCGCCAAGGGCGGCATCCATGCCCTGACCCGCACCATGGCCCAGGAGCTGGGGCCCCGGGGCATCCGCGTGAACTCGGTCGTGCCCGGGGCGGTGGTGACGGAGCGGCAGCTGAAGCTCTGGGTCGATCCCAAGCTCGAGCAAAGCTTCCTCGACGAGCAGGCGCTGAAGTTCCGGCTGATGCCCGAGGACATCGCCGCCATGGTGCTGTTCCTGGCGTCCGACGACAGCCGCGGCTGCGCCGGGCAGGATTTCCAAGTGGATGCGGGGATCGTCTGATGCGGATCGGCGACAAGGAATTCCAGACCGTCACCCTGTCCCAGGACGGGGCGGAGGCCGTGCTGCTGCCGGAGCTGGGCGGCTGGATCGCGTCGTGGCGGGCACAGGGGCGCGACTGGCTGCACCCGATCCACGAGCATGAGGGCGGCCACCGCGGCGGCTGCTTCGCGCTGGTGCCCTACTCCAACCGCATCGAGAACGGGCGCTTCACCTGGAATGGTCGCGCGGTCACCCTGCCGCCCTCGCCCCAGGCCATGCCGCACAGCCTGCACGGCACCGGCTGGCACCGGACCTGGAGCGTGGTGGACGCCGCCGGCGGCCAGGCGATGCTGCGGCTGGAGCATGAGGGCGATGCCGATTGGCCCTGGCGCTTCACCGCGCTGATGACGATCCGCCTCGCCGCCGACGCCCTGACGCTGTCGCTCCGGATGGAAAGCCGGGACGCGGCGGCGCAGCCGGCCGGCCTGGGCTTCCACCCCTTCTTCCCGCGCCGCGACGGCGTCTCGCTGGACATGGCGACGGAACTCCACTGGGTGCCCCGCCCCGACCGTATCCCCGTGGGGCTGGAGCCGACGCCGCCCGCCCTGGACTTCCAGGGCGGCAAGCCCCTGCCGGTCGGGCTGGACGACTGCCTGTCCGGCTGGAACGGCCGGGCGCGGATCGCCTGGACAGACGGCTCGGCCCTCTCGATGCGCGCCGACCTCGGCCACGCCCTGGTCTTCGCCCCCGAGGCGCTGCCCTATTTCTGTGTCGAACCGGTGAGCCACGCCATCAATGCGCTGAACATGCCCGACCGCCCCGCCGTCGTGACGGGCCTGCGCGCGCTGGAGCCCGGCGACGCATGGGAGGTGGGGGTGGAGATGCGGATCGGGAGTTGAGGGAGAGTTCTGGGCAGCGGTGATGCCGTGCGTCCTTCGACAGGCTCAGGATGAGGGCCTTTTTGCTGCTCCCGGGGTGTGGCAGCGTTGCCGTCCTGCGTCCTTCGACAGGCCTCAGGATGAGGAGGTTGGGTGCTGCTCCCGGTCAACTCTGAGCGGATTGAATCCAGGAGTGCCTGGCATCCCCCTTCCCTCATCCTGAGCCTGTCGAAGGACGCACCACGCCCCAGCCTCTCCCCCGAGATGGGCGACGGGCCGGTCCCCATCCCCTTAGGGAAAGGACCGGCCCATAACGGCAGCGGGTTGGAGCCCTACTCCGCCGGCGTGCCGCGCATGTCGCGGGTGATCACCGGGCGCTGCTGGCCGCGCAGGCGCTTGTACCAGCCGGCATGGTGCTCCATGGCCCAGTTCTCGTCGACCTCGCCGCGGCCCATGGCGTCGAAGGCGCCCTCCATGCCCAGGCTGCCGATATAGATGTGCGCCAGGATCACGGCGGTCAGCAGGGCCGCCACCACGGCGTGGACGATGTGCAGGATCTGCTGCCCGCCGACGCCGGTGACGGTGAAGGGGGTCATCATCAGGTAGCCGGTGATCGCCAGCGCGAAGCCGCCCAGCACCACCGCCCAGAAGATGCCCTTCTGCCCGGCGTTGAAGCGCCCCGTCTCCGGGTGCGGCGAGTGGCCCTTGAAGATGCCGCCGGCCTGCCGCAGCCAGACCAGGTCCTCGCGGTTCGGGATGTTGTCCCGGATCCAGGCGAAGGTCATGACGATGATGCCCAGCACGAAGGGCAGGGCCGAGAAATTGTGCAGGTACTTGGACAGCTCGGCCACGGTCCAGAAGGCCTCGTGCCCCAGCAGCGGCAGCAGGGTGAAGCGGCCGAAGGTGACGACCAGCCCGGTCAGGGCCAGCACGATGAAGGACACCGCCGTCGCCCAGTGGGCGAAGCGCTCGAAGAAGCTGAAGCGCGGGACCCAGCGGCCGGACAGGCCGCGCTCGACCCGGATGCGGCCCTTGATCAGGAAGAAGACCGCCAGGGCGAGGAGGGTGCCGACGATGATGATGCCGGCGCCCCACTGCAGCCACTTCATGCGGAAGGCGCGCCACTCGCGGCCCTCCGGCTGGACCAGTACGGCCAGCTTCTCGTCGGGGATGGAGACGCGCCCCACCACCTTGTCCGGGTAGTTCTGGTAGAGCTGCACGTCGGCGGGCGGAATGACCTTCGTGCCGGGCGTGCCGGCCTCGAGCCCCGGCGGCGTGCCGGCGGGGGCGTTCTTGCCGGCGCCCGGCCCGTCGGCCGCCTGGGCGAAGGCCTGCACCGCCAGCACGGGGCCGAGCCCCAGCAGCAGGGCCACGAAGGCGGCGGCGGCGTAGCGGATGAGCGTGCGTGCCATGGCGCCCTCCCTCAGGTCTCGCTATGGGCGCTGCCGCCCGGCGAATAAGAGTCCCCCTGGTCCGTGCCGTAGGCGACCGACCAGCCCCAGGCGCCGGAGCCGTAGCCGCGCCGCGACACGCGCTCCTGGTAGAGCGCCGCCAGCACGTCGCCGTCGCCGGCCATGAGCGAGCGGGTGGAGCACATCTCGGCGCAGAGCGGCAGCTTGCCCTCGGCCAACCGGTTGGTGCCGTACTTGGCGAACTCGGCCGGGCTGTTGTCGGCCTCGGGCCCGCCGGCGCAGAAGGTGCACTTGTCCATCTTGCCGCGGCCGCCGAAGTTGGTGGCCTGCGGATACTGCGGCGCGCCGAAGGGGCAGGCGTAGAAGCAGTAGCCGCAGCCGATGCACAGATCCTTGTCGTGAAGCACCACCCCGTCCGCCGTGACGTAGAAACAGTCGGTCGGGCACACGGCGGCGCAGGGCGCGCTGGTGCAGTGCATGCAGGACATCGAGATCGAGCGCTCGCCCGGCTGGCCGTCCTGCAGCGTGACGACCCGTCGTCGCTGCATGCCCCAGGGCACCTCGTGCTCGTTCTTGCAGGCGGTGACGCAGGCGTTGCATTCGATGCAGCGCTCCGAGTCGCAGAGGAACTTCATCCTGGCCATGTTTGCGCCTCCCTGGTGCCGTTCCCTGTTACGCCTTCTCGACGCGGCAGAGCGTCACCTTGGTTTCCTGCATGAAGGTCACGGGGTCGTAGCCGTAGGTGGTGATGCCGTTGCAGGGCTCGCCCAGCACGATGGGGTCGGTGCCCGGCGGGTAGTGCTTGCGCATGCTCTCGCCCTGCCAGAAGCCGCTGAAGTGGAAGGGCATGAAGACGACGCCCGGGCCGACGCGGTCGGTCACCAGCGCCCGCACCTTCACGCGGCCCTCCTCCGGGCTGTGCACCCAGACCCAGTCGCTCTCGCCGATGCCCATGCGCTTGGCGTCGCCGGTGTTGATCTCGACGAACATGGTCTGCTGCAACTCGGCCAGCCAGCGGTTGGACCGGGTCTCCTCGCCGCCGCCCTCGTACTCGACGAGGCGGCCCGAGGTGAAGATGAAGGGGAACTTCTCGGGCACGCCGGCCTGCAGCGCCGCCGCCTGGACCGAGCGGTTCAGGTGCGGCAGGCGGAAGTCGCGGCGGTCCTCGATCGCGGGGAATTCCTTCACCAGCTCCGGCCGCGGGCTGTAGACCGGCTCGCGGTGCGTCGGCACCGGGTCGGGCAGGTTCCATGCGACGGCACGGGCCTTGGCGTTGCCGTAGGGCAGGCAGCCATGCTTCACCGCGACGCGGCAGATGCCCATGGACAGGTCGGTCGCCCAGGAGACCTCGTCGATCTTCGCGCCGCCGATAATCTCGATGACCCGCCGCTCGTCCGGCGTCAGCTCCTTGTCCCAGCCCAGCTTCTTCAGCACGGCCATGGTGAACTCAGGGTATCCGTCCTGGATCTCCGAGCCCTTGGAGAAGCTGCCCTCGGCCAGCAGGGTGGCGCCGTTGCGCTCGACGCCGAAGCGGGCGCGGAAGGTGCCGCCGCCCTCCATGACGTGCTTGTTGGTGTCGTACAGCACCGGGCTGCCCGGGTGCTTCCACTCCGGATAGCCCCAGCAGGGCCAGGGCAGGCCGTAATACTCGCCCTTCAGCGGGCCCGTCGTGGCCTGCATGGTGATCTTGTCGAAGTCGGCCTGGTGCTTCATGTGCAGCTTCAGGCGCTCCGGCGACTGGCCGGTGTAGCCGGTGGAGATGCAGCTGCGGTTGATCTCCCGCAGGATGTCCTCCGGCACCGGCCGGTTGCCCTCGACCGCGATGTGCTTGCACAGCTCCTTCTCGAAGCCGAGCTTCTTGGCGAAGAGGTAGAGGACCTCGTAGTCGTCCTTCGACTCGAAGATCGGGTCGACGACCTTCTCGCCCCACTGGATCGAGCGGTTGGAGCAGGTGCGGCTGCCGTCCGTCTCGAACTGGGTGCAAATCGGCAGGATGTAGGTGCCGTTCTTGCGCTCGGGGATGGCGGCGAAGGTGGTGGGGTGCGGGTCGCAGACCACCAGCAGCTCCAGCCCCTCCATGCCCTTCAGCATGTCCGGCATGCGGGTGACGGTGTTGCCGCCGTGGCCCATCACGAACATGCCGCGGATCGGGTTCGGCTGGTCGATGGCCTTGGCCTCCGACGTCACGCCGTCGAACCAGCGGGTCGTCGGGATGCCCTTCTGCTCCATCAGCTTCTTCTTGGCGTCCGGCTGCATGTCCGGCAGGCCGAAGCGGTTCAGCAGCCAGTCGTAGGGCACGTCCCAGGCGCGGGCGAAGTGCTTCCAGGAGCCCTCCGCCAGCCCGTAGTAGGAGGGCAGGCTGGTGACGTCGAGGCCGAAGTCGGTGGCGCCCTGCACGTTGCAGTGGCCGCGGTAGATGTTGGCGCCGCCGCCCGGCACGCCGATGTTGCCCAGCGCCAGCTGCAGGATGGAGAAGGCGCGGACATTGGCGGTGCCGACGGTCTTCTGGGTGGCGCCCATGCACCAGATCAGCGTGCCCGGCCGGTTCTTGGCGAAGGTCTCCGCCACGCGCGCGATCTGCTCCTTGGGCGCGCCGGAGACCCGCTCGACCGTGTCGGGGTCCCACTTCTCGACCTCCTTGCGGATCTCGTCCATGCCGTAGACCCGCTGGGCGATGTAGTCCTTGTCCTCCCAGCCGTTCTTGAAGATGTGCCAGAGGATGCCCCAGACCACGGGGATGTCGGTGCCCGGACGGATGCGGACATATTCGGTGGCGTGGGCGGCGGTGCGGGTGAAACGCGGGTCGATGACGATGAAGGGCGCGCGGTTGCGCTCCTTGCCGCGCAGCATGTGCTGCAGCGAGACAGGGTGCGCCTCGCAGGGGTTCCCGCCGATGATCAGCAGCGACTTGGAGTTCTGGATGTCGTTGTAGCTGTTGGTCATCGCGCCGTAGCCCCAGGTATTGGCCACGCCCGCGACGGTCGTCGAATGGCAGATACGCGCCTGGTGGTCGATGTTGTTGGTGCCCCAGAGTGCGGCGAACTTGCGCATCAGGTAGGCGCCCTCGTTCGACATCTTGGCCGAGCCCAGCCAGAACACGCTGTCCGGGCCGAGGCGCGTGCGGATGTCCAGCAGCTTGTCGCCGATCTCGGCGACCGCCTGCTCCCAGGAGAGGCGCTGCCATTCGCCGTTGACGAGCTTGAGCGGGTACTTCACCCGCCGCTCGCCCTTCACCAGCTCGCGGACCGACGCGCCCTTGGCGCAGTGCGTGCCCTGGCTGATCGGGCTCTCCCAGCCCGGCTCCTGCTGCACCCAGACGCCGTTCTGCACCTCCGCCACCACGGTGCAGCCGACGGAGCAGTGGGTGCAGATATTCTTCTTCAGCACCTTCTCGACGTTCGGCTGCAGGCCGGCGGCCTCGGCCTTGCGCACCATGCCGCCGCCGGTGACGGTCCCCAGCGCCGCCAGCCCGCCGGCCGCGACGCCCGAATTGCGCAGGAAGGAGCGCCGGCTTACGCCCTGGCCGCCCCCGCCCGGCCCGCGCGGTTCCGGCGGCGACAGTGTCGCCGCGAGGCCGGAATTGCGGGTCGGCTTCAATCCGCTGCGCTTGGTGAGCATGGCGGGGCTCCCAGGAGGCTGGAGGTTGGGCTGTCGGGACGGCTCAGATGCTGTTCAGGAAGTAGAAGCGGTCGACATGCGGGGTCTTCTGGTACCGGGCCTTCACCTGGGCGTCGCCCTTCTCCTTGGGCGCTTCGGCACCGCCCTGGCCCTGGGCCGCCAGCGGAATGGCGGCCGCGGCGGCGCCGGCGATGGCCGCCCCCTTCAGGAAGCCGCGCCTGTCCGCCTTGGTCCGGTCGGCTTTGTTCTCCGTGTCACTCATGACGGCTCTCCATCACGCGTCGGCCAGGGCGAAGGCCTCGGCCTCGATTTCCATGAACAGGCGGCCCAGCGCGCCGACCGGCCGGTAGAAGCGGGCGGAGTCGGCGCGTTCCAGGTCGCGGAAGAACTTGGCAAGCCAGGGCTTGCAGTGCCGCTCGAAGAAGCGGGCCTCCTCCTCCGGCGCGGCGTCGAGCGCGCCCTCGGCCAATGCTCCCATCATCTCCAGCAAGGCGGCGGCATGGTCCTCGGGCTCGGCCACGTCGGGCGCCCGCTCCAGCCCGAGACGCGCCATGTCCTCGCGCACCCGGATCAGCGGCCGGTCCTGCAGGAAGCCCGTGAGGTAGAAGGAGGCGTAGGGGACCAGTTCGCCGCGCTGCAGCCCGATGAAGAGGCGGTTGTACTCGCGCTCGGTCTCGAAGGGGTCGGCCTCGCCGGCGGCGTCGCGCAGCCGGCCCAGGGCGCGGCCGATGGGGCTGGCGTCCGGCGTCAGCCCGGCCAGCGCGGTCAGCAGGTTGCGGTCGGGCGGCCGCGCCAGCAGCGTCGCCAGCAGCCCGTACAGCCGGGCGCGCTGCGCGGCGAACTCGTCGACCGCGGCATCCCCGCTCTCATCGGTCGCGCCATTCAGGGGCGCGTTTCCGCCCGGAACG
The DNA here is from genome assembly GCA_035626475.1 of Azospirillaceae bacterium. Taxonomy (GTDB): domain Bacteria; phylum Pseudomonadota; class Alphaproteobacteria; order Azospirillales; family Azospirillaceae; genus DASPKT01. The sequence continues at coordinate 103,977 of DASPNP010000041.1, forward strand.
GTTGCTTCCGCCCCGGCCCCGTTCTTCCAGGCCGCTTCCAACCCGTCTCTCCCCGTGTGCCGGATCGGCACATGTCAGGATGAACAAGGAGCGCGCCCAGTTGTTACGGGACATTGGAGATATCCGGCCCTCCCATGCTGTTACCCCCATCGGAGGTCCGCTTTTCGGAGGAGTCGCCATGCGCAGCATTACCACGATCGCTACGCCGCTCGCCCTCGCCGCCCTGCTCGTGGCCGGGACGGCGCTGGCGCAGCAGCCGGCTCCCCGCCAGCCGGCCGAACCCACGGCCCAGCAGCCCCCGGGCGCCGCCGTGCCGAAGCAGCCCACCGCCAACAAGGGCCAGCCGAACTGGCCCGGCGGCCAGCAGAACCCGGACCAGAGCAGCCGCGTCACCAAGGGCGGCAAGCCGGGCGAGGCGAAGGCGCGGGGACTGACCGACCAGGACGTCAAGGCGAGCCAGGACCCGATGCCGACGGCCCAGGGCACGCGGCCGGCCACCGAGCTGGAGGGCGGCACGAAGGATCCCGGGCAGCTGCACGCCGCGCTGAACCGGGTCTGGGACGCCCCGCCCGGCATCACCGACGGCAAGCCCGTCGCCCGCCCGAACGAACTGGCGCGCCAGCCCATGCAGGTCCTGCCGCCCGACCAGCGCCGCTCCTCGCTGTTCGCCCCGGGCTACATCGAGTGAGCGGAGGGGCACCTTCCCGGGAACCGGTTGTGTGGTTCTCCGGGGTCGCTCGAACCTTCAACCGTCATCCCGGCGAAAGCCGGGATCCAGGGGTTGCAGCCATGGTCGACCGATGAAGCACACCCTGACGCACGGGTGCGCCCGGAGGTAGCGCAGGGAGCGCTGCATCAGGCGCATCCGGCGGCAACCCCTGGGCCCCGGCTCTCGCCGGGATGACGGAAAGGGTGTTTCTCTACAAGGCGCCCAAGGACCTCAGCCCAGCGTCCGGCCGACCGCCCGCGACCAGCCGGCCAGCAGCCCCTCGCGGGATGCTGCCGGCATGGCCGGGGTGAAGCGGCTGTCGCGCTGCCAGGTGCGGGTGAACTCCTCGAAGCCGCCATAGATGCCGGCCTCGCGCCCGGCGAGATAGGCGGCGCCCAGCGCCGTCGTCTCCATGACCTTGGGCCGGTCGACAGGCATGCCCAGAACGTCGGCCAGGAACTGCAGCATCCAGCCGTTGGCGACCATGCCGCCGTCGACCCGCAGCGCCTGGGGCGCCGCGCCGTCCTCGCGCATCGCCGCCAGCAGATCGTGGGTCTGGTAGCAGCAGGCCTCCAGCGCCGCGCGCACCAGATGCGCCCGCCCGCTGCCCCGGGTCAGCCCGACGATGGTGCCGCGCGCGTCCGGATCCCAGTGCGGCGCGCCCAGGCCGGTGAAGGCCGGCACCAGGTACACCCCGCCATTGTCCGGCAGGCCGGCGGCCAGCGCCTCGGTCTCGGCGGCCGAGCGGATCACGCCGATGCCGTCGCGCAGCCACTGCACGGCCGCACCCGCGACGAAGATCGAGCCTTCCAGCGCGTAGGTCACCTTGCCGTCCAGCCGGTAGGCGACCGTGCCCAGCAGCCGGTTCTTCGAGGTCACCGCGTTGGCGCCGGTATTCACGACCGCGAAACAACCGGTGCCGTAGGTGCTCTTGATCATTCCGGGCTCGAAACAGCACTGGCCAATGGTGGCGCCCTGCTGGTCGCCCACCATGCCCAGCACCGGCACCGCCCGGCCGAACAGGGACGGATCGGTCTCGCCGAACCGGTCGGCGCAGTCCTTCACCTCGGGCAGAACGGACGCCGGCACCTTGAACAGGCGCAGCAACTCCGGGTCCCACTCCTGGGTGTGGATGTTGAACAGGTTGGTGCGGCTGGCGTTGGTGGCGTCGGTGGCGTGGACCTTCCCGCCCGTGAGCCGCCACAGCAGGAACGTATCCACCGTGCCGAAGGCGAGGTCGCCCTGCTCCGCCCGCATCCGGGCGCCCGACACATGGTCCAGCATCCAGGCGATCTTGGTGGCGGAGAAGTAGGGGTCGAGCAGCAGGCCGGTGCGGGCCTGCACCTCCGCCTCGTGCCCGGCCTCGACCAGCGCGCGGCAGGTGGCGGCGGTGCGGCGGTCCTGCCAGACGATGGCGTTGTGGATCGGCCGGCCGGTGGCGCGCTCCCAGACCAGCGCCGTCTCGCGCTGGTTGGTGATGCCGATGGCGGCGACCCGGCAGCCCTTGTTCTCGGCGGCGTGGAAGGCTTGGCGGGAGACCTCCAGCGTCGTGCGCCAGATATCCTCGGGGTCGTGCTCCACCCAGCCGTCGGCCGGGTAGTGCTGCGGGAACTCCGCCTGCGCCACGGCGACGATGCCGGCTTGCGCGTCGAACACGATCGCCCGGCTGCTGGTGGTCCCCTGGTCGATCGCCAGGACGCAGTCGCCCTTACCGCTCATCGCACGCTCCTCCCTTTTTTCTCGTCATCCCCGCTCCCACTTCCCGTCACCCCGGCGTAGGCCGGGGCCCAGGGGTTGCAGCGGAATGCGCTTCATGCAGCGCTTCCAACTTTCTAATGCCAGCTTGTCCCGTCGCCCGGGCAAATGACAACCGTCTGAGTCCGGTCACCCCTGGGCCCCGGCCTGCGCCGGGGTGACGGGAAGAGGGTGGAACGGGCCGGCCGAGCACCACCCTCACCCCAGATGCCGCAGCACGTTCTCCGCCGTCACCCGGCTGACCCTGACGTTGCTCTCCTCCGTCACCCCGGCGATGTGCGGGGTGAGGATCAGGTTGGGGAGGCCGGCGAAGATCGCGCCCGCCTCCGCCCCCAGCGGCTCGGTCTCGAACACGTCGAGTGCTGCGCCGCCGAGATGGCCCGATCGCAGGGCCGCGGCCAGGGCCGGCTCGTCCACCACCCCGCCGCGCGCGGCGTTGATGAGGATGGCGCCCTTGGGCATGAAGGACAGGGTCCGCGCGTCGATCAGGTGCCGCGTCTCCGGCGTCAGCGGCACATGCAAGCTGACCACGTCGGAGGTGCGCAGCAGCTCGTCCAGGGACACGCGCTCGGTGCCGGACCAGCTCGGGTGGTCCGCCGGCAGGTAGGGGTCGAAGGCGGCGACGTCCATCCCCAGGGCCCGCACCCGCTCGGCGGTGGCCCGGGCGATGGCGCCGAAGCCGACCAGCCCCATGCGGCGGCCCGACATCTCGCGCCCGATCATGTGCATGCGCGGCCAGACGCCGGATGCCACCCGCTCCGTCCCGTGCCAGGCGCCGCGCAGCAGCACCAGGGCGGCGGTCACCACATATTCCGCCACCGACAGATCGTTGGCGCCGGTGGCGGGGCAGACCTTGATGCCGCGCGCCTCGCAGGCGGCGACGTCGATATTGTCCAGCCCCACCCCCAGCCGGCCCACGACTTTGAGCCGGGGCGCCGCCTCAAGCAGGTCCCCGCGCACCTGGGTCCGGTTGCGCACCACCAGCGCCTGCGCATCGGCCAGCGCGGCGCGGAGTTCGTCGGGTCGGTCCACCAGGGTGGGGTCGTAGAGCACGTCGCGCCCGGCTAGCACCTCGCGGATCACCGCCTCGTCCATGAACTCGGCAATCACGATGTCGGCCAAGGCGGGCTCCGTCAGATGAAGGTCAACGCAACGGTAGCGAGGACGAAAAGGAACAGCGTCTCGCCCACCACCACCGCCACATGCCGGCCGCCCAAATCGACCAGCGCCTTCAGCGAGGTCTTCACCCCCAACGCGGCGATGGCGGCGATCAGCAGCCAGCGGGACGCCGTCTCCATGGCGAAGCGCACCGTCTCCGGGATCAGCCCGGCGCTGTTGATGCCCAGGATCACCGCGAAGGCGACGGCGAACCAGGGAAAGGGCGGCTTGCCCTCGCCGCTGTCGCGGAACGCGATGGCGATCGCCAGCACCACGACCGGCAGCATGGCGACGCGCAGCAGCTTGACGTAGGTGGCGACGTTGCCAGCCTCGTCCGAGACGGCGTAGCCCGCGCCCACCACCTGCGCCACGTCATGGATGGTGGCGCCCAGCAGCATGCCGATATGGATGGCGTCGAAGCCCAGCGCGGCATAGGCGATGGGATAGGCGATCATGGCGATGGTGGAGAGCGTGGTCACCGCGATGACGGTGAACAGCACGTCCCTATCCTCCAGCTTGCCGCCCTTGGGCAGGGCCGCGGCGATGGCGAGCGCGGCCGAGGCGCCGCAGATGGCGACCGCCCCGCCGGTCAGCAGGCCGAAGCGCCAGGACCGCCCGAACAGCTTCGAGAACGCCAGGCCCGAGGCGATGGTGGCGGCGACGCAGACCAGCACCAGCACGATGGGCGCCACGCCCAGCCCGGCGATCTGGCCGAAGGTCACCCGCGCGCCCAGCAGCGCCACCCCCAACCGCAGCAGGGTGGTGGAGGTCAGCTGCACGCCCGGCTTGCACTTCGGGTCGTCGTTCAGGAAGTGGAAGGCCATGCCCAGCAGCAGGGCGAACAGCGTCGCCGGCGCGCCGTAATGCCCGGCCAGCCAAGTGGAGGCGGTGGCGACGGTGGCGGCCAGCAGCACGCCGGGCATCATGCGCTCGGCATAGGCGCGGGTGCGGGCGACGCGGCCGGTCGCCATCGGCTCGACCGCCGGCTCGATCATCGGCGCGCTCATGCCGCACCGTCCAGGATGGCTCGGATCTCGGCATGCAGCGCCGGCGGCAGGGTCACGCCCTCCTTGGCCGCCCGCGCCCGGTTTTCCAGCCGGCGGGTGCCGGGGAAGCGGGTGCCGGCATCGAGCGCCACCGCGCGGGCCAGCTCCGCCATGCGCGAGGGATAGGCGCCGCCCGAGGCGGGGCCCGGATCGATCGCCAGGATGGTGTGGCCCAGGCCCGGCGGCCCGCCCTCGGCATCCAGCAGCGAGGTCGCCTCCCAGCCGTAATTGCCGCCGGTCAGCGCCACCGCCAGCACCTCGACCATCAGCGCCAGGGCCGAGCCCTTGGCGCCGCCGATCGGCAGCATGGAGCCCTTCAGCGCCGCCTTGGGGTCTGTCGTCGGGTTGCCCTGGGGGTCCAGCGCCCAGCCCTCGGGGATGGTCTCGCCGGCCTTGTCAGCGGCCATGATGCGGCCGCGCGCCACCTCGGACAGGGCCATGTCCACCACCAGCGGCGGCGCATCCGGCACCGGGCAGGCGAAGGCGATGGGGTTGGTGCCCATCATCGGCGCCCGGCCGCCCCAGAAGGCCATGGCCTTGGGCGAGTTGCCGAAGATCAGCGCGACCAGACCCCGCTCCGCCAGCCGCTCCACCGTCCGGCCCGCCTGGCCGAAATGGTGGGAGCGGTGCAGGGACGCCATGGCGATGCCCTGCTCGGGCGCCAAGGCGGACAGCCGGTCGATGGCGAGGTCCAATGCGGGATAGGCGAAGCCATGCGCGGCGTCGATGCGCAGCACCGACGGCGCCACACGGTCGACCGCGGGCTTGGCGAATCCGTCCACCTTGCCGACGCGCGCCTGGGCGGCGTAGCTCGGCACCCGCGAGAGCCCGTGGCCCTTCTGCCCGTCCGCCTCGGCGGCGACCAGGGCGCGGGCGGTGGCGAGCGCGTTGTCGGGCGCGGTTCGGCTGGCGGCGAGGGCATCGAAGGCGAGGCGTTCCGCCTCCTCGAGGCCCAGGCGCACGGGTCCGCTCATGATGGCTCCGGAAGAAAAGAGGGGCGGCGGCAATGAGCCACCGCCGCCCCAGAAAGGCGTCTATGCGGGAGAACGCCTATCTCAATCACGCGCTGCGGTACAGCTTGGTCATCACGAACTCGCGGTGGCCCAATGCCTCCGCCGCCGTCAGCCGGCCGTTCGCGGTCTTGACGATGCAGTCGATCAGCACGTCGCCGGACTGGTCGATGCTCATCTCCCGCTTCACGATGCCCGACACGTCGACGTCGATATGCTCCGACATGACGCGCATGGTGCGCGGGTTGCCGGTGATCTTGATGACCGGGATGATGGGGTGGCCGATGACGTTGCCCTGGCCCGTGGGGAAGCAGTGGACGACATAGCCGGCCGCCGCCATCAGGGTCACGCACTCCGCCGCGGCCGAGGAGGTGTCCATGAAGTAGAGGCCGGGGCCCCTGGCCGGCGCCTCCGCCGGCTCCAGCACGTCGATGTAGCTGACTCGTCTGCCGATCTTCTCGAGATTGCCCAGCGCCTTCTCCTCGATGGTGGTCAGGCCGCCCTCGATGTTGCCGCGGGTCGGCTGGCTCTCGGAGAGGTCGTTGGTCTTGTGCGCCTCGATCACGTCGTTCTGGTAGGCGCTCCAGGTGCGCATGAACTTCTCGGCCACCTCGGGGGTCGCGGCGCGGGCGGCGCAGAGATGCTCGGCGCCGGTGATCTCGGATGTCTCGCCGAAGACGCCGTAGATGCCGCCCGGGATCAGCTTGTCGTACATGTTGCCGACCGCCGGGCAGGAGGCGAGGCCGGTGGTGGTGTCGCTCTCGCCGCACTTGGCCGAGACCCACAGCTCCGAGACGTCGCACTCCTCGCGCAGATGGCCGGAGGTCGCGTGCACGAACTCCTTCGCCGCGCGCGACGCGGTGGCGATGGTATTGATGTCGCCATTGCCCTCGATCGAGAAGCCCACGACCGGCTTGCCGGTGGCGGCGATGCCGTCAACCACCCGCTTGGTCCAGCCGGGCTCGATCCCGATCACCACGCAGGCCGCCACGTTGGGATTGGCGCCGGTGCCGATGATGGTGCGGAAATGCAGGTCCAGATCGGCGCCGAACTGCAGCCGCCCATAGGCGTGCGGCAGGGCGATGGTGCCCTTGATGTTGTTCGCGACCGCCTCGCAGGCGGCGTTGGAGATGTCGTCCACCGGCAGGATGGCGACGAAGTTGCGGACGCCGACTCGGCCGTTCTCGCGCCGGTAGCCCCAGAATTTGCCGTTGCTCGCCATGTCAGGGCTCCCGCGCTACCAGCGCTTGGTCTTGAGATTGTGGACGTGGACGTGGTCGCCGCGGCCGACGCCCGCCACCAGCCGGCCGATATCCTCGCCGTATTTGATGATGGTGCCGCCCTCCGCCATGTCCGCCAGCGCCACCTTGTGGCCGATCGGGATGTCCTTGGTGACGGCGATGCGGAACTCGCTGTCGTCCTCCAGGCAGACGGCCAGCAGCTCGGCGCCGGCCGTCACGCCCTCGACGACGACGACGCCGACATTGTCCTTCTTGTCGTGGATCAGCAGGTGCGGGGCTGGCACGGGACGCGTCTCCTCTCGGGCATGGGATCAGGCCGGGAAAATCCAACTCTTATATAAGATAGAAGTTAGCGGAACGTGGACAGGCCCGCAAGCGGGACGTAGGATGGCGGCGACGCGCAGAATGGCAGGCCCACCCCCTTGGCAGTGACCGATCCCCCCGGCTTCCGGCCGCTCTACCGGCAGGTCTACGAGTATCTGGTGCGCCAGGTCTCCGACGGCGCTTGGCGTCCGGGTGAGTCGCTGCCGTCCGAGCAGGCGCTGGCGCGCGAGCTGGGCGTCAGCCAGGGCACGGTGCGCAAGGCGCTGGACGCGCTGGCGGTCGAAGGGGTGATGGAGCGGCGCCAGGGCAAGGGCACCTTCGTCGCCGCCAACACGCAGGAGCGCTCGCTCTTCAAGTTCTTCCGGCTGGCCCGCCCGGGCGGCGCCCGCCTCACGCCGCAGCCGGGGGAGGAGACGGTGCGCCGCCGCGCCGCCACCCAGGCCGACATCGCCAAGCTGGGCCTGTCCAAGGGCGACAAGGTGGTGGAGATCCGCCGCGTGCGCCTGGTGGAGGGCGAGCCGGCCGCGTCGGAGACCATCGTGGTGCCGGCCGCGATCTTCCCCGAGCTGGAGCAGAAGGCGCCGCTGCCCAACGCGCTCTACTCGATCTACCAGAGCGACTACGGCATCAACATCTCCGCCGCGCACGAGGAGCTGCGCGCCGATCTGGCGCGGGCGGAGGACCAGGAGCGTCTGGGCCTGGAGCCCGGCACGCCCGTGCTGCAGGTGGAGCGGCTGGCCGTGGCGCTGGACGGGCGCACGGTGGAATGGCGCCTCACCCGCTTCGACACGCGCCGCACCGTCTATTCGGTCACGCTGACCTGAACGAGAGGGCCCGCGCAGACGGGCACAGGGAGATCCCATGAGCACCATCGAGACCGTCGTCGACAACTGGCCCTCCCCCAACTGGGGCCGCATCCCGCCCGTCACCGTCACCGGCCCGGCGCGGCAGGAGGGGGCGGGGCGCATATTGCTGCCCACCAGTTCAGGCGACCTGCGGGTCTCGCTCTATCCGTTCGGCTTCCGACTGCGCTCGGCGCCCCGCGCCATCGGCGGCTACGGCATGCTGAACGCCGAACCGGCGGAGGAGCCGGTGACCCTCGCCACGGCCGAGGGGCAGACCATCCTGGAGGGCGGCGGGCTGAAGCTGGTCATCGGCCACGAGCCCTTCAGCTTCGAGCTGACGAAGGCCGGCACGGTGGTCCAGCGCTCCCCCACCGACGGGCATTTCGTCCGCCGCTTCCGCATGCCGCCGCTGGCCAAGCTGGACCGTGGCTGGTTCGTGACGCTGGACCTCGCCTCGGGCGAGCCGGTCTACGGCCTCGGCGAGAAGTGGGGCAAGCTCGACAAGCGCGGCCAGCTGATCCGCTCGAAGAACGAGGACGCGCTGGGGGTGAATGCCGAGCGCTCCTACAAGAACGTGCCCTTCGCCTGGTCGCCGGAGGGCTGGGGCGCCTTCGTCCACACCCCCTCCCCCGTGACCCACGGCGTCGGCTTCGCCCCCTGGTCGCAGCGCGCCTACGGGCTGCTGGTCGAGGACGAGGCGCTCGACCTGTTCGTCTTCGCCGGGACCGACGGCGCCGACCTGATCGCCCGCTACACCGGTCTGACCGGCCGCTCCCCCGTGCCGCCGCTGTGGAGCCTGGGCGTCATCCTGTCCAAGGCCTACTACAAGACGCCGGAGGAGGTGCTTGAGGTGGCCGCCGAGGTGCGCCGGCGCGGCATGCCCTGCGACACCATCACCTTCGACGGCCGCGCCTGGCAGGACACCGACACCCGCTTCACCTTCGAGTGGGACCCCAAGCGCTTCAGCGACCCGGGCGCGGTGATCACCAAGCTCAAGGCGATGGACTTCAAGGTCTGCGTCTGGGAGTACCCGCTGGTCTCGGTCAACAATCCCTGGTTCGCGGAGATGGCGGCCAAGGGCTGGCTGCTGAAGGACCGCCGCACCGGCGAGGCCTTCCGCTACGAATGGGACCTGGAGCCCTTCGGCCCGGTGCTGACGCCGCTGCCGGCCAGCGGCATCGTCGACTTCACCCATCCCGACGCCTACGCCTTCTGGCGCGACTGCCACAAGCCGCTGTTCGAGCTGGGCGTCGACATGATCAAGGCGGATTTCGGCGAGCAGATCGAGGACGACATGCAGGCGTCCAACGGCGAGACCGGCCACGCCCTGCACAATGTCTACGCCCATCTCTACAATCGCTGCGTCTATGAGGCGGCGGAGCGCTACTGCCAGAGCGGCCCCTTCCTCTTCTCCCGCGCCAGCTGGATCGGCGCCCAGCGCTATCCGGCGCAGTGGGGCGGCGACCCGCAGGCGGATTGGGAGGGCATGGCCGGGAACCTGCGCGGCGGCCTGTCCTGGGGCATGACGGGGGCGCCCTACTACGCCACCGACATCGGCGGCTTCTACCGCGACCAGCGCGACGCGGCGCTGTACGTCCGCTGGGCCCAGGCCGCCGTCTACTCCGCCCATATGCGCCTGCACGGCATCGGCCCGCGCGAGCCCTGGTCCTACGGGCCTGAAGCCGAAGCGGCCGTGCAGGCGGCGCTAGAGCTGCGCTACCGCCTCGTGCCCGTCCTGCACCGGGCGATGGAGCAGGCGCATGCGACCGGCCTGCCGGTGCAGCGCGCCATGGCGCTCGCCTTCCCCGCCGAGAAGGCGGCCTGGGCCTTCGAGGACCAGTTCATGCTGGGCGACGACCTCCTGGTCGCCCCCTGCACCCGCCCCGACGGCAAGGTGGAGGTGTACCTGCCCCAGGGCACCTGGCACCGCTTCGCCCCCGGCCGCCCGGAGGACAAGACCGCTTTCGAGGGCGGCCGCAGCCACAAGCTGGTGCTGCCCCTGTCCGAGACGGCGGTCTTCGCCCGCGCCGGCGCGGAGATTCCGCTCGGGCCGGCGGTGAAGCACACCGGCGAGCTGGGCGGCGAGGTCCGGGTGGCGGAGGTGTGGCGGGGGTGAGCAAAAATCCTTCTCCCCTTGCGGGAGAAGGGTGGGACCCGCCGCGAAGCGGTGGGGGGATGAGGGGTGGCCCGGCGGAGCTGGGCCTTCTCAACGGCATAGCTCGATCCAAGGGTGGAGAACGCCCGGCTGCGCCGGTCGACCCCTCACCCTCCCACGCTTCGCGCGGGTCCCTCCCTCTCCCGCAAGGGGAGAGGGAAACTTCGGCTAAGCCCCCATCGCCGCGCGCACCGCATCCCTCTGCCCGGCGTCAAGGTGCAGCCCGAGCTTCGACCGGCGCCACAGCACGTCGTCCGCCGTGCGGGCCCATTCCTCAGCCCGGAGATAATCCAGTTCCGCCTCGGTGAGGCCGGCGCCGAAGTCGCGGCCGAGATCCTGCCAGCGGGTGGCCTTGCCCAGGATCGCCTCCACCCGCGTGCCGTAGGCGCGGGCCAGGCGGCGCAGCGCCTCCGCCGGCGCCCAGGGGAAGCGGCGGCCCAGGTCGGTGAGGAAGCGGTCGAAGTCGGCGTCCTCGATGTCGCCGCCGGGCAGCGGCACGGTCGCCGTCCAGGGCGCGGCCGACCGGCCCATGGCGGGCAGCAGCCGCAGCAGCGCGTCCTCCGCCAGCTTGCGGTAGGTGGTGATCTTGCCGCCGAAGACGCTCAAGGACGGCGCGCCGCCACCGGGCGAGTCGGGGGCGGGAGCGTCCAGGTCCAGCGTGTAGTCGCGGGTGATGGCCGACACGTTGGCGGTGCCGTCGTCATAGAGCGGCCGCACGCCGGAATAGGTCCAGACCACCTGCGACGGGTCGATGGGCGTGCGGAAATACTCGCTGGCCAGCCGGCACAGGTAGGAGACCTCGTCCGGGCCGCAGGCGACGTCGGCCGGCTCGCCCTCGAAGGGGATGTCGGTGGTGCCGATCAGGGTGAAGTCGCGCTCGTAGGGGATGGCGAAGACGATGCGGTTGTCGGCATTCTGCAGCGTGTAGCATTGCGGCCCGTCATAGAGCTTGCGCACGACGATGTGGCTGCCCTTCACCAGCCGCACGCCCTGGCTGTTGGAGCGGCGGCCGATGGCGCGCTGCGTGTCCATGACCCAGGGGCCGGCGGCGTTCACCAGCGCCTTGGCGCGCACCGCCCGCTCGGTCCCGTCCTCCCCCTCCAGCGTCGCCAGCCAGTGGCCGTCCTCGCGCCGGGCGGAGGTGACCTTGGTACGGGTGAGGATGACGGCGCCCCGGGCCGCCGCATCCATGGCGTTCAGCGCCACCAGCCGGCTGTCCTCGACCCAGCAGTCCGAGTACTCGAAGCCCAGGGTGAATTCCGGCTTCAGCGGCTGGCCCGCCGGATCCCGGCCCAGCCGGATCGTGCGCGTCGCCGGAAGCTGCTTGCGGCCGCCGAGATGGTCGTAGATGAACAGGCCGGTGCGCAGCACGAAGGCCGGGCGCAGCCCCTTATGGTGCGGCAGCACGAAGCGCAGCGGCCAGATGATGTGGGGTGCTGCGCGCAGCAGCACCTCGCGCTCATTCAAGGATTCGCGCACCAGCCGGAACTCGTAGTGCTCCAGATAGCGCAGGCCGCCATGGATCAGCTTGGAGCTGGCGGCCGATGTGGCCGAGGCGAGATCCGCCTTCTCCGCCAGCAGCACGCTCAGGCCCCGGCCCGCGGCGTCGCGCGCGATGCCGGCGCCGTTGATGCCGCCGCCGACGATCAGCAGGTCGACGCTCTCGCTCATCCCATCCCTCCAGCCAGTTTGGCGGCGGCATCATGGGCCGCCCGCGCGATCGGGGCAAGCGCATGCTGCACTGCACTCATATGTCTTATATATGTTGTGTTATAGACGCCTCATGGTAGCGTCGCTCCCAGAGGGGAGCCTCGCCCGCCTTGCGGCGGCGGCGCGATCCGGGCAGTGTGCAGGACGAAGGTGGTAGGACGCTCAGCCGAGCGGCGCCCGCAGAGGCGCCCCGGCCGTCGTCCGGTTCGGAGCCGGGTCAGGGAGAGGCGTCCGGGACGGGTTCCCGCGGCGCCGGTGGGAGATAGGGCATCATGGGCGATATCGTCGGCGGCGCGACCGCTTCCAACCCGGCGGGCAACCCGGCGGCCCCTTCGGGGCATGTGGGCTTCGGCACCGTCCTCGCCGGCTGGCGCGGCGTCATGCTGGTGATGCTGATCCTGGCCGTCGTGCTCAACTATGTCGACCGCCAGATCATCGCCGTGCTGAAGCCGATGCTGCAGGCGGAGCTGGGCTGGAGCGACACCGAGTACGGCCTGCTGGCCTCCGCCTTCCAGTTCTCCGCCGCCATCGCCCTGCTCTTCGCCGGCTGGTTCGTCGACCGGGTGGGCTGGGCCCGGGCCAATCCTTACGGCGTCGGCGCCTGGAGCATCGCCGCCATGGGCCATGCGCTGGTCCACACGGTCGGCCAGTTCGTCTTCGTCCGCGCGGCGCTGGGCGCCACCGAGGCGGTGGGCACGCCGGCGGCGCTGAAGACCGTCGCCGTCTGGTTCCGGCCGGAGGAGCGCTCGGTCGCCTGGGGCATGGTGAACGCCGGCGCGAACCTCGGCGCCATCATGACGCCGCTGCTGGCTCCGGCGCTGGCCCTGGCCTTCGGCTGGCGCGCCACCTTCCTGATCATGGGCGGGCTGGGTCTGGTCTGGGTGCTGGTCTGGTGGGCCATGATCTCCACCCGCAAGCTGGACCGGCCGCCGATGGCGCCGGCGACGCAGGCCCCGGCCGCCATCGCCGGCGGCAACAAGGTGCCGTGGCGCATCATCCTGCGCGACCGCCGCACCTGGGCCATTTCCGGCGCCAAGGCGATGACCGACCAGACCTGGTGGTTCCTGCTGTTCTGGATGCCGGACCTGCTGAACCGGGTGTTCGGGCTGGACATGAAGAGCTTCGGCGTGCCGCTGGCGACCATCTACGGCGCCGCCGGCCTGGGCTCGATCTTCGCCGGCTACCTTGCCGGCCGGGTGCTCTCCTCGGGCGTCGAGATCAACCGGGCGCGCAAGTCCATGATGCTGGTCTACGCCCTGCTGGTGACGCCGGTGCCGCTGGTGCTGATGACCGACAACCACTGGATCGCGGTGGTGCTGCTGTCGATGACGCTGGCCGCGCACCAGGGCTTCTCGGTCAACCTGTTCGGCGTCATCACCGACATCATCCCGGCCTCGCGCGTCGCCTCGGTGACGGCGGTGAGCGCGCTGTGCGGCAACATCACGGGCATGCTGGTGCTGCAGCTGGCCGGCATCGTGCTGGACCGCACCGGCAGCTACGCGCCGCTGCTGCTCCTGGCCGCCTCCTCCTACCTGATCGGCCTGGCCTGGCTGCACCTGCTGCTGCCCAAGCTGCGGCCCGCCGAGGAGGCATAGGGCTGGGGGAGCGAACCGGGAGGGGCTGGGACGTCGTGCGTCCTTCGACAAGCTCATCCTTCGACAAGCTCATCCTTCGACAGGCTCATCCTTCGACAAGCTCAGGATGAGGAACGGGGGATGCCAGGCACTCCTGGTTTCCTCATCGGGAGTAGCAAAACCTCCTCATGCTGAGCCTGTCGAAGCACGCACAGCGTCAACGCTGCCCCTGCCTGGGACAAAGCGCGGCCCTATCCCGGAGGATGGTAATCCGGACGTGCCGGGAGCCCGTATAAGGCACGCGGTTTTCGGGGCGATATGGTTGGTCGGATGCGTGGTGTCGTCGGGGCGGTGCTCGCCCTACTCTGTCTCTGCCGGCCGGCGGCGGCGCAATCCGAGGCCGCACCGCCGCCCTCCCGCTTCGACGTGCCGGGCCCGCTCTTCTCCGGCAAGCTGCCGCTGACCGGCGGCGTCGCCTCGCTGGAGGGCTCGGCCGGCGGCGGGCTGACGCCCTGGGCGCTGATCGGCGGCCAGGGCACCCGCGACCAGATCGGCGGCTACGGCTTCGCCACCCTCGTCCGCTCCCAGGACTACGAGCTGCGCGTCGCCGGCGCCACGGTGGGCCTGTGGGACCGGGTGGAGCTGTCGGTGGCGCAGCAGGCCTTCGACACCCGCAATGTCGGCGCGGCGCTGGGGCTGGGCCGGGGCTTCACCTTCCACCAGACGGTGCTGGGCGCCAAGGTGCGGCTGGCGGGCGACGCGGTGCTGGAGCAGGACCGCTGGCTGCCGCAGCTCGCCGTCGGGCTGCAGTTCAAGGACAACGACCGGGCGGGCGTGCTCAGGGCCATCGGCGCCCGGGACGACACCGGCGTCGATGTCTATGCCAGCGCCACCAAGCTGTTCCTGGCGCAGAGCCTGCTGCTGAGCGGCACGGTGCGGCTGACCAAGGCGAACGAGCTGGGCATCCTGGGATTCGGCGGGGTGGACGACCGCTACGAACCGCAGTTCGAGGGCAGCGCCGCCCTGCTGCTGACCCGCCGGCTGGCGGTCGGGGCCGAGTACCGGATGAAGCCCGACAACCTCGCCATCGTCGACGAGGACGACTGGGCCGACCTCTTCCTGGCCTGGTCGCCCAACAAGAACGTCACGGTCACGCTCGCCTATGCGCGCCTCGGCACCGTCGCCATCGAGCGCGGCCAGCGCGGCCTCTACCTCTCGCTGCAGCTGGGGCTCTGATCATGAGGACGATGCGACTGGCATTGCTGCTGCTGGCCCTCGCCGCCCCAGCGCATGCCCAGCCCGTGAGTCACACAAGGCCCGGCGACTACCAGGCCTTCGGCGAGCGGCCCGGGCTGGTCCGGCTGATGGACCGGCTGATGGTGGGGCTGCTGGCCGACCCGGTCACCGCCCCCTTCTTCCAGCGCAACCAGCGCCGCATCAAGGAGCAGCTGGTCGACCAGTTCTGCGCCCTGCTGGAGGGCCCCTGCGAGTACAAGGGCGGGGCCATGGACGTGGTGCACAAGCGCTGGAAGATCGACCGGGCGCAGTTCAACGCCCTGGTCGAGGTGCTGCAGGACGCGATGGCGGCGGAGGGCATCCCCTTCGCCGCCCAGAACCGCCTGCTGGCCGAACTGGCGCCCATGCACCGGGACATCGTGACGCGGTAGGAAAATCCCTCGCCCCTTGCGGGAGAGGGATGGGCCCCGCGCGAAGCGTGGGAGGGTGAGGGGTCGGACGCCGCAGGCGGACGTTCTCGACGGGCGGCCTTAGGATACCGGTTGAGAACGCCAGCCTTCGGCTGTCGACCCCTCACCCTCCCCAAGCAGGCTTGGGGCCCCATCCCTCTCCCGCAAGGGGAGAGGGATTCAGGGACGCCCCCCTACTCCGCCGCGCTGGCCGGGATCTTGGGGAACTCCACGCCCGGCAGCTGGCCCTTGGCCAGCGCGCGGCCGATGACCGCCTGCATGTCCTCGCGGAAGACCGAGGCGTCGAAGGCGCGGGCGCGCAGCGCGATCTCGTCGGCCGAGAAGCGGCGCTCCGTCGCCTCGAACCGGGTGACGGCCTCGTTGAGGTCGTCCACGGTCTGCTGGCGGAAGAACAGGCCGGTGCGGCCCTCCACCACAGTCTCGAGCGCACCGCCCTTGCCGTAGGCGATGACCGGCTTGCCGCTGGCCATGGCCTCCACCGGGACGATGCCGAAATCCTCCTCGCCCGGGAAGATCAGCGCCCGGCAGCGGGCATAGTGGTCGCGGAGGCTGGAGAAGGGCTGCGGGCCCAGGATGGTGACGTTGGGCTTGGCCATGTGCCGCAGCTGCTCCAGCTGCTCGCCGGCGCCGATGACCACCAGCGGCCGCCCCGAGCGGTTAAAGGCCTCCACCGCCAGGTCGGCGCGCTTGTAGCCGACCAGCTGGCCCGCCAGCAGGTAGAAGCCGTCATGGTCGCGGGTCGGCGTGAAATCGTCCACCGCCACCGGCGGGTAGACCACCTCGGAGCCCCGGCCGTAATAGCGCTGGATGCGCTTGGCGACATTGCCGGAATTGGCGACGAACTCGTCCACGCGGGTCGCCGTCAGCGCGTCCCACCAGCGCAGATAATGCGCCACCGGCACCAGCGCCTTGGCCGCCACGCCGCCCAGGCTGGAGCGGTAGTCGTGGTACATGTTCCAGACGTAACGCATGGGGCTGTGGCAGTAGCAGACATGCACCGCCTCGGGGTCGGTGATGACGCCCTTGGCCGGCCCCGCTTCGCTGGAGATGACCAGGTCGTAGCCGCGCAGATCCAGATGCTCCAGCGCCATGGGCATCAGCGGCAGGTACTTCTGGTACTGCGTCCGCGCCTTGGGCAGGTTCTGGATGAAGCTGGTCTTGATGTCATGGCGGAGCAGGGTCGGCGACAAGGCGTCGCGGTCGACCACATGCGTGAAGATGTCGGCCTCGGGGAAGAGCCGGCACAGCTCCTCCAGGACCTTCTCGCCGCCGCGCATGGTCACGAGCCAGTAATGGACCAGGGCCACCTTCATGATGCTTGGACCTCGTCGAGGATGGTGAGAAGGGCGTCGGCGCTCTGCCGCCAGCCGAAGGCGCGGGCGCGCTCCCGGCCCTGGGCGGCCATGGTCCGGCGCAGGTCGGGATCGGACAGGACCCGCGCGATCTGGCGGGCGATGTCCTGGGGGTCGTGCGGGTCGGCATAGAGCGCCGCCTGGCCGCAGACCTCGGGCAGGCTGGCGGCGCGGGCGGCGATCACCGGACAGCCGGCGATCATCGCCTCCAGCGGCGGCAGGCCGAACCCCTCGTAGAGCGACGGGAACACCAGGCACAGCGCGCCGCCGTAGAGCGCCTTCAGCTCGGCATCGCTGACCGGGCCCAGCTCCTTGACGCCCTCGCCGGGGGCGGCGCCGGCATCGGCGAAGATGCGGGGGTCGCGGTGGCCGGCCGTCACCAGCAGCGGCTTCGGCCCGGGCAGCAGCGCCAGCGCCTTGGCGACGGCCGCCGTGTTCTTCGCCCGGCTCAGGCTGCCCAGCGCGAAGATGTAGCCGCCGGGCTCCAGCCCGAAGCGGGCCAGCGCCCCCTCGTCGGGCTCCTGCGCGGCGAAATGGTCGGCGGCGTTCGGCACCACCGCCAGGCGCCCGGGATGGATATGGGCATGGAAGGCCAGCTCGCCGGCGGAGAAGCGGCTGACGGTGAGCACCCGCTTCGCGCGGCGCCCCAGCACGGCATATTGCAGCCGGTACCAGGCGCGGAACGCCTTGGAATAGCTCTCCGGACAGGCATAGATGCCGGCATCGTGGATCGCCACGATCTGGTTCGGGTGCAGCAGCGGCCCGGTATTGCCCAGGTTCAGCAGCAGCGCGCCCTTGGCGCTGGGCCCCAGATCCAGTTGCTCCCAGGCGTGGCCGGTATGGCGGCCGACGCGCTTGAAACCGATATGCCGCAGCCCTTCCAGGTCCTTGGCGTCGGGCGGGGCGTGGACGATCGCCGGCTGCACGTCGCCGGCCGCGGCGCGTTCGGCCAGCTTGGCGTCCAGCGCGCCCACCAGCTCGCGGGCGTAGCGCTGCACGCCGGTCAGGCGCTGCGACAGGAAGCGCCCGTTGATCACCAGCGTCCGCCGTGCCAGGGCGAGGGGTGCGGCGGCGACCGGCTTCTCGGCGAGGGCGACGCTCATGCCATGCCTCCCGCCCGCACCATCAGGGGTTCGGCGGTAACGGCCAGGGACTCCTCGAAGCCCGGCTCGGCGATGATGCGCGCCAGCTCGTCCCAGCCGCGGATGCCGGCGCGGGACACGGTCGTGCGGTCGAAGGCGCGGGCCGCCTCCAGCGCCGTGCGGATGCTGTCGCGGTCGCCCGGCACGTAGCCTACCACATGCGGCCGGTCGGGCCGCGTGGCGAAGGTCGGCGCGACCGAGGGCAGGCGGCACCAGGTGTACTGGGTCAGCTTCAGCGAGCTGTCGGCCAGCGTCTCCGCCCCCTCGCGGTAGACATAGGGCGCCAGCCCGATGTCGGCGTGCTGCACGAAGGGGATGGTCTCGGCGAAGGGCATCTCGCCGTACCAGCGCACGTTCGGCCGCTCGAACCGCTTTTCCAGCTTGCCGACCAGATGGAAGGTCCAGGCCGGGAACAGCTGGGAGGCGGCATCGACGAAGTCGTAGTCGAAGAAGGAATGTCCCACCGAGATAAGGTGCGGGC
The DNA here is from genome assembly GCA_035626475.1 of Azospirillaceae bacterium. Lineage (GTDB taxonomy): Bacteria > Pseudomonadota > Alphaproteobacteria > Azospirillales > Azospirillaceae > DASPKT01. The sequence goes on from DASPNP010000041.1 coordinate 122,185, forward strand.
CGTCACCCCGGTAAGGGCTCGGGTGCGGCGCATCGAAGACCGACACGTCCACCCCGTGCGGGTGGAAGCGCACCGAGGGCAGGTGGCCGAAGCGCTGCACCGTGTAGCGAGAGGGCGCGCTGATCAGGTCGAACAGCGGCAGGATGCGCTCCTCCGCCTCGACGATGATGGGGTGCTGGCCCAGGTTGCGGGTGTCGTCGGACACGCGGTAGACCAGCCGCGCGCCCGGGTTCATCCGGCGGAAGCGCTCCACCAGAAGCAGGGCGCCGGTGCTCTCCACCACGATCAGGTCGGCCGACCGCACCACCCGCTCCAGCCCGCCCAGCGGCAGGCGGGAGTAGAGCCCGAACAGCGGTCCCGACAGCCGGTCGGCCAGGCCCGACCTCAGGCTGAACACATGGAAGGGCGTCATCCAGACGAAGCTGGAGAGGTTGCGCCGCACCGGCACGACCCGGTTCGCCTCCGCCTCGACGGGATATTCGAAGCGCGGATCGCCGCGCAGGCGCGAGATCGGGCTGATCTGCGCGGTGACGAAGGTCACCTCCCAGCCCTGCGCCGCCAGCGCGTCGGCCAGGAAGTGGAAGTTCGCCTTGCGCTTGGAGGCGTAATAGTGCCCGGACACCAGAACCGCGCGGCGCGGGGCGCCGGTGGCGGTGCTGTGCGGGAACGGCTGAGCGGCCGCGTCGGCGTCGATGCGACGGGTCAAGGGGATGGCTCCGGCAGGATGCGTCACCCGCCCTAAACGCCGCAGAGGCCGGGAGGCTCCCGCCCCGGGTCGCGGTGCTCCCGCCGGGCCCCCACGGAATCATGCAACCTTCCCCGTTTCCGCGCGTTCAGTTCATGCGGGGGAGTGGACCCTTGAGTCCATGAGGGTACCCCATATCCACAGCCCCACCCGGTGTCGGGGCTCCGCCTGCGCTCGGGCCCATGGGCCGCGGCAGGCGTTATCGACGTGGTGCCGCCACCCCGCCGGTGGCGCGGCGCTCGTCTTTCAACTGTCTCGCAGGGTTTCGCATGGGTTCCGAAGACGTCGTCCAGTTCCGCGAAGGACGCGCGCAGCGCCTCGCCCGGATCCTGGAAGAGCAGCAGCAGGTCTCGCTCCGGGACCAGCTGCTGAAGCTGAAGCGCCGCCGCTGGGTCATCCTCGGCACCATGCTGGCGCTTACCCTCCTCACCGCGATCATGCTGGAGCGGGCAATCCCGCTCTACACGGCCACGACCACGGTCATGATCGACCCGCCGAAGGAGCGCACCCTCGACATCGAGGGCGTCGTCTCCGGCCTGCCGGCGGACGTCGAGGCGATCCAGGGCGAGATCGCGATCATCAAGTCGCGCGGCCTCGCCGCAAAGGTCATCGACAAGCTCGAGCTGGACAAGCGGTCGGAGTTCAACCCGACCATGTGGCAGAAGAGCTGGTTCGACCCGGTCGGCTGGCTGCAGTCCGGCGTGGGCGCCGTCGTCGGCCTGTTCGCCGACGCGCCGGCCCCGGTCTCGACGGGCAACCCCGACGCCGAGCTGAAGAACCGCATCATCACGGTCTTCCTGAACAAGCTGGAGGCGCAGCCGCGCGGCCGCTCGCGGGTGATCGAGATCACCTTCACCTCGGCCGACAACCAGCTGGCCGCCAAGATCGTGAACACGGTCGCGGAGGTCTACATCACCGACCAGCTGGACGCGAAGTTCGAGGCGACCGAGCGCGCCACCCGCTGGCTGAACGAGCGGGTGACGGCGCTGCGCGAGGAGACCGAGGCGGCCGAGAAGGCGGTCGAGGCCTTCCGCGGCAAGGCCGGCCTGCTGCAGGGCGAGGGCTCCACGCTCGCCGCCCAGGAGCTGTCGCGGCTCAACGCCGAGCTGATCATCATGCGCTCCAGCACCGCCGAGGCCGAGGCGCGGCTGCGCGCGGCGGAAGGCGCCCGGGGCACCGGCAACGCCTCCTCGCTGCCGATGGCGGTGCTGCAGAACGGGCTGATCCAGTCGCTGCAGGGCCAGCAGGTCGAGCTGAACCGGCGCCTCGCCGAGGCCGGCGAGACCTTCGGTCCCAAGCACCCGACCATGATCAACCTGAAGGCCGAGATGGCGGCGCTCCAGAGCCGCATCCAGGCCGAGGTGGGCAAGGTCGTCTCCGGCCTGCGCAACGACCTGACCATCGCCCGCCAGCGCGAGGCCTCGGTCACCGCCGAGCTGAACCGGCTGAAGAACCAGTCCGGCCGCGGCGAGGATCTGGTGCAGCTGAAGAGCCTGGAGAACGAGGCCAACAGCCGCCGCATGCTGCTGACCACCCTGATGCAGCGCTTCAACGAGACCAACCTGCAGCAGGATCTGCAGCAGGCCGACGCCCGCATCATCTCGCCGGCGCCGGTGCCGCAGCGCCCCGCCTCGCCCAACAAGCCGCTGCTGCTGGGCCTGGCGCTGTTCCTGTCCGCCGTGCTGGGCGTGATCATCGCCTTCATCCTGGAGCAGCTGGACCAGGGCTTCCGCAGCGGCGAGCAGCTGTCGGCGGTCACCGGCATCTCCTCGCTGGGCATGGTGCCGGCCATCACGCCGCAGCAGCGCCGCGAGCTGTCGCCGGAGGACTTCTTCCTGCGCAAGCCGCGCTCCAGCTTCGGCGAGAGCGTCTCCAGCGCCGTGGCCAGCCTGTTCCTGACCTCGGGCGAGAAGCGGCCGCGCTCGATCATGGTGACCTCGAGCCTGCCCAACGAGGGCAAGAGCACCATGTCGGTCAACCTGGCCCGCGCCGTCAGCCAGTCGGGCCTGCGCACCCTGCTGATCGACGGCGATCTGCGCCGGCCGACCCTGCACACGCTGCTGGGCATGCCCATGACGCCGGGCCTGACCGAGTACCTTCAGGGCAAGGCCACGATCGAGGAGATCGTGCGCCGCGACCCGAAGAGCGGCGTGGACTTCATCGCCGCCGGCGGCCAGGTGTCGAACCCGCTGCACTTCCTGGCGGCGGACAAGACCCGGGCCTTCATCCACGGCCTGTCCAAGCACTACGATTTCGTGGTCGTGGACAGCTCGCCGGTCATGGTCGTCTCCGACAGCCGCATCATGTCGCGCTACGTGGACGAGACGGTCTTCGTGGTCCGCTGGGCCCGCACCCGTCGCGAGCACGTCATCCACAGCCTCAAGCAGCTGGTCGAGGCGGGAGCGAGCGTGGGCGGCGTGCTGCTGTCCATGGTCAACACCAAGCGCCACGCCGACTACAGCTTCGGCGACAGCGGCCAGTACCATCTGGGCAACAAGTACTACGAGAGCTGATCCCGCGGGATCCGAGCCACCGGTGGAGAGGGGCGCGTCCTACGGGGCGCGCCCTTTTTATTGGACGCGCGCTCCAGTAACCGTAGGTCGCATGGAGCGAAGCGCAATGCGACGTGCTCCGGCGGTCGTCACGTCGCATTACGGCTCCGCCTCCATGCGACCTACGGCTGAACCGTTCTACCGCCTCGCCCCGTCCGCCAGCATGGCGGTGACGGCGTCGCGGAAGGGCTGGGGCGTCTTGTCGTTGCAGATGAGGTGGTGGGTGTCCAGCTCCGGCGCGTCCTTGAAGCGCAGCGGCACGACGCGGCCCTGGGCGACCGCCTCGGAGACCGGGTTGCGGTCAGCCAGCAGATCCTCGGCCGACAGGAAATAGTCGATGCTACCGCGCTCCAGCAGCTGCAGCAGGGTGGTGCGGTCGGTCATGGTCTGGACCGTCTTCGGCTGGAAGCTTTTCACCCAGGCGTCGGTGCGGGCGCCGAAGCTGGCGGCGATGCGCCAGCCGAGCGTCAGCGACCGGTCGGACAGCAGCCCCGCCAGGCTGTCATGTGCCCGCACCGTCGCCTGGTCGGCGCGGGTGAAGGCGACGACGCGCGTCGCAGGCTCCAGCGGCGGCGAGAACCAGTAGCGGGCCTCGCGGTCCGGCGTGCGGACGACATGGGTCAGGCAGGCGGGCCGCGGCTCCTCGTCCAGGTTGCGCAGCGCCTCGGCGAAGGGGACCGGCCCCTCGATGATCACGGGCAGCTTGGCGCGGGCACCGGCGGCCGCCACGAACTGGCGCGCGGTGCCCTGGCCGGAGACGGCGAAGCCGCCATTCTCGGCGGAGTAGAGGATGATGGTGACGGCGCCGTCGGCCGGACCGGCGATCGCTGGCGTCGCCGCGCCCGCCAGCAGTACCGGCAGCAGGCCCAGCCACGTCCGGAGCGGTCCCATTCGCATGCCGGTGCGGATGCGGGACGGGAGCGGGACGGCCCACCGCGTCGGGGCGGGCCCCCGCGGCGCGGGCCGGTCGTCCGGTCGTGTTCCCGAAGGACAGCGCGTCATGCCCAGAGCATGCCCGGCTTCGCGGCGCTTGTTAAGCGAAACCCCGCCGGAGTCGCCTCCGGCGGGGTCGGCAAATCGGACGAGGCCGGCGCTCAGACGGCCAGCGCGCTGACCTCCGGCGCCGCGCCCCGCTCGCGGTTGAACAGCGAGATGCCGTCCAGATGGTTCGGCGCCGGCGCGCCCATCAGCTGCAGGATGGTGGGGGCGAGGTCGACGCCGTGGCCGGCGGGCAGCTCGCCCGGCTCGATCCCCGGGCCGGCGGCCAGCAGGAAGCCTTCCGAGGTGTGGCTGCCGGTGCGGCGGTAGGGCACCGGGCCGATGCGGCCGGTGACCGGCCCCTCGGCCACGTCGGCCGGCACGCTCTCCCACTCCACCACCAGGTCGGCGTCGGGCAGGCGGGGATCGCTGTCCAGCGCCGACTTGCGGGTGCGCACGACGTTCTTGGCGATCTTCCGGCCGTTGCGCGGGTTCACCAGGGCCATGATCTCGGCCGTGATCTCGTCGCAGACCTTGTCGTAGTCGGCGGGATCGACGATGCCGTGCGCCTCGCGGCCCTTCAGGTTGATGCGGACATAGCCGTCGGCGAAGGTCGGCAGGGCGAAGGCCTTCATCCGGGGCCAGCAGTTGGCGTACCAGCTGGCCGGCATGAACTCGATGCCGCCGGCGGCCTTGGGGTGCGCCGGGCCGTCGCCGGAGCCGATGATCCGCTCCAGCTGCCAGGAATAGTCGAACCGCACCTTGCTGCGGACGAAGCGGCGCAGCGGGTTCCAGTCCTCCTTGCGGGCGTAGATCTCCGACGCCCAGTGGCGCTTGCGGATCAGCGTCGTCGGCTCGGGCAGCGGGCCGCCCTTCTCCCCCTTGGCGAAGGCGGCCTTGCCGAAGCTCATGCGGTAGAGCAGCTCCGACAGGAAGAACATGCTGGGCACGTCCATGGAGTTGCCCTCCATGCCGTGGGCGGAGAAGACCACCACGCGGGCGTCCTTGGGCGCCGCCTCCAGGATGCGGCCCATGGCGCGGTCGATCTCCTGCTGCACCAGCAGCAGCGGGTCCGGCCTATCAGGCGTCGGCGCGCGGTAGAGCGGATGGTCCGGCTGCGACAGGTGCCACAGCGCGTGGCCGGCCGAGTGCGGCTCGCCGAACATGGTCAGGAACAGGTCCCAGCGGTCGCGGCCCAGCAGGTCGACGCAGATGTCGGCGCGCCGGCGGATGCCGGTGACCATGGCGTCGACCATCCACTGCTCGCGGTGGGTCTCCCAGGGCTCGAGATTGTCCTTCTCGAAGGCCGGGTGCTCGCCGTACTTGGCCACCAGCTCGTCCATCAGGCCGCGCGGCAGCGAGGCGGTCGGGTGCTGCGGGCTGTGCGCGCCCCAGGCCAGCGCCTGGATGCCGTTCACCTGGTCCGACAGCTTGGCGTGCGGCATGTCGAAGACGGCGATCTTGTAGTCCTGCCCCAGCGCGTAGAAGGGGCGGACCTCCTCGAAGTCGTAGGCGCCGGTCTGGGTGGTCGTGTAGCTCTTCGGGTCGTACTTGATCGGCGTCCAGTAGCCGGTCTTCTGCGGCGTGCTGCCGGTGAGGAAGGTGGTCCAGGGCAGCTCGGCCGAGTAGACCGCGAAATTCTCCAGCCGCGCCCGCGCGCCCTCCTGGCGCAGCTTGGCCAGCACGGGCAGCTTGCCCTCCGCGATCCAGCGGTCGACCAGCGTGTGTTCGGCGGAGTCGAGGCCGATGGCGATGACCGGTTGGCCCATGGGTCAGGTCCCCTTTGACGGCGGCGCTTATTGAACAGGACGGGCGTCGGCGCCACATGGGGCACCGCACGTCCGGACAGGACATGAACACGGACGGGCGCCGCGGGGTCCCCGCTCCGCCATGCGGCAGAACGACCTATCCGGAGGCGCTAATCTTCCAGAGCAGGTGTTGCCGGGGCGCTACTCATGGCGGTAATGCGGCTGGCGCGGCCGCAGGGGGCAGGAACCATGGGTAAGTTCCTTTCGTTCTACAGGTGCCCGGCCCGCGTGTCGGGCAAGCCATTCCTTCCGACCGTGAGGAAGACGTGACCGTCGACACCGCCGCCCGGTACCCCCAGGTCACCCCGTCCATAAGCGCCGTCATCTGCACCCACAACCGGTCCGACCATCTGCGCAAAGCCATCGCCAGCCTGCAGGCGCAGGATCTGCCGGCGGACGCCTTCGAGATCATCGTCGTGGACAACGGCTCCACCGACGATACGCGCTCGGTCGTGGACGAGTTCGCCGAGGCGCCGCACCCGGTGCTCTATTTCCACGAGCCGGTGCTGGGGCTGTCGCGGGCCCGCAACACCGGCTGGAAGCTCGCCCGGGCGCCCCTGGTGGCCTATCTGGACGACGACGCCATCGCCGCGCCGGACTGGCTGTCCCGGCTGATCGACGCCTTCGCCGACCTGCGCTGGCGGTCCGGCTGCGTCGGCGGGCGGATCGAGGGCAACTGGGAGGCGCCGCGCCCCTCCTGGCTGCACCAGGGCCTGCTGCCCTGCCTGACCGTGATCGAATGGGACCGGACCGAGCGCTGCCCGACCCGGGACGGCATCTTCGTCGCCGGCGCCAACATCGCCTTCCGCCGCGAGCTGCTGGAACAGGCGGGCGGGTTCGCCGAGAATCTGGGCCGCAAGGGCGGCAACCTGCTCTCGGCCGAGGAGCGCGACATGGCCGAGCGCATCGAGGCGCTGGGCTACACCACGATCTACGACCCGCACGCCACGGTGAAGCACTGGGTCGGGCGCGAGCGGCTGACCCGCCAATGGTTCCTGGAGCGCGCGCGCTGGCAGGGCATTTCCGACGCGGCGGTGCGGATGAACCGCGGCGCCGGGCTGGTCGGCCGGCTCGGCGGCGTGGCCCAGGTGCTGACCCGCTGGCAGTTCCTGAAGAACGTCGCGCTGCGCGCCGCCGCCGCCGTGGCGCCGGACCAGCCGCGCCTGTTCGTCGCCCGCTTCGACGTGATGCGCCACCTGTCCTGCGCCGCCTCCCTGCTCAAGGGCATGCCGCCGGGAAAGCCTGAGTCGGTGGCCGCGCGCACGGTCGCGTCGGCGCCAAGCGCCTGAGGCCCTGACGGGCTGAACCTTCCGGAGGGGGCCGGGTGCCGGGCTGGCGCCCGGCCCCGCCTGCTTGTACAAGGGTCGCATGAGCGATCTCACCGCCCTGATCGCCGCGCTGCGCGGCGCCCCCGTCCTGTGCGTCGGCGACGCCATGCTGGACCGCTTCACCGTCGGCACGGTGGAGCGCATCTCGCCCGAGGCCCCCATCCCCGTGCTGCGGGTGGAGCGGGAAAGCCTGACGCTGGGCGGCGCCGGCAACGTCGCCTGCAACCTGGCCGCCCTCGGCGCCTCCGTCCGCTTCCTCTCCGTCGTCGGCGACGATCCGGAAGGGGCGACGCTGTCGGCGCTGGCGGCCGAGCGGCTGGACGGCGGCGCGGAGCTGCTGGTCGAGCCCGGCCGGCAGACCGGCGTGAAGACCCGCTTCCTCGCCGGCGGCCAGCAGCTGCTGCGCGCCGACCGGGAGACGGTGGCGGCCGTGTCGGCCGAGACCGCATCCCGCCTGCTGGCCCGCGCCCTGGACATCATGCCCGGCGTGCGGGCGGTGATCCTATCCGACTACGGCAAGGGCGTTCTCGCCGACGGGCTGCTGCGCGCGATCATCGACGCGGCGAAGGCGGCCGGCCTGCCGGTTCTGGTCGATCCCAAGGGCAGCGACTACCGCCGCTACCGCGGCGCCGGCATCGTCACCCCCAACCGCAAGGAGCTGGCCCAGGCCAGCGGCCTGCCCGTCGGCACCGACGCCCAGGTGGAGAAGGCCTGCCGCCTGCTGATGCGCGACTGCGGCCTGGGCGCCGTCGTCGCCACCCGCAGCGAGCAGGGCATGAGCGTGGTAGCCGAGACATCGGTCCACCATCTGCCGGCCGAGGCGCGCGAGGTGTTCGACGTGTCGGGCGCCGGCGACACGGTGGTGGCGGCGCTGGCAGCGGCACTGGCCGCAGGTGCCGCGCTGCCGGACGCCGCCCGCCTCGCCAACCTCGCCGCCGGCATCGTCGTCGCCAAGGTCGGCACCGCCGTGGTGCGCCCGGACGAGCTGGCCGCCGCGCTGAACCGCCAGGGTTGGGAGGCGGCCGGGGCCAAGGTCCTGTCGCGCGCCGCCGCGGTGGAGCGGGTGGAGGCCTGGCGCCGCCAGGGCCGCCGCGTCGGCTTCACCAACGGCTGCTTCGACCTGCTGCATCCCGGCCATATCTCGCTGCTGGGCCAGGCGCGGGCCGCCTGCGACCGTCTGGTGGTGGGGCTGAACAGCGACGCCTCGGTCAAGCGCCTGAAGGGCGAGAGCCGCCCGGTGCAGGGCGAGGCCGCCCGCGCCACCGTCCTGGCCTCGCTCGCCTCGGTCGACCTGGTGGTGCTGTTCGGGGAGGACACGCCGCTCGCCCTCATCGAGGCGCTGCGGCCCGACGTGCTGGTCAAGGGCGCCGACTACACCATCGACAAGGTGGTGGGCGCCGATCTGGTGCAGGGCTGGGGCGGCCGGGTGGTGCTGGCCGATCTGGTCGAGGGGCAGAGCACGACGAAGACCATCGCCAAGATGCAGGGCTAGCGCCCCCGGCTGGGATCCTCGATCCGGTGCAGGCGCTGGCCGGCGGTGAGGGCGACGCGCAGGGTTAGGGCCTTGCGCCGCGCGGGGTTCAGCTTGGCGACCGGGCTTTCGCGCAGCACCTCGGCGCCGTAGCCGTCCGCCACCATCAGCCCGCATTCCTCGGGGATCAGCTCCTGCGGGAAGTCGGCGTCGACGGCGAAGTAGAAGGCGTCGCACCATTCCAGATACTCGTGCCACTTGCCGTCGCTGCGGAAGTCCGGCACGCCGCTCTTCACCTCGACGATGATGATCTCGCCTGAGTCATTGATCGCCAGGATGTCGGCCCGGCGCCCGCTCGCGAGCGTGAACTCCGCCAGCGTGGCATAACCCCGGTCGAGCAGCGCGCGGCGCACCCCCCGGCAGATGGCGAGCGCGGGCTCGGTGCCCGGACGGACGGCTGTATTCGTGAAAGGCGATGAAGGCAGGCCCATGCTGGCGCGACTCGGAATCGGCAAAAGCGTACGTATCAAGAACATACGCCGGCCGACGAGTCCAGGCGCAGGCCGCCGCACCTCGAAATCGCGGCGCGCCCTCGGCAGCGTTGAGGGTGTGCGTCCTTCGACAGGCTCAGGATGAGGAGGTTGTTGCTGCTCCCGGTGAGCTTGCCCAGAGTGAAACCAGGAGTGCCTGGCTTCCCCCATCCCTCATGCTGAGCTTGTCGAAGCACGCACCACGGATCAGCCGGCCAGGAACGCGTCCAGCGTCTCACGCACCGGACCCGGGTCCACGTCCTTGGCGACGAAGCTCCGGCCGATGCCGCGCGCCAGGATGAAGGTCAGGCGGCCGCCCTCGACCTTCTTGTCCTTGCCCATGTGGGCCAGCAGCCGGTCGGCGGTCCAGTCGCCGCGCGACAGGTGGGCGATGCCGGTGGGCAGGCCCATCGCTTCCAGGTGCCGGCGCATGCGGTCCAGGTCGGCGGGCGGGCAGAGCCCCAGCCGCACCGACAGGTCGAAGGCCATGACCATGCCGATGGCGACGGCCTCGCCATGCAGCAGGCGGCCGTCGAAATGGCACTCCGCCTCCAGCGCGTGGCCGAAGGTGTGGCCGAGATTGAGCAAGGCGCGCACGCCGCCCTCGCGCTCGTCGGCACCGACGATGGCGGCCTTGGCGGCGACGCTCTCCTCCACCGCGCGGATGCGGGCGGGCACGTCGCCGTCGATGACCCGGGCGCCGTCCGTCTCCAGCCAGGCGAAGAAGTCCGGCCGGTCGATCAGCCCGTACTTGACCACCTCGGCATAGCCGGCCAGCAGCTCGCGCCGGGGCAGCGTGTCGAGGGCGCCCGTGTCGGCCAGCACCAGGCGGGGCTGGTGGAAGGCGCCGACCAGATTCTTGCCATGGCTGCTGTTGATGCCGGTCTTGCCGCCGACCGAGCTGTCCACCTGGGACAGCAGCGTGGTCGGCACCTGCAGGAAATCGATGCCGCGCAGCGCCACGGCGGCCGCGAAGCCGCCCAGGTCGCCGATGACCCCGCCGCCCAACGCCACCAGCACGCTGCCGCGCTCGATCCCGCGCGACAGCAGCTCCTCCAGCACCTGCTCGAGATGGGCAAAGCTCTTCGTCGCCTCGCCGGCCGGCACCACGATGGGCGCCTCGACCCGGCAGCCGGCGTCGGCCAGCGAGCGGGTCAGCAGCTCCAGATGGATGCCCGCCACCGTGGCGTCGGTCAGGGGGATGAGCCGGCGGCTCCCCAGCAGCGTCTTCACCTGCGCCCCGGCCCGCCCGATCAGGCCGGGGCCGATCAGGATGTCGTAGCCGCGCTCGCCCAGATCCACGCGGACCTTGGACTCAGCAGGGAATACCGCAGGGTCGCTCATGTGCCGGACCGCCTCATCTGATCGCCCGAGAGATGGATGGCGAGCTTGTCGATGACCCGCTCCACCGTCTCCTCCGCCGGGCGGTCGTCGCTGTCCACCGTCAGGTCCGCCTCGGCATAGACGGGATAGCGCACATCGATGAGGTTCTGAAGGATCTCGCGCGGGTCGCCCTGCTTCAGAAGCGGGCGGTTGTCGCGGCGCGCGGTGCGCTGCACCAGCAGATCCAGCGGCGCCTTCAGCCAGATGGACAGGCCGCGGTCGCGGATCAGCGCCCGGGTCGCCGGGTCCATGAAGGCGCCGCCACCGGTGGAAAGCACCTGCACCGGCTGCTCCAGCAGGCGGGCGATGACCCGCCGCTCGCCGTCGCGGAAGGCGGCCTCGCCATAGCGGTCGAAGATCTCGTTGATGCTGCAGCCCGCCGCCTGCTCGATCTCCTGGTCGGCGTCGACGAAGGGCAGGTGCAGGCGCGAGGCCAGCCGCTTGCCGATGCTGGTCTTGCCGGCGCCCATCAGTCCGATGAGCACGATGGTGCGCGGAATGCGCGGCAGCCCGGCGCCCCTCATGCCCGGCCCCCATTGACCGGGGCCGAAGCGGGGCGGGCGCTGGCGTTGCAAGGCACCGGGGCGGGCGCTAGAGTGCGGGGCGCGTAAGGCATGTCTCTCTTGCGGGCCGTTGCTGTCGCGGTGGTGGGCCTCATCTGGCCGGCGCCCCTCATAGCACGGAACGGCCGGCCTGTCCCAACCCCGCCGGACGCGCGCCCAACCCTTGTCCCAGGTCCGGCCCCTTTCCCGTCCCACCCGGCCAGTTCCACCTGTCCCGCCCGTCACGCACGAAGGCCCATGAGCAAGCTGATCCAGATCATCCTCGCCCTCATCGCCCTGCTGGTGGTGGGCACCGTCATCTTCCTCGGCACCTGGGACATGCCGGCGCCGAAGGCCCCGGTGGAGCGGGTCGTCCCCAACGACAAGCTGCCGCAATGAGGACCGGCGCGCTCGCCGGGCTGACGGCGCTGCTGCTCGCGGGTACCGCCATGGCGCAGCAGGGCGGCCCGATCCGCCTGGGACCGCCCCCTTCGGCGAATGCCGCCGTGCAGCCGGTGGAACCGGCGCCGCTGCCGCCCCCGGCCGCAGCCTCGCCCGACCAGCCGACGGTCGAGCGCCAGCCCCTGCCCGATGCCCCGCCGCCCGCCGCCCCCGGCACCCGCCGCCCCTCGGGGCTGGAGGTGCAGGAGCTGGGGGCGCTGAGCGCCGAAGGCGCCGGCCCGCTCTCGCCGAACGACAGCGGCTTCGGCACCAACCTCTGGGCCGGCACGCCGCGCCCGCTGGTGGAGCAGCTGCTGCCGCTGGTGCCCGGCCGCAGCACCAGCGCCGCCACCCGCGACCTCGCCCGCCGCCTGCTGCTGAGCGGCGGCGCCGTGCCGCAGGGCGACAAAGGCAAGCGCAACCTCGCCGGGCTGCGGCTGGAGCGGGTGGCGCTGATGGGCGACGCCGCCGCCGCCAACGCCCTGGTCGCCGCGGCCGAGCCGGCGCTGGAGGATGAGGACGCCGCCCGCGCCTGGATGGATGTGAACCTGCTGGCCGGCGACCGCGACGCCGCCTGCGGCAAGGTCGCCGGGTTGCTGGGCCGCTTCCAGCATCCGGAATGGCAGATGTACCAGGTGGTCTGCCAGGTGCAGGCCGGCCAGGCCGCCAACATCGGGCTGGGCATCGATCTGCTGCGCGAGCAGGGGGTGAAGGACGACCTGTTCTTCCGCCTGGCAGAGGCCACCGCCGCCGGCCAGAAGCAGCCGGTCAAGGGTGTGACCGACCTGACGCCGACGCAGCTGGCCCTCATCCGCGCCTCCGGCCGCGGCCTGCCGCCCGAGGCCAAGGTGGACGACCCGGCCGAGCTGGCGGCGCTGGCCCTGGCGGCGGAGACGCCGCTGGCCGTCCGCCTGCCCGCCGCCGAGCGCGCCGCCGCCTATGGCGCGCTGCCCGCCCGCGAGCTGGCCACCATCTACAAGGCGGTGAAGGCCAACCCGGCCGAGTTGACCGACGCCGCCGTGGCGTCCGATCCCCGCAAGGCGGGACAGGCCCGCGGCCTGCTGTACCAGGCCATGACCGCCGAGCAGGACCCGGCCGCCAAGGCCGCGCTGGTCGCCAGGGCCATGGCCCTGTCCGACGCATCATCCCTGTCCGGCGCCTATGGCGAGCTGCTGGCGCAGGAGGTGGCGGTGCTGCCCCCGGGCGGCACTCTCGGCAGCTTCGCCCCGGCCGCCGCCCGGCTGCTGCTGCTGCAGGGACGGCCCGACCTCGCCCGCGGCTGGGTGGAGCAGGCGCAGCGCGACGCCGCCGGCTGGGACAGGCTGTGGCCGCTGGCGGTGCTGGGCGGCCTCGCCCGGCCGACGGAGATCGACATCGGCGCCTGGCTGGACCGGCTGGACGTGGCCAACAACGCCGATTCCCGCGCCGCCGCCGGCTCCGTCCTGGCGCTGCTGGCGGCAAGCGGCGAGCCGGTGGACGCCAACGCCCGCGCCCGGCTGATCGGCGGCCCGGGCATCCGGGGCACCGTGCCCGACGTGACGGTCTGGCAGCGCCTGGGGGAAGCGGGCGAGGCCCGCCGCGCCGGCGAGGCGGCGCTGCTGGCCCTGGCCCTGCTGGGGGAGAACGGCACCGCCTCGGCGCTCACCACCGCCCATGCGGTGCAGGCGCTGAGCGCCGCCGGCCTGCGCGACCCCGCCCGGCGCCTGGCGCTGGAGGCGGCCGCCGCGCGGCTGCCGATGTGACGGGGATGGCCGAGGCTGCGACACCCAAGGCGAGGCCCGGCCGCCCGAAGCGGCAGCGCGAGCCGTTGCCGCCGGAGGTCGACGCCTTCCTGGACATGCTGGTGGCCGAGCGCGGCGCCGCGGCCAACACCCGCGACGCCTACCGCCGCGACTTGGTGGACGCCGCCTGGTTCCTGAAGCCGCGCGGCGTCAGCCTGGACCAGGCCTCCAGCGACGATCTGCGCGCCTATCTCGATCATCTGGGCCGCGGCGGCACCAAGGCGGCGGTGCGCACCGTCGCCCGGCGCCTGTCGGCGCTCCGCCAGTACTACAAGTTCCTGGTGTCGGAGAACCGGCGGGGCGAGGACCCGGCCGCCGTGCTGGACGGGCCCAAGCTCGGTCGGCCGCTGCCCAAGATCCTGTCCGAGGAGGACGTCACCGCCCTGCTGGCGACGGCGGAGGAGATGGGCGGGCCGGAGGGCACCCGCATGCTGGCCATGCTGGAGATCCTCTACGCCACCGGCCTGCGCGTCTCGGAGCTGGTCGGGCTGCCGCTGACGGCCATGACCCGCGACGGCCGCGCCTTGGTGGTGCGCGGCAAGGGCGGCAAGGAGCGCATGGTGCCGCTCTCGCCCCCCGCCCGCGACGCGCTGGCCACCTACCTTCCGGTGCGCGCCTGGTTCATGGTGCCGGGGCGGGAGGCGAAGCAGGCGCACCTGCTGTTCCCGTCGCGCGCCAGCGGCGGCTCGCTGACCCGGCAGCGCTTCGGCCAGATCCTGAAGGAGCTGGCGCTGAAGGCCAACCTGGACCCGGCCAAGGTCAGCCCGCACGTGCTGCGCCACGCCTTCGCCACCCACCTGCTGGACCACGGCGCCGATCTGCGCTCGGTCCAGAAGATGCTGGGCCATGCCGACATCGGCACCACCCAGATCTACACCCATGTCGCCGGCGAGCGGCTGAAGAAGACGGTGGAGACCCACCACCCCCTGGCGAAGAAGAAGGACGGCGAGTAGGCGCCCGTCATCCCGACATGCTCCGGCCGGGACGTCGCATTACACCTACGGCCCCATGCGACCTACAGCTGCTGCATGGATCGCATCCCGCTGCCCATGTCGCCGGGCTCCGGGTCGATCGGCTATGGCGGAGCGTCACGCCCCCGCGCCGATTGGGCAGAAACTTGCGCATATCTGCATACTAGTGCACACTTGAGCACAATTCAGGGCAGAATGTCGGCAATCTACAACACTTACCGGAATTTCCGTTGACCCACTGGCCGCTTGATGGATGAGTTGGCGGGAGACACGCACGCGTCGTCCTCCGGCCAGATGGCGGACCGGGTTGACGAGGGACCTTGATCTTCCGGTCGCGCGCACCCGTCAGGGCGCGATCAGGCGCCGCTGGATCGCCACGGCGATGGCATGGAACTTGTTATGCACGCCCAGCTTCTGCATGGCGTTGGCGAAGTGGAACTCCACCGTGCGGTCGGTGATCCCGAGGATTTCCGCCGTCTCGTTGCGCGTCTTGCCGCGGCAGGCCCACAGCAGCGTCTCTATCTCCCGGTCGGTCAGGGCCGGCGTGGCGTCCGTCGCCCCCTGGACGTGGCGCAACTCCTCCATCCGCTGCTGGAACATGGCCGCCGCCAGGCGCAGCCAGACCGGGGTGACGTCGGCCGTGCCGAGCCGGGCGGGGTCGTCCTGCCAGTAGAGGCTGAACAGCGCCGAGACCGGGTGGCCGTCGGCATCCACCGCATGGGTCGGGATGATGTAGCCGTCCGTGTAGCCGTGCTCCCGCGCGAATTCCATGACCTGGACGGACTTGCTCCGGCGCCCGGGCCGGCGGCGCCGCGCCGTGTGGAAATCGGGCGTGTCGCTCCAGGAAAAGGGCGCGTTGGTGGTCGCCGCCCGGCGGACGACCGGGTCATAGCCGACGAACTGCTCGCCCAGATAGTCGGAGACGAAGGCGGGCGGCAGCGTCGTCACGAAGAAGGGCATGGGCTCGGGCGCGATCGGCAGCCGCCGCACATCCACGTAGCTGTAGTTGCTGAAGCCGAGATCACCCACGATCCGGCCCATCCTGGCATGCAGCGACTCGATCGTGGGCGAGCCGAGCAGATCGCCGAGCATCTCGTCGAGGGGTGGCACGACAGCAGCCTCCGCCTAGGGCCTCCGAGCTAAGACTTACGCTGTACCTGGGCAAATGCCCAGCTTTTTCAAGAGTATCCCCGGTGCTGTATTCCCGGTCAGGTGGCTTCGGCCGGAGCGGGGGTGGCACATGGACAGGTTTCAGATCATCAACTTCCGGATGGGGGAGGCGCCGGCGCTGATGGCGCTCGCCTGGCGGCTGCGCTACCGGGTCTTCTGCGAGGAGATGGGCTGGACCATCCCGACCGCGGACCTCCTCGAATTCGACGATCTCGACGGCGACGCCCATCACTGCGTGGCCCTGCTCCACGGCCGCGCGGCCGGCTATTGGCGCCTGCTGCCGACGACCGGCCCCTATCTGCTGGAACGCAGCTTCCCCGAGCTGCTGGGCGCCCCGCCGCGCTCGCCCCTGCTGCTGGAACTCAGCCGCTTCGCGCTGTGCCAGAACCTGAGCGTCATGGCCCGGCTGCGGGCCGGTCGCGCCCTGGTCGACGCGCTCCATCGTCAGGGGGCGGCGCTCGGCGCCACCAAGCTCATCGGCGTCACCGACCCGCGCTTCGCGCGCTTCCTGCCGGCCTGCGGGCTCGATGTCACGCCGATGACTCCCGCCCGCACCGTGGGCGAGGCGCGCGGCCGTCCGGTCGAAGCCCTTGTCGTCACCGCCGAGCTGCGGGCCGCAGAAACCCGCCACGCCGCCTGAGGAGGACCGTCCCATGCTGACCAGCCTGCGCCGCACCGTCCTGGGCGAGCTGCCCGCCTTCCGCCCCGACCCGCTGCGCTGGGTGGAGGAGCGCCTGCTCGGCAACGACCGCCCGCTGCCCGTGCGCCTCGGCCCCGGCAACGCCGTCTTCATCGCCCGCCCCTCGGCCTTCCGCCAGGTGCTCGTCGACGAGGTCGAGACCTTCGGCAAGGGCGCCCTGCAGGCGCGCATGCGGCCCGCCTTCGGCGACGGCCTCATCACCGCGTCCGGCGCCCGCTGGCAGGCGGCCCGCCATGCGGCCAAGGCCTCCTTCTCCCATGCCGAGCTGAACGCGGGCATGGAGCTGGCCCAGCTGGTGCTGGCGGAGGAGACCGGGCGCCTCGCCATGCGCGGGGACGCGCCGCTGTCGCTCCATGCCTGGATGGGACGCCTGACCCTGCGCATGGTAGTGGCGGCGCTGTTCCGGGTCCGCATGGAGGATGACGCGGCCGAGCGGCTGTACCAGGCCGGGCAGGTGGTGCACACCCGCTTCTCGCACGCCATGTGGCGGATCGTCGATCTGGACGCGACGCTGCCGACCCCGGAGAACCGGCGCTTCAAGGCCGCGCTGCGGACCTTCGAGGCGTTCATCGACCAGGTCGCGAGCCCGCCACAGGGCGTGCTGAAGGCGCTGGCGCCGCTCGCCGAGGAGTTCGGGCCGCAGGTCCTGCGCGACGAGGCGATGACCATGATGATCGCCGGCTTCGAGACCACGGCCACCGTCGCCGCCATGCTCGCCTACGAGCTGGCGGACAAGCCGTGGATTTCGGAGTGGCTGCGGCCGGAGATCGATGCGGCGGCGAACGGCTTCGAGCTCAGCACCGAGCGCTTCCGCGACATGCCGCGGACCCGCAGCTTCGTCCAGGAGGTCCTGCGGCTGTATCCCTCGACCTGGTGGTTCGCCCGCGTCGCCGACCGCGACACCGAGATCGACGGCGTGCCGGTGCGCAAGGGCACGTCGGTGCTGCTGTGCCCCTGGGCGCTGCACCGGCAGGAGGATCTCTGGGAGGATGCGCGGCGCCTCGATCCCGCCCGCTTCCTCGGCCGCAAGGCGCCGGACAAGTTCGCCTACGTGCCGTTCGGGGCCGGCCCGCGCACCTGCGTCGGCGCCCAGCTGGCCACGGCCGAGCTCATGGGCATCGCGGCCATGCTGGTCGGCGCCTTCGAGGTGCAGCCGCTGTCCGGCCCGGTCGACCGGCTGGGTCTCCGCGGCGACGTCACCCTGGCCCTGCCGGCCGGCGGCCTGGACGTGCGCCTGAACCTGAGGGCCCCCGTCCGGAAGGTCGCCTGACGCCCAGGCGCTCCGGCCTCCGGATCGACGTGCCTGTGGAGCGGCTGCGCTCCCTGTGATCCCGGACGGCGGGCCGGCCGCGCAAGGGTCCGCGCGACCGGTCCCGACCGGCCGGACGGCCCTAGCTCCGGTCCCCCTCCAGCGGACCGTCGCCGCCGTCCACCGACGTGCCGCCGCCGCTGCCGATGCCGGGGTTGCGCTCCAGGTCGCCCGGGCGGTCGGGGACGTAGCCGGTATGCTTGCCGGCACCCTGGCCGATGGTGCGGCCCTGGGCCTGCTCGCCCTCGGGGCGGTCGGCATCGTTGCCGCCGCCGACCTTGGGCGCCTGCCGGGGCTGGCCGTCGCGGCCCTGGTTCTTGGCGTCGGTGCCGCGCGGATGGGCGCCGGCCTCGAGCTGCGAGCTGACGGACTGGTCGTGGCTGGGCTTCTTGATCTGCGCCATGGTGGCCTCCGGTGATGGAAGGTCCTGGCAACAGCGCCGGGGCCGATCCGTCCCTTTCGCGGAAGGGGAAGGCTTGACCGGATCGTGGCGGGTCTATAAGTCTCCAGTGGAGACATAATCCCGGCGACGGAGGTTTCCCGTGATCCGCTGGTTCCTCAGAACCCTAGCCCGATGGTGGCCCGCCATGATCTTCGACATGATCCGTTCCCAGATGGCCAAGAGCGTTCCCTTCGCCGCCCATGCCGGCGTGACGCTGGACCGGGTCGAGGCCGGGCGCGCCGTGGCAAGCCTGCCCTTCCGGCCGGAATGCCTGAACCATGTCGGCACGCTGCACGCGGCGGCGCTGTTCGCGGTGGGGGAGACGGCGTCGGGCGGCGCCATGGCCGGCGCCTTCGCCCCGGTGCTGACCCGCATCAAGCCGGTGGCGAGCGAGGCTCGGGTCCGCTATCTCAAGGCGGCCAGGGGCCCGGTGCGGGCCGAGGCCGGGCTTGAGGGCCGCGACGCGGCGGCGCTGCTGCGGGCGCTGGAGAGCGACGGCAAGGTGGTCTTCCCCGTGGCGGTCCGCCTGATCGCGGCCGAGGGCGGCGAGGTGCTGGGGGAGATGACCGTCGAATGGCACGTGTCGGACAAGGAGCGGAAGCCGAAGGCGGCGTGACCCGGCCCGGCCGGCGCGCCACCTTCCACCATGGCGATCTGGAGCGCGCGGCGCTCGACGCGGCGGTCGCCCTGCTGGAACGCGACGGCCAAGCCGGCCTCGGCCTGCGG
This sequence comes from Azospirillaceae bacterium, assembly GCA_035626475.1. Taxonomy (GTDB): domain Bacteria; phylum Pseudomonadota; class Alphaproteobacteria; order Azospirillales; family Azospirillaceae; genus DASPKT01. Next base: position 141,062 of record DASPNP010000041.1, read on the forward strand.
GCGGTGGCCGCCGCCGTGGGGGTGAACCACCGCGCGCTCTACCGCCGCTTCGCCTCGCACGAGGCGCTGCTGCTGGCGGTGGCGTCCATCGGCTTCGACGATCTGGCCGGCCGGGTCGAGCGCAGCGGCGGCCTGCCGGATGCGACGGCCGAGGCGCGCCTAGCGCGGGCCTTCGCCGCCTTCGCGCTGGAGCGGCCGCACCTGCACGGGCTGATGTACGCGCTGCCGCTGCGCGGCCTGTTCCGGAGCGAGGCGCCGCCCGGGCCGGCGCTGCGGCGCCTGACGGCGGCCGCCGCCGCGGCGTTGGTCCCGCTCGCCCCCGACCCCGGCCCGGCGCGCGACCGGGAGATCCGCGACCGGGTGGTCCGGGTCTGGGGGCTGTCCTACGGGCTGGCGACGCTCTACCGGACGGGCGCGCTCTGGGCCCCGGGCGACGCCGAGGCGATCGACTACATTGCCGACGCGGCGGCGGCGCTCGCCCCTCAGCCCCCCGGCTCCAGGTAGCTGGACAGGCCGCGGACGTTCTCGTCGAACACCATGCGGTGGTTCAGGGGCGGGAAGGCGCGCTGGGTGCAGTCGAGCCGCGGGCAGAGGCGGCAGTTGATGCCGACGGGCGTGGCCGCCGCGGCGTTGGAGAGGTCGAAGCCGTCGGCATAGACCAGATTCTGCGCCTGTCCCACCTCGCAGCCCAGCCCCAGGGCGAAGACCCGCGGCGGCACCTTCCAGCCGCCGCCGCTCTTGGCCACCGTGCGGGCCAGCAGGAACAGCAGCGAGCCGTCCGGCATCTGCGCCAGCTGCGCCTGGATGGTGCGCGGGGTGCGGAAGGCGTTGTGCACGATCCAGCGCGGGCAGGCGCCGCCGAAACGGGCGAAGTGGAAGTTGGTGATGGCGCTGAAGCGCTTGGAGACGTTGCCGGCGCTGTCCACCCGCATCAGGAAGAAGGGCACGCCCTTGGCGCCCGGCCGCTGCAGGGTGGTGAGCCGGTGGCAGACCTGCTCGAAGCTGGCCTGGAACCGGTTCTCCAGGATCTCGATGTCGTAGCGGACGTTGCGCGCCGCCTCCAGGAAGCGGCCATAAGGCATCATGACGGCGCCGGCGAAGTAGCTGGACAGCCCCACCAGCGCCAGCCGCCGCGTCGCCTCGTTGCCGAAGCCGGCGCGCTCGACGATGCCCTGCATCAGCTCCCGGCAGCGCATCAGCCCGGCCTGGGCCGCCAGCTGGAAGGTGCGCCCGGACGGCATCAGCATCTCCGACACCAGCACCCGCTTGGAATGCCGGTCGTAGCGCCGCACCGTCGGCCCCATCACCTCCACCGGCATGACCTTGGCGGTGACCCCGTGGACGCGCTTCAGATAGGCGGCTAGCGAGCCGTAGAGGTCGCCCGATTCGAGGTCCCCGTCGATCCACAGCGTCTCGGCCGCGATCTCCAGCTCGGGGAAGTGGTTGCCGTGGGCCTGGAAGAACTCGCCCACCTCCTCCTGCGGGAAGACCTGGGTCTGGGCGACCGGCAAATGGTCGCTGTCCGCGACCTTCTCCGCCAGCGCCTGGATGTCATCGCGCGCCTCGCGGTAGGCGCGGTAGAGCGTCACCACCGCCTGGCCCAGCGTGGGCGCCACGGCCGCCAGTTCCTTCATGTCCTGGTTCTTGACGTCGGAACCGTCGAAGAGCGGGTCGGCGAAGACCTCGCGCAGGCCGGCCACCAGCCGCGTCTCGTCATCCTCGGCGAAGCTGGCGAGGTCGACGTCGAAGACCTGCCCCAGCCGGAGCAGCAGTGGCACGGTCAGGGGACGCTGGTTGCCCTCGATGAGATTGAGGTAGCTCGCGGAGATGGAGAGCATCTCCGCCATCTGCGCCTGGCTCAGCCGAAGGTCGCGCCTGAGGCGCCGGACCTTGTGGCCGAGCATCGCCTTCTTCTCCATCCGCACCCTCCCTTCCACCGCAAGGCCCCGCCGCTCCGCCCGATGCCCCCTGGCCCGCCCCGTTCCGGGTCCCTCGCCCGGAGGGGGCCGCACATCCCGTCGCGGTACTCCGCTGCGGTGCCGCAAATTTACAACGTTTACAGAATTACAGAAACCTACATTACAAGATGAGACAAGAATACAACTTTACTGTCAACGGGTTATTGATCCATCCGGCGTTCGTAAACATTAATACATCAGACACGCACCGCACACAGCGGGCCGTGCCCGACCCCGGTCCCCACCCCCGGACCCAGGCGGGACAGACCCAGGAGGATCAGCGATCATGGCACCCCTCGACCAAGGCGGCATCGGCAGCAACCAGCGTACCCCGGAGCTCGAGGCCCTGCACGCCCGCCGCTTCGACGGCATCAAGCGCGACTACACGCCCGAGGATGTCCGGCGCCTGTCCGGCTCGGTGAAGATCGAGTACACGCTGGCCGAGCTCGGCGCGCGGCGCCTGTGGGAGCTGCTGCACACCCGTCCCTACGTCCACAGCCTCGGCGCCTTCACCGGCAACCAGGCGGTGCAGATGGTGAAGGCCGGCCTCGAGGCCATCTACCTGTCGGGCTGGCAGGTCGCGGCCGACGCCAACCTGGCCGGCCAGATGTACCCGGACCAGAGCCTGTACCCGGCCAACTCGGTCCCGATGGTGGTCAAGCGCATCAACAACGCGCTGCAGCGCGCCGACCAGATCAACACGATGGAGGGCAAGTCCGGCTCGCCCTACTGGTACGCGCCGATCATCGCCGACGCCGAGGCCGGCTTCGGCGGCCCGCTGAACGCTCATGAGCTGATGAAGTCGATGATCGAGGCGGGCGCCGCCGGCGTCCATTTCGAGGACCAGCTGGCGTCGGAGAAGAAGTGCGGCCATCTCGGCGGCAAGGTGCTGATCCCGATCCAGCAGTTCATCCGCATCCTGAACGCCGCGCGTCTCGGCGCCGACGTCTGCGGCACCTCGACCCTGCTGGTCGCCCGCACCGATGCCGAGTCGGCGCAGCTCATCACCTCGGACATCGACGAGCGCGACCATCCCTTCATCGACCGCAACGACCGGACGCCGGAAGGCTTCTTCCGGATCAAGAAGGGCATGGGCGTCGATTACTGCATCGCCCGCGGCCTGGCCTACGCCCCCTACGCCGACCTGCTGTGGTGGGAGACCTCCAAGCCGAACCTCGATGAGGCGCGCCGCTTCGCCGAGGCCGTGCACAAGCAGTATCCGGGCAAGCTGCTGGCCTACAACTGCTCGCCCAGCTTCAACTGGAAGGCCAACCTCGACGAGGCCACCATCGCCAAGTACCAGCAGGAGCTGGGCGCGATGGGCTACAAGTTCCAGTTCGTCACGCTGGCCGGCTTCCACTCCCTCAACCTCGCCACCTTCGAGATGGCGAAGGGCTACAAGGAGCGCGGCATGGCCGCCTACTCCGAGCTGCAGCAGCGGGAGTTCGCGCAGGAGCGCAACGGCTTCACCGCCGTGAAGCACCAGCGCGAGGTCGGCACCGGCTACTTCGACGCGGTGTCGCTGGCCATCTCCGGCGGCCTGTCCTCGACGACCGCGATGAAGGACAGCACCGAGACCGACCAGTTCCATTGACCGCACGCCCCTAGGGGCTGCCCAGCGGATCTGGTCGATGGGCGGGACACACGCGCTGGATCGTGGTTCCGCCCCGTTCCGAGGGAAGGGGTCTGCCGTCCGATGGAGACGGCAGACCCCTTCTCCGTTTCAGGGGCTCCGGTTCGCAGGAGTCCCCGGGCGTCTTGACCGTGCGGCGGGAGCGCGACAGGCTGGCGGGACCATGGGAGACCGCCACATGACGACACCCGACGCCCCGCCGACGCCCGAGGAGTTCGCCCTGCTGCATCCGTTGCGGGTGCGCTGGGCCGAGGTCGATCCGCAGGGGATCGTCTTCAACCCGAACTACTTCACCTATTTTGATCTCGGCATGACCGAGTACATGCGGGCGATCGGCCTGCCCTATCCTGATGGACTCGCCCCCCACGGCACCGACATCTTCGCGGTGAACGCCACCGCCAACTTCCGCGCATCCGCCCGCTTCGACGAGGAGATCCGGATCGGTGCCCGCGCCGCGCGCCTGGGCACCACCAGCCTGCGCTTCCGCATGGCCGTGTTCCGGGGCGCCGAGCTGCTGGTCGACGGCGAGATGGTCTATGTCAACGCCGCCCGCGACGGCGACCGCCGCCCCACCCCGCTGCCGGACCCGCTGGTGGAGCGCATCCTGGCGTTCGAGAAGGTCGCGCCGGAGCGGAAGTAGACAATCACACACTCTTGTCTACCATTGAACATCGTCCCCGCGGACGCGGGGACCCAGGCATTCCGCTTGCTCCGGAGGCAGGTGGTGAAGGCGTTCTGCGTTTACATGCTGGCGAGCGGAAGGAACGGGACGCTCTATGTCGGCGTCACGTCGGACCTGTCACGCCGTGTCTGGGAGCACAGATGCGGCGCAGTTCCAGGGTTCACTCAGAAGTACGAGGTGAAGCACCTGGTCTGGTACGAGTCACATTCCAGCGCCGAGTCGGCGATCCGGCGCGAGAAGCAGCTGAAGAGATGGCAACGCGCCTGGAAGATTAGGTTGATTGAGGGTGATAATCCGGAATGGCAGGACCTGTACGGGCAGGTGCATGCCTGAAAGGGGGGGGGCGCCTTCTTCTCAGTCCAGCAGCACGCTCATTACCTGGGTCCCCGCCTCCGCGGGGATGACGGTAGAGAGGGCGGTGAGGGATAGAGACATCCCCCACCGCAGTCCCACCCTCAATGCAGGCTGACCGGCTCCAGATCGTTCTGGCGGACGGTGGCGAAGGCCACGGCCAGGTCGGGGGCGACGGCCAGCGGCTGGCCGTTGGCGGCGTGGATGGCGAAGGCGGCGGTGCCGTTCACCAGCACGGGCTTCACGAAGGCCACCTCGTTGACGCCGAAGGCGGCGAAGTCCTGGGCCGACAGCTGGCGCAGGATCTGGCTGGTCTGGTTCTGGGTCATGGGATCACTCGCTTTCCGCAACGTGATGTGGGGGCGGTCCCGTCAGGGCCCCGCCGGGGATGCCGGAGAGGGCCTCAGCCCTGCTTCTCCGGCGAGACGTCGATGGTCTGGGGACCGGCGCCGTCCTTGGAGGCGCCCGAGGTCCCGATCTTGATGGTGCGCACCTTCGGCTCCGGCAGCGGCCGGCGCAGATCGATGTGCAGCAGACCGTTGTCCAGCGTGGCGCCCAGCACCTCGATGCCGTCGGCCAGCACGAAGCTGCGCTGGAACTGCCGGGCGGCGATGCCGCGGTGCAGATAGATGCGCGACTTGTCGTCGGCCTGGCGGCCGCGGATGACCAGCTGGTTGTCCTCGGTCTGGATCTGCAGATCGTCCGAGGTGAAGCCGGCGACGGCGAGCGTGATGCGCAGCCCGTCCTCGGAGGTCTGTTCGATGTTGTAGGGCGGATAGCCCTCGGCGGCGGACTTGGAAATACGGTCGAGCGTACGCTCGAACTGGTCGAAGCCCAGCAGGAAGGGGCTGTTGAACAGCGAAACTCGGGTCGTCACGGCATCCTCCTCGATCGAGCGAGCTGCCGGAGCCGGCCGTGGTCATGCCACCGGCCCTGTCTCCGTGAACGCGGCCCTGTCGGCACCGCCTTCCATAAATGGGTAGCCGTTCCGCCGGATCAAGACAAGGCCGGGCGGGAGGAAGGGAGCGCGGCGGACCGGATCGCCGGCGGCGCCCGGGTGCCGTGCGACGGGGCGGCACGGCTGTCCCCAGAATCTGTGGATAAGTCTGTGGGTGAGCATGGTGGGCGCGAAGGAGTCCGCGCCTGACTCGCCCCTGCCTAAATTTTAGGCAGACACGGGAACGCAAGCAATTCCATGGGATTCGCTTGACAGAAGCGGTGCCGCCGCTCCCCGTTCGCCCCTCCGCGCGGCCTCCCAGGGGGTAAGTCGAGCCCGTCGAAGCCTTGTGGATTCTCCGAAGTCGCGGTGATGTCCCGGGGACATCGGAGAGTAGACGGCTAACCAGTTCGGATGGAATCGGCCCCGACCTTCGGCCAATACTCCTCGGTGGCAAATAGTCCGATCCGGGGAACCTCCCGGTTGCGCCGGGATTGCGGCGGATGGGATGCGCCGGCCGTAAGAAACAGTTCACGTAAAGGTAAAGCCAAAAGGAAAGGGCCCGGCCGGGGACGGCCGGGCCCTTAGGACCGGAGGTCGAACTGAGGGGCGGGACGTCGGCCCCCGGTCTTTGGCGTGCGCGCGCCCGGCGGATCAGGCGGCGTGGGCGGCCGGCAGGCCACCGGCCATGCGCGCGGCGATGGCCGGCGGGTCGCGCCAGAACCAGGCCGGGTCGCGGCAGATGATCTGGAAGACGACTTCCGACACGGTGCGGATCGCCGTCTCCCGCGGGCAGTCGGGCTGACGCTCGCGCATCATCGCCACGGCCGCCTCGAAAGCCTTGTGATCGAGCTCACCCCGGGCACGGAGCTCGCGATAGACGCGCTCGATCGACCGGGACTGGTCCGGGAAGGACGTGACGTCAGCCATGTTCCGCTCCATCGACAGGGGTTACCGCTCTTTCGATAACTAGCTTGCATTCGTTATCGGTGGCTTGTCAATAGGTCACTGTACAAGGAATTTATGCAGCCATAACAGTTGCTTGCCATATGGGCACCAGGGCCGCGCGTCCCAACTAGGCCTAAGGAGACATGTCCCGAACCGGCGATCCGCCCCGTCGGAGCCGCATCGGAAGGGGGAGCACGGCACCGCCTTCCACCGCCCGGCTCCATCCCCGGCTTGATCGCCGCGGGACGCCATGGTTGGATGCGCCGCGATCCGCGACCCCCGGCCGGAGACCCTTGCCATGCGCGCCACCCGCTCCCTGCTGACGCTGTCCGCCTCCCTGATGCTCCTGGCCGGGCTGGGCCTCGCCCCGCTGGCCGTTCCGGCCGCGGCGCAGCAGGCCCCCGGCTTCGGCTTCACGCAGGGCGAGCCGATCGTGCTGGACGTGGCGGAGATCGAGGTCTCCAACGACTACGCGCCGCCGATGAAGGAGCCGAATGTCGAGCACATGGTGCCCGTCACGCCGGCGGAGTCGGTACGGCTGTGGGTGCAGGACCGGCTGAAGGCCGGCGGCAGCTCGGGCCGGGCGCGCGTGGTCATCCGCCGCGCCAGCGTGGTCGAGGTGCCGCTGGAGCGCACCGGCGGCATCAAGGGCTGGTTCACCAAGGACCAGTCGGAGCGCTACGAGGGACGGCTGGAGGTCGAGGTGCATGTCGACCAGCCCGGCCGCCGCTTCAACGGCTACACCACCGCCTCGGTCGTCCGCACCACCTCGGTCGCCGAGGATGTCAGCGTCGCCGAGCGCGAGCGCACCTGGCTGACCCTGGTGCGCGAGATGGCGCAGGATCTGGACCAGCAGCTGACGGCCGGGATCAAGGCGAACCTGTCGCCCGTCATGATCCTATGAGGGGGAATATCGTCGGGGATGGCGGACCACTCGGGCCTCGAGGGCTGAGGGTTGGTTATCCGCCTTCTCACCTCCGTCATCCCGGCGAAAGCCGGGATCCAGGGGTTGCAGCAATACCCGACCGATGAAGCAGACCCTCATGCCTGGGCATCATAGGGAGGGCCGGAAGGGAGCGCTGCATCCAGCGCATCCCGCTGCAACTCCTGGGCCCCGGCCTTTGCCGGGGTGACGGTCGAGAATGGGACCGGCGGGTGGGGGCCACCGGGCTGGTTCAAGATCAGGCGCCCAACCCCGCGCCGGCCTATTCCAGCCGGTTCACCGGGTTGCCGATCATCGACAGGAACTCGCGCCGCGTGTTGCCGTCGGTGCGGAAGGCGCCGAGCATGCGGCTGGTGACCATGGAGACGCCCTGCTTGTGCACGCCCCGGGTGGTCATGCACTGGTGCGAGGCCTCGATCACCACGGCGACGCCCAGGGGCTGCAGCACCTCGTCGATGGTGTTGGCGATCTGGGCCGTCATCTTCTCCTGGATCTGCAGGCGCTTGGCGTAGACCTCCACGACCCGCGCCAGCTTGGAGATGCCGACCACCCGCTTGGCCGGCAGGTAGGCGACATGGGCCCGGCCGATGATCGGGACCATGTGGTGCTCGCAATGGCTCTCGAAGCGGATGTCGCGCAGCAGCACCATCTCGTCGTAGCCGTCGGTCTCCTCGAAGGTGCGCTTCAGGAACTCCACCGGATCGATGCCGTAGCCGGCGAAGAACTCCTCGTAGGAGCGCACGACGCGGTCGGGCGTGCCGAGCAGCCCCTCGCGCGCCGGATCGTCGCCGGACCAGCGGATGAGCGTGCGCACGGCCTCCTCGGCCTCCGCGCGGGAGGGGCGGCCGGACAAATCGACCCGGCTGGGCGTCTTCTCCGCGATCTTGGTCTGGTCGATCTTCGGCGCGGTCACGTCTCTCATCCTCTTCTTCGGTTCCCGCATTGGGGAACAGCATTGGCGTCCGGCCGTCGCGGGCCTGGCGCGGTGTCCCCTCCGGGCGGGGTAGTTCCTGCCGATGAAGCTAGCCCGGGGGCCGGCTTCTTCAAGCGACCGGGGCGCCCGGGCCGGTCAGTTCAACCGCACCGGCTGGTGCGGGCTGTCCAGCGAGAAGGCGGGGATGCGCACGTCGAACTTCTCGCCGCCCATGGCCTCCATGCGGTAGGTGCCGACCATGATCCCCGACGGCGTCGAGAGCGGGGTGCCGCTGGTGTATTCGAAGGCGCCGCCCGGCTCCAGCACCGGCTGCTCGCCGACGACGCCGGGGCCGTGCACCTCCTGCACCCGGCCCAGCGCATCGGTGATGCGCCAGTAGCGCGAGCGCAGCTGCACCTTCTCCCGGCCCAGATTCTCGATGCGCACATGGTAGGCCCAGACGAAGTGGTTGTCGCCCGGGGAGGACTGGTCCTCCAGGAAGACAGGCTCCACCGTCACCTTCACCGAATGCGTCGTCTCGCTGTACACTTCACCGCTCCCGGCGAGCCTCCGGCGATAGGCCCCGGCCCGCATTAGACATGCCCACTATAGGCCCTTCGACCGGGCTGTTCCAGGGGGCGGGACCTCGATGGGCGGGCAGGCGCGGCGCCTTGACCTGGGGTCATCGCCGCCATGACGCGAGCGCACCCGGCCGGGGTCGGATTTTCCCTTGCGCGGCGGGGGGTTCGGCCCCATAACGATTCCGTCTGCAACTGCGCACGGACCGCGACATGTCGCGCCAGCCCTCCCTCCGACGACGACCCCTGGGTCGCCCGCTTTGCGGGCGGCGGGTTCGTGCCTCGGCCGGGCGCTGACGCGGGACGATCGCAAAAGTCCCCGCACTCCCGGCCCCGACGGCGCCTGACGGGTGTTACCCCGCCGGACGCCATCACCCAGACTGCCGGGAACACCAGACCTGATGGACATCACGCTTGAGCTGCCGGCGCACGCCGGCGCCATCGAAGCCCTCCTCGACAGCGCCTTCGGGCCGAAGCGCAATTCCAAGACCGTCTACCGCCTGCGCGCCGGGGTTGATCCCGTGCCGGCGCTCTCCTTCGTCGCGCTTGATGCGGACGCGGCGGGCCACTCGGCCGAGAACCCGAAGCTGGTCGGGACGCTGCGCTTCTGGCCGGTGACGCTGGGCCCGGCCAAGGTGCCCTCGCTGCTGCTGGGCCCGATCGCCGTGGCGGAGGAGTGCCGCAGCGCGGGCCTCGGCGCCCGCATGATCCGGCAGGCGCTGGAGAAGGCGCGTGAGCTCGGCCATGGCAGCGTCATCTTGGTCGGCGACGCACCCTACTACCAGCGCTTCGGCTTCACCCGCGAGCTCGCGCTCGGCCTGGCGCTGCCCGGCCCGGTCGATCCCGCCCGCTTCCTGGGGCTGGAGCTGCGGCCCGGCGCGCTGGCCGGGATCACCGGCATGGTCGGCCGCGGCCCGCTGGCGCCGAAGCGGCCGGCGGTGCAGCAGAACGCCGCCCCCGCCGCCTTCCCGCGGCGCCAGGCCCGGAGGGCGGTTCGCTGATCCCGACGGGCCGGCATGATTCCGTGGGGGGCGCACCGCCCCGCCGGAGGCACGCCTAAAGCGGCGCACGCGGCGGCTTGAACCGGGGCGCCCGAGGCCCTATAAGGGACCTGCGGCGCGGGTGTAGCTCAATGGTAGAGCAGAAGCTTCCCAAGCTTACGACGAGGGTTCGATTCCCTTCACCCGCTCCACTCCCCTGACAAGCTGACGGACGAAGCCTCTCCAGCGCCAAGGGCGCGGGGATCGGGTAATTTCGTTACCGGCGGGCTTTGCGGTTCCTGCGAAATCCGAACCGCCGTTCATTTTTGCATTGCACCCTAAAAATGGCCGTGCTTCTATTGCACTGCAGCATCCGTGCTGCACGCCTTTGGGCGTTTCCTCCCTGAACTCGGGCCGCGCCTTCTGGCGCGGCCTTTCTTTTTCCGGGTTCAGGTTTTCGCGGGCGGCAGGCAGGCCGCGCCCATCGGGCCGCCGGCGACGAACAGGGCGCCGTGCCGGTAGAAGGCCAGCGCCCCGCGCACGTCATTCATCCTGACGAACAGCACGTCGCCGCGCCGGCTGAGCGCGACCACGCGGGCATCCGCCTCGGCCGCGGCGGCGAAGGCGCGCACCGGGTCGACGCCGCGGGGGAACACCACCGCCGCCCCGTCCGACGGCCGCCCCGCGACGGCCCCCGCCGCCAGCACCGCCAGCGACAGCGCGACCGCTCCCCGCCCCCCGCCGGTCCCGCCGCCCCGCCTCGCCCGGAACCAGCCGGCCAGGGCGCAGGCGACGCCGGCCAGGAAGAAGCCCAGGTCCCAGGCGAAGCGCTGCCCGCTGTCCATGCGGATGTGATGGATGCCCAGCAGCCAGTGCGAGACGATCCCGTCCAGAACGTGCCAGAGGCCGAAGCCCAGCAGGACGCCCGCGCCGAGGCTGCCCCGCCCGTCCCGGTGCCGCCACAGCCGCCAGAGCCCCGCCGCCGCCAGCAGGTACATCAGCGCGTGGAACAGCCCGTCGGCCATCACCTGCACCCGCAGGTCGCGGAACGGGTCGCCCTCCACGGCGCTCAGCAGATGGTGCCACTGCAGGATCTGGTGCAGCAGGATGCCGTCGAAGAAGCCGCCCAGCGCGATGCCGAGCAGGACCGAACCGGCGGCGAAGCCGTGCTTTTCCGGGGCCGTGGCGGTTGGGGTCATGCGCGGCGTGCCTCCTGTCGGTCCATGCCGGGGACAACAGCGGCCGGCGCGCGGCGTTCGTGCGGCCCCTTCTTGCGGTCGTACCACCGGGTGAGCGTACCCCGCCGGAACACGGATGGCCCTCGCCTGTTTGTCACGGGACGGCACCCTTTCGCGCACCCCGAGACAAGCAATCCATTGGAGGAAATCTATGGCCGATCGGACTGGGAACTACGGAACGGGCTACGGCGCGTCGGGCGGCTATGCCCAGTCGCGCTACGGCCGAGGCGGCAGCGGCGGCGGCTTCGGCGGCGGACAGAACTTCAACCGCGGCGGCAGCGGCGGCGGCCAGGGCGGCAGCGTCGGCACCGGCGCCGGCACCGCCCTGCAGCTGGCCCCGCTGGTGGTCGGCGGCGCGCTCGCGGCCTTCGGCATCCGCCGCGGCGGCTGGGTCGGCTACGGCCTGGCGCTGGCGGGCCTCGGCGTGATGCAGCAGGCCTTCTCCGGCAAGCCCGACATCGCCCAGTGGACCGGCTTCGGCGTCGACCACGACAGCCGCGCGGTCACGGTCTCGCACACCGTCACCATCAACAAGCCGGCCGCCGAGCTTTACCGCTTCTGGCGGAACTTCTCGAACCTGCCGCGCTTCATGAACCATATCGAGCGCATCGAGATCATCGACGACAAGCGCTCGCACTGGCATGTGAAGGCGCCGGCCGGGCTGCGCGTCGAGTGGCAGGCCGAGGTCACGGACGAGCAGGAGAACCGCCGCATCGCCTGGCGGGCCGTGGAGCAGTCGGACGTCCCGAACTGGGGCCATGTCGAGTTCCGCGAGGCCCCCGGCGGCCGCGGCACCGAGGTGCACGCCGTCATCCGCTACGAGCCGCCGGCCGGCGCGCTGGGCCGCGCCATCGCCAAGATCCTGGGCGAGGAGCCGCAGGTGCAGATGCGCGAGGACCTCAACCGCTTCAAGCGGCTGATGGAGACCGGCGACGCCGACACCGGCGACAGCGGCACCCACGGCACCCGGGCCACGGTCAGCACGGCCAAGGCCTCCACCAACGGCGATCCGAGCATCTGACACGGATCGGCCAGCCGAACGGGGGGAGCGGGCGACCGCTCCCCCTTTTCCGTCCCGGAATTCCCGTCGGGAGAGAGCGATGCAGGTTGTCTATGTCTATCAGGGCGGCCGCGACGAGGGGCTGGAGCGCGAGCTGGTGGACCAGATCCCCGGCGCCCGCCAGCTCTGCTCCGTCCCCGGCATGTCCGGCATGACCGAGGTGACGCTGGACGTGCCCGGCGGCCAGGATTTGCAGGCGGTGGAGCTGCTGCGTCGCCGCGCCCGCATCATCGACGCCTCGCGCGGGTCGCTGGGCGAGGGCGCCTGAGCTACCCCGCCACCGGTTCCGGTTCGCGCTCCGCCGCCGCCAGCACCACCCGGTCGCGCCCGGACTGCTTGGCGGCGTAGAGCGCCTTGTCGGCGCGCTCCAGGGTCCATTCCCCGGCCTCGTGCGGGCCCAGCCACTCGGCGACGCCGGCGCTGGCGGTGACCAGCAGCGTCTCCCCGGCGTGCCGGATCGGCGTGCCGCGCATCAGCATGTGGAAGCGCTGCGCCGCCACCAGCGCCGCCTGCCCCTCGGTCATGGGCAGCAGCACCGCCAGCTCCTCGCCGCCGTAGCGCGCCGCGACGTCCGTGCCCCGGAGCGCGCTCTGCAGCCGCCCCGCCGCCTCGCGCAGCACCGTGTCGCCGGCGGCGTGGCCGTGCCCGTCATTGACCCGCTTGAAATGGTCCAGGTCGATCATCACGACGCTGAAGGTGCCGCCATAGCGCACCGCCCGTTCCTGCTCCACCGCCAGCAGCTCCAGGAAGCGGCGGCGGTTGACCAGCCCGGTCAGGGCGTCATGGGTCGCCAGGTGATGCAGCCGGTCGTTGGCGTCGGTCAGGTCGCGGGTGCGGGCCTCGACCTCCTCCTGCAGCGCCCGCTGGCGCCGCCGCAGCAGCGCCGTCCGGGCCTGCACCAGCAGCGCCACGGCGGCCAGCAGGACCAGCGCCCCGGCCAAGCGGGCCCAGCCGGTCTCGTGCCAGAGCGGCACCACCTCGACCGGCAGCGCCAGCTCCCGCACCTGCCCGTCGTCGCCGACCTGGGCGCGGACCCGCAGCGTGTAGTCCCCGGCCGGCAGGTTGGTGTAGACGGCGACGCGCCGGGCCGGTTCCGCGTCGATCCAGCCGGCGTCGAACCCCTCCAGACGGTAGGCGTAGCGCACGGCGTCGGCGGCGGCGAAGTTCAGCAGCGCGAACTCCGCCTCCAGCCGCCGGTCCTCCGGCGGCACGCGCAGCACCATGGCGCCGTGGTCGGCGGCGATAGTGGCGGGAACGGATGAGGCGGCGGCACCCCGGATGCGGGTCAGCACCAGCTGCGCCGGCTGGTCCGGCTCGCTCAGCCGGTCGGGCCGCACCACGGTCAGGCCGCCGAAGCCGCCGAACAGCAGCGTGCCGTCCGGCAGGGACGCGGCGGAGGCGTTGATGTAGTTGCTGATGCGCAGGCCGTCGGCGCGGCCGAAGCGGCGCACCTGCCGCGTCTCCGTGTCCACCGTGGCCAGCCCGTCGGCGGTGCTGATCCACAGCGCGCCGCCGCCCGGCCGGCCCGCCGGCGCCGGGATCGGCAGGATCGCGCCGATATAGTCGCTGGGCAGGCCCTGCGCCCGCTTCAGCGTGGTGAAGGCCGCCGGCCGGCCGGGGCGCCAGCCCGGCTCCATCAGGCTGAGCCCGCTGACGGTGCCGACCCACAGCCGGCCGCGCCCGTCCAGGGCCAGGGAGTTGACATAGTCGTGCGGCAGCGCCCCCGGTTCCCCGGGGACGTGGCGGAAGCGGTGCATCGCCGTCTCGCCGGGCAGCATGACGTTCAGCCCCAAAGCCGTGCCGATCCAGGTGCGCCCCTCATGATCGCGCAGCACCGCCCGGACCTGGTTGTCGCTGAGGCTGGACGGGTCTTCCGGATCGTGGCGGAACAGCGTCTCGCGGCCGGTCGCCCGGTCCTGGCGGACGACGCCGAAATAGGTGCCGACCCAGGTCGCGTCGCCGCTGTCGTAGAGGCCGATGACGTCGCGCCCGACCGCGTTGCCCGGGGGTGCCGGCCGCATCGCCAGCGTCTCCGGATCGACCGCGTGGATGCCGATCGACCCGGCCAGCAGCGTGCCGTCGGGCCGGCGCAGCAGGCGCTGCACCTCGCGCGCGGGCGGCGGCGGATCCTGCGCGGTGGGGCGCCGGACACTGCCGTCGCGCAGATCGATGCGGTCGACCCGGCCGCTCTCCAGCCCGAGCCAGACCCTGCCGTCCGGCGCGGCGGCCAGGCTCCAGACGTCGGTGCCGGAGAAGCGCCCGCCCCGGTCGGCGAGCGATACAGTCAGGATGCCCTGGTTGGAGGGATTGTTGCGCTCCAGCCCGCGCTGGGTGCCGATCCAGACCAGGCCGGAGCGGTCGCGCAGGACGGCGCGCAGCAGATTACCGTTCAGCGAGGCCGGCACGGCGGGATCGTGCTCCAGCCGCCGCGTGGCGCCCGTCGCCCGGTCCAGCACCAGCACGCCGCCGCCATAGGTCGCCAGCCACAGCTCGCCCGGCCGCACCTCGGCGATGCCGCGCACCACATGCTGGCGCAGGGCGGAGGCGGTGCCGCTGAGGCCCGGCACGGCGCGCGCCAGCCCGTCGCGCCTGCTTATCAGGGCGATGCCGGTGCGCTCGCTGCCGACCCAGACGTCGCCCTCGCCGTCCTCGTGCAGGGACCAGATACCGCCCGTCACCACCTCGCGCGCGGCGGCGTCGGCGGCGGCCACGGGCTCGAACCGCTCGCCGCCGGGAGGCAGCCGGAACAGCCCCCGCTCGGTACCGGCCCACAGCATGCCGCGGCCGTCCCGCAGCAGCGCGAACACCGTCTCGCCCTTCAGCCCGCCCGCAGGGTCGCCGGAGCGGAAGCGCTGCACCGGCCGCAGATCCGGGCCCAGCCGGTCGAGCCCCGCATGGGTGCCGGCCCAGACGCCGCCCGCCCCGTCCGGCGCCAGCGAGTAGATCTTGGGATGGCCCACCCCCTCCGCGCCGATGCGGGCGGCGGTGAAGCGGTCGGTGGCCGGGTCGTAGACGCTGACGCCGCCATTGTTGGTGCCGATCCACAGCCGCCCGTCGCCGCCCGCCACCAGGGAGCGGACATAATTGTCGGCGAGCGACCCGGGGTCGGCCGGGTCGTTCAGGTACTGGCGGAAGCGGTAGCCGTCATAGCGGGCGAGCCCGCCCATGGTGCCGACCCAGAGGAACCCCGTGGCGTCCTGCGCCAGCGCCGCCACCGCGTCATGCGGCAGCCCCTCGCGCAGGGTGCTGGCCTCGAAGGCGACGACGGCCAGATCCTCCCAGGGATCGCCGGCCTGGGCACCGGCCGGAGCCGCACCCAGGGCGGCGGCGAGCAGCGCCGCGCCCAAAGGCCGGGCAAGCTTCCATCGGCGCATGCGCGGTCCCCTTCGCCCGTCCGCTGGCAGTCCACGTCGAAAAGCCCGCCCAGCATACCACCTTCGAGCGGGCGATGTCAGGGCCGCGCGGCAGTAGCCACTACAATTTATAAGGTTATTCAGCGTCTTCGCCGCGCGCCGGGATAAATGATTCCTGTTGAAAGCCGGTGGGACCGCCCCAATATGGTGGACATCATCCAACACCCTTGTGTCGAGGAGACCATGGCAACCGGACCGTTCAATCGATACGCGTCGCACAGCCACGCTGTCGATCAGGCCCAGTTCGACGCAGGCCTGCGCGCGCACATGCTGCGCGTCTTCAACTACATGACCGTCGGGCTGGTCATCACCGGCCTGGTGGCGTTCTTCGGCGCCCAGTCCGAGGCGCTCGTCGCCGCCATCTTCGGCACGCCGCTGAAGTGGGTGGTGATGCTCGCCCCGCTGGCCTTCATCTTCTTCGGCTTCCGGCCGCACACGATGTCGGCCTCGACGCTGCAGACGATGTTCTATCTCTTCAGCGGCCTCATGGGCCTTTCGCTCATGAGCGTCTTCCTGGTCTTCACCGGGGAGAGCGTCGCGCGGGTGTTCTTCATCACCGCCGCCACCTTCGCCGGTACGGCGCTGTACGGCTACACGACCAAGGCCGACCTGTCGCGCTTCGGCTCGCTGCTGTTCATGGGCCTGATCGGCATCGTGATCGCCAGCCTGGTGAACATCTTCGTCGGCTCCAGCGCCCTGCAGTTCGCCATCTCGGTGATCGGCGTGCTGGTCTTCACCGGCCTGACCGCCTACGACACCCAGAACATCAAGCAGCAGTACGCCGAGGGCTGGGGCGCGGAGAGCAACAACAAGCTCGCCGTCATGGGCGCGCTGTCGCTCTACCTGAACTTCATCAACCTGTTCCAGATGCTGCTGTCGCTGCTGGGCAACCGGCAGGAGTAGTCTCCGGCTTCAGGGCCAGGGATACGGGCCGTCCGGGGGCAACCCCGGGCGGCCTTTTTCTTGGGGCCACGCCTATTCCCGCGCCCGCCGGGAACGCGGCCCGCCTCCGCCGGGTTGGGCCAGCGGAGTTGATGATCTCGCGATGACGGACTTGCCGATGCCCGAGCAGACCCCGAACAGGCGCAAGGAAAAGGCCGAACGGCGCTTCGACCGGGAGTTCCAGCGGCTGCAGGATGGGCTGCCGGACCGGATCTCCCGCTGGGTCGGCAAGCTGCGCTGTCCGGAGGCGCGCTGGGTGCGCATCCCCGTCGCCATCCTCTGCTTCTGCGGCGGCTTCCTGGGCTTCCTGCCGGTGCTGGGCTTCTGGATGGTGCCGGTCGGCATCGTGCTGCTGGCGATCGATCTGCCCTTCCTGCGCCGCCCCACCGGCCGCGGCCTGGTGCGCGGGCACTGGATGTGGCGGCAGCTGCGCCGCCGCTACCGGCTGGGCGTCAGGATCGACCCCGGCGCCAAGCCGCTCACGGGGCGGACGGGCGCGGCCCGGATCTATCCGACGCGGAGCTAGTCACAGGAACCCGTCCAGCGCCGCCAGCACCGCGTCCGGCGCCTCCTCCGGCAGGAAATGGCCGCAGTCCAGCGCCGCGCCGCGCAGATCGGCGCAGACCTCGCCCCAGACCTTCAGTGGGTCGTAGGCGCGGCCGACCAGCCCCTTCGAGCCCCAGAGGACCAGGGTGGGGCAGGCGATCCTCCGCCCCGCCGTCCGGTCCTCCTCCTCGTGCCGGCAGTCGATGGAGGCGCCGGCCCGGTAATCCTCGCAGACGGCATGGATGGTGGCCGGGTCGCGGAAGACCCGCAGATATTCCGCCAGCACCTCCGGCGGCACCGGGTCGGCGCCCGGCGACAGGGCCCGCAGGGCCGAGCGCACCAGATAGTCCGGGTCCAGCCCGATGAAATGCTCCGGGAAGGGCGCCGGCTGGATCAGGAAGAACCAGTGCCAGTAGGCGCTGGCGACCTGCCTGGTCACCGTGCCGTAGACCACCGAGCCGGGGATGATGTCCATCAGGCAGAGCTTCTCCACCCGCTCTGGATGGTCGATCGCCAGCCGGTGCGCCACCCGGGCGCCGCGGTCGTGCGCCACCAGGCGGAAGCGCTCATGTCCCAGCGCCGCCATGACCTCCACCATGTCCAGCGCCATGGCGCGCTTGGCATAGTCGGCATGGTCGCCGCCACCCGCCGGCTTGCCGCTGTCGCCATAGCCGCGCAGGTCCGGCGCCACGACGGTGAAGCGCTCCGCCAGTTTCGGCGCAACCCGGTGCCACATCAGGTGCGTCTCGGGGAAGCCGTGCAGCAGCAGCAAGGGCGGCCCCTCCCCGCCCACGGCAAGGTTGATCTCCGTGCCCGACGTGGCGATGCGGCGGTAGGCGAAGCCGTCCATCATGGGGGCGCTCCCGTTGTTCGCCACGAGCGTAGCAGAGGCGCCGGCGGGCGCCAGACGAGCATGGGTGGAAGGCGGCGCTGTTGACGCTTCTTAGATACGCTTGACGTATCTATGTACGCAGGACATCATCAATGCATGATCAAGTCCTTCGCGGACAAACGGACGGCCGCCCTGTTCCAAGGGCTGGTCGCCAAGGGAACGCCGCAAGACGTGGCGCGCCGGGCGACGGCGAAGCTCCGGCTGATCGACGCGGCCGCGGAGCTGTCATTCCTTGAGTCGCCGCCCGGAAACCGGCTGGAGGCGCTGGGCGGCGACCGTGCGGGGCAGCACAGCATCCGGGTCAACGACCAGTGGCGCCTCTGCTTCCGCTGGTCCGGCGGGGACGCGTTCGACGTTGAGTTCTGCGACTACCATTGAGGCCGGACCATGACCATCAGCCGCGAGGATTTGGAAGCGGGCAGCATCGACCTGACGGACGTGGCCGAGGCCGGCACGGGCCATACGCCCTCGCCGGGCGAGCTGCTGCGCAGCGAGTGGCTGGAGCCGCTGGGCATCAGCGCCTACCGGCTGGCGAAGGATATCGACGTGCCGGCGAACCGCATCACCGGCATCCTGAACGGCACGCGGGCGATCTCGGCCGACACGGCCCTGCGGCTAGCCCGCTATTTCGGCACAGACCCGCAATCCTGGCTGAACCTGCAGGCGCGCTATGACCTGGAGCGGGCACGGGTGGAGCTCGCCTCCCGCCTGGATGCCATTCGCCCGCACGCGGCCTGAGTCACGTCGCCTGACCCCAAAAGAAAAGGGCCGGCCCTTCGCGGAGCCGGCCCCATTCCTCACACGGGGTGCGTGGAAGGCAGGACTTCTTAGAAGTCCATGTCGCCCATGCCGCCCATGCCGCCGGGCGCGCCGCCCGGGGCCTTCTTCTCGGCCTTCTCACCGACCATCGCCTCGGTCGTGATCAGCAGGCCGGCGATCGAGGCGGCGTCCTGCAGCGCGGTGCGCACGACCTTCGTCGGGTCGATCACGCCGAACTTGAACATGTCGCCGAACTCGCCGGTCTGGGCGTTGTAGCCGAAGCCGGTGTCCTTCTGGTCCAGCAGCTTGCCGACCACGATGGAGCCGTCGACGCCGGCGTTGAAGGCGATCTGACGCACCGGGGCCTGCAGGGCCTTGCGGATGATATCGATGCCGACGCGCTGGTCGTCGTTGGTGTACTTCAGGCCTTCCAGGGCGCGGGTGGCGTACAGCAGGGCCGCGCCGCCGCCGGCGACCACGCCCTCCTCGACCGCGGCGCGGGTCGCGTGCATCGCGTCGTCAACGCGATCCTTGCGCTCCTTCACCTCGACCTCGGTGGCGCCGCCGACGCGGATGACGGCCACGCCGCCCGCCAGCTTCGCCAGACGCTCCTGCAGCTTCTCACGGTCGTAGTCCGAGGTGGTCTCCTCGATCTGCGCCTTGATCTGCACGATGCGGGCCTGGATGTCGTCCTTGGCGCCGGCGCCGTCGACGATGGTGGTGTTGTCCTTCGTGATCGAGACGCGCTTGGCGGTGCCCAGCATGTCGACGGTCACGTTCTCCAGCTTGATGCCCAGGTCTTCGGAGATGACCTGGCCGCCGGTGAGGATGGCCATGTCCTCCAGCATCGCCTTGCGGCGGTCACCGAAGCCCGGGGCCTTCACCGCCGCGACCTTCAGGCCGCCGCGCAGCTTGTTCACCACCAGGGTAGCCAGCGCCTCGCCCTCGACGTCCTCGGCCACGATCAGCAGCGGACGGCTGGACTGCACGACCGACTCCAGGACCGGCAGCAGCGACTGCAGGCCGCCCAGCTTCTTCTCGTGCAGCAGGATGTAGGGGTTCTCGAGCTCGACCGTCATCTTCTCCGCGTTGGTCACGAAGTAGGGCGACAGGTAGCCGCGGTCGAACTGCATGCCCTCGACGATGTCGATCTCCGTCTCGAAGCTCTTGGCCTCCTCGACGGTGATGACGCCCTCGTTGCCGACGCGCTCCATGGCGTGGGCGATCTTCTCGCCGATGTCGGTCTCGCCGTTGGCGGAGATGGTGCCGACCTGGGCGATCTCGGCGTTGGTCGAGATCTTCTTCGAGCGCGACTTGATGTCCTCGACGACGGCGGCGACGGCGATGTCCACGCCGCGCTTCACGTCCATCGGGTTCAGGCCGGCGGCCACGGCCTTGGCGCCCTCGCGGACGATGGCCTGGGCCAGCACGGTGGCGGTGGTGGTGCCGTCACCGGCGATGTCGGCGGTCTTGGAGGCCACCTCGCGCACCATCTGCGCGCCCATGTTCTCGAACTTGTCGGAGAGCTCGATCTCCTTGGCGACGGTGACGCCGTCCTTGGTGATGCGCGGAGCGCCGAAGCTCTTCTCGATCACGACGTTGCGGCCCTTCGGGCCCAGCGTCACCTTCACGGCGTCGGCGAGGATGTCGACGCCGCGCAGCATCTTGGCGCGCGCATCGACGCCGAACTTCACTTCCTTGGCAGCCATGTGTCCGTTCCTTCTTGGAATCTGTTCAGTTGACGGTGTGCGTCAGACGATCTCAGGCGGCCTTGGCGGCGGAAGCGCCACCCTCGAGCACGCCCATGATGTCGCTCTCCTTCATGACCAGGTACTCGGCGCCGTCGATCTTGATCTCGGTGCCGGACCACTTGCCGAAGAGCACGCGGTCGCCGACCTTCACGTCCAGCGCGTGCACCTTGCCCTGCTCGTCGCGGGCGCCCGGGCCGACCGCGATGATCTCGCCCTCCTGGGGCTTCTCCTTGGCGGTGTCGGGGATGATGATGCCGCCGGCGGTCTTCTGCTCGCTCTCGACGCGGCGCACAACCACCCGGTCATGCAGCGGACGGAACTTCATGGTTCTCTCCCTCAAATAGGCAAAAGGGTTCGGATGAGCCTGGTTGTTAGCACTCACCCTCGGTGAGTGCTAGCGAGATAATCCAAGCCTTTCGGGGAATCAAGATGGCGGGTGCGCAATAGCGTTGCGAAATGACCCGGCAAGCGCGCAAGAGCGTGGCAGCACTCGCCCCGCCCTGCTGCTAATGCCTTGTTATTGCTGGAACTTTTCTCTTCACAACGCGTTTCTTCCGGTGCACGCTGGCGTCCATCGAAAGGGGTACGGCGTCAAGGGATACCCCGAAGGAGGGATCGCCGGCGGGTCACTGCGTTCAGTCAAGCGACGGAGACCGAGCATGGCAGATCTGGTGCGTCAGCTACAGGACTACCGCCTGACCACGGCGGAGATCCTCTACCACATGCCCGACCATCCCGGGCTGCTGCAGACCTATGTCTGGCAGGAACTGGACATCGCCCCGCGCTTTCCCGAGCTGCACAGGTTCCTGGCCTTCTGGACGCGGCAGCTGGACGGCAAGCTGCATTCGGTGCGCATCGCCAGCCAGCAGCTGATCCGCCCGGCGGAGTTCCGCTTTCCGGCGGCGGAGCTGCGGCTGCAGTGACCTGGAATCCTTCTCCCCTTGCGGGAGAAGGATGGGCCCCGCCGCGGAGCGGTGGGAGGATGAGGGGTCGGCCGGCCTCGCCGGACGTCCTCCACGCCCCTGCACAGCTCCCCTGGCGAGAAGGCCCGGCTGCGCCGGTCCACCCCTCACCCTTCCCAAGCCTGCGGCTTGGGCCCCTTCCCTCTCCCGCAGGGGGCGAGGGAGGCAAGGCTCAGCTGGACAGGTACAGCGTCCCGATCTCCCGTCCGATGACCGTCGAGGTCTCGATGTACTCGGACAGGAACTCGTGCAAGCCGAACTGGAAGATGCTCTCGATGCGGCCGTATTTCAGCCGCGCGTGCATCTCGCCGGCCAGGCGGTGGCATTCGCCGTGCCGGCCGCCATAGAGCCGGGCCAGATCGTCGAGGCATTCCATGACCTGGCCGCTGCAGGCCACCAGCGAGCGCGGCATCTCCGGCCGCAGGATCAGCAGCTCGGCGATCAGCCAGGGCTTCAGACGGTCATGATAGACCCATTGGTAGCTGCGCAGCGCCGACACGGCCCGCAGGATCGACTGCCACTGGTAATAGTCCAGCACGCCGCCGACCCCTTCGTGGCTGGGCAGCAGCACATGGTACTTCACGTCGAGGATGCGGGCGGTGTTGTCGGCGCGCTCGATCGCGAGCCCGAGGCGGGTGAACCAGAAGGCGTCGTTGCGCAGCATCGTGCGGTAGGCGGATCCGTCGACGGCGAGGGACACGCTCTTCACCCAGTCGAGAAACCCGACGAACTCGTCGCGGGTCATCTCGCCCGACTTCATCTTCTGCAGCTCGAGCCAGGCGCTGTTGATCGAGTCCCATGTCTCCGCGGTGAGCGCCGTCCTGACCGCGCGCGCATTCTCGCGGGCG
>DASPNP010000042.1:0-43886 GCA_035626475.1 Azospirillaceae bacterium
CGCAAACCGCACCTTGAGATCACACGAAACCCTCTGCACGATCCCTCGACCCCAACCACTCACGCGGGGTGGAGCAGCCCGGTAGCTCGTCAGGCTCATAACCTGAAGGCCGCAGGTTCAAATCCTGCCCCCGCAACCAAATACACAAACCCCTGAAGCGACATACGCTTCAGGGGTTTTGTCGTTCAGGGGCCGTCGGCACAGCGGGTCGGGGCCGCCGGCCGCACAATGCACGGCGAGTCTGCCGCGCCTGCGGTGAGCGCCGGGAGCGTGGCCCAGGGGCCCCGCCGGTCAGGCCTGCATGGCGGCTACGCATCCGACGACGCCGGCGCAGCCATGCGCCTTGGCGGCGCGCACCCCGGTCGTCCCGCGACATGCCGCATCAGCGCCGAAGTGCCGGGCGACCGCGGGCCGGGCCGCGCCTATTCCAGCCCAAGCAGCGAGACGCCCGCCAGCACCGTGCCCAGGTCGCCGAAGCCGCCGCCGGTCCACCAGACGGCGTGGCCGGTGGCGGCGTCGCGCAGGAGCGGGTCGTCGCGGCCGTCGCCGTTCAGATCCAGCGCCCCGATGACCGACCAGCCCGGACCCGGGGTGATGAAGTCGCGGAAGCCGTCGGCGCCGCGCAGGGGCTCCCAGAACAGCAGGCGGCCGGTCGCCTCCTCGCGCAGCAGCAGGTCGGCGGCGGCGTCGCCCTGCAAGTCCGCCACGGCCGCTACCCGCCAGCCGGCGGGCAGGGCCAGCAGGTCGATGAAGCCCGACCCCGTCCAGGCATAGAGCGCGCCGGTGCCCGCATCGTGGAACAGCACCTCGTCGCGCCCCACCCCGTCCAGATCGCCCGTGCCCGCCACCGCGGCTCCCGCCCCCGGCTTGAGGAAGGGCGCCGCCCGGTTGCCGGCGACGTCGTGGAACAGCAGCGTCCCGTCCGTCCCGCGCAGCAGAAGGTCGGGCGCCGCGTCGCCGGTGAAGTCGCCGATCCCCGCCACCCGGTAGGTTCCGAAATCCGGCAGGATGCTGAAGCCCTCGGCGCCGCGCGCCGCATCCCACAGGAAGGCGGCGCCGCTGCCCGGCCGGGCCAGCAGCAGCTCCGCCCGCCCGTCGCCGTTGAAGTCGGCGGCGCCGAGCGCCGTCACCGCGGCCGGGTCGAAGCCGCCGAGATGACGGAACCCCTCGCTCCCCCGCTGCGCTTGCCATGCCATCAGGCCGCCGTCCGCCAGGCCCAGCAACAAGCCGGGTGCCGGTGCCGCGCCGGCCGCGTCCCCGTCCAGGATGGTGCCGGTCAGGGCCAGGGTCGGCGCCCCGCCCGCCAGCACCGCGCCCGACGGGGTGGAGAGGCGCAGCGTCAGCGTCTCCGCTCCTTCCCCGGCGCGGTCGTTCAGCAGGGGCACGGTGACGGTCGCGGTCGTGGCGCCGGCCGGGATGGTCACCAGGGTGGAGACCGGCCGGAAGTCCTTGCCCGCCGTCGCGGTGCCGCCCTCGGTCGCGGCGTGGATCGTGACCGGCGTGGCGGACGCCTCCGACAGGGTCAGGCTGAAGACCAGCGCCCGCCCGTCCTCCGTCACCGTCGCATCCCCGGCGGAAAGCGTCGGCACCGCGCTGAAGCGCGGCCCGTCCGTCACCGTGCCCGAGGTGAGGGCGATGGTGTAGCTGCCGGCGGGCCCGTCCTGGAAGGACTGGGCGGCGGCGTAATAGGTGCCGGAGAAGGCCGGGGTGAAGGTGATGCGGCTGTCGCTGCCGACGCCGCCGTCATCATCCGTCTGGATCAGCGTCCCCGACGGGGCCAGCAGCACCAGGAAGGGATCGGTCAGCGAACCGCCGCGGCCGCTGGAGCCTTTCATCTCGATGGTGACGGTGACCCCGCCCGTCAGATCCATCCGGTACCAGTCGCGGTCGCCCACGGTTTCGATGGCGGCGGCGAAGGATTGGCCGGGACTCAGGGTCGCCGTGGTGCCGGCGCCGGCCGGCGGGTCGAACCCCAGCGGCGGGGCGCCCGCCGCGCCGTCGTCATCGTCCGCGATCACCCCCCGCGCCCGCAGCGCGCCGCCCGGTACGGCCAGCCCCTGCGCGCCGTCGATCAGCAGGAAGAACTCCTCCTCCCCCTCCGCCGCCGCGTCCTGGACCAGGGTGACCGGCACCAAGGCTGCGACCTCGCCCGGCGCCAGGGTCAGCGTGCCGGAGACGGGCTGGAAATCCTCTCCCGCCCGGGCGGTCCCCGCCACCGTCCGGTAGCTCAGAATCACCGGCGCGGCGGAGGGCTGGGTCAGCGCCACGGTGAACAGGATCGTATGGCCGAAGGCGCCGCCAACCACCCGCTCCGTCCCCTCCACCGCCCTGACGCTGCTGAGCGTCAGGCTGGGCGCCGACGGCACCGCGACGAGGTCGAGCGTGCCGTCGGTGAAGGCCAGCCGCTCCACCCCGGTCAGCTGGTCGGTTCCCTCGGTTCCGCCCGTGTCGCGCACGCGCCAGCCCGCCCCCTCCGCCGTGATCTCGTAGCGGCCGCGCGGACCCCCATAGGCGGCGACGTCCACGCCGCCGCCGCCCTCGATCCGGTCGTCGCCGGCGCCGCCCTGCAGACGGTTGGGCAGTTCGTTGCCGGTGATCGTGTCATTGAGGCCGGTGCCGACGGCGTTCTCGATCCAGGTCCCGTAGGCGATGGCGACGTTGCCGGTCAGGCCGTTCACGTCGGAGAAGGCGCCGGGCCGCAGATCGATGCGTGCCGGCGCGGTGCCGCCCGACAGGTCCAGCGCGTCGGCCCCGCCCGCGTCCCAGATCGCCACCACCGGTTCGGGGTTGGCGGCGAAATCCAGGGCGGCGCGGCCGGCGGTGGCGTTGTAGCCGTAAACCGTGGCGCCCGCCCGGGTCGTCAGGTCGGGCCCGTAGAGGCGCTGCGCCGAGGCGATGTCGTGCAGCAGCGGCATGGAGCCGAAGCGCTCCTGCGTCACCACATGGTCGGCGCCGGTCGATACCGCCCCGAAATAGGACATGGTCGAGTATTGCTTGCTGTCCTGGCGGTACTCGGCATATTCGCCGTAGGTGATGACCGGGCCGCCATTGCTGTTGTTGTACTCGCCCGGATGCGCCAGGCCCAGCGCATGGCCGATCTCGTGGACCAGCACGTGGAGCCCGAAATCGCCCAGCTCCAGGCGGGAATTGTTGGGCCGGAGGATCTGCACCCAGACGTCGCCGCCCCGCCCCTCGCCGGGGAAGGAGGCGTAGGCGTGGAAGGTCACCTGGTTGGTCAGGTTGCCGAACTGGATCTCGCCCCCCTCCCGCTCCACGAACGAGAGGGCGATGACGTCGTCCCACAGCGTCATGGCGGAGCGGGCGGCGACGCGCTGCGCCGGCCCGAAGGCCTGGAACAGGGTGCTCTCCACACCGTAGCCGGGGGCGGGCGCCGTCTCGCGGAAGGCATAGCCGATGACCGGCTGGGTCCATTGCGCGCCGGGCCGCAGCAGGTTGCCGACCACCAGCTCGGGGGCCAGATCGGGCTTCCCGGCGACGTTGGACGTCCCGGGCGGGTCCGCGGCCGCCGGGGCGCCGGTGCAGAGGGGGCAGGAGCAGAGCGCCGCGATGTGGGTCATGGCTGGAACTCCAACTGGCAGGACATGCCGACTCTACCACGGGTGGCGACGCCCCGCCCATTCGATCGCGCCACCCGTGGGCGATCTTCCGTCAGATGCCGCCATAGGCCAGGAGGTGGTCCTTCAGGAAGGCCACCCGGGGATGCCGCAGCGCGCCCTTGTCCCAGGCCAAATACAGGCTGTTGCCGGGCGACCCCTCCGGCGGCACCAGGGTGACGAGCCGGCCCGCCGCGAGGTCGTCGGCGCACAGATAGTCCGGCACCACGGTCCAGCCCGCCCCCAGGCAGGCCAGCCGCCTGACCACCCGCAGATCCGCCACGCACACCGCCGCCTGCAGGTCGGGCTCCTCGCCGAAGGCATGGCGGAAGAACTCCCGCGCCAGCGGCAGATCCTCGTCATAGGCCACCGCCGGCAGCGCCCGCAGCGCCGCGGCCGTTGGCGGCCCATCAAGCCGCCGGGCGATAGGGGGCGCCGCCACCAGCAGCAGCCGCTCGCGCGCCAGTTCCGCGAAGCCGTAACCCCGCTCGCCCGGATGCGACGCCGTCACCGCGAGGTCGGCCGTGCCGTCGGCCAGCAGCCCGTAGATGCGCTCCCGGTTGCCCGTCAGCAGCCGCACCCGCAGGCCGAGCGCCGGCAGGCCGGCCAGGGCCGGGGTCACCCGCTCGCCCATGAACTCGGCCGGACCGGCCACATGCACCGTGCCTGACAGCTGCGTCGAGCGGGCCTTGACCTGGGCCAGGCCGGCCTCCACCGCGTCGAAGGCGCCGCCCAGGGAGCGGGCCAGCTCGTGCGCCACGGCGGTCGGCTCCACGCCGCGCGCCCGCCGCGTGAACAGCGGCTTCTCCAGCAGCGCCTCCAGCGACTGCACATGCGCCGAGGCGGCGGGCTGGGTGATGCCCAGCCGCTCGGCGGCGCGGGACAGCGAGCCCGACCGGTAGGCCTCCAGGAAGGTGCGCAACTGCACGAGGTGGCTCATGGCGATCCGCTCCAGCCATCAGAAAACTTATAGCTGATGGGGTCTACGCTGATTTCAAGCCGGGCCGGCGCCGCCCTAACCTCCCGGTACACCCATCGACGGAGAGACATCGTGGCCCACAGAATCCTGTTCGTCCTCACCTCCCACAGCCGCATCGGCGACACCGGAAAGCCGACCGGGGTCTGGCTGGAGGAACTCGCCGAGCCCTACTGGATGCTCAGGGATGCCGGAGCCGAGGTCACGCTCGCCTCCATCCGGGGCGGGCAGGTCCCGGTCGATCCCGGTTCCGTCGCCGAGCCCGGCCGCAACGCGGCGCCGGTTGACCGCTTCCTGGCCGATCCGGCCACCATGGCCGAACTGTCCGGGACGGTGGCGGTCGAGGGCCTGCGGGCCGGGGATTTCGACGCCGTTTTCCTGCCGGGCGGCCACGGCACCATGTGGGACCTGCCGGAGAGCCGGGCGCTGGCCGGGCTGCTGTCGGATGCCTGGGCCGGGGGCAGGGTGGTCGCCGCCGTCTGCCACGGCCCGGCCGGCCTGGTGAACGCCCGCACGCCCGACGGCGCCCCCCTGGTCAGGGGCCGCAGGGTCGCCGCCTTCACCGATGCGGAGGAGGAGGCGGCCGGCCTCGCCCAAGCCGTGCCCTTCCTGCTGGAGACCCGCCTGCGGGAGCTGGGGGCCGAGCTGGTAACGGTGCCGAACTGGCAGCCCAACGCGGTGCGCGACGGCGCCCTCGTCACAGGCCAGAACCCCGCCTCGTCGGCCGGCGTCGCCCGCCTGATGCTGGAGACGTTGGGCGCGGGCGGTACCGGGGGCTGACCCCGTGGCGCGGTCCCCGCCTCAGGGCAGCCGCATGCGCAGCGCCTGGAAGGCCTCGGGCGAGAGGCCTTCCGCCTCGGCGAAGGACACCGCCAGGGTCTCGTCGGCCATGATGAAGTCCAGGGCGCCGCCGAGGAAGGCCGGATCGGCCAGCCGCGCCTGCAGGTCGGCCTGCGAGCAGCCGGTCACGGCCACGAACCGGGACAGCATGTCCTCGTCGCCGGCGATGAAGGCCACCGCCCTCAGGGCGACGATTTCGGGATCGGCCGGCGGCTTCGACGATGTCTTCTTGAACAGGCTCACGCCGCTCCTCCCTGTCCCGCTCACGCCTTGAGGCGGTAGCCGGTCCTGAATATCCACCAGATCGCCACCAGGCAGGCGGCGAGCATCACGCCCGTGGCGGCCAGGCTGGCGCCGAATGCCACGTCGCCGGTCCCGAAGAAGGTCCAGCGGAAGCCGCTGACCAGGTAGGCGACGGGGTTGAACAAGGCCACGGTGCGCCAGGGCTCGGGCAGCATGTCCAGCGAGTAGAAGGTGCCGCCCAGGAAGGTGAGGGGTGTCACGACCAGCATGGGCACGACCTGCAGCTGCTCGAACCCCTTGGCCCAGATGCCCAGGACGAAGCCGAACAGGCAGAAGGTGGCGGCGACCGTCAGCAGGTAGGCCAGCATCAGGATGGGATGCTCGATCCGCACGTCGACGAACAGGTGGGCCGTCAGCAGGATGGTGAGGGCGACGATGGTGGATTTGGTGGCGGCCGCCCCGACATAGCCCAGCACCGTCTCGAAGGGGGAGAGCGGCGCCGACAGCGGCTCGTAGATCGTGCCGGTGAAGCGGGGCATGTGGATGCCGAAGGCGGCGTTGAAGATGCTCTCGTTCAGCAGCGACAGCATCATCAGGCCCGGCACGATGAAGCTGCCGTAATCGACCCCGCCCACCCCGCCCATGCGCGGCCCCACCGCCGCGCCGAAGACGATGAAGTAGAGCGCGGTGGTGATCACCGGCACGGCCAGCCCGGTCCACAGCGTGCGCCGGAAGCGGTGCATCTCGAACCGGTAGATCGCCCAGACGCCGCGGGCGTTGAAGATGCCGGGGCTCATGGCCGACCTCCGCCGACGAGGCTCACGAAGATGTCCTCGAGCGAGCTCTGGCGCGTCTCGAGGTCGGTGAAGGCGATACCCGAATCCCGCAGTCCCGCCATCAGCGACGGGACGCCGGTGCGCTCGGCCTTGGCGTCGAAGACGTAGCGCAGCTCGCGCCCACCCTCCCCGAGTTCCAGCTTCCAGGCGGCCAGCGCCTCCGGGACGGCGGCCAGCGGTTCGGCCAGTGTCAGCCTCAGCTCCCGGCGGCCCATCTTGCGCATCAGCGCCGCCTTCTCCTCCACCAGCACCAGCGCCCCCTTGTCGATGACGCCCACTCGGTCGGCCATCTCCTCGGCCTCCTCGATGTAGTGCGTGGTCAGCACGATGGTCACGCCCTGGTCGCGCAGGCGGCGCACCAGCTGCCACATGTCGCGGCGCAGCGCCACGTCGACGCCGGCGGTGGGCTCGTCCAGGAACAGCACCTCGGGCTGGTGGGAGAGCGCCTTGGCGATCATCACCCGCCGCTTCATGCCGCCGGAGAGTTCCTTGACCATGGCGTCGCGCTTGTCCCAGAGCGACAGGTCGCGCAGCAGCGAATCGATGAAGCCCGGGTCCGGCGGCCGCCCGAACAGCCCGCGGCTGAAGGCGACGGTCGCGTGCACCGGCTCGAACGCGTCGGTGTGGAGCTCCTGCGGCACCAGCCCGACCATGGAGCGCGCCCGGCGGTAGTCGCGCACCGTGTCGTGACCGCCGATCAGCACCCGGCCGCCCGTCGCGGTCACCAGCCCGCAGGCGATGGCGATGAGCGTCGTCTTGCCGGCGCCGTTGGGACCGAGCAGCGCGAAGATCTCGCCGCGGCCGACCTGCAGGTCGATGCCCTTCAGCGCCTGGTGCCCGGAGGCGTAGGTCTTCTCCAGCCCCTCGATCGAGATGATCGGCTGCATGGCCGCACTCCTCCGCATGACACGCGCCGCTGCTGGTACCCCGCCGGCGCGGCGCAGTCTAGTCGGACGATCGGCGCCGGGAGAAGCCCGCGCCGTGATCCGGTGGCTGTCCGTCCAGGTGGAGCGCGGCGCGGCGCGATGGAAAAACCGTAAGCCGGACAAGGCCATCGGGCGCGTATGGAGAGGGTTTGCGGTCGCCGTTGCTGACTCCCGTCCGGTTCCTTAGAGTGGCGGGCAATGGAGGCGGCGCCCGCGAAAATGGCCCGCCCGGCCGCAGGGAGGCGCCCGATGTCGATGGCTACCGTTTCCGAGGAACCCGCGCGCATTTCCGCCGGCGCGGCAGCCGCCGCCGAGCGGCGCTGGCTCGCGCACTACCCGCCGGGCGTGCCCGCCGACATCGACCATTCCATCTATGCCAGCGTCCCGGCGCTGCTGGAGGAGAGCTTCGCCAAGTACCGCGATCTCCCCGCCTATGTCTGCATGGGCCGCAAGATGAGCTTCGGCGAGCTGGACCAGCTCTCCCAGGCCATGGGCGCTTGGCTGCAGTCGCGCGGCTTGAAGCGCGGCGACCGGGTCGCGGTCATGCTGCCGAACCTGCTGCAGTTCCCGGTGGCGAGTTCGGCCGTGCTGCGGGCGGGGTTCATCGCCGTCAACGTCAACCCGCTCTACACCGCCCGCGAGCTGGAGCACCAGCTGGCGGACTCCGGCGCCAAGGCCATCATCGTGCTGGAGAACTTCGCGGCGACGCTGGAGCAGGTGATCGGCCGCACCCGGGTGGAGCATGTGGTGGTCGCCAGCGCCGGCGACCTGCTGGGCTTCCCCAAGGGCGCGGTGGTGAACTACGCCGTGCGCCGCATCCGCAAGGCGGTCCCGGCTTTCAAGCTCCCGGGCCATGTGAAGTTCAACGACGCACTGGCCCAGGGCCGGCGGCTGACGATGGCCCGGCCGGACCTGACGCCCGACGACATCGCCGTGCTGCAGTACACCGGCGGCACGACCGGCGTCAGCAAGGGTGCGGTGCTGCTGCACCGGACCATCATCTCCAACCTGCTCTCCTCCGAAGCGTGGAGCCAGCCGGGGCTGGCGCGGCGGCCGGTCAGCGGGCAGATGGTCGTGGTCTGCGCCCTGCCGCTCTACCACGTCTTCGCCTTCATCACCTGCGGCCTGCTGGGCATGCGGACGGGCGCGCTGAACATCCTGATCCCCAACCCGCGCGACATGAAGGCGACGATCCAGGCGCTGAAGCCCTACCGCTTCAACACCTTCCCGGCGGTGAACACGCTGTTCAACGGCCTCGCCAACCATCCCGACTTCGCCAAGCTGGATTTCAGCGGCCTGCTGATCTCCAACGGCGGCGGCATGGCGGTGCAGGAGGCGGTGGCCAAGCGCTGGCTGGAGGTGACGGGCTGCCCGATCGTCGAGGGCTACGGCCTGTCGGAGACCTGCTCGGGCGTGGTCTGCAACCGCACCGACTCCGAGGCCTATACCGGCACCATCGGCATGCCGCTGCCGAACGTCGAAATCCGCATCCTGGACGATGACGGCAACGAGGTGCCGCTGGGCCAGCCCGGCGAGATCGCCATCCGCGGGCCGCAGGTCATGGCCGGCTACTGGCAGCGCCCCGACGAGACCGAGAAGGTCATGACGCCGGACGGCTTCTTCAAGTCGGGCGACGTCGGCGTGATGGACGAGCGCGGCTACATCAAGGTGGTGGACCGCAAGAAGGACATGATCCTGGTCTCGGGCTTCAACGTCTATCCGAACGAGGTCGAGTCGGTCGCGGTCATGCATCCGGGGGTGCTGGAATGCGCCGCCATCGGCGTGCCGGACGCCGGCAGCGGCGAGGCGGTGAAGCTGTTCGTCGTGCGCCGCGACCCCGGCCTCACCGCCGAGGAGCTCATGAAGTACTGCGCGGAGAACCTGACCGGCTACAAGCGCCCGCGCCTGGTCGAGTTCCGCGACGAGCTGCCCAAGACCAATGTCGGCAAGATTCTGCGCCGCCAGCTGCGCGACGGGGCGCCGGCGGCTTGAACGATACACAGGTCGCATGAAGGCGGAACCGTAATGCGGCAGGCTCCAGCCGGGGCATCGCATTGCGCTCCGCTCCATGCGACCTACGGCATGCAGGGAGCGCCGCTCACCGGTCCTGCGGCCGGCCCGGGTTGGCGAGGGCGCTCATCCGGCCGAGGAAGCCGTTCAGCTCCTCGACCTCCTCGCGCACCATCTCCTGCTGCAGGTTGAGCAGGTCGGGCAGGCTGCGCACCTGGGTCAGGCGCATCATCTGCTGCATGCGCCGCTGGGCGAGGCGCTGCGACTCCTCCATCCAGGCCCGGCCGGCACCCTGCAGCGCGTCGGCGGCGGGCGGTGCGGCGACGCCGGCGGCCATGCGCCCGGCGGCTTCCCTCAGGCGGGTGATGTCGGCGGCGTCGGATCCGGCGGGGACGTCATGGGGCTTCGGGGCGGGATCGACGATCCCGGCCGTGGGGGTGCCTGCGGCGGCGGCAGGATTGATCTCAGGCATGGACGACCCGTGGGCGGCTGTTGCAAGGGCCCGGACAACAGCGTGCGCGCCGGCCGGTTCCAGGCGCGGAATCGCCCATTCCGGCGTCACTCGCCATGGTCGAGGCGCGCCTGTTCGGCCTTGTTCATGTATTGCGAGCAGACCAGCCAGCCCTTGAAGGGCCGCAGCATCGCCATGGAGCCCAGCAGCAGCAGCGAGCAGGTGATGAGCAGGTTCAGCCACAGCGCCATGCCCACCGACAGCTCCAGCCACATGCACAGGCCGATGATCGGAAAGCTGACGATCGACATGACGAAGAAGGCCGGGCCGTCGGCCGGGTCGGCGAAGGACAGGTCCAGGTCGCAGACCGGGCAGCGCTCCGCCAGCCTCAGATAGCCGGCGAAGATGCTGCCCTGGCCGCAGCGGGGACAGAGGCCGCGGATGCCCAGGCCCGCAGGCGTTCCGGCCAGCGATGTCGGGGAGGAGGGGGCGGTCTCGCGGTCCATGGCACGCTCCTGAATGTATGGCGATGCGCCTGCTGGAATGTAGGGTTTTTGAATGGAGACCAGAACCATACAATTCCGCGTGCCGGCCCTGCGCGAAGCAGCGGGCACGTGAAGTTCCAACCGCCGGCCGCACCGCTCGTCACCGCACCCCTGCGGATCGGACGGGTTGATCCGGGCCGCGCGGCAGGGCACCTTGCCCGCCGGACGCCGCTTCAAGGCGGCCGTGACGGGAAGGAAGCGCGCATGGCACAGGTCGAGGGAGGCGTCTTCGGCGCCCTGGGGGAACAACCGGCGGATCCGCTGCTGGCGCTAATCGCCGCCTACCGGGATGATCCCCGTACCGACAAGATCGATCTCGGCGTCGGCGTCTACCGCGACGCTGCCGGCAACACGCCGGTCATGCGCGCGGTCAAGGCGGCCGAGAAGCGTCTGGCGGAGCGGCAGGAGACCAAGGCCTATCTCGGCTCCGAGGGCGACATGGGCTTCGTGCGCCATGTCGCCGGCCTGGCGCTGGGGCCCGTCGACGAGGCCGGCTTCGCCGGCGTGCAGACCCCCGGCGGCAGCGGCGCGCTGCGGCTGGCGGCCGAGCTGATCGCCGCCGCCCGGCCGCAGGCCAAGGTCTGGGTAGGAACGCCGACCTGGCCGAACCACGGGCCCATCGCCAAGTCGGCCGGCCTGCATGTCGAGACCTATCCTTATTTCGACGCCACCACCCAGACCCTGCTGTTCGACCGGGTGATGGAGGCCGCCGGCCGCGCCATCGCCGGCGACGTGTTCCTGCTGCACGGCTGCTGCCACAACCCCACCGGCGCCGACCTCTCCGCCGACCAGTGGCGCGAGGTCGCGGACCTGCTGGCGGCGCGCGGCGTGCTGCCGCTGCTGGACACGGCCTACCAGGGCCTCGGCCGGGGCATGGAGCAGGATGCCGAGGGCGTGCGCATCGTCGCGGCGCGCGTGCCGGAACTGCTGCTGGCCTATTCCTGCAACAAGAACTTCGCGCTGTACCGCGAGCGCACCGGCGCCCTGGCGGTGCTGACCAGCCCGGCGCGGGCCAGGGCGGTGCAGTCGAACCTGCTGGCGCTGGCCCGCACCAACTGGTCCATGCCGCCCGACCACGGCGCCGCCATCGTCCGCACCATCCTGGAGGACCGGGAGCTCCGCGCCGACTGGGCGGCGGAGCTGGACGCCATGCGCGACCGGCTGCGCTCGGTCCGCCACGCGCTGGCGCGCGAGCTGCCGGCGATCGGGGCCGTGGCGGAGCAGTCCGGCCTGTTCGCTCTGCTGCCGGTGACGAACGCCGTCGGCAAACTCAAGGACGAGCACGGCATCTACATGGCGCCGTCGGGCCGGGTGAACCTGGCCGGGCTGAACGAGAAGACCGTGCCGGTGCTGGCGCGCGCGCTGGCGCCGCACCTGCCGGGCTGAGCCGGCCGGAACGACAGGGAACGCGACAAGGAAGAAGAAGGGGAGATCGGGATGGACAGGCAGCGGGTGGTGGTCACGGGCGGCTTCGGCGTGCTGGGCCGCGAGGTGGGCGCGGTCTTCGCCCGGGCGGGCCATGCGGTGGCGCTGGTCGACCGCGCCGAGGGCAACGGCGGCATCGGCTCGCCCCTCATCCCGCTGGGCGGGATCGACCTGACCGACCCGGCGGGGGCGGAGCGGGCGGCGGCCGAGGCGGCCGACCGGCTGGGCGGCATCGACGTGCTGGTCAACGTCGCCGGCGGCTTCCGCTGGGAGACTCTGGCCGAGGGCAGCCCCGCCACCTGGGAGCTGATGCACGCCCTGAACCTGAAGACCTGCGCCAACATGTGCCGCGCCGTCCTGCCGCGCCTGCGGCCGGGAGCGGCCATCGTCAACATCGGCGCCGCCGGGGCGCTGACCGCCGCCGGCGGCATGGGCGCCTACGCCGCCTCCAAGGCGGGCGTCCACCGGCTGACCGAGGCGCTGGCGGCCGAGCTGCGGCCGCGCGGCATCCGCGTCAACGCCGTCCTGCCCGGCATCATCGACACGCCGCAGAACCGGGCCGACATGCCGGACGCGGACCGTTCCGGCTGGACCGCGCCCGGCGCCGTCGCCGAGCTGATCCTGTTCCTGGCCTCGCCGGCGGCAAGGGCGGTCACCGGCGCGCTGGTGCCGGCCACCAACGGCGCCGACGCCTGAGAAAAGCCGCGCCGGCGGCGGTCAAAGGCGCCGCTTCCGCCCACGGGGCTTGATTCATGCCCACCGCCTGCGCGACCCTTGCCGGATGGGGTAACCCCCAGCTCGCCCCGTCCGGCCGGAACCGGGGCGGCGTCCGTTCCCCGGCCGAGGCGGCCCCATGCGCGCGTTCCTGAACCTGACCATCCCGCGCAAGCTGGCGCTGGCCTTCGCCCTGATGATCCTGGTGGCGCTGGTCTATGGCGGCGTCACCATGGCGCAGCTGCTGAACATCCGTGACGCCAGCCGCTGGACCAGCCATACCTTCGAGGTCATCGAGACCGCGAACGCCCTGCGCGCGGCGGCGATCGACCAGCAGACCGGCATCCGCGGCTTCGTCGAGGGCGGGCGCAAGGAGTTCCTGCGCCCCTACCAGCAGGGCCGGGCGGCCCTGGCCGGCGCCGTGGACAAGCTGCGGACGCTCACCGCCGACAATCCCCGGCAGCAGGAGCGCATCGCCCATCTCAGCCGGGACCTCGAGCTCTGGCACACGGAGTATGCCGAACCGCGCCTGGCCGCGCCCGAGGATCTGCCGCGCGAGCAGGAGGAGGCGCTGGCCACCCTAGGCAAGCGCCGGATGGACGGCATCCGCCAGGACATCGCCGAGATCGTCGCCGAGGAACAGCGCCTGCTGAAGGAGCGCATGGACCGCGAGACCCGCGCCTTCAACTGGGCCATCGCCGCCACGATCCTGGGCGGCGTGCTGCTGGCGGCGGTGGCGGTGACGGGCTGGTGGCTGCTGAGCCGGGGCATCGCCACGCCGATCCTGGAGATGACCCGGCTGATGCTGCGCCTGGCCGACGACGATCTGGCCGTGACCGTCCCCGGCGCCGGGCGGCGGGACGAGCTGGGCGGCATGGCCCGCGCCATGACGGTCTTCAAGGCCAACGCCCAGCACCGGGCCGACCTGCGGCGCGCCAACGAGGCGGCGACCCGGCTGGTGCGCGAGAACGAGGCGCGGCTGAGCGCCATCTTCGACAGCGTGCAGGAGGGCATCGTCACCATCGGGCCGGACGGGCGGGTGGAGAGCGCCAACGGCGCCGTGCTGCGGCTGTTCAGCTGCGACCGCGACGACCTCAGCCGGGCCGGCCTCTCCGGCCTGGTGGCGGATGACACGGGGCGCGGCATCGACCGCGCCGCGCTGGAGGCGGCGCTGGGCGGCGGCCACAGCGTGACGCTGGAGGCGACGGGCCTGCGCCCGGGCGGCGGCCGGGTGCCGGTGGAGCTGACCGCCAGCCGCACCGGCGGCGAGGGGCTGCTGACCCTGTCGCTGCGCGACATCTCCGCCCGGCGCGAGATGGACCGGCTGAAGAACGAGTTCATCTCCACCGTCAGCCACGAGCTGCGCACGCCGCTGACCTCGATCCGCGGCTCGCTGGGGCTGGTGCAGGGTCTGTCGGCGGCGCTGCCGGACAAGATGCGCTCGCTGGTGGAGATCGCCTACCGCAACACCGAGCGGCTGATCAACCTGGTGAACGACATCCTGGACATCGAGAAGATCGAGTCCGGGCGCATGGACTTCACCTTCCGCCGCCTGGACATGGCCGAACTGGCCGCGCACGCGGTGGAGGGGGACACCAGCTATGCCGAGGGGCGCGGCATCCGCATCGCGCTGGAGGCGCCGGACCACCCCGTGCCGGTGGTGGGCGACGCCCAGCGTCTGCAGCAGGTCATCGCCAACCTGCTGTCCAACGCCATCAAATTCTCGCCCGACGGCGGCGAGGTGCGGGTGCGCGTCACCCAGGAGACCGCGGGCAACCGCCGCTTCGCCCGGCTCAGCGTGCATGATGCCGGCCCCGGGGTGCCCGAGGAGTTCCGGTCGCGCATCTTCCAGAAGT
Organism: Azospirillaceae bacterium; assembly: GCA_035626475.1. Classification (GTDB taxonomy): domain Bacteria; phylum Pseudomonadota; class Alphaproteobacteria; order Azospirillales; family Azospirillaceae; genus DASPKT01. The sequence goes on from DASPNP010000042.1 coordinate 14,437, forward strand.
TCGCCCAGGCCGACAGCGCCGACAGCCGCGCCAAGGGCGGCACCGGCCTCGGCCTCAGCATCAGCCGCATGATCGCCGAGCGGCACGGCGGCGGCATCGACTTCACCAGCCGCCCCGGCGACACGGTGTTCCAGCTGGTGGTGCCGCTGGCGGGCGGCGAGGCGCCGGCCCGTGCGGACGCCGTCCCCCCGGCCCTCGCCGCCGGCCCCGTCCGGCCGCGCATCCTGGTCTGCGAGGACGATCATGACGTCGCCCGGCTGCTGCGGCTGATGATCGAGCAGAACGGCTACGAGGTGACGCTGGCGCACTGCGCCGAGGAGGCGCGCAGCGCCCTGTCCTCGGGCGAGTTCCACGGCATGACCCTGGATCTGGGCCTGCCGGACGAGGATGGCATCAGCCTGTTCCGCTCGCTGCGCCGGGACCCGAGACACCATGCCTTGCCGGTGCTGGTCATCTCCGCCGCCGCCGCCGAGGGCGCGCGCATCCTGAACGGCGACGCCGTCGGCATCCTGGACTGGCTCAGCAAGCCGATCGACGAGACGCGGCTGGCCGAGGTGCTGCGCACCCACATCGCCGCGGCGGAGGGCGAGCTGCCGCTGGTGCTCTATGTCGAGGACGACCGCGACCTGCGCGATCTGGTGGAGCGGCTGCTGGCCGGCACCGCCCGGCTGAAGGGGGCCGCCGACCTGACGGCCGCCCGCGGGCTGCTGGCGCGCGAGCGGCCGGACGCCGTCATCCTGGACATCGGCCTCGGGCCCGAATCCGGGCTGGACCTGCTGCCCGACATCTCCGCCCTGGCGCCGCCCCCCCCGGTTCTGGTCTTCTCCGCCCAGCAGATCGCCGCCGCGGACGCCGGCCGGGTCGCCAGCGTGCTGGAGAAGTCCCGCACCAGCAACGAGGAGCTGACCCGCCGCGTGCTCGACCTGATCAACCAGAAGAAGAGGGCCGCCCGTGCCTGAGCTGAAGACCATCCTCTATGTCGACGACGAGCCGGACATCCGCGCCGTCGTCGAGCTGTCGCTGGGCCTGGTGGCCGGCTTCCAGGTCACCGTCTGCGCCTCGGGCGCGGAGGCGCTGGGCCGCGCGGCGGAGCTGCGCCCGCAGCTCATCATGCTGGACGTGATGATGCCGGAGATGGACGGGCCGGCGACGCTGGCGGCGTTGCGCGCCCAGCCCGCCACCGCGGACATCCCGGTCGTGTTCCTGACCGCCAAGGTCCAGCCGGGCGAGGTGGAGCGGCTGAAGGAGGCTGGGGCGGTCGACGTCATCGCCAAGCCGTTCGACCCGATGCGCCTGGGCGACCAGGTCCGCGCCGTCTGGTCCGCCCTGGGCTGAGGACCGGAGGGGGCGCATGACCGACCGCCAGGATACCGCCGGCAGGGGCGACGACCGCAAGGCCGACGACCGCAAGGACAGGGCGACGCTGTCTCCGGATATCGCGGCGCGGCTGGCCGAGCTGCGGCAGGGCTTCATCGCCCGCCTGCCCGGGCAGCTGGCCGAGATCGAGGCGCTGACGGCCCAGCCCGGCGCGTCGGACGCCATCGCCCGCATCGCCCACGGCATCGTCGGCGGGGGCGGCACCTTCGGCATGCCCGAGCTGTCGCAGGCGGCGCGGGCGGTGGAGATGGTCGCCAAATCCGGCGCGGGGAACGCCGACGGCCGGCTGGTCGAGAGCGTGTCGCTGCTGCGCCGGGCCGTCGGGGCGGCGCTGGCCCGGCCCGATGCCGCCGCACCGCCGGTCCTGCCCGACCTCGAGCTCGGCCGCAGCGGGCGCGTCTACCTGCTGGAGGACGACGAGGCGCAGGCCGCCGACCTGATCGAGCAGCTGCGCCCCTACGGCTTCGAGGTCACATCCTTCGCCACCGTGCCCGCCTTCGTCGAGGCGGCGCGGCAGAACCCGCCGGACGCGCTGCTGGTGGACGTGGTCTGCGAGGGCGACCTACTGGCCGGGCCGGGGGCGCTGGCCGCCATCGCCGCGGGCGGCAGCAGGCCGCCGGCGATCTTCCTCTCCGGCCGCCAGGATTTCGAGGCGCGGCTGGAGGCGGTGCGGGCCGGGGGCAACGGCTACATCGCCAAGCCCTGCGACGTGGCGGTGCTGGTGGATCTGCTGGATCTGCTGCTGGGGCGCGCGGAACCCGATCCCTACCGGGTGCTGATGGTCGAGGACGATCCCATCCAGGGCCAGATCGCGGTGACGGCCCTGGGGGCCGGCGGCATGACGGTCCGGCTGGTGGTGGACCCGGCCACCGCGCTGGAGGAGATCCGCGACTTCAACCCGGACCTGGTCATCACCGACGTGCAGATGCCCGGCTGCTCCGGCTTCGAGCTGGCGGCGGTGCTGCGCCAGGCCGAGGGCATGCTGGCCCTGCCCATCCTGTTCCTGACCGCCGACGCCGAGGCGGCCGGGCGCCGCCAGGCCATGGATCTGGGCGCCGACGCCTATCTGATGAAGCCGATCGCGCTGAAGGAGCTGGTGCGCCAGGTGCGCTCGCGCGCCAGCCGGGCGCGGCAGCTGCGCTCGCTGATGGCGCGCGACAGCCTGACCGGCGTGCTGAACCACGCCATGGTGCAGGAGCGCCTCGCCGCCGAGGTCTCCCGCGCGCTGCGCGAGGGATCGCCGCTGAGCTTCGCGATGATCGACCTGGACTTCTTCAAGCAGGTCAACGACACGCACGGCCACATGGTCGGCGACCGGGTGCTGAAGGCGCTGTCCCGCCTGCTGCAGCAGCGGCTGCGCCGGTCCGACGTGATCGGCCGCTACGGCGGCGAGGAGTTCGCGGTGCTGATGCCCGGGACGAATGGCGCCGACGCGGCCCAGCGCCTGGACCTGATCCGCCGGGAATTCGCCCAGATCGCCTTCGCGGGCGGGCAGACCTTCCACGTCACCTACAGCGCCGGCGTCGCCGAGCTGCAGCCGCACGGCGATGCCCGCCTGCTCAGCCTGGAGGCGGACGCCGAGCTGTACCGGGCCAAGCGCGCCGGGCGCGACCGGGTGCTGTTCGGCGGCGCCTGAGCCGCTTCAGGCGCGGCCCATCTCGGCCAGCATGCGCTCGATCGCCTCGATCCGGGCCTGCGGTGCGGGGTGGGTGGCGAGGAAGTCGGGCAGGCGGTTGCCGTTGGCGGACTCCATGCGGCGCCAGAGCTGCACCGCCTCGGCCGGGTCGAAGCCGGCCTTCGCCATGGTCACCAGCCCCAGCCGGTCGGCCTCCAGCTCCTGCCCGCGGGAATAGGGCAGCACCAGCCCGTACTCCACCCCCAGCCCCAGCGCGGCGGCGATCTCGCGGGCGTACTCGACCTCGCCCAGCTGCAGCACGAAGGCCAGGATGCGCAGGCCCCAATCCTTGGCGACCTGGGCGTTCATGCGCTCGCGCCCATGGTCGGCCTGCAGATGGCCGATCTCGTGGCCGACGACGGCGGCCAGCTGGTCGGCGCTGCCGGCGACCCGGAACATGCCCTCGAAGACGCCGATCTTGTTGCCGGGCAGCGCGAAGGCGTTGACCTGCGGGTTGGCGAAGACCACCGCCTCCCACTCGCGCGGGTCGGCGCCCACCGCCTGCAGCAGGCGGCCCGAGATGCGGTCCAGCGCCTCCTGCAGCCCGGGATCGCGCGAGAGCGGCATCTTGCCCCGCATCTCCTCCCAGGCGCGCAGGCCCATCTCCCGCACCGTGCCCTCCGAGACCAGGTTGATCGGCGGCTCCTCGCCGCAGCCGGCCAGCAGCGGGGCGGCGGCTCCCGCCCCCATCAGGCGGAGGAAGCGGCGGCGCGACGCGTGGTGCAGGCACATGCGGGTCATTCTCCAGGGCTGACGACGCTTCCATCGGAGATGGGGATAGGGCGGCCAGTCCGGTAGTGGGGTGGCACTCCGGCATGACCACGATCCCATGGTTGCCGCATTTCTGCGGAAAATCGCGGCCGGTAGGCAACATATCTGCTGGCACGCTGTTCAAGTCGGGTCGGGTGGAGCCCGCGTTTCCGCAGGGGCGCGTCCCCTCCGGAAGATCGCGGCCTCCGGCGGCACGATGTTCCGGTTCCCTCCGGGGCGTCCGGGCGGCCAAGCGGCCGTTTCGGGCGCCCCGACCTTGGGCCCGGGCGGAGCGGCCACAGGCCCTTTCGCCCGGGCCCGTTTTCCTCATGAATATCTCAGGAAGAACAGCCATGGACGACCCCGCCCGCCTCGTCGCCAAGCCGCCCTTCCGCCGCGACGGCCGCAACATGCTCGAGAAGGCCTGCGCGCGCTTGGCAGGCCGCGTCAGCTTCGACCAGCGCAACGGCTGCTACCGGCTGGACGGCCGGCCCGTGCGCATCCAGGAGCTGATCCTGCTCTCCGGCGATCCGGCCCCCGTCCGCTGACGGTCGCGGCGACGCGGCGGGTCAGGCCCCGGTCGCGGTCACGGGAAGCTCCAGGGTGCAGCGCAGCCCCTCCGGCAGCCACTCCATCCGCACCGAGCCGCCGACCTGGGCGCAGATGCCCTGGTCCAGCAGGGTGGAGCCGAAACCGCGGCGGGTCGGCGGCCGCACCTCGGGCCCGCCGGTCTCCGCCCAGACCAGGGTCAGGCGGCGCCGGGAGGGCTCCAGCGTCCAGCCAACCGCCACGCGGCCCCCGGGCGTGCTGAGCGCGCCGTACTTGGCGGCGTTGGTCACCAGCTCATGGAGCGCCATGGCGACCGGCTGCACGTCGTCCGGCCCCAGCACCGCCGGCGGACCCGACAGGCTGCACCGGTCCTGGAAGGGCGCCAGCTCCTGCGCGAGCAGCCGGCTCAGGTCGCCGCCGGTCCAGCGGTTGGAGGCCAGCAGCGAATGCGCCCGGGCCATGGCGGCGACGCGCCCCTCCACCGCCTGCTTGAAGCCCTCGATCGTATCGGCGCGCGACAGCTGCACCAGCGCCTGGACCACGGCCAGCGCGTTCTTGGCGCGGTGGTCGACCTCGCGCATCAGCAGGCGCTGGGCGGCGTCGCGCCGCTTCTCCTCGGCCAGGCTGCGGATCTCGATGATGGTGCCGACGATGTCGCCGCCCTCCCCCTCGATGGGGCTGGCCGTGTAGGCGACGGGGAAGAAGGTACCGTCGCGGTGGACGAAGATTTCCTCGCCCTGGATGCGGTTGCGCGTCGGAAAGGCCATGTTGATCGGGCAATCCTTGGCCGGATAGGGACTGCCGTCCGGATGGCTGTGATGCACCACCTCGTGCAGCGTCCGGCCCCGCATGTCGTCCAGCGTGTAGCCGGTCAGCCGTTCCGCCGCCGCGTTCATGTAGACGCAGTGCAGGGACTCGTCCATGTGGAGGATGGCGACGGTGGCGTTGTTCAGCACCGCCTGCAGCCGGCGCTCGCTGGCCCGCAGCGCCTCCTCGATGCGGCGCCGGCCGGAGATGTCGCGCGCCAGCACCTGCACCGCGTACCCATCCTTCCAGGGCACCCGGGCGGCGGAGGCCTCCACCTCGACGGTGCTGCCGTCCAGCCGGCACCAGACCTGCTCGGCCGGCGGGGCGGCGCCCTCCGCCATCACCCGCTCGATCCGCGCGGCGATCCCGGGCCAGCATTCCGGCGGCACCAGCGCGGTGACCGGGCGGCCCAGCACCTGCTCCACCGTCTCCGCCCCCAGCAGACGCAGCCCGGCGGCGTTGATGTAGGCGATGCGGCCGCCGGCATTGACCAGCAGCGCGTCCGGGCACAGGTCGGAGACGATCCGGTAGCGCTCGTCGCCGAGGGAAGGCGGGTCGGCGATGGGCGGCGGGCTGAGCGGCATCATGCGGACGCATCGGGGGAGGCGGCGGATGCCACGACGATAGCGGATGGGGCGGCCTCTCCGGCCCGGACATAAGGGGTATGTCACCCCCGCCGTTGGTCAGAGGCGCCAGCGCAGGCCCAGCCCGACCGTCGTCCGCGAGAAGCCGCCGGCGCTGGCGGTGCGGGAACTGAAATGACCGGCCTGCGCCTCCAGCCTGACATCGTCGGAGAGATGGTAGGCCAGCACCGCGCGGGCGCTCCAGATCGGCTTGGTGCCGCCGGGCCTGGACGTCTCCAGCCCGGCCGAGCCCTGCGCCTCCAGCCGCGCCCGCTCCGTCAGGTCGGCGGCCAGCCGCACCGTGGCGGCACCGGCGAGGTAGCGGTCGGGGTTGAAGTAGCCATTGTCCAGCCGGCGCGAGAAGCGGAAGGCGGTGACCTGTCCGCCCAGGTGCAGGCCCGGCTCCTCCAGGATCTTCCGCTCGACCTCGCCCTGCAGCCAGGCGCGGCGGTTGCCGTCGGAGAAGTCGCCGTAATCGCCCCGCAGGGTCGTGCGCAGCCAGCTGTCCGGCGTCCAGTCGACCGAGCCCGACCAGAAGGTGGCGGTGACCCGGCGCTGCAGCGAGCGGACATTGTCGAACAGCGTGCGGCGGGCACCCGCATCCAACCTCACCTGGTCGCCGGGCCAGAGGGTGGCGTAGGCGTCGAAGGTCAAGCGCTCATAGTCGCTGAAGGCGGGGTCGCGGAAGCGCACCGCGTCCAGCCCGGCCGTGGCAGTCAGGGCCAGCATGTTCGAGGCGCGCCATTCCGCCCGGGCGGCCGGCCTGTGCAGGCCGATGCGGGCGCCGCCCCGCGGATCGTAGCGGACATGGCGGTACTGCACGCCGCCGCGGCCGCGCCCGTCGCCGAAGCCCACCGTCTGCGCCGCCCCCAGCGTCGTGATGTCGAGATCGTCCGACTGGGTGGAGCGCTCGGCCGTGGCCGCCAGCTCCGGCCGCCGCGCCGCCAGCACCTCGCGGCGCAGCCGGCCGGCGCGCTCGTCGCCGGGGCGCTCGGCCAGCAGCTCGTCCAGCCGGTCCAGCGCCCGGTCGGGGCGGCCCATCCACCAGAGCGACTGGGCCAGCAGGAAGCGCGCATCCTGGTCCCCGGGCTCCTCCGCCAGGCGCCCGCGCAGGAGGCGCTGGGCCGAGCGCTGGCGGCCCTGCCAACTGCGCACCTCGGCCAGGCCGCGCACCGCCACCTCGTTGTCGGGCTCGGCGTCCGCGATCCGCCGGTACTCCGCCACGGCCGCCCGGTGCCGTCCCATCCAGGACAGGACCTGCGCACGGCCGAGCCGCGCCTCGATGTCCTCGGGCGCGGCGGCGATGCGGGTCTCGTAGGCGGTGAGGGCGGGGCGGTGGGCGCTGCTCCAGGCCAGCGCCCGGGCGCGGCCCAGCTCGGCCCGCCTCGTCCCGCCGGGCGGCGCCTGCGCCAGCGCCTCGCCATAAAGCGGCACCGCCTCGGCCGCGCGGTCGGAGAAGGCCAGCTGGTCGGCATAGTCCAGCAGCACCTCGCCCCGTCGCTGCGGCACCACCGACAGGGCGCGCTCATAGAGCCGCGCGGCCTCGGCATGGCGGCCGGCATCGGCGGCGGCGCGGGCGGCGGCCAGCATGTCGCCGCCCAGCGCCTCGCGCGCCGCCGCCTCCTCGCTCCCGGTCCCGACCGCCGACAGCATGGCCTCGTACTCGGCGACCGCCTGGTCGTGGCTGCCGAGCGCGCTCAGCGCCCGCGCCCGGCCGCGCCGCGCCTCCAGGTCGCCGGGGGTCGCGGCCAGCAGCCCGTCATAGACCTCCAGCGCCCGCTTCGGCCGCCCGGCCCAGGTCAGCGCCAGGCCCAGATTGCGCCGGATGCCCGCTGCCTCGTCCGGGGGCAGGTCGGGCCGGGCCAGCACCTCCTCGTACAGCGGCACGGCGGCGGAGGCCCGGTTCGAGTAGGTCAGCTGGTCGGCATATTCCCGCAGCACCTGCGGCCGCAGCTTCGGCTCCACCCGCAGCGCCTGGCGGAAGAGATTGGCGGCCTCGGCGTTGCGGTCGCTGCGCGCGGCGGTCCGGGCGGCGCGGACCAGGATCTCGGCCATGTCGCCGCCGGCGCCCGCCTCGGCCCGCGTGTCCAGCGCCTCCTTGTAGGCGGCCAGGGCCTGCTCGCCCCGGCCCATCCAGTTCAGCAGCTCCGCCCGGCCCAGCCGCAGGTCGGTGTCGCGCGGACGCTCGGCGATCAGCGTGTCGTAAGCCTCCAGAGCCTCGCCATGGGCGCCCGACCAGGCCAGCGCCCGGGCCAGGCCGCGGCGGGCCTCCAGCCGCTCCTCCAGCGCCAGCGCGCCGGACCGCAGCGCCTCGCGGTAGAGCGGCACGGCGTCGGCGGCGCGGTCGGAATAGCTGAGCTGGTCGGCATAATCGCGCAGCAGGCCCGGGCGCAGCGACGGGGCGGCGCGCAGCGCCTGGGCGAAGAGGCCGGCCGCGACGGCGTTGCGGTCGGCGCGGGCGGCGGCGCGGGCGGTCTCCGCGATCTCGCGCCCGACGCGGTTCGCCTCCTCCGGCGCCAAGCCCCGCTCGAGCAGGTCGCGGTAGGCGTCGCGGGCCTCGTCGTAGCGGAACAGCCAGGTCAGCACCCGCGCCTCGCCCAGGACCGCCTCCAGATCGTCGGGCCGGTCCTTGCGCAGGGACCGGTAGGCGGCCAGCGCCCCCTGCAGCTCGCGGCTCCAGGACAGGGCCAGCGCCTCGCCCCGGCGGGCGCGCAGCCGCTCCTCCTCCGCCAGATCGGGTCGGGCCAGCACCTCGCGGTAGAGCGGCAGGGCGTCGCGGGCGCGGCCGGAATAGGTCAGCTGGTCGGCATATTCGCGCAGCAGCTCGTCGCGGCGCCAGGGCGCCTCCGCCAAGGCGCGCTCGAACAGGGCGGCGGAGTCGGCGTTGCGGTCCTCGCGCGCGGCCTCCCGCGCGTCGCGGATCAGCCGGGCGATGCCGCCGACCAGTTGTGAGAACCGGCCGCGCTCCTCCGATTGCGGTTCACCCTGGGGTTGTTCCGGCGGCGGGGTCGCGGCGGTGTCGCGGTCCTGCGCGCCGAGCCCGGGCGCCCAGCCGGCGACAAGCGTTCCGGCCAGCAGCAACGCCTTGATTTTCATGCCGGTTCCCCCTTCTTGTCGGTCGGCGCCCCCGGCGGGGTGAAATGGCCGTTGGGCGGGAAACCGCAGGCGATGCCCCCTGGTTCCCCAGGGGTATCCCGGAACTTTCGCAAAATCCCGCTGTCGTGAAGGTTGTCGTCCCGCCACCCTCCCGGCCGCCATGTCCCTGCCGTTCTGGTCCCGGCGCCGCCGGTCCCCGACCCCGCGTCCAGGACCCGCCGCCGTCCCGGCCACCGCCGACAGCCTGCTCTGCGGCGACGCGTTCGCCCTGCCCCGGCGCCTGCCCACGCTGCTGGAGTTCCAGGCCCCGGCCCGGGCCGCCTTCCGGCAGGCGCGCAAGGCGGCCGGGCCGGGCGGGCCGGCCGGCGGCCTCGCCATCGTGCAGATTCACGAGTTCGAGCAGCTCAGGGCCTATTTCGGCGAGCGCTGGAACCGCGCGGCGGAGCGCACGGTCGCTCGCCAGCTGCTGGAGGTGCTGGAGCCGGACGCGCTGCCGGGCGAGCAGGTCGGCTGGGAGGCCGCCGCCGGGCGGCTGGTGCTGATGGCACCGGGCGCCAGCGTGCGCCGCTTCCGCCGCCGCCTGCGGCTGCTGTCGCGCCGCATCGCCTCGCACCCCTTCAATATCGGCTGCGAGTGCTTCCATTTCACGCCGGTGATCGGGTTCGACAGCTTCGGCGACGCGCGCCTGTTCACCAGCCTGCTGCGCCGCGCCCGCACCGCCGCGCAGTACGCCGCCGGCCATCTCGACCTGCTGCCGGTGAAGTACCTGCCGGGCATGGACAAGGCCTCGTCCAAGGAGGCGGGGAGGCTGCGGCTCTCCTGGCGGAAGGTCCGCGAGCGGCTGCGGCTGCCCTTCCAGATCCTGATGACCCTGGTGGTCGGGCTGGTGCTGCCCTTCCTGGGCTACGCTGTCTTCGACGCGCTGGGCATGGACATCACATGGCCCATGTACATCACGGTCGTGGTGATGCTGGTCGCCACCGCCACCATGATCTGGATCGAGGGCTTCCTGGCCCTGCGTGCCACCGATCCCCCGGCCGAGCCCGGCGCGCCCTATCCGCCGGTCAGCGCCATCATCGCCGCCTACATGCCGAACGAGGCCGAGACCATCATGGAGACGGTCGAGGCCTTCCTGCGCCAGGACTATCCCGGGCCGATGCAGATCATCGTCGCCTACAACACGCCCCGGCCGATGCCGATCGAGGCGGAGCTGAGGCGGCTGGCGCACCGCGACCCGCGTCTGGTGCCCTTCAAGGTGGAGGGCAGCACCTCCAAGGCGCAGAACGTGAACGCCGCCATCAGCCTGGTGCGCGGCAGCTTCGTCGGCGTGTTCGACGCCGACCACCAGCCCGATCCCGGCAGCTTCATGCGCGCCTGGCGCTGGCTGTCCAACGGCTACGACATCGTCCAGGGCCACTGCCTGATCCGCAACGGCGACGAGAGCTGGGTGGCGCGGATGGTGGCGATCGAGTTCGAGCAGATCTACTGCGTCAGCCATCCCGGCCGCGCCCGGCTGCACGGCTTCGGCGTCTTCGGCGGCAGCAACGGCTATTGGCGCACCGGCGTGCTGCGGATGACCCGCATGCACCATTTCATGCTGACCGAGGACATCGACAGCTCGCTGCGGGCGGTGGGCGCCGGCTACCGCATCGCCAGCGACCGCAACCTCATCAGCCGCGAACTGGCGCCGACGCGGCTCAAGCAGCTGTGGAACCAGCGGCTGCGCTGGGCCCAGGGCTGGTTCCAGGTGTCGCTGAAATGGTTCCTGCCGATGATGGTGTCGCGCAAGCTGACCCTGCGGCAGAAGCTGGGCATGTTCCTGCTGCTGCCCTGGCGCGAGGCCTTCTCCTGGATCAGCATCCAGGTCGCGCCGATCATGGCCTACTGGATCTGGGTCTACGGCATCGAGAACGTGAACTGGTTCATCCCGATCTTCGTGGCGACGACGATCTACACCATCACGACGGGGCCGGGGCAGCTGCTGTTCGCCGCCTTCCTGGCCGATCCCAGCATCCGCGACCGGCGCGGCTGGCTGCTCTGGTACCTGCCGGTCAGCTTCTTCTACACCGCCTTCAAGAACGTCATCTCGCGCGTGGCGCATGTGAAGGAGGCGATGCGCGAGCGGGTCTGGCGGGTGACGCCGCGCACGGCGTCGGCCGCGGCGCCGCTGGCGGCGGCCGTGGAAGCCGACCCTTCGAGGCTGGAGGCGGCCAGCCTGGCCCCGGCGCTCAATCCCGGCGTGCCGGCCGAGCCCGAGCGGCTGCCCGGCCCGCCGCCGGTCGCCACGGTGGCCGCCGCGGTCCGGCGCGAAGGCTATGTGCCCGACGAGACCCAGCGCGAGGCCGCCGCCCAGGACCGCCAGTTGGGCCGCCAGTCCGAGGGGGCTGCGGACTAGCTCAGGCCAGCAGCTCGCCGCGCAGATAGGCGGCGGCTTCCGGGGTGGCGGGGGATTGGAAGAAGGCGGCGGCCGGGCCCTGCTCCAGCACCCGGCCCCGGTGCAGGAAGATGATCTCCTCCGCCAGCCGCCGCGCCTGCGCCAGATCGTGGGTGGTCATCACCACCCGCACCCCCTCCGCCGCCAGCACCTCCAGCATCGCCTCCACCGCCTTGGTCGCGGCCGGGTCGAGATGCGCCGTCGGCTCGTCCAGGAAGACCAGCTGCGGCCGCACGGCCCAGGCCCGGGCGATGGCGAGGCGCTGCTGCTCGCCGCCCGAGAGGGTGCGGGCGTTGCGCCCGGCCAGGTCCGACAGGCCGAAATGGTCGAGCGCGGCCCGGGCCAGCCCCGGCCGCTCGGCACGGGGGAAGCCCGCCAGATCCAGCGCGTGCACCAGGTTCGCCAGGGCCGTGCGGCGCAGCAGCACCGGCTTCTGCATGACCATGGCGTGCGGCCGGCCCGGCCCGTTCCCGCCCGCGCCTGCCCAGCGCACGGACCCGCGCGTCGGCGCCAGCAGCCCGTGGCAGAGGCGCAGCAGCACGCTCTTGCCGGCGCCGTTCGGCCCCAGGATGACGGTGCGCGCCACCCGGCCCAGCGTCAGCGTGACGCCGTCGACCAGAATCCTGCCGCCGGCGTCGAAGCCGACCCCCTCCAGCCGAAGCGGCAGGATGCCCGTGCCTGCCCGGTCGCGCCCGTCGGTCACGCCGCCACCCCGGCCATCCGCCGCGCCCGCCGCCCGGCCAGGTGCGCCGCCGCGTTCACCGCCAGCGCCAGCGCCATCAGCACGATTCCCAGCCCCACCGCCAGCGCCAGGTTGCCCCGGGCCGTCTCCAGCGTGATGGCCGTGGTCATGGTGCGGGTGTGACCGGCGATGTTGCCACCGACGATGATGACGGCGCCCACCTCCGCCATGGCCCGGCCGAACCCCGCCAGGATGCCGGTCAGCAGCGCGTGCCGGCCGTCCCAGAGCAGCGTCGGCACCGCGCGCAGGGGGCTCGATCCCAGCGAGCGCAGCTGCTCCCCGTACTCCGCCCACAGCTCCTCCGACACCTGCCGGGTCAGGCTGGCGACGATGGGAAGGATCAGCACCGTCTGCGCCACCACCATGGCGCCGGGGGTGAAGAGCAGGCCCAGCCCCCCCAGCGGCCCGCTGCGCGACAGCAGCAGATAGACCAGCAGCCCGGCCACGACCGGGGGCAGCCCCATCAGCGTGTTCAGCGCCACCACCAGCGCGCCGCGCCCGGGGAAGCGCGCCACCGCCAGCACCGCCCCCAGCGGCAGGCCGAGCGCGCAGGCGATCGCCAGCGCGGTCAGGCTCACCCGGAGCGACAGGGCGATGATCGCGGCAAGTTCGGCATCGCCCGAAAGGATCAGGTCGAGGGCGGCGGAGAAGGCTTCGGCCAAGGAATCGCGACTTTCGCCTGTGACAAGTTCCGGAACGCTGCCGCCTCCGCAGGCCAGAGGCAAGCGGACTTAGGTCGGAGGCGCCCCCGTCCGGAATCGGATAGCCCCTTCAGCGGCTTAGCCGGAGCCTCAGGTGGCGGGTCCCGGAGGTCGCCCGAGGGGCGTCCGGAAAATGCCCCGTCGGCGACACCGCGTATGTCACATCCGAGGTTCCCGATACCCCTTCCGAGTGGCATTTCGACCACACATCCGGAAGGGCTATTAGCACTCCGTTAGGCATGGATCGAAAAGGTTAGTCCTCGTCGGCGGTACCCACATCGTGTGGATCATCGCCCGCCAGGTGGCGCGCCGGATACCCCCTTCGAAAGGAGGCATCCGGTACGCCAAGCAACGGAAAGAGGAACAGCAGATGCCTACCAGCTATCTCTCGATCACGGACTTCGGCGCCAAGGGCGACGGCGTGACGAACAACCTCGCGGCCATCCAGAAGACCATCGATGCCGCCAAGGCCCAGGGCAAGGGCGTGCTCATCCCTGAGGGGACCTTCCTGCACCGGGGCATCATCCGCCTTGACGGCGTCGAGATGGTCGGCAAGGGCGACGCCAGCGTGCTGAAGGCGGTCGGCGCCTCCTCCACCTTCGACGACCAGGCCATCCGCCTGAGCGGCAACGGGTCGGTTCTCCGCGACGTGCTGCTGGACAGCGACGCGACCTTCCGCGCCTCCACCGGCGACAGCGCCAAGATCCTGGTCACCGGCGCCACGAACTTCACCATCGAGAGCGTGACCATCAAGAATTCGATGAGCGCCGGCATGCTCATCATCGGCGGCTCGAACAACGGCAAGGTGCTGAACAACCGCGTCGACAGCACCAACGCCGACAGCATCCACATGTCCCAGGGCTCCCACACCATCCTGGTGCAGGGCAACCACATCACCAACTCGCACGACGACGGCATCGCGGTCGTCAGCTACGCCAAGAACGGCACGATGGTGCGCGACATCACCGTGCTGAACAACACGGTGATCGGCAACGAGTGGGGCCGCGGCCTCAGCGTCGTCGGCGGCCAGAACGTGCTGATGAAGAACAACTATGTCGAGGGCAACAAGGCGGGGCTGGCGGGCATCTACATCGCCTCCGAGCCGGCCTACGACACTTTCGGCGTCCGCAACGTCACGCTCGAAGGCAACGTCGTGAAGGATGTGGGCGGCTACAAGACCGGCCACGGCGCCATCATGGTGTGGGCCGGCAACAGCCGCCCGATCGAGGACATCTTCATCCGCGGCAACGAGATCGTCGACGCCGGCAAGGACGGCATCGTGCTGAGCGGCAGCCGCATCGACGACGTCTCCATCACCAACAACCTGATCTACAGCCCGGGCAACAGGGCGGTCGCCTTCGTCGGCAGCCCGACGGACGTGGTGCAGACCGGGACCAAGACCAGCTACATCGGCTGGACCAAGCTGGATGTCGGCCATGACGCCGGCGCCCCCGCCGAGCCGGCCCCGGCGCCCGCTCCCGCGCCGACGCCCGCCCCCACGCCGGCTCCGACGCCCGCCCCGACGCCGGTCCCGACCCCGGTCGAGCCCGCGCCGCAGCCGGCCCCGGTCGAGCCGGCTCCCGCGCCGCAGCCCGCTCCGGCTCCTGCTCCGGCCCCGTCGCCGGTGGAGCCCTCGCCGGCTCCCCAGCCGGCTCCTGCTCCTGCCCCGGTTCCGGCCCCCGTCCCGGCTCCCGCGCCGGTGCCGGCTCCGGTCCCGGCCCCCGTTCCCGTCGAGGCTTCGGTCGATCCGGCGGTGCTCGCCGCCGACACGGTGGCCAAGACCCCGGTCACCATCACCGTCCGCGCCGCGGGCTTCCAGCACGGCGACGCGCCGGGCCTGAGCGTCCTGCTGGACGGCGAGATGGCCGGCGGCACCAAGGCGGTGACGGCGGTGCGCGGCGAGGCGGTGCAGGAGCTGGTGTTCCAGGCCGACCTGCAGAAGTCCCCGGGCGCGCTCGCCTTCGAGTTCACCGGCGGGTCGCTCGGCCAGGGCATCCATATCGAGCAGGTGCTGGTGAACGGCGTCGTCGTCGCCACCGGCGGGCTGGACTTCCAGCAGCCGGGCACCATCGGGCTGGACCTGGGCAGCGCCAAGGACCTGTTCGCCGGCGCCCCGGCCTCGGCCCCGGTCGAGCCGGTGCAGCTGATGGGCATCGCCCTGGGCGACATCGGCTGAAGCCGGGTTCCAAGCGCCTGAGGTGAGGAGGGGCGGGCCGTCGGTCCGCCCCTTCCCGTTCCGGCGACCCCGTCCATATGCGCTGCGGTGGAAAGGGGTATGCCGATGACGCCCTTTGAACCACGCCGCCGCCGGGATAGTTTCACCCGTCCGGCGCCGGCAAAACAACAGCGCCGAAATGTGAAATAGCGGCGCGCCGCCGCCGGTCCCTTGGGGTGAATGATGAGCGCTTACGCCGATTGCGAGGTCCTGTCCGTGCATCATTGGACGGACACGCTGTTCACCTTCACCATGCGCCGGGACCCGACCTTCCGCTTCGAGAACGGCCATTTCGCCATGATCGGGCTGATGGTCGAGGGCAAGCCGCTGGTCCGCGCCTACTCCATGGTCAGCGCCAACTACGAGGAGCACCTGGAGTTCCTGTCGATCAAGGTGCAGGACGGGCCGCTGACCTCGCGCCTGCAGCACATCAAGCCGGGCGACAAGGTGCTGCTGGGCCGCAAGGCCACGGGCACGCTGGTGCAGGACAGCCTGCTGCCCGGCAAGACGCTCTATCTCTTCTCCACCGGCACCGGCCTGGCGCCCTTCATGAGCATCATCAAGGACCCGGCCGTCTACGAGCGGTACGAGAAGGTGGTCCTGACCCACACGGTGCGCTGGGAGCGGGAGCTGGCCTACCGCGACTACATCACCCGCATCCTGCCGGAGGACGAGTTCATCGGCGAGGCGGTGGCGGCCAAGCTGGTCTACTACCCGACCGTGACGCGCGAGCCCTTCCGCACGCAGGGCCGCATCACCGAGCTGATCCGCAGCGGCCAGCTGTTCCGCGACGTCGGGACCCAGCCGCTGAACCCCGAGGTCGACCGCGCGATGATCTGCGGCGGCCCCGACATGCTGGCCGAGACGGTGGCGCTGCTGGAGGAGCACGGCTTCCGCCAGGGCAGCGCCAACGAGCCCGGCCACTACGTCATCGAGAAGGCCTTCGTGGAGAAGTGAGGCGGGGCTGGGCCGTGGTGCATGCTTCGACAAGCTCAGCATGAGGGATGGGGGAAGCCAGGCACTCCTGGTCTCCCGCCCTCGCCGGTTGATCGGGAGCGGCGATGACTCCCTCAGCCTGAGCCTGTCGAAGGCCGCACCCCGGCGACGCTGCCGACGTTATCCCGCGACCACCCACCCATCCTCGACCCTGACGGCGACGGGCTCCAGCCCCTCGCCGGCGCAGGGGCCCCAAATGCATTTGCCGGTGCCGACCTCGAAGGTGGCGGAATGGTGGATGCAGAACAGATGGTCGCGCTTGCGTCGCACCTGCCCGCGCCCGCCATCCAGCCGCGCGTCCATGTGCGGGCAGTTGTTCAGGTAGGCGACCGGCCCGTCGGGCCCCAGCATCACCAGCAGGTCCCGCCCGTCCGGATGCTGGGCCGTCACGGCATTCTCCGGCCCAAGCTTCGACAGTTCCACCAGCGCGCGCTCGCGCATCGTCCCCTCCCTGCGTGAGGCTCAGAGCGAAGCACGGGCGGCGGGACGGGGCAACCGGCTACTCGGCGCCCGCATACTCGGGGTCGGCGTAGGCGGTTCCGCCGGCCATGCGGGCGGCGTCCTCGGCCAGCTCCAGGTCGCGCAGCGCCTTGCGGCGGCGGCGCTCCTCCGTACCCTCGGAGACGCCGGTGCGCTGCATCAGCGTGTCCACCGCCCGGGCCGCCTCGGGCAGCGCCAGCGCCACCGAGGCGATGGAGGCGACGGTCGCGGCCTGGCAATAGTCGCACAGCGCCTTGTTCTCCGCCCATTCCTCCTGCCCCAGCTTCAGGGCGACGGCGCTGTCATAGATGGTCTTGGCGGCCAGCGCGATCGGCAGCAGCGGCGTCTGCCGCGCCCGGTGCTTGCCGCCGGCGCCGGCCAGCACCGCCGTGATGCCGTAGGTCACCAGCATCAGCAGCGCGTCCGGCGTCTGCGCCCGCTTGTAGGCGTAATCGGACGCGTCCACCCGCTCGGCGTCGAACACGCGGAACGGCAGCGAGGGCAGGCGGCGGATCAGCCCCATCTGGTAGGCGCCGACCACCATGCCGGCGGCGGCGCCGACGAAGGACAGGGCGACGATGCCGCGGCGGCGGGACAGGTCGGGACTGCGGCCCAGGCGCAGGTCGCGGCTCAGCTGGCGCGGTGAGGGCATGGCGGACTCCCTTCGTCTCTCCTGCCCGTTCCAACCGGCGGCCGGCCCCGCGCGTTCCGGATAGGCGCGCGGGAAGGAGGGGGATGCCGGAACCCGGGGCGCCGCCGTCCGGTTGGTGCCGGGGTTCCCGCAAGGGCCATCGGAAGGATCAGAGACATGCCCGACACGACCGTCATGAAGGTGGACAGCGCCCATTCCCCCGTCGGCCCGATGGGCCAGGTCTATCTCGCCAGCGGCAAGAGCATCTCCATGCGGCTCTGGCGCGACGAGCAGCCGGCCGAGCCCAAGCACCCGGCCCGGCGCGACTATGAAACCGTCGGCTACGTCATCTCCGGTCGCGCCGAGCTGCACATCGAGGGGCAGGTGCTGATCCTGGAGCCGGGCAACAGCTGGACCGTGCCGCGCGACGCCGAGCACAGCTACCGCATCCTGGAGTCCTTCACCGCCGTGGAGGCGACGCATCCGCCGGCGCAGATCCACGACCGGGACGCCCCCTGAGGTGAGCGGCGGCACCGCAATCCCCGGCTCGCTGGGCCACCGCCGCCTGGCGCCCGGCGAGCGCAGCCGGGTCGCCGCGCGGCGGCGGACCCGCACCGGCTGGAGCCTCGCGCTGGCGCTGCTGGTGGTGGCGGGGCTCGCGCTCCTCTGGGCGGTGCTGCCGGTGGAGGCGTGGATCGCGGATTTCCGCCATTGGCTGGCGGGGTTCGGCGCCTGGGCGCCGGTCCTGGCGGTGCTGGCCTACATGGCGGGATCGGTGCTGATGCTGCCGGGCTCGGCCATGACCGTCACGACGGCGCTGGTCTTCGGCTTCTGGGCGATCCCGCTGGTCATGGTCGGGGCGACGCTGGGCGGCGCGCTGGCCTTCCTGGTCTCGCGCCATCTGGTGCGCCGGCCGGTGGAGCGGATGGTGGCGCGGCGGCGGCCGCTGCGGGCGGTGGTGCGCGCGGTGGAGGCGCGGGGCGGCACGGTGGTGCTGCTACTGCGCCTCAGCCCGCTGGTGCCCTTCAACGTCCAGAATTACCTGCTGGGCGCCACCGGCATCCCGCTGTGGCGCTTCATGGCGGCGACGGCGGTGGGCGTGCTGCCGGGCACGGCGATGTTCGTCTACCTGGTCTCGATCGGCCGGGGCGGCGGCGAGCGCAGCCCGTGGGAATGGGCCCTGCTGCTGGCGGGCCTGGTCGCCACCGTCGCCGTGGCGGTCATCGTCGGCCGGCGCGCCAAGGCGGAGCTGGCGCGCGAGGGCCTGTCCGGCAAGGAGACGGGGAACGCGGGCTCGGGCGCCGCGTCCCCCTCCGCCCCGTCTCAGACGGTATCGTAGGCCGGGCTGCGCTGGCCGATCCGGCCGCTCATCCCCTGGTCCATGCCCTGGTGGGCGATGCGGCCCTGGCCGCCGCCCGTGATGGCGGCCCGCACCGGGCAGCGGCCGTAATAGCCGCTCGCGACCAGATAGGCGCCGCCGGCCAGGGCCAGGACGTTCAGCAGCGGATTCGGGCGCGGGGTGGCGCCGGCGGCGGCAAGGCCCAGCCCGACTGCCAGATACAGGCCCCGCTCACCCATGCCCAGATTGTGCTCGCCCCCGAACATGGGCTGCAGCATGGTCTCTACGCTCATGACGACCCTCCTGTGGAATGGAGGGGCAACAGGGCGCGGCCCCGGGCGTTCCGCCGGGCGGGGCCGCGCCCTGTTGCATCAGGCGGTCACCTGCTCCAGCGCCGGATAGTCGGTGTAGCCCGCCGCCCCGCCGCCATAGAAGGTGCTGCGGTCGTAGGGGTTCAGCGGCGCGTTCCGGCGCAGCCGCTCGGGCAGGTCGGGGTTGGCGATGAACAGCCGGCCGAAGGCGATCGCGTCGGCCCGTGCTTCCGCCACCGCCGCCAGGGCGCTCTCGCGCTCGAAGCCGCTGGCGGCGATGATTCCGCCGCCGAAAGCCTGGCGCAGCGGCGCGGCCGGATCGGCGGTGCCGAGCCCGGCCAGCTGGTCGGGTCGCGGCTCCACCAGGTGCAGATAGGCCAGGCCGCGCGTGCCCAGCTGCGCCGCCGCGTGGCGGAACAGCTCGGCCGTGTCGGAGGCGTCCATGCCGCTGATCACGTTCCAGGGCGACAGGCGCACGCCGACGCGGGCGGGCTCCCAGGCGGCGGCGACGGCGTCGACCACCTCCAGCAGGAAGCGCGTCCGGTTCTCGATCGAACCGCCGTAGGCATCGGCGCGGCGGTTGACGCCGGCGCGCAGGAACTGGTCGATCAGGTAGCCGTTGGCGCCGTGCACCTCCACCCCGTCGAACCCGGCCTCGCGGGCGTTGCGGGCGGCCTGGGCGAAGGCGGCGACGATGCCCGGGATTTCCTCGGTGGCGAGTGCCCGGGGCGTCTCGAAATCCACCGGCTTGCCCTGGCGGTCGCTGTGGCGGCCCTCGATCGCGACCCCGGACGGCGCCACCGGCAACGCGCCGCCCGGCTGCATCGAGGAGTGGGAGACCCGGCCGGTGTGCCAGATCTGCAGCACGATCAGCCCGCCCTTGGCGTGCACCGCGTCGGTCACCTGCCGCCAGCCGGCGATCTGCTCGGCGCTGTAGATGCCCGGCGCGCCGGCATAGCCGCGCGCCTGCTCGGCAATGTCGGTCGCCTCGGTGACGATCAGGCCGCCGCGGCTGGCGCGCTGGCCGTAATACTCGGCGTTCAGCGCCTGCGGCACGTCGCCCGGCTGGCGCGAGCGCAGGCGGGTCAGCGGTGCCATGACGACCCGGTGCTGCAGGTCGAACGCGCCGAAGCGCACCGGGGTGAAGAGCGGGTCCTTCGTCATTTGGATATCTTTCGAACCATGGTGGTCTTCCCAACATGGGGCCGGTCCCCGTGAATGCGACCCGACCGAATGCGCAACCGACCCCTGCGCCGGTGGCAGGCTTGACGGTGGGGGCGGCGCACCCCATGCCGGGCAACACCATTTCTCAACCACTTCCGAGGTAGCTTGCCCCGTCTGCGCGGTTCGGAGCGATGGTGGCGGGTGGGATGTTGGAGCAGTCGGCAGGGCGGATCGGCCGCCGCGGCCTGATCGGCGGGGCGCTCTCCATGGCCGTCGCAATGCCGTCCCTGGCGGCGCCGTCCAAGCCGTCGGCGCGGATCCTCCTCACCACGGCGGATCAGGCGCTGCGCCTGTCGGAGCAGGGGCCGGCCGCGATCGGCGCCGTGCCGCGCCGGCCCGACCTGGTGCTGGATTCCGGCCGCACCCACCAGCGCATGGAAGGCTTCGGCGCCTCGCTGACCGAATCCGCCTGCTGGGCCATCGGCCAGCTGCCCTGGGAGGCCCAGGAGCGGCTGCTGCGCCAGCTCTTCGACCCCACGGCCGG
Organism: Azospirillaceae bacterium; assembly: GCA_035626475.1. Classification (GTDB taxonomy): domain Bacteria; phylum Pseudomonadota; class Alphaproteobacteria; order Azospirillales; family Azospirillaceae; genus DASPKT01. The sequence continues at coordinate 34,871 of DASPNP010000042.1, forward strand.
CATCGGCCTGTCGATCCTGCGCCAGCCGGTGGGGGCGTCGGACTTCGCGCTGTCCAGCTACACCTACTATGACCGTCGGGACGCCGGCGTGGCGGCGATGCTGAACTTCACGCTGGAGCGGGAGCGGCGCCACGTCCTGCCCATGCTGCGCCGCGCCCTGGCGATCAACCCCGCCATCACCGTGGTCGGCAGCCCCTGGAGCCCGCCCGCCTGGATGAAGAGCGGCGGCAGCCTCAATGGCGGCCGCCTGCTGCCCGAGCATTACGGCACCTACGCCGACTACCTGGTCCGCTATGTCCAGGCCATGGCGGCGGAGGGAGTGGCTGTCTCCGCGCTGACCGTCCAGAACGAGCCCCGGCACGAGACCAATTCCTATCCCAGCATGGCGATGGACGCGCCGGAGCAGGCGCGGTTCCTGGCGCAGCATCTCGGCCCCGCCCTGGCGGCAGCCGGGCTGCGCACCCGGGTGCTGGTCTGGGACCATAATTGGGACGGGGTGGACTTCCCCATGACCGTCCTGGCCGATCCGGCCGCGCGGCCCTTCGTCGCCGGCGTCGCCTTCCACGACTATGCGGGCGACCCGGCCCTGGTGCGGCCCTTGAGGCAGGCGCACCCCCAGGTGCCGCTCTGGCTGACCGAGATCACCGCCGGCGCCTGGAGCCCCGGCTTCGCCGGCAACCTGCGCTACGACGTGACCCGCCTGCTGATCCGGGCGGTGCGCGAGGGGGTGGGGGCGGTGGTGAAGTGGAACGCCGCTCTGGACCAGGGCCACGGGCCGAAGAATGGCGGTTGCCAGATCTGCGACGGGCTGGTGACGGTGGATACGGGCACCGGTGCCGTCATCCACAATTACGACTATTTCGCCCTGGGCCACGCCAGCCGCTTCGTGCGCCCCGGCTTCACCCGGATCGAGGCGACGCCGGCGGATGCCGGGGCGGTGGACGGCACGGCGTTCCTGGGCCCCGACGGCCAGCGCGTGCTGGTCGCCTTCAACACCGGCGCCGCCGACCGGACCGTCGGCGTGCAGGACGGCGCGCGCGGCTTCCGCGCCTGGATGCCGGCGGGCTCGGCGGCGACCTTCGTTTGGCGGTAGGAGGCTCAAGCGAAACTCGGGTGAACTCCCCCCTTGCACGTCACCCCGGCGAAAGCCGGGGCCCAGGGGTTGCAGCGGGATGCGCCTGATGCGGCCCAGGTGTGGTTCGTAGGTCGCATGGAGGCGCAGCCGTAATGCGACATCCCGGCCGTGGCGTCGCATTGCGCTGCGCTCCATGCGACCTACGGACGTGCTTCATCGATCTCTCATGGCTTCAACCCCTGGGTCCCGGCTTTCGCCGGGATGACGGTTGCGAGTGGGAGCCTCCAGCAGGAATCATGCGATACAGTCTCTTGTAGAGCCCGCTAACCCGGCAGCGCCCCGCCATGGCGGCGCCGGCGGACAGGTTCGTTCTGCTGGCGGACCGGTTCCGGTTCGGGGGCGGGCGCCTCGGTCAACGGCGCCTCGCCGGGAGCGGGCAGGGCGGCGGCAGGCTCCTCCGCCGCCGGTTCCTCCACCGGTTCCAAGGGCAGCTCCGCCCTGGGTGGTTGCGGAGGCGTAACGACGTCCAGGGCGCAGTCGTCGACCAGCGGCGCCGGCGCCCTCGCCTCCTCCGGCCGGGTCAGGTGGCGGAACAGCTTCTCGACCATCGCCTTGGGGTCGTCGATCTCCCAGAGCTTCCCGTAGCCGGGGGCGTGGAAGTCCCAGTCATAGTCGACCAGCGGCCGGTGGCCCGCGATGACGGGATCGGTCGCCCAGGCCTTGCGCAAAGCGGCATGGCGCAGCGCCGCCGGCACGCCGCGCTTCAGGAAGGCGGTGTAGTCGGATTGCTCGTCCAGGCTCTCCACCGGCGGCAGCGCCTCCAGGTCCGGCTCCGGTTCGGCGGCGACCGCGGGCGGGAGCGCCTCGGGCGGCGGCTCCGCCACCTCGCGCCTGGCCTGCAGCTTGCGGCGGGACCAGCGGCCGAGGAAGCCGTCCCCGCCGCCCTCATCGGGGCTCTCCAGCCCGACCCTGCGGCGCTCACTCATCCTGGTCCTCCACCGGGCGCCGACGGCCGGCCAGCGCCTCGGGGTTGGCGCGGTCGTTGCGGCGGTACCATTCCTTGCGCTCGACATGGTGGCGGGCGACGAAGTCCCGCAGCCAGGCATGCACCGACGGCGGCATGGGCAGCGCCTCCACCAGGTCGGTGCCGCTGTCGGCATGGGCCTGCGCCTCGGTCGGGTCGACGGTGGCCAGCAGCAGGCCCCAGCCTTCCGGCCCGCTGCCCGCGCCCGGCCGCAGCACCACATAGACGCTGGGCTGCTCCTGCTCCAGATTCAGCTTGTAGACCTTGGTGTCGGCCCGGTGCGCCTCCAGCTCCACCGTCCCGGCATAGTAGCGCGACACGCCGTCCGCCTCGGCCAGCAGCGACCAGGGCGGCGTCTCCGGCCGGCCGGGCAGCACCGCCGCCGCCCGCCAGACATGGTCCAGCCAGCGGCTGGCCGCCGGCCGCCGCTCCACCACCACGCCCACCGGCATATGCTCCAGGCTCATCGCTCCTCCCGCCCCTCTCAACCGGCGCGCGGCCCGTCCGTCTCCAGCCCGTCCGTCTCCGGCTTGCCGCCCCGGCCCAGCGCCTCGGCCAGCCGGCGGCGCTCCGGGACCGTCGTGCCGGGCGTCAGCCGCAGCAGGTCGCCGGTGTCGGGGTCCAGCCCGTGCTTGGTCTCGTCGCCGGACGGCGCCAGCCGGTCCAGCCAGACCTCCGCCACGGTGCGGAAGCCGTCCTCCTGCCAGCGATGGACCCAATGCAGCAGGTGGCGGGCATAGGATGGCGCCAGCAGGCCGGGCTCCACCTCGCCGAATCCCTCCTCCCAGAGCGTGGTGCGGTCGGGCGTGCGGCACTCCTCGCCGGGCCGCCCCAGCCGCACCGAGACGGCCACCGCCAGCCAGTCGGGCACCGCATCCGGGGCTGTGCCGGGCGGGCAGGCGGCGCGGACGGTACCGACCCGCGCCCCGTCGATCTGCAGCCGGTCCGGCCAGCCGAACATCACCGGCTTGCGCTCCGGCCCCGCCGCCTCCAGCGCGTCGGCCAGGGCCAGCCCCGCCACCAGCGCCGCCGGCCAGGCGCGCGTCAGCGGCCGGTCCGGTTCGAACAGCACGGCGACATCCATCGTGCCGTCCCGGCCGCTCCACAGCAGCGTGCCGGCCCCGGCGCCCCGGGCGGCCCGCGCCACCGCCTGCCGCAGCGCATCGCCGCTGCGGATCTCCCGCGCCTCGAACAGGGGCGGGAAGCCCGCCTCCACCGTGTTTTTCCTGCGCAGTGCCGCGCCAGCCGCCATTCCCACCTCCGCAATAGCCCTGGTTACTCCTAGTGGGTGAGCGACCAGCCTCCACCCTCCGCGCTAAAACAACAACCTAGCGGAACGGCGAAACGCCGGCGCGGATGGGGAGGTAGGATGAGGATCGACGGTCGGACGTGCCTCGTCTGCGATTGCGGCGGGACCATGCCGCTCGACGCCGGCGCCTTGGGCGCGGCGCTGGGCACCGAGGCGCCCAGGGTGGCGCACCAGCTCTGCCGGGCCGAACTGGACCGGCTCCAGGCCACCCCGGGCAAGCTGCTGGTCGGCTGCACCCAGGAGGCCGCGATCTTCGCGGAGGCGCTGGACGGGCGCGATCCCGACGATCTCCGCATGGTGAACATCCGCGAGCGCGCCGGCTGGTCCGACGAGGGGGCGGCCGCCACGCCCAAGCTGGCGGCGCTGCTGGCCGAGGCGGCGCTCACCGCCCCCGACCACGCGCTGCTGAGCCTGACCTCGGAGGGCGTCGCCCTGGTGCTGGGCCGCGACGAGGCCGCGATCGAGGCCGGCCGCCGCCTGGCCGACCGGCTGGACGTCACGATCATGCTGGCCGATCCGGTCGACGTCCTGCCGCCGCGCCTGACCGAGTTCCCGGTGGTGCGGGGGCGGGTGCGCGGTGCCAAGGGCCATCTCGGCGCCTTCGAGGTGACGGTGGACGGCTACGCCCTGCCCGACCCGTCCAGCCGGGGCTATCTGCGCTTCGGCCCGGGGCGCGACGGGGCGGTGTCGCGCTGCGACCTGATCATCGACCTCACCGGCGGCCAGCCGCTGTTCCCGCACAAGCGCGACGGCTACCTGCGCGCCGACCCCGGCAGCCCGGCCGCCGTGGCCGAGCTGCTGTTCGAGGCGGCGGAGCTGGTCGGCGAGTTCGACCGGCCGCGCTACGTCGCCTACCGCGCCGACCTCTGCGCCCACAGCCGGAACAAGCGCCAGGGCTGCACCCGCTGCCTGGAGGTCTGCCCGGCCGGCGCCATCACGCCGAACGGCGACCATGTCGCCATCGACGCCCATGCCTGCCAGGGCTGCGGCGGCTGCCACGCCGTCTGCCCCACCGGCGCCGCCACCTACGCCGTGCCGACGCCCGACCATCTGCTGGAGCGGGTGCGGGTGCTGCTGGAGACCTACCAGGGGGCGGGTGGCCGGGCGCCGGTGCTGCTGGTGCACGACCGCGACCATGGCGCGCCGATCATCGACCTGCTGGCCCGGCTGGGACCCGGCCTGCCGGCGCGGGTCATCCCCTTCGAGGTCGAGGCGGTCACCCATCTCGGCATCGAGTTCCCGGCCGCGGCCCTGGCCGCCGGCGCCGCCGAGGTGCGGCTGCTGGCCGGCACCAGGGGCGACGGGGAGCGCGAGGGCCTGTCGCGCATGCTGAACCTGATGGAGAGCCTGGCGCTGGGCCTCGGCTACGGCGCCGGCCGCTGCACGGTGCTGGAGGCCGACGATCCCGACCGGCTGGCGGCGGAGCTGGGCCTGCTGCCGGCGCGCGAGGGCACGCCGACGCCGAAGGCCTTCCTGCCCATGGGCGGCAAGCGCGACCTGATGAAGCTGTCCGTGCGCCGCCTGCACGCCGCCGCGCCCGTGCCGGTGGACATCCTGCCGCTTCCCCCGGGCGCGCCCTTCGGCACGCTGGAGGTGAATGTCGCGGGCTGCACGCTCTGCTTCTCCTGCGTCGGCGTCTGCCCCACGGGGGCGCTGACCGATAATCCGGAGCGGCCGCAGCTGAGCTTCACCGAGGATGCCTGCGTGCAGTGCGGCCTCTGCGCCGCCACCTGCCCGGAGAAGGTGATCCGGCTGCAGCCGCGCCTGGACTTCACCGACGCCGCCCGCAGCCCGCGCGTGGTGAAGGAGGAGGAGCCGGCGGTCTGCATCCGTTGCGCCAAGCCCTTCGGCATCAAGGCGACCGTCGACCGCATCGTGGCGAAGCTGGAGGGGCAGCACTGGATGTACCCGTCGGCCTCACAGAGCGCCACCTCGCCCATCGACCGGGTGCGCATGTGCGCCGACTGCCGCGTCATCGCCCATACGGAACGGAGCTTCGACCCCCATGCCGGCCCCGACCGGCCCAAGCCGCGCACCCCGGAGGATTATTTCCGCAGCCGCGAGGCCGACCGCGCGGACGGGGAGTAGGAGCGGGGACGCCGGCCGTGCTCCGGGAGAGGCTGGGGCGTGGTGCGTCCTTCGACAGGCTCAGGATGAGGGACGGGGTACTCTAGGCACACCCGGTTCTTTCACCGGGAGCAGCAATACACCCCTCATGCTGAGCCTGTCGAAGCACGCACAGCGGAAACGCTGCCCACCGCTTGATGCGATCGGCGGAAACGAAGAGGCCCAGGAACCCGCGTCAGTAGTTCCAGCCGCGCTCGTTCGCGTCGCCATGGTGGCCGGGGGCGGCGCCCTCGGTGGAGAAGGCGTCGACCGACTGCCTGGCGAAGACGCCTTCCAGGATGAAGCCCGTCGCGGCCGCCGCGACGCCGTAGAAGACCACCGCCGTCAGGAACGCCTTCATCATCGCCTCCTCAGTCACCACCCGCCGATAAGGGCCCAACAGCCCGCGGGCCGCCCGGTTGCGCCAGCTTACGCCCGGAAGGCCTGTTCGCGCACCGGGGCGGCGGGGCCGGGATGGCAGAGGCAGGAGAGGTACCCCGGCGGGCTGGCCAGCGGGTGCAGGCGCCAGGGTTCCCGCGCATCACGGGGCTGCGAGGTGTCCAGCACCGTCGGCAGCGTCCCGCCGGGCCCGATCACCTGGACCTCGCGCAGGGGGTGGCCGATGCCGATGCCCAGCGCCTTCACGTAAGATTCCTTGGCGGTCCAGAGACTCATGAACAGCCGCGCCCTGTCATGCTCGGGCGCCGCCTCGATCGCCTCGACCTCGCGCGGCGCGGCGACCATGCGGCAGAGGCCGCGCCAGTCGACGGTGCGGTCCTCGCGCTCGACATCCACGCCCAGCGGCCGGTCGCCGATGCCGATCAGCCCCTGCCCGCGGCAATGGCTGAGGTTGAAGTGCGGGCCGCCGGCCAGCGCCAGCTTGCCCTGCGGGCCCTCCTCGAAGACCAGCGCCTCGGGTGCGGTTCCAGTCCGACGGCCCAGCAGCAGGCGCAGCGCCCCCCGGGCGACCGTGCGCAGCAGCCGGTCCTCCGGCTGGCGGAACCGCGCGATCCCGTCCCGTTCCGCCGCCGTCAGCACCGCCTCGTAGGGCGCCAGCCGGTCCGCCTCGGCCGCCGCGTCGATGTGCCAGATCTCGATCATTTCAGGTCAGGGGAGCAGAAAGCGCGCGCCGCTACAAGCGTGTCAGGAAGTTGCGCAATCCATAGGCAATCGCGCACGAAATGGTTAAGCTTTGGGCTGAGGCTACCCCGGACGGGGCGGTTTCCGGGCGGCGGCGGGGGCGGCACGGCCCTTGCTACCCACAGGGGAGGCGAGAGGAGGGGCAGGCTTCATGGGGCTGGCGTTCGACGAGATGACGGGCGGTGCGGCGGCCGATGCCGCCCGCGCGCCCTACGACGCCGTGCGGCGCTGGCTGGCCGAGATGCCACCCGACATCATGGAGCTGAAGCGGCGCGAGGCGGAGATCCTGTTCCGCCGGGTCGGCATCACCTTCGCCGTCTATACCGAGGGCGGCGACCCCGAGCGCCTCATCCCCTTCGACATCATCCCGCGCATCCTGGACCGGGGCGAGTGGGACTTCCTGCAGCGGGGCCTGGAGCAGCGGGTGAAGGCGCTGAACGCCTTCCTGGCGGACGTCTATGGCGGACGCGAGATCCTGCGGGCCGGTAAGGTGCCGGAGGCGCTGGTGCTGCACAATGAGGGCTTCCGGCCGGAGATGCAGGGCTTCACCCCGCCCGGCGGCGCCTATACCCACGTCGCCGGCATCGACCTGGTGCGCACCGGGCCGGACGAATTCTACGTGCTGGAGGATAATTGCCGCACGCCCAGCGGCGTCTCCTACATGCTGGAAAACCGCGAGGCGATGCTGCGGCTCTTCCCCGACCTCTGCTCCCGGCACCGCGTCGCCCCGGTCTCGCACTATCCCCAGGAGCTGCTGGAGACGCTGAAATCCGTGGCGCCGCCGGCCTGCAAGGGCGAGCCCACGGTCGTGCTGCTGACGCCCGGCTCCTACAACAGCGCCTATTACGAGCACTCCTTCCTGGCCGACGAGATGGGCGTGGAGCTGGTGGAGGGGCCGGACCTGTTCGTCGAGGACGGCTTCGTCTTCATGCGCACCACCCAGGGACCGATGCGGGTGGACGTGGTCTACCGGCGCATCGACGACGATTATCTGGACCCGCTCACCTTCCGCCCGGACAGCGCGCTGGGCGTGCCCGGCCTCTTCGCCGCCTACCGCAGCGGCACCGTCACGCTGGCGAACGCGGTCGGCACCGGCATCGCCGACGACAAGGCTGTTTACCCCTACGTCCCCGACATGGTGCGCTTCTATCTGGGGGAGGAGCCGATCCTGGCGAACGTGCCGACCCACATCTGCGCCCGCCCGGACGAGTTGAAATATGTTCTGGAGCATCTGGACGAGCTGGTGGTGAAGGAGGCGCGGGGTTCCGGCGGCTACGGCATGCTGGTGGGGCCGCACGCCAGCGCGGCCGAGCGCGAGGAGTTCGCGCGGCGGCTGAAGGCGCGGCCGGCCGATTACATCGCCCAGCCCACCCTGTCGCTGTCGACCTGCCCGACCTTCGTCGCCCAGGGCATCGCGCCCCGCCATGTCGATCTGCGGCCCTTCGTGCTGAACGGGCGGGAGATCCGGATCGTGCCCGGCGGGCTGACGCGGGTGGCGCTGAAGGAGGGATCGCTCGTGGTCAATTCCAGCCAGGGCGGCGGCACCAAGGACACCTGGGTGCTGGAGGCATGACCATGCTGAGCCGCACCGCCGACAGCCTCTTCTGGCTCGCCCGCTACATGGAGCGGGCCGAGAGCATCGCCCGCCTGGTCCTGGTCGGGCACCGCATGGCCAACATGGCGCTCTCGCTGGGCAATCCCGGCAACGAGTGGCGCTCCACCCTGATCGCCACGGGCTGCGAGCCCGGCTATCTCGCCAAGCATGGCGAGGTGGTGCCGGCGCTGGTGGTGGACTATCTGGTCCGCGACCCGGACAACCCCTCCAGCATCGTCTCCTGCATCGAGACGGCACGGCGCAACGCCCGGGCGGTGCGCACGGCGCTGACCGTGGACATGTGGGAGGCGCTGAACGAGACCTGGCAGCAGACCCGCGCCCTGAAGCCGGCGGATCTGGCGGCGGACAAGCTGGCGGGGCTGCTGGAGTGGGTGAAGCAGCGCTCGCTGTTGTTCAGCGGCGCCTATGCCAACACCATGCTGCGCACCGACGCCTACCGCTTCACCCAGCTCGGCACGACGCTGGAACGGGCCGACAACACCGCCCGCATCCTCGACGTGAAGTTCCACGTCCTCCTGCCTGAGACGGAGCGCGTCGGCGGCAGCCTCGACTACTTCCAGTGGACCACGATCCTGCGCGAGGTCTCGGCGCTCACCGCCTACCACTGGGTCTACCGCGAGAGCGTCAAGCCCTGGCTCGTCGCCGATCTGCTCATCCTCAACCGGCAGATGCCGCGCTCCTTGTTCAGCTGCTACGAGAACCTGGTGCGCTTCCTCGATCAGGTCGCGCGCCAATATGGCCGCATCG
>DASPNP010000043.1:0-31231 GCA_035626475.1 Azospirillaceae bacterium
TGCGCGATCATCGCCCATGACCAGCCCTGCGCCAGCGCGGCCCGTACCGCTTCCCGCTCCAGCGTGTCGGCCAGGCGGCGCAGGGCGACGACGGCCGCCAGGGCCGCCTCTGGATCGTCGGGGGAGGGGAGGGGATCGGGCCGCATCATTCGTCAACGATAGTTGACGAAGGTCGGCTCGTCAACAGATGTTGACGAGCGGTGGTCGGTCGGGCCGCCGGGTAGGTGTGCCCGGCATGGGCTTGGCTATGAGGTCGGGTGGCGGCACCACGCCCTGCTTGGGCGCCGGGCCTGCTTTATGGACCCAGGAACGCTAGTAGGTGGAAGTAATCCTGTCAGAGATGTCGCCGCCGCCTATCCCTTAGTACAGGGTGGCCTCTGACCGAATTCGCTCAGTCGATAGGGACGCTCGCGGCCGCGCCCCTCCGGTTCAACGCTTCGCCCTGCCGCCGCTGGTAACGGCGAAGTATCTGTTTTCTTTTGATTATTCCTTGTCTCTGCTGCGACGCCCCTTGCCGGCGGCCAGGATCGCTCCGCGCGAAGCAATATGATTGTCTTGTCAATATACCCGAACGGTTAGTAGACGCTCCGAGGCGATCCGCATCACCCTTTAGGGATATGCGCTCTTGCGAAGAGTCGAGAATGTATACCTTCGTCCGAGCGATGGGAGTGGGGGGAGCGGCGCTGCTCGCGGCGGCGCCCTCCGTCGCGCAGCAGCCGCCGCCGTCCGTCCCCGGCACGGTCGAGCCGGGCAAGGCCACCAACCCGAACCAGCTGCAGCAGGCGCCGAAGCCGCCCGAGGCGAAGCTGCAATTCTCCTTCCCGGCCCAGCGCAAGAGCACCGGCGGCAAATCGTCCGACGATCTGAAGTTCCCGGTGAAGCGCGTCCTGGTCGAGGGCGCCACGATCGTGGGGCCGGACTTCTGGGATCCGCTGATCGCGCCGCTGCTGACCCGCCGCATCTCGCTGCCCGAGGTGGTGGCCGTCGCGGACGCCATCCAGGCCCGCTACGTCGCCAAGGGTTATCCCCTGACCCGCGCCTTCGTCCCACCGCAGGAGATCGAGGACGGCACGGTGCGGATCAAGGTGGTGGAGGGCTATGTCGGCAAGGTGCAGGTCGACGGCGCGTCTCCCGACACGGCCGAGCGGCTGAAGGATTTCCTGGCCCCGCCCCAGGCCGAACGCCCCACCCGGGCGGCCACGATCGAGCGGTCGCTGCTTCTGGCCGGCGACCTTCCCGGCGTGGTTGTCGGCGGCGTGCTGCGGCCGGGCGACCAGCCGGGCATGGCGGAGCTGGCCCTCACCGTCACCGAGACGCCCTATGCCGTGTCGGTCGGCGGCGGCAACCGCAATTCCCGCTTCGCCGGACCCTGGACATTCTTCGCCGACGCCGCCGCCAACTCGGCGCTGGGCTGGGGCGAGCAGATCGGCCTCACCGCCTCCGCCACCCCCGACCTGTCGGAAAGCCGCAGCCTCGCCCTGCGCTACCTGCAGCCGGTGAACGCTGACGGGCTCAGCCTCGCCACCACCCTGAACTACAGCCGGGGCCGGCCGGGCGCCGGCCTGCAGACCTTCGCCGTCCGCACCACCAGCATGGCGGCCGGCCAGCGCCTGAGCTGGCCGCTGCTGCGCACCCGCCGGCAGAACCTGGTGCTGGAGGCCGGCTGGACCGCGCAGGAGGCGCGCATCGACCTGCTGGGCGAGCGGTTCAGCACCGATGTGTGGCGCACGGCGGATTTCCGCGTCTCCTTCTCCGAGGCCGGGTTCCTGGGCGGGGGCACGGTCCTCACGGCGGCATTGGTGCAGGGGCTGGACGTGCTGAACGCCACCCCGGCCGGTTCCATGAGCGCCTCCCGCCTCGACCCCGATCCCCGATTCACCAAGCTCTCTGCCGAGATGCAGCGGCTGCAGGCGCTGCCGAAGGGCGCTCTGCTGGTGATCGGCGTGGCCGGCCAGTACACCCGGGACGTTCTCTTCTCCGGCGAGGAGTTCGGGCTGGGCGGCGCCCGCTTCGGCCGCGGCTACAACGCCTCGGACCTGTCGGGCGGCAACGGGTTCGGCGCCACGGCGGAGCTGCGCCGGACCTTCCAGTTCGAGATGCCCTACCTGGCGAGCGCCACCCCCTACGCCTTCTTCGATTGGGGCCGGGTCTGGCGCTCCGAGACCGCCAACACGCTGCTGCGCTCGGCCGGCGGCGGCGTGCGGCTGGATTTCGCACCGGGCCGCAGCGCGACGCTGGAGGTCGCCCGGCCGCTCCGCAACCTGCCGGTGCCCGGGGCGCAGGACCCCGGCACCCGCTTCTACCTTGAACTGGCGGCCAGCCTATGAGCCCGAAATCCCGTGCGCTCCGAGACCATCTCCTGCTCGGCACCGCGCTCGCGGCGGTCATGGGCCCGGTGCCCGCCCTGGCCGACCCGTCCGGCCCGGTGGCGGTCACGGGCGGGGTCCAGGTCAGCGGCGGCGGCGCCCGTACCAGCATCACCCAGACGACCGGCCACGCCATCCTGGACTGGGCACGCTTTTCGGTGGGATCGGGCGAGACCGTCACGGTCAACCAGCCCGGAGCGGGCTCCATCCTGCTGAACCGGGTGCGGGGACCCGAGGCCTCGCGCATCGACGGCACCATCGAGGCCAACGGCAAGGTGGTGCTGATCAATCCCAACGGCGTGCTGGTCGGCCATGGCGGCCGCATCGACGCCGCCGCGTTCCTGGCGACGACCTCGGACATCCGCGACGAGGATTTCCTGGCGGATCGTTTCGCTTTCGAAATCGCCTCGCCGGTGGCGGGCGCGGCCGTGGAGAACCGGGGCACCATCCGGGTGGCCGAGGGCGGCTTCGCGGCGCTCTCCGCCGCTATGGTCTCCAACACGGGCCTGATCGAGGCGACGCTCGGCTCGGTCGTGCTGGGCGGCGCCGAGACCTTCGCCCTCGACCTGCATGGCGACGGGCTGCTGCGCTACGAGGTCACCGGCGGCAGCCGGGGCGACGGCACCGGCCGGGCCCTGGTGGAGCAGGCCGGCCGCATCGCCGCCGAGGGCGGGTCCGTGCTGCTGACCGGCCGCGCCGCCGGCACGGTCCTGGGCGGCGTCATCAACGCCACGGGCATCGTCGAGGCGACCGAGGCGCGGGAGGTGGGCGGCCGCATCGTCATCGTGGGCGAGGGCGGCGGCGTCACCGTCTCCGGCACGCTCGACGCCTCCGGCGCCTCGGGCGGCCAGGTGACCGTCGACGCCGGCACCGGCCGGCTGGAACAGGCGGGGCGGATCGAGGCGACCGGCCGGGCCGGAGACGGCGGCCGGGTCCATCTGCTGGGCCGCGACGTGCAGGTGGCCGGCTCGGTCGACGCGTCGGGAAGCCGCGACGGCGGCACGGTGCTGGTCGGCGGCGACTATCTGGGCGGGCAGGGGGAGCGGCGCTTCTCGGCCCTGCCGCTGCCGGCCTCCTGGCGGACGACCGTCGCCACCACGGCGACGCTGCGGGCCGATGGCGGCCGGAACGGCGGTTCGGGCGACGGCGGCGCGGTCATCGTCTGGTCGGACGGGCGGACGCGCTTCGCCGGAACCATCACCGCGCGGGGCGGCGAGGCGGGCGGGGACGGCGGCTTCGTCGAGACCTCGGGCAAGGGGCAGCTGGACTTCGCCGGCCAAGTGGACGTGACGGCGGCGCTGGGCGAGACCGGCGACATCCTGCTGGACCCGACCAACATCCTGATCCGGCTCACCGCGCCCGACCTCAACGGCGACACCACGTCCGGCGACGACATCGCCACGGCCACGGACCTGGACAACCCCTCGAACTTCGGCGCGGTCAACAGCATCATCACCGCCGGCGCCGTCAGCACGCTGCTGAACGGCGGCAACGTCACCCTGGCGGCCAGCGACAACATCCGCTTCGACGGGGCGGGCGGCGCCGAGATCCTGAAGTCGACCGCCGGCCCGGCCACGCTGCGGTTCAATGCCGGCGAGTCGATCTTCCTCTACAACGGCGCCAGCATCCGCAGCACCGGCGGCGCGCTCGACGTCATCCTCAACGCCGACCGCAACGACACGACCGGCACCGGCGCGGGGCCGGGCGCGGTCGAGATCCGGGGCGGCTCCTCCATCACCACGGCGGGCGGCGCGATCTCGCTGGTGGGCGATCTCAGCGGCACCGGCTTCGCCCGCGGCTACGTCACCGGCACGCCGGGCCTGCTCGGCGGCGAGACCTCCTACGGCCGCGGCATCTTCATCGAGGGCAGCACCCTCGACGCCCAGGGCGGCAACATCATCGCCCGGGGCGAGGCGCCCGACGGCGAGACGGCGGCGGTCGGCGTCGAGCTCCTGAACGGTTCGGTCGTCAGCACGTCCGGCGCCGGGATGATCGCCCTGGACGGCGTCGGCGGCAACAGCAGCCCGCCCCTTCCGCCCTTCAGCGCCGGCGTCAGCATCGTCGGCGGCAGCCAGGTCTTCAACACCGGGTCCGGCAGCATCATCCTCATCGGGACGGGCACGGGCACCGCCAACGCCTCCGACATCAACATCGACGCCCTGGGCTCGCCTACGCCGAACCGGATCTACTCGACCGGCAACGGCCCGATCCAGCTGATCGGCCAAGCCGGATCGATCCGGACCGGCAGCAGCGCCGGCACGACCGAGGTGGAGATCGGCCACAATGGCGGCACCACCTACGCGAGTTCCATCTCCCTCATCGCCGACCTGATGGACCTGACCAACTGGTCGATCAGCTCCACCGGCCTCCTGGCCATCGAGCCGTTCACCCCCTCCACCGCCATCGGCATCGGCTCGGGCGCCGGCGTGCTGACGCTCGGCGCCGGCACGCTGGCGGCGCTCAACCCCGGCTTCCAGACGATCGTCATCGGGGCGGGCGGCGGCACGGGCGCGATCACGCTGGGCGGCACGGTGAATCTCGGCGCGGATCCGCTGGCCCTCCAGGGCGGGCCCATCACGCAGGATGCCGGAACGGCCCTGACCGCCGGCGCGCTGCTGCTGACCAGCACGGGCGCCATCACGCTGGACGAGGCCAACGATTTCGACGTGCTGGGGCCGGTGACGGCGAGCGGGGCGGTCACCATCTACCGCACCGGCGGCGACCTCGATCTCACCGCACCCGTCAACGCCGGTTCCAACCCCATTATCATCGGCACCGACGGCGTGCTGACCCTGGCTGTCGGCTCCAGCGTCACCAACGGCGGCGTGGCGAACGACATCGCGCTCTCGGGCGCCGCCGGCTTCGTCAATTCGGCGGGCAGCGTGCTGAACCCCGGCAGGCGCTGGATGATCTATTCCTCCTCGCCGGCCGACACGACGCTGGGCACGCTCACCGGCACCGTGATCTACGGGCGGACCCTGTCGGCGAACCCGCCGGGGTCCATCGCGGAGGCCGGCGACCTCGTGATGTATGCCGGCGGCGGCACGCTGACCGTCACCGCCGCCAACCTCTCCCGCACCTACGGCAATGCGAACCCCACGCCGAGCGCGAGCTACACCGGCTTCCAGCCCGGCGACACGGTCGCCAACACGCTGACCGGCGCGCCCGCCTTCAACATCTCGGCGACGCCAGCCTCCGCCGTCGGCAGCTATTCCATCACCGTGTCGGCGGGCACGCTGGCGAACAGCAAGGGCTATATCTACAGCTTCGTTCCCGGCACCCTCACCATCAACCCGGCGGCGCTGACGGTCAGGGCCAACAGCGCCTCACGCGAGTACGGCCTCGCCAACCCGACGCTGGGCTTCAGCGTCTCCGGCCTCGTCAACGGCGACAGCGCCTCCGTCGTCAGCGGCGTCACGGTCGCGACCGCGGCCACGCCGGGTTCCGCCGCCGGCACCTACCCGATCTCGGTCTCGGGCGGCAGCGCGGACAATTACACTCTCAGTTTCGCGCCGGGCGTGCTGACGGTGACGCCGGCACCGCTCGCCGTGACGCCGGCCAGCACGACCCGGGTCTACGGCGCCGCCGATCCGGCGCTAAGCTACAGCGTGAGCGGGCTGCGGGCGGGAGATACGAGCGGCGTGCTGAGCGGCGCGCTGGGCCGCGCGCCCGGGAGCAATGTCGGCACCTACGCCATCACCGTCGGCTCGCTCTCGGCCGGCCCGAACTACACCCTGACCATCGCCCCAGGCACCTTCCGCATCACGCCGGCGCCGCTGACGGTCGATGCCCAGTCCAGGTCGATCATCTATGGCGATCCCGACGGCACCCTCGCTTTTACCGCGACGGGGCTGGTGAACGGCGACACGGTCTCGTCGGCGCTGCAGGGCAGCCTGGCCCGCGCGCCGGGGAACGATGTCGGCCGCTACGCCATCACCCAGGGGACGCTGGCGGCGCCGAACTACACGATCAGCTTCAATGGCGGCACGCTCACCATCACCCCCGCGCCCCTGACCGTCACCGCGCCCGCCCTGACCAAGGTTTATGGCGACGCCGACCCCCAGATCGCCCTCGCCGCGACCGGGCTGCGCCGGGGCGACACGCTGGTCTCGGTCCTGAGCGGCGCGGCCGCGCGGGCGCCGGGCGAGAACGCCGGCAGCTACGCCGTCACGCAGGGGACGCTGGCGGCGTCGCCCAACTACACGCTGAGCTTCAATGGCGGCACGCTGACCATCAGCCCGGCCGCCCTGGCGGTCACGGCGATGACGGCCGGCAAGACCTATGGCGACGTCGACCCGGCGCTGGCCTTCACCGCCACCGGCTTCCGCCGCGGCGACACGGCGGCCCTGCTGAGCGGCGCCCCCGGCCGGGCGCCGGGGGAGAACGCGGGCGCCTATGCCATCAATGCGGGCACGCTCTCGGCCGGCCCGAACTACATCGTCGCCTTCACCGGCGCCGAGTTCCAGATCCGCCCCGCGGCCCTGACGGCGGCCGTGGCCGCCGCGTCGAAGGTCTATGGCGACGCCGACCCGGCCTTCGACCTGGTGCTCACCGGGCTGCGCAACGGCGACACGGCGGCTACCGCATTGAATGGCGCGGTGGCGCGGGCGGCGGGCGAGAATGCCGGCCGCTACGAGATCGGCCAGGGCACGCTGGCCGCCAGCCCGAATTACACGCTGAGCTTCACCGGCAACGGCCTGACCGTCACGCCCCGCCCGCTGACCATCGGCGTCGCCGAGGCGCGGCGGCTGTACGGCGCCGCCGACCCGGTCTTCCAGCCGGTCTTCGAGGGTCTGGCGCCCCGAGACACGCCGGCGGCGCTGGGGACGGTGGCGGTCGCCTCCGCGGCGACCCCCTCGTCGCCGGTGGGCAGCTACGCGCTGGCCCCCTCCGGCGCCGCCAACGCCAACTACACGATCAGCTACCGCCAGGGGACCCTGCTGGTCACGCCGGCGCCGCTGACCATCGTCGCCAACGACGCGACGCGCCTCTACGGCTCCGCCAATCCCGAGCTGACCGCCCGGTTCGAGGGGCTGGTGGCGGGCGACACGCCCTCGGCGGTGAACGGGCTGGTCCTGTCCACCAGCGCCACGCCGGCCAGCGACGTCGGCGGCTACGAGATCATGGCGGCGGGCGGGGTCGCCGGGAACTACACGATCACCTACCGGCCCGGGCGCCTGAGCGTGACCCCTGCGCCGCTGACCATCGCCGGGCCGTCGGTGGAGCGCCCGCAGGGCCAGCCCAATCCCGCCTTCGCCTTCAGCTACCAGGGCCTGCTCAACGGCGATGGGCCCGGGGTGGTGAGCGGTCCGGCGGCATCGACCGACGCGACCGATGCGTCGCCGCCCGGCAGCTACGCCATCACCCTGTCGGGCGCCTCGGCCCGGAACTACGTGATCACCCTGGTGAACGGCAGCCTCACCGTCACCCAGACCCGCCTGCCCACGGCCTTGGCCCAGGTGGCACCCATGAGCGCCATCTCCGCCGTGGCGGCCCCGCCGCCGCCTCCGGCGCCACCCCCCCGGTCCCCGGCCCCCGCCGATGCAGGCCCGGCATCCGGTTCGAGCCAGAGCCCGGCGGCCGTGCTGCCGGCGATGCCCGCCGGCGGGCCGGCGGCCCAGTCCATCTCCGCCCAGACCATGAGCCAAGCCGCGGCCCCGCCACCCGCTTCCGCCCCGGCTCCCGCTTCGACCTCCGCCTCCGCCTCCACATCGGCCAGCGGCGAGGAACCGGCGGCCGGGTCCGGCGCGACGACGGGGGAGAAGGGCGGCACCGCCACCACCCAGACCGCCGGCCAAACCGCTGGACAGCCGGGCGGCCCGGCGCCCGCGAACCTCCCCGTCGCGCAGGCGGCCGTGCGGCCGGCGGATGCGGGCCTGGTCACGCCGCAGACGGTGGTCGGCAGCGGCCCGGCCCCGGTCTCCGCGGCGCTGCCGCCGGCCGACGCGGTGCAGAGCGTCGCCAGCGGCGAGGCGGTCGGCGAGGAGGCGGGCGTGGGACAGGAGGTGGTCCCGGGCCTGGTGCGCACCCAGCCCGCGGGCCAAGCGGTCCCGCCCGCCGGCACGCCGGGCATCGAGCGCAACTTCCCGATCCTCGGAAGGGGTTGGTGATGCAGCCCTTCGCGCGCCTGCTCGTCCTCCTGGCGCCGCCGCTGCTGGCGGGCTGCCTGACGACCGCCGCTCCCGGGAAGAAGGACGCCGCCGCGACGGCGGCCGCAGAGATCGCGGTCGGCCAGAACGCGGTCGGCGAGGAGTGCCGCCTGCGCCCCGCGCCGAAGGCGGCCGGACGCGCCGACGCGTCGATCGCCTACGACCTGTTCTGCGGCAGCTGGGAAGAGCCCAGCGGCACGCTGGTGGAGACGCCGCTCGCCGAACCGCTGCCGGCCGGCGAGGCGTCGCGCCCGCGGCTGGCCGCCGAGCAGGAGCGGACGCGCTGGGCCCAGGAGCTGGCGCGCAAGGTCACCTGCCAGGCGCCCGCCTGGCTGCAGGGACCGGCTGGGGCGCCGGCCATGCTGACCTCCTGCGAGCTGCGCTCCGGCGGCTGGCCGCATGTGGCGGTCGCCACCGGCCAGGGAAAACGCCTGTTCACCGGCGACGGCATCCCCGCGGTCGGCGGCGTCCTGATGACCGCGGTGGAGCGCCTGCTGGGCGGCGCGACGGGCAGCGACAAGCCGGCCAGCGCGCTCGACTCCATCCGCCAGCTGGAGGCGGCCCTGGGCCCGCAGGCGCTGAGCTTCGGCCGCGGCGACTTGGCCGACTTCGAGAAGCTGATGGAGCTGGGCCGGCTCTCCAGCAGCGTGGAGAACTACCGCGGCGCCGAGGAGGCCTACCGCCGGGCGCTGGACATCCAGACCCGCATGCTGGGCCCCGAGGCCATCAGCACCGGCGACACGCTGATGAGCCTGGCGCTGGAGGTCAGCAACCAGGGGCGGGAGGAGGAGGCGGCGGCGCTGTTCCGCCGGGCCGAGCCGCTGCTGCAGCGCTCCTTCGACAAGGCGGCGCTGGCCCGGCTGGCGAGCTACAAGGCCTACGACGTCGGCAACCGCGGCGACTTCGCCCGCGCGCTCACCCTGACGCGCGAGAGCAGCGCCGTGCGCCGCGCCATCCTGGACGATCTGGAGGGGCCCGAGGGCACGCCGGGCGGCGGGGCCCTGCTCGGCAATCTGACGGTCGCCCGGGGCGAGCTGATCCACAGCCTCATGCTCGAGGCGACCATGGCGCTCAGGGCGGGCCAGACCGGCTCGGCCGAGGCCCTCATCACCGAGGCCCGCCAGATCTACGACACCACGCGCGGCCTGCCGGGCTGGTGGAAGGCGCGCATCCTGACGGTCCAGGGCGCGGTGCAGGCGGCCAAGGGCGATCTCGACCGCGCCGTCGTGCATCTGAAGCAGGCGGTGCAGACCAACTACCTGCTGTTCGGCGACAGCTGGCCCGTGGCCTCCAAGCTGCTGGAACTGGGCGAGATGCAGTCCCGGGGCGAGCGCCACGACGACGCCGTCGCGGCCTTCCGCGACGCCTTCGCGCTCATCGGCAAGGAGATGGCGCCGCCGGCCCTGCTGCCCTTCGACCGGCTGGCGCCCTTCCTGACCTCGGCCGCCCATCTGGCCGAGCGGACGCCCGAGCTGCGGCCGGCCCTGCATGCCGAGATGTTCCAGGCCATCCAGCTGTCGCGCGAGGGCGCGGTCGGCCAGACCATCACCCGGGCCTCCGCCCGCCTCGCCACCGACGACCCGAAGGTCTCCGAGCTGGTCCGCCAGCAGCAGGACGCGACGCGCATCCGCGACCGGCTGCGCCTGGAACTCGCCGACGAGACGGCCAAGCCGGACAAGGACCGCGACCGGGCGCGGGAGGCGGCGCTCAGCACCGAGCTCGCCGCCAGCGCGGCCAAGGCGCTGGAGCTGGAGCGCCAGCTGCAGGCGGCCTTCCCCGGCTATGCCCGGCTGACCCGGTTCCAGGCCGTCCCGGCCGACAAGGTGCGCGAGAAGCTCGCACCCGGGGAGGGGCTGGTCGCCTTCGCGTTCGGCACCAGCACGAGCTTCGGCTTCCTGGTCACGCGGGAGGGCGTCAAGGCCTTCCCCGTGAAGCTGTCGCGCGCCCAGCTGGCCGAGGCGGTGGGCGAGCTGCGCCAGGCGTTCCAGCCCAAGGGCGGGCGCCTCGTGGCCTTCGACCTCGCTGCCAGCCACGCGCTCTACCGCAAGCTGCTGGAGCCGGTCGCCGCCGAGCTCTCGTCCCTGACGCGCCTGGTCTTCGTGCCCAACGGGGCGCTGCTCTCGCTGCCGCCGGCGGTGCTGGTCGCCGAGACGCCCGCGGCGGAGCGCGACTATGTCAACGCCGCCTGGCTGAACCGGAGCAAGGCGCTGGCGGTGGCGCCGTCCATCCAGGCGTTCCTCAGCCTGCGCGCGCTGCAGGACCGCGCCCCGGCGCCGCGCCCCCTGATCGCCTTCGCCGACCCGCCCTTCGAGGGCAAGGCCGTCGCCGGCAGCCCCGGCGACATGAGCGGCCTGTCGGCCCTGGGGCAGGAGTGCCGGACGGGCGCGCCGATGAACCCCGGGCTGCTGCGGGCGCTGACCCGCTTGGCGGAGACGGCCGACGAGGTGCGCACGGTGGCGCGGACGCTGAAGGCGCCGGCCAGCGATATCCTGCTGGGCGGCGCCGTTACCAAGGCGGCCGTGCGCCAGGCGCCGCTGGATCAGTACCGCGTGCTCTACTTCGCCACCCACGGCCTGCTGCCGGGCGAGCTGCGCTGCCAGTCGGAACCCGGGCTGGCGCTGGCGCCGCCCGCGGCGCCGCCGTCGAGCCCGGCCGACGACGGGCTGCTCACCGCTTCCGACATCGCCTCGCTGCGGCTGCGGGCGGATCTGGTCGTGCTCTCGGCCTGCAACACCGCGGGCGGCAGCGGACGCTTCGGCGGCGAGGCGCTGTCGGGTCTGGCGGAGGCGTTCTTCTTCGCCGGGTCGCGCGCCCTTCTGGTCACCCACTGGCAGGTGCCGTCCGAGCCGACCGTCCAGCTGATGACCGGCCTGTTCGGCCGGCTGGGCGAGGCCAGGGCGGCCTCGCTGGAGGAGGCGCTGGCGCTGGCCCAGGCCGACCTCGCCCGCACGCCCAAGACCGCGCACCCCTATTTCTGGGGTGCCTTCACCCTCGTGGGCGAGGGGACCTCCCGCGCCCTCGCCACCCCGGCGGCCACCGCCGCCCTGACTCCCCCGGCGGCCAACGCCGCCCTGACTCCCCCGGCGGCCAACGCCGCCCCGACCCTCCAGCAATGAGGTGCCCGCCATGACCCGGCCGCGCATATTCGCCTTCGCCCTTCTCTGCAGCGCGGCGCTCGCCGGCCCGGCCCTGGCCGGCGAGCTGGTGGTGCTCGACGCCAAGGGCGTCGACCTCGCCGCCGGCCAGACCCTGGACGGCAAGGCGCCGCTGAAGCTGCCGGACGGCGCCAAGGTGACGCTGGTCGGCGCCGACGGCACGACGATCAAGCTGAAGGGCCCCTTCGACGGCGCGCCCGAGGGCGACGGCGCCGCCGGCGGCAACCGCGTGGCGGAGTCGCTGCAGAAGATGGTGTCCGCGCGCGAGGGCGACGCCACCGCGCTCGGTGCCGCCCGCGCCGCCGGCGGGCCGGCCGAGCTGCCGGAGCCCTGGCTTGTGGACGCCACCGTCGAGGGCAATGTCTGCCTGAAGGAGGGCACGGCGGCGGTGCTGTGGCGGCCGGCCGCCGACGCCGCGGCCGAGCTGGCGCTGATGCCGGTCGACCGCAGCTGGACCGCGAAGACGCCCTGGCCGGCGGGGGAGGCCAGGCTCGCCCTGCCCGAGGAGGTGCCCTTCGCCGACGGCGAGACCTTCCTGACCGAGATATCCGGCACCAGCGCCGCGCTGACGGTCCACATCCTGCCCGAGGCGCTGAAGACCGACGCCATGCGCGCGGCCTTCCTGGCGACCAAGGGCTGCGACCGCCAGCTGGCGGCGCTGCGCCGCCAGACCGTGCGCTGAGCCGGAACCACGAGAGGGAAGGGCGGGGCATGCCGCAAGCCATTCGCGAGAAGCTCATCCTGGCCGGCATCGCGCTGGTGAGCGCGCTGATCGCCAGCGTCGGGCTGCGGCAGATCCCCGCGCTGGCCGCGATCGAGACCTGGGTGATGGACCTGCGGGTGGCCACCGTGCTGCCCGCCGAGCCGCAGCACCCCGACATCGTCTTCGTCGCCATCACCGAGGAGACGCTGGAGCGCTTCCCCTACCGCTCGCCGGTGGACCGGCGCTTCATGGCCGAGCTGGTGCGCACGCTGGAGCAGCGGGGTGCGCGCGGCATCTTCATCGACATGCTGTTCGACCAGCCGACCGAGGCGGACAAGGATGCCGAGCTGAAGACCGTGCTGGCCGGGGTCAAGGTCCCGCTCGCCATCAGCTACGGCCTGCCGGGGCCGGAGCTGACGGAGACGCAGGTGGAGTACATGGACGGCTTCCTGCCGCCCGCCAGCCGCGCCTTCGCCAATCTGCTGCGCGACCCGGTGGACAGCGTCGTGCGCTGGATCTACCCCGGCGGGCCGCTGCCCGACGGCGGCTTCCTGGCCGGCGCCGGGCCGGGGCTTCTGCGCCAGCTGGGCTACACGGTGCCCGAGTTCGGCATGGACAAGGCGCTGGCCTACCGCGGGCGCCCCGATTCCGAAACGCCGGCCTTCCGCCAGTTCCCGGCCCATGCGGTGAAGCTGCTGCCCGCCGCCTGGTTCAAGGACAAGATCGTCATCATCGGCGTCGACCTGTCCGACCGCGACCGTCACCGCACGCCGTTCGTGGCGGACAGCCTGTCGGGCGGCACCATTCCCGGCGCGCTGATCCACGCCCATGCCATGGCGCAGCTGATGGACGGCCGCGAGGCGCCCGACCGCAGCCTCGCCAGCGCCTTCCTGGCGGCCCTGGCGGCGGCGCTGGCCGGCGTGGCGCTGGGCCGCTGGGAGGTGCCGCTGTGGGCCCGCGTCGCCATCGGCGTCGGCATCGCGGTGGCCGTCTTCGCCGGCGGCACCTGGCTGTTCCACGAGGGCGGGCCGATGCTGCCGGCCATGCCGCCGATCCTGGCGCTGGGGTTCGGGCTCTGGATGACCGACATCCACAGCCACCGGCAGGAGCGCGACCAGCGCCGCTTCATCCAGGCCGCCTTCTCCAAGTACCTGTCGCCGGCGCTGCTGGACGAGCTGGTGAAGGACCCGTCAAAGCTGTCGCTGGACCCGAAGCGCCGCGAGATGAGCTTCATCTTCACCGACGTCGCCGGCTTCACCACCATCTCCGAGAGCATGGACGCGGCCGCGCTGGCCGACGTGATGAACCGGTACCTGGACGGCATGGTGAAGGTGATCTTCGCCCATGGCGGCACGGTCGACAAATTCATCGGCGACGCCGTCTTCGCGATCTTCAACGCGCCCAAGGACATGGAGAACCATGCGCTGAAGGCCAGCGCCTGCGCCCTGGCGCTGGACGCCTTCGCCACCGAGTTCCTCGGCGCCGAGCTGGCCGCCGGGCGGTCCTTCGGCCTGACCCGCATCGGCATCCATACCGGCTTCGCCAGCGTCGGCAATTTCGGCGCGCAGGAGCGGTTCGAGTACACGGCGCTGGGCGATGCGGTGAACACGGCGGCGCGGCTGGAGGGGCTGAACAAGTATTTCGGCACCCGCGTCGCCATGAGCGGGGCCACCGCCGACGGGGCCGCGGCCCAGCCCCGGCGCCCTATCGGCCGCATCGTCCTGAAGGGCAAGACGGAGCCGATCCGGGTCTACCAGCCGGTATCGGCCCGGGAGGCGGAGAGCGACTTCATCAAGGCGTACCTGGCCGCCTACGAGCTGATGGACCGGGGCGACCCGGCCGCGCTGGAGGCGTTCCGGGATCTGGCTCGCGCCAATCCCGAAGACGGTCCCACCCGCCTCCACCTGGACCGGCTGGAGGCGGGAGAGGCATCGAGCCTGGTGGTCATGCATGATAAGTGACGCCCCGTCGGCGCGGGCACAGCAGACCGGTCCGCGCCCGATCCTGGAGCGCGGGGACGAAGTCCGGCATGGCGGCCGCTCCAAGCTCCGGATCGCACGCGAACGACGGCACCTCCGGCCGTTATCCATCAACTGCAAAGAATTTCAAAACGAAACTATAGAAAATACCCGTTTTTGACGGCGCATACGCCTGATGGTAGAAGTTCAGGCAAGAGAAACGGCAGGCAGCGGGGCGTCAATGCGGATCGGTCCATTCTCCGTCGCCTCCGTTCGCCGGCGCCGGGCCCTGGCGGCCCTGGCTCTCGGCTTGTCGCTGGCCGGTTCACCGGTCGCGGCGCGGGCCGCCGAGACCCTCAGCCATGGCGAGGTGCTCCATCTCGGCGCCCGCACCGGCCACCTCGCCATTCCGGAAGGCTTCGACGCGCTGCAGCGCCGCAGCCGCGAGCAGGCGGTGGACCTGCTGCTTGACGGGCTGCGCCAGAGACCCTTCCTGCCGCCGCCCGCCTGGGTGGACGAGCTGCCGGAGACCCTGACCGGCAAGACCGACGCCGAGCGGCAGGCCTATTTCGCCAGGCGGTCGGCGCAGCAGCGCGAGCTGCAGAGCTGGTGGTATCTGGAGATGCTGGCCACGCCCAGCCCCTTGACCGAGCGGCTGGTGTTCTTCTGGCACAACCATTTCACCTCGTCGCTGAGCAAGGTGAACAGCGCCCAGATGATGTACCGGCAGCAGGCGCTGTTCCGCCAGGCCGGCACCAGCGACTTCGGCGCCCTGCTGGCCGGGATCGTGCGCGACCCGGCCATGCTGATCTATCTCGACAACAACCGGAACGTCGCCCGCGCCCCGAACGAGAACCTGGCGCGCGAGCTGATGGAGCTGTTCACGCTGGGCATCGGCCATTACGGCGAGCAGGACGTGAAGGAGGTGGCCCGCGCGCTCACCGGCTACACGGTAGACGGGGCGACCGAGAGCTTCCGCTTCGACCAGCGCAACCATGATTCCGGCCAGAAGACGATCCTCGGCCAGACCGGCCGCTTCACCGGCGACGATGTCGCCCGCATTCTGCTGAACCATCCCAAGACGGCCGAGCTGGTCGTGACCAAGCTGTGGCGCGAGTTCGTCTCGGCCCGGCCGGACCCGGCCGAGGTGCGGCGGCTGGCGGAAATCTTCCGCGAAGGCAGGTTCCGCATGCGGCCGCTGCTGCGCGCCCTGTTCCTGAGCGACGCCTTCTGGAGCCCCGCCAACCGCGCCGGCCTGATCAAGGCGCCGCACGAATTCCTGGTGCATACGGTGCGGCATCTGGGCCTGCCGATCCGCGAGAGCCTGAACCTGCCCAGCCAGGGCCGCGCGATGGGCCTGGACCTGCTGAACCCGCCGACGGTCAAGGGCTGGCCCGGGCACTTCGCCTGGATCGGCACGACATCCCTGCCGGCGCGCCAGCGCTTCGTCCAGACCGCCGTGTCGATCTGGCGGGCTGAGGTGGCGCCCGGCCTGTTCGGCGTGCCGGCCAACCGGCTGCCGCGCATCGACGCGCGCCAGCTCGACATGCTGAACGCCGCCTACCTGACCGTCGGGCCGGCCTATGTCCAGCCCGCCGCCCCGCTGGAGCTGTCGGCCGCGCTGCGGGCCGTGCTGCTCGACGCCGGCTACCAGACCAAGTGAGGGGCGCGCCATGACGATTGATCATCCGCATCCGTCGCGCCGCGACCTGCTGCGCGGCGCCTTCTGGACCGGCGTCGGCGGCGTCGCCGCCCTGACCCTGCCGCCCGGCCTGGCGCTGGCCGCCGACACGGGCGTGCGCTGGGACCGGACACTGGTGGCCTTCCATTTCGGCGGCGGCAACGACGGGCTGAACACCGTCGTCCCCTATGCCGACCCGGCCTACGCCCGGCTGCGCCCGCGTATCGCCATCCCGCGCGACCAGGTGGTGCCGCTGACCGAGCAGCTGGGGCTGCATCCGGCGCTGGCGCCGCTGCGCGAGGCGTGGAACGACGGGCGCGGCGACCTCGCGATCGGGCTGGGCGTCGGCTATCCCAGGCAGAACCGCTCGCATTTCCGCTCCATCGAGATCTGGGAGACGGGATCGGAGTCCGAGCAGGTGCTGACCGACGGCTGGATCGGCCGCCTGTTCGACCGGGCGGACCCGCCGGCGGCGCTGGCGGCCGACGGGGTGATCCTGTCGGGCAGCGGCCTCTCGGTCATGGCGCCCGGCACCAGGCGGATCGCCCTGCCGGCCAGCGGCGACCTCTCCACGCCCGATCTCGTCGCGCGGATCGACCCCGCGGCGCAGGCGGCCTCGCTCGGCCATGTCATGCGGACCCAGGCCGACCTCGCCCAGGCCGCCGCGACCTTCCGCGGCGTCAACGCCACGCCCCTGCCGGTCGCCTTCCCGCAGACCGCCATCGGCCGGCTGCTGGAGCAGAGCGCCCGCATCATCGTGGCGGGCAAGCCGGTCCCGGTGATCATGATCTCCCAGGGCAGCTACGACACCCATGCCGGCCAGCTGGACCCGCACCGCCGCCTGCTGGGCGAGCTGGCGGCGGGGCTGGTCGCCTTCCGCAACTGCCTGATGCTCGCCGGCAAGTGGGACAGCGTCACCTTCATGAGCTTCGCCGAGTTCGGCCGCCGCGCCGCCGAGAACGGCAGCCAGGGCACCGATCATGGCGCCGCCTCCTGCCATTTCCTCATGGGCGGCGGCGTCCGCGGCGGCTTCTTCGGCCAGCAGCCCTCCCTGACCGACCTGGAGGGAGGCGACCTGCGGCACAGCGTCGATTTCCGCCGCATCTACGCCTCGGTCGCGCGGGAGTTCTGGGCCATGCCGGCCGCGACCGCCGAGGCCGCCATCGGCGCCTTCGCCCCGTTGGACCTCTACCGGGCGGGTGGAGCATGAGCGCCCGGCGCGCCCTGGCGCTGGCCCTGCTGCTGCTGCCGGCGGCACATGCCGCGCGGGCGGAGACGCTGGCGGCGGCGCTGCAGGCGCTGGCGGTGGAGCGGGACTTCGTGGCCGAGATCGCGGCCGACATGGCTGGGCTGCCGGCGAAGTCCCCGGGCGGAGGCGAGGACGCCCTCCTGGCTCTCCTGCGGGGCACCAACCATGTGCTGGTCCGCGACCGGGGCCGGGTGGTGCGGGTGATGGTGCTGGGCCCGGCGGAACCGGGCGACGCGCCGCCGCGGCCCGCCCTTCCGCCGGCGGTCGCGGGGGTCGAGGTCTCCACCGCCGAGGTCCCCGTGCCCGACGCCCTCGCCGAGGAGCGGGCCGCCATCGCGCGCGGCCTGTCGCCCGACACGGGCGAGGAGACCGGCATCGCGGCGGCGCTGGCCCGGGCGTCCCAGATCGCCGCCCGCGACCGCCATCGCGCCTGGGCACCCTTCGGCGCGCAGCCGTCGGACCGGTAGGGCGCCCCGGCCCAGCGGAAACGGAACAGGGGCGGCCGGATGGCCGTCCCTGTTCCACTCAGTGGTGCGTACCGCCGGCCGTGGCGATGGCGTCGGCGCCCTGGAACGCCTGGGCCACCGCGTTGGGAAAGAGCGGGCCGGGAGGGGCGGGTGGCGGTCGGCGT
The DNA here is from genome assembly GCA_035626475.1 of Azospirillaceae bacterium. Taxonomy (GTDB): domain Bacteria; phylum Pseudomonadota; class Alphaproteobacteria; order Azospirillales; family Azospirillaceae; genus DASPKT01. The sequence goes on from DASPNP010000043.1 coordinate 17,893, forward strand.
CGCCGGGATCGCGGCCCAAACGAACCTGCTGGTGCTGAACGCCATGACCGATCATCCGCCTCGGCGGATGACGAGCCGGAAAATTTCGCTAAAATCCAAAGGGGCAGCGGGCATGGCGCTGTTGATCGCCTCGGCGTTGCTGTGGAGAGCGGAAGTGCGGCGTCTGCGAGACCTTCTCAGTGCCGGTCCGATCCAGCGACGGCTGGCGCTGCTCGTCGTCCTGGCCCTGCTGCCGCCCGCCTGCCTGGTCATTGCCATCCTGCTGCAGGACATGGCGGCGGCCAAGACGCGGGCGCAGGAGACCGCGCTGAACCTTGCCCGCGAGATCGCCGACGTCCATGCCGAGCATGTGGCGCAGGGCCGCGCGGTGGCGGAGCTGCTGGCCGAGATGCCGCAGCTGCGCGAGGCCCAGGATTGCTCACAGGCCTTGGCGGAGTTGACCGTCCGGCGGCCGTGGCTGTCCGGTGCCTACGTTGCATTCCCGAACGGCGACGTCCACTGCAATTCAGGCCCGATGGCATCCCCCATCAACCTCGCCGACCGGCCGTATTTCCGCGAGGTGCTGGAGCGGCGCACGCCGGTGGTGAGCGGCCTGCTGCGCGGCCGCTATACCGGCAAGCCGGTGATCATCATCGCCGTGCCGGTGCTCGCCGAGGGCGCCGTCCGCTCCGTCGTCGGCGTCTCCCTGGACGCCTCCTGGTTGGAAGGGGTACTGGCCGAGAAGGGGCGGCAGCACGGCGCCATGGCCATGGTGCTGGACAATGACGGCGTTCTGGTCGCGCGCCACCCCGCCCGCACCGACATGATCGACCGCAGCTTCCGCGACCATCCGCTGGTGCGGCTGGTGCTGGAGCGCGGGTCGGGCACCGCCGAGATGTCGACCCTGGACGGGGTGGAACGCGTGGTCGGCTTCGTCGAAGTCCGGGGCGGCCGGTCGCAGATCGCCGTCGGATTCGACCGCAAGGTGGTCTACGCGCCGGTCTACCGCAGCTTCGCCCTGGCGCTTCTGCTCCTCGCGGGGCTGATGCTGCTGTCGGGGCTGCTCGCCCGCGCCTATGGCCGGCATGTGATCGTGCGTCATCTGGAACAGCTCGCCGGCGCCGCGCGCCGGGTCTCCGCCGGGGACCTGGACGCGCGGGTGCCGGTCGGAGAACAGGCGACCGGCGACGAGCTGCTGGAGCTGGGCCGCGCCTTCAATACCATGGCGGAGTCGCTGCGGGACCGGGACGCGCGGCTGCGGGCCAGCCACCGGAGCCTAGCGGATCGGCAGGCCATCCTGTCGGCGGCCCTGGAGAGTTCGCTGGATGCCATCTACGTCGTGCGCGTGCTCGAAGACGGGCTGCTGATGGAGTTCTGCAATCCCGAGGGTGCCGCCCGCCTAGAGCTGCGCTGCGAGAATATGATCGGGCGCCGCTTGGAGGACATTCTGACGGGACCCATCGCCGAGGCCAGTATCGCCCGCCTCAATCTCTGCCTTGAGGAGCGGCGGCCGCGGCAGAGCGAGGCGGTGTCGGTGCTGCGCGATGGCCGGCGCTACGAGTTCGTCGACGTGCCGATCCTGGACGAGGAGGGGCGCGTGGCGCGCGTGCTGTGCACCGTGCGCGACGTGACGGAGGAGCGTCGGCGCAGCCGCGCCCTGTGGGAACGCGAGCAGCTGGTCTCCACCGTCTTCAGCGCCGTCGCCGACTGCATCTACGTGCTGGGATTGCGCGACGGCGAGCTCTTCGTCGAGATGGTGAACGCGGCCGGGGCCGAGGCGCTGGGCCGCAAGGCCGATGACATCGCCGGCCGCCGACTGGTCGATCTGGCCGGCCCGGAGAACGCCGCCCTCGCCCGCCGCCGCGTCCAGGCCTGCCTAGATGCCGGCACCATCGTGCGGTTCCCGGCCCAACCCGAGCATTCGGGGAGCGACCGAATCTGGGAGGCGGTCTTCGTTCCGATATTCGACGAGGGCCGCATCTGCCGCATCGTCTGCACCAACCGGGAGGTGACGGAGGCGGTGCGGCGCGAGGCCGACCTGCGGGCCCAGTCCGACCAGCTGGCCGCAATGGCGGCCGACCTCGCCCAGGCCCGCGACGCGGCGGACGCGGCCAGCGAGGCAAAGTCCGCCTTCCTCGCCAATATGAGCCACGAGCTGCGCACGCCGCTGAATGCCATCATCGGCTTCGCCGACCTGCTGCTGGCGGGGGAGGGAAGCGAGGCCGAGCGGCGGCACCATCTGCGGCTGCTGGGGGATTCGGGCCGGGTGCTGCTGGCGATCGTCAACGACATTCTCGACCTGTCGAAGATCGAGGCGGGCCGGCTGTCGCTGGAGCGGGTACCGGTCGACCCTGCGGCGCTGGCGCGCAGCTCGGCCGATCTGGTGCGGGCGGAGGCAGAGGCCAAGGGCCTCCAGCTGACCGTCACGGTGGATCCGGCGCTGCCGCCCTGGGTGACGGGCGATCCGGTGCGGCTGCGCCAGATCCTGCTCAATCTCCTGAGCAACGCGGTGAAGTTCACCGAGCGGGGCTCGGTCGCCCTCGGCGTGGACCGGGCGCCCGACGGGCGCCTGCGCATCGCGGTGGAGGACACGGGCATCGGCATCACGCCCGAGCAGATGTCCACCCTGTTCCAGCGCTTCCGGCAGGCCGACGCTTCGACCGCGCGCCGTTACGGCGGCACCGGGCTCGGTCTCGCCATCTCGCGCCAGCTGGCCGAGCTCATGGGCGGGGAGATCACAGTGCGCAGCGCGGCCGGCCGGGGCAGCGTGTTCCAGGTATTGCTGCCGCTGGAACCGGCCGATGCGCCGAAGCATGGCGCGCGGCCGGTGGTGGCGTCCACCGACGGCCATGCCGGACGGATCCTGGTGGCCGAGGACGTGGTGCCCAACCAGGTGCTGATGGAGGCGATCCTGCGGCGGGCCGGCTACACGGTCGGCATCGCCGGCACCGGGATCGCGGCGGTGGAGGCGGTCGCCGCTCAGTCCTGGGACTTGGTGCTGATGGATATCCACATGCCGGAGCTGGACGGCTACGAGGCGACACGGCGGATTCGCGCCCTCGGCGGGGCGGCCGCGACCCTCCCGGTAATCGCGCTCACCGCCGCGGCCGATGGGGCCGGGGCGGCGGCGGCGGCGGGCATGGACGGCTATCTCATGAAGCCGGTGGACGGCGCGGCGCTTCTGTCCACGGTCGCGGCGACGCTCGGCCGGCCCGCCGCCGAGCAGCCGGCCCCAGGGCAGGCTTGGGGCGCCGATCTGGAGCGGCAGTTCGGCCGGGTGTTGTCGGTGGAGCTGTTGGGCGACTTCCTGGCCGACGCCGGCACCCGCATCCGCCGCATCCGCGACGGCCAGGGCGACCACGCCCTGCTGGCGGCCGAGGCCCACGCGCTGAAATCCATGGCCGGCACCTATGGTTTTCCTGCCCTGGCGTCGGTCGCGGGCGCTATCGAGCGCGATGCCCGGCAGGGCACCGATCCGAAAGCGAATGATCTGCACGGCCTGACGGCCGAGTTCGCCCAGGTGGCAAAGACGGTCGTCGACCAATATCCCGAGCTGTCGTCCGAGGACGGCTACCTGGTGCGGGAGCCCTAAGAGGGAGCGCTTCGAGGGGCGGCGGCTGGAGGGCCATTCCCGCCGCCCGCACCTTCTGTCGGTTCCTCGTCCGCCTGCTTCAGGAGGGCGATGGCGGACTGGCACAGGTCGATCCACAGCAGCTCGGAGGCGATGCCCGTACGCAGAACCAGGTGGCGCAGGCGTTGCTCGCGGGAAGGCATGGCACCGGCGAAGTCGCGCGCCTCGATGCGGCGGTAGAGGTCGAGCTTCTCCCGATGCCGCTCCAGGCGGCCTTCGATGCTGGCGGCGAGATCCGTCGGGCCAACCACGGCCTCGGCGCGCAGCACCACCATCATCTCGTCGCGGATCGGGCGCGGATCGCGCGGCGCGGCGACCCAGCGCCGCAGCTCCTCCAGTCCGGCCGGCAGCACCCGGTAGACGCGCTTGCGGCCCCGGCCGGACTCGGGCGGCAAGGATTCGACCCAACCTTCCTTCTCCAGCACGGCAAGCTCGCGATAGATCTGCTGGTGCGTCGCCGGCCAGAAGTATCCGATCGACCGGTCGAAGCGGGCGGCAAGCTCAGAGCCGGAGCAGGCATGCTCGGCCAGTGCGGTCAGCAGGGCGTGGGACAGGGACATGGCTCTCCAACCCGGCGGGTCCCGGCCTACTTCCCGGCCAGCTCCCGCAACGCGGCGCGCAGTATCTTGCCGACCGGGGATTTCGGCAACTGCTCGCGGATGGTGACATCGCGCGGGACCTTGTAGGCGGCGAGGTTCTCGCGGCAGTGCCGGATCAGCGCCTCGGCATCCAGCCCCGGCCCGCGCGGCGTGACGAAGGCGTGCACCGCCTCGCCGGTGCGCGGGTCGGGCACGCCGATGACCGCCACCTCCGCCACGTCGGCGTGGGATGCGATCACCGCCTCGACCTCGTTGGGATAGACGTTGAAGCCGGAGACCAGGATCATGTCCTTGCTGCGGTCGAGGATGCGCAGATGCCCGCCCTCCTCGAACACGCCGATGTCGCCGGTGCGCAGCCAGCCGTCCTGGAAGGCGGAAGCGGTCTCCGCCGGCTGGTTCAGGTAGGCGGGGACGATCTGCGGCCCGCGCACCAGGATCTCCCCCGGGGTGCCCGGTGCGGCGTCCTTGCCGTCCATATCGACGATGCGGACCTCGCTGCCGGGCATGGGCACGCCGACGGTGCCGGGCCGGCCGGCGCCGGGCGGGCTGCAGGCGACGATGCAGGTGGACTCGGTCAGCCCGTATCCCTCGACCATGGGCCCGACGGCTGCCCGCCACGCCTCGGAGGTGGAGGGCCGCAGCGCCGTGCCGCCGGAGATCGACAGGCCGATGCGGGGCGCCAGCTCGCGGAACCAGGGCTCGGCCAGCAGGCCGGCATAGAGCGTGTCCACGCCGGCGAACCAGTCGATCCGCCGGCCCTCGAAGGCGGCGCGCAGGTTCGACAGCGGACGCGGGTTCGGGATCAGCAGGTTGTGCGCGCCGGCGTTCAGATAGGCCAGGAAGTTCAGCACGAAGGCGAAGATGTGATAGAGCGGCAGCACCGTCAGGGCCGTATGATCAGGCTGGAACGGCTTGCCGTAGGCCGCCATGAAGTCGCTGGCCATGCGGATTGCGGACAGCACGTTGCCGGCGCTGATGACCGCCCCCTTGCTGCGCCCGGTCGTGCCGCCGGTGTACTGGTACAGCGCCGTCGGGTGGCTGCGCTCGGGCAGGGGGCCCGCGGCTCGGCCGGCCTCCAGCGCGTCCATGAAGGTGACATGCGCGAAGCTCGGGGTGGGGGCGGCCATGCCCTGGCGCACCGCCGCCGCGACGGGGGCCGGCAGGAAGTCCGCCAGGCTGGCGAGGATCGGCGCCACCCCGATCGCGGCGATGGCGGGGGCGGCGGCACCGGCGAACAGGTCGCAGGCGACCAGGGCCTTGGCGCCGCTGTCCCGCAGCTGGTGCTCCAGCTCGCGCGGGGTGTAGAGCGGGTTGATGTTGGTGACGATCAGCCCCGCCCGCCAGGCGCCCAGCACTGCCAGCGGGTACTGCAGGCTGTTGGGCAGCTGTACGCCCAGAACGTCGCCCGGCTTCAGCCCCAGCGGCCCGGCCAGATAGGCGGCGAAGGCGCCGGACAGCTCGTCCACCTGCGCGAAGGACAGGGTGGCCGACGGGCCGCGGGGCAGCAGGACGGTGAAGGCCGGGGCGTCCCCGAAGCGCGCCGCGGCGGCGGCCGCCATGCCGCCGGGGTGGGCGGGCAGCGTCGACATGTCGGGCGCGTAGTCGCGCAGGCACGGCGGATAGGCGTCCAGCCAGGGCCTCGGGCTGTGCATGGCGTCCCCCTCTGATGCTTTACGGAGCGGCCACTCAGTCCTTGAAGGCCGGCAGCAGGTGGCCCAGCTTCGCGCCCATCTCGGCGCCCAGCGCCTGCAGGCCGCTCATCGGGCGGATCATCACCTCGAAATCGACGATCATCCCCTGTTCGTCGAAGCGGATGAGGTCGATGCCCTTCAGCTGCTTGTCCCCGACGCGGGCGCTGAACTCCAGCACGACGTTCAAGCCATCCTCGCCGGCCAAGCGGCGGTGATAGGTGAAGTCCTGGAACACCGTCACCACGGTGCTCAGCGCCAGCACCATCGCCTCACGCGAGCGGTAAGGCTTGAAAGCCATGGGCGAGCGGAAGCAGGCATCGGCATGGACGATCTCCGGCAGCCCCGTCAGGTCTCCGGATTCGACCATGTCGTGCCACTTGGCCAGCGAGGCGGCGGCGGCGGGGTGCAGGGCGGGCATCGGGGTCATGGCGGGTCTCCTCCTCTGTCGTCTTTTCTTATGCCGGGCCGGTCACAGGGACGCGGCCAGCCGGGTGCCCTGGTCTATGGCGCGCTTGGCGTCCAGCTCGGCCGCCAGATCGGCGCCGCCGATCAGGTGTACGGTGCAGCCCGCCGCCAGCAACGCCTCGTGCAGGCCGCGCTCCGGCTCCTGGCCGGCGCAGATCACCACGGTGTCGGCCGGGATGACCATGTCGCGCCCGCCGACCGTGACGTGCAGCCCCTCATCGTCGATGCGGTTGTAGGCGACGCCCGGCTGGGTGCGGACGCCGCGCGCCTTCAGGGCGGTGCGGTGGATCCAGCCCGTCGTCTTGCCCAGCCCGTCGCCGACCTTGCCCGCCTTGCGCTGGAGCAGGATGGCCTGCCGCGCTGCGGGGGAGGGGGCGGGCTCGCGCAGGCCGCCCGGCGCCGCGTAGTCCGGATCGATGCCCCATTCCGCGTTGAAGTGCCGGATGTCGGGGCCGGCGCCGTCATGGGTCAGGTACTCGCAGACATCGAAGCCGATGCCGCCGGCGCCGATGACCGCAACGCTGCCGCCGACCGGCTTGTCGTCGCGCAGCACGTCCAGGTAGCCGAGCACCTTGGGATGGTCGATGCCGGGAATGTCGGGCGTGCGCGGCTTCACGCCGGTCGCCAGTACGATCTCGTCGAAGCCGGCGCCGGCCAGGAAATCGGCATCCACCCGGGCGCCCAGCTGCAGCCGCACCCCCGTCGTCTCCAGCTTGCGGCGGAAGTAGCGCAGCGTCTCGTGGAACTCCTCCTTGCCCGGGATCTTCTTGGCGATGTTGAACTGGCCGCCGATCTCGGCCTCGGCCTCGTACAGCGTCACCTCGTGGCCGCGCTCGGCGGCGGTGACCGCGAAGCTCAGGCCGGCCGGGCCGGCGCCCACCACCGCGATCCGCTTCTTGCGCTCCGCCGGGGCGATGGCCAGTTCCGTCTCGTGGCAGGCGCGGGGATTGACCAGGCAGGAGGTGATCTTGCCGCCGAAGGTGTGATCCAGGCAGGCCTGGTTGCAGGCGATGCAGGTGTTGATCTCGTCAGCCCGGCCCTGGCGCGCCTTGCGCACGAACTCCGGATCGGCCAGCAGCGGCCGCGCCATGGAGACCATGTCGCACCAGCCCTCGGCCAGCAGCTGCTCCGCCACCTCGGGCGTGTTGATGCGGTTGGTGGCGACCAGCGGGATCGACACCTTTCCCTTCAGCCGCTGCGTCACCCAGGCGAAGGCCGCGCGGGGCACGCGGGTGGCGATGGTGGGGATGCGGGCCTCGTGCCAGCCGATGCCGGTGTTGAGGATGGTCGCCCCCGCCGCCTCGACCGCCTGGCCCAGCCGGACCACCTCCTCCAGGGTCGATCCGCCCTCGACCAGGTCCAGCATGGACAGGCGGTAGATGATGATGAACTCGGGCCCGACCCGCTCGCGGACGCGGCGGACGATCTCCACCGGGAAGCGGATGCGGTTCTCGTAGGACCCGCCCCATGCGTCGTCTCGGTGGTTGGTGCGGGCGGCGATGAACTCGTTGATCAGGTAGCCCTCGGATCCCATGATCTCGACGCCGTCATAGCCGGCATGGCGCGCCAGCACGGCGCACCGGACGAAATCCTCGATGGTCTCCTCGACCTCGTCGCCGGTCAGGGCGTGCGGCACGAAGGGGTTGATGGGCGCCTGCAGCGCGCTCGGCGCCACCAGCGAGGGCTGGTAGGAGTAGCGGCCGAAATGCAGGATCTGCAGCGCGATCTTGCCGCCTTCGGCATGCACCGCCTCGGTGACCGGGCGATGGTGCTCGGCCTCCTCCACCGTCGTCAGCATGGCGCCGCCGCGCATGGGCCGGCCGCGCTCGTTCGGCGCGATGCCGCCGGTGACGATCAGCCCAACCTCGCCGCGCGCCCGCTCGGCATAGAAGGCCGCCATGCGCTCGAACCCGCCGGGCACCTCCTCCAGGCCGACATGCATCGACCCCATGAGCACGCGGTTGCGCAGCGTGGTGAAGCCCAGGTCCAGCGGCTTCATCAGTTCGGAATAGCGGCTCACCGGCACCTCCATGCAACTTGTTGCATGAAGCTAAGCCGGTCCGGGGTTCTCTGCAACAAGTTTCATCGAAGCGGGCTGGCGTGGGTAGTGGCTTGCGGGCGGGCCCATTTCCGAATCCGGCGTCCGGCGGACGAAGCGAATGGTCCGCCGGCCGCAACGGGCGGCTGTGACATCATCCCAGCCGGACGAGGTTGGTAGTTGTACCACTTTCGAGATAGCGCTCCCGCATGTACTCTGAGGCTGCCCGGCGGCGTCTGCTTTCTCTCGCTGCCAGGCTGAACAATGCGGGCGGCGGACGCCGTCCCGTCTCGCAGGGAGATGCGGTATGCTCAAGTCGTTCCAGCAGGCACTCGTGGCCGCTGTCCTGACCATTTCGGCCCCGGCCCTGGCGGCCGACATGGCCCCGGCCGACGTCAAGGGTGCCAAGACCATCAACGCCGACGGCATTCTCAAGCTGGTCGAGACCAAGCCCAATCTCGTCATTCTCGACAACCGCAAGGAGGCCGACTACAAGGCCGGCCACATCGAAGGCGCCGTGCGACTGATCGACGAGGACATCACCGGGCCCGAGGTGCTCGCCAAGCACATCAAGAGCAAGGACACGCCGGCCCTGTTCTACTGCAACGGCCCCAAGTGCGGCCGCGCGGCGAAGGCCGTCGCCAAGGCGGTCGAGGCCGGATACACGGACGTCCACTACTATTACGGCGGCATGGACGAGTGGAAGGCCAAGGGCCTGCCGCTGGTCGCCCAGTAACCGGCCATCTTCCCTCCGACAGTCGGGATGGGCGGTCCCAGCCGGCCGCCCATCCTGCTGCGCACCCTCGACATGGTGAGCACCGATGAGCCAGAACCGTAAGGTCATTTCTCTGCTGGCGGCCGCGAAGGTCCTGGTCCTGCTGACCAGCGTCGGGGTCGGCGCCTGGACGACGTCCCGGTACGAGAAGCTGGTTTTCGATGACAATGCCCGCCAAGCCCAGTCCCTGACCGACGTGGCGGTCACGGACCTGCTCTGGCGTGCGCATTACGGCTTGGCGACCCGTGTCGCGGCCGAGATCGCGTCGGAAGCGCAGTTCAAGCAGGCGGTTGCCGCCGGCGACGGCTCGGCTCTGGCGACGATCCTCCAGAGCGCCTACCAGCGCGGCGCCATCACCAGCGGCGAGCTGTCCCCGAAGGGCCTCTCGGTCCTGGATACGCAGCTCACGGTACTGGCGGAGGACTGGCGCGGGGGAAAGGTCGAGGCTCCGCCGCCGGAACTCAAGGCGATGCTGCAGGCGCGCGAGGGCCAGGAGAGGCTGAAGCCGACTGCCATCACCTGGCGCTCGGGCGAGCATCCCAGGATGAGCGTCGTGGCGCCGGTCGGTGGGTTGCGCTTGGCGGGCTATGTCGTCATGCATCTGGACCCGCTGCCGGGCCTGGGCAATATCGACCAGCGGCTGGGCATGTCGGTGCAGGTGCTGTCGTTCAAGGAAAAGACTGTTCTGGCCGACCCCTCCTCCTTCGAAGTGCCCCCGGGAGCGGCCGCGCGGCAGGCTGAACTGGTGCTGCACGGAATGCAGCGCGAACCGCTGGCGCGGATGGCGGTCGTGATGGATGTGACCGACTTGGAATCGGCTCTCTTCCAAGCGCGGCTCTTCTCCTTCGGCCTGTTCCTGGCCATCGCCGGCAGCATCGCCGGCGGCGCGGTCTTCGCGATCGCCACCTATCTGCGCGCCTCCGCGCGCCGTACCGAAATTGCCGAGCAGGAGCTGCGCGCCGCGCGCGAGGCGGAGGAGAGCGCCCGGCGCCGGCAGGTCGAGGCGGAGCGGGAGACCGCCGAGGAGCGGCGCCGGACGACCGAGGCGCTGGCGCGCCGCTTCGAGGAGGAGGTCGCCGAGGCGGTGCGGCGCCTCTCGGGCCAAGCCGGCGCCCTCAGCGCGATCGCCAACGAGATGTCCGGCGTCGCCGGAACCGCCAACAGCGACACCCAGGCCGCCCGCGAGGCGACGCTCCGCGCCACCGGCAACGTCCAGGCCGTCGCCGCGGCGGCGGAGGAGCTGGCCGCGTCGATCCAGGAGATCGGGCGTCAGGTCACGGCGTCCGCCACCGCGTCCCGCGCCGTCGTCGGGCGCGCGGAGGAGACCGACCGCGAGGTTCGCGCGCTGGACGAGACCGTCGGCCAGATCAGCGCGGTGGTCCAGCTCATCAGCGACATCGCCGCGCAGACCAATCTGCTGGCGCTGAACGCCACCATCGAGGCCGCCCGTGCCGGCGAGGCCGGCAAGGGCTTCGCCGTGGTGGCGAGCGAGGTCAAGCAGCTCGCCAACCAGACGGCCAAGGCCACCGAGGAGATCACCGCCCGCGTCATGGCGGTCCAGGCGGCCACCGGGAACGCCGCCCGCAGCGTGCAGGAGATCGCCGCGGCGATCACGCGCATGGGCGAGGTCGCCGCCTCGATCGCGGCGGCCGTGGAGCAGCAGCAGGCGGCGACGGCGGAGATCGCCCGCAACGTCGCGGAAGCCGCGGCCGGCGCCGACGAGGTCTCCGCCCATATCGGGAGCGTGGCCCGGTCCGTGGATCGGACGGGCACGTCTGCCGGAGCGGTCTCTTCGGCCGTCGTGGAGATCAACGCCCGTGTGCGGAACCTCGGCGACGAGGTCGGCGGCTTCATCGCGGAACTACGCGCGGGCTGATCGCGCGTGGCTTCGGCGCCCGGCCGCGGGCCGCCTGACGGGATACGCCTGCCGGGTGGCGCGTTTCCGTACAGGTGGAGGGCATCCTTGCCGCCCGAGAGCCCTTTGCGTGGTGCCAGTCCTGTGTCCACCGCCTCCCCGGGAAGGTGCCAATCAAGTTTCAGCCCGGCGACAACGGGCGGCATCGGACCGTCCGGCGCCACCCGGCGCAGTGTCTCTTCGAAGCGACCCGCAAGGCGCTCACGGTATCTGCTGCTGACCTGCTAGCGACGCGCCTGGATGCGTAGCTTGCTATGACCAGAGAGGGCTCGGCGGCGTATCGCCAGCCTGATCCTCCCCCAGTTTGCTCCTCGACCCTCGATGTCAGGCGAGACGGCCCAGGAGCAGGCAAACTGGTCCAGCCGCAAGTGTCTTCCCGAAAAAAATAGTGATCCGACGGCCGCGCCCATCCGTAAATCCGGGTGCCGGATGTGGACATTTACGCGCCATTAAGGGGACACCCGCCATCATGGCGACCATGCAGGAAACCATGCGAGCGCTGCGTCCGGCGGTTCTGCTGTTCGTCGTCGGCCTCGGGCTGACCGGCGCCGCAGCCCTGCGCCTGCCCGACGATGCCGCCGGCGCCGCCGTGCTGTTTCCGCCCAGCCTGTCCAGTTCCGAGATCGTGCAGCGCCTCGCGGCCGCCGACGCCCGCCCGGTGCGCTCCGGCGCCTGGGGCCTGTGGATCGTGGCCGGCGACCGCCCGGGCCTGGCCGACCGGCTGCGCCGGGCCGGCGCCTGGCTGCTGCTCAATCCCGCCGCCCTGTCCAGCTGCCTGCCGCCCGGGGTCTCCGCCACCACCGCCTTTCCAGCCACTATAGCCAGGACATGATGACCACCGATTCCATCACCCGCCTGCGCGCCACGGCGCACCGCCTGTTCGTCCCCGGCCTGTGGCTGCATGTGCCCATCATCCTGGGGCTCGGCTGGCTGAACGGCACCCTGTCCTGGCTGACAACGCTGCTGGCCCTGCTCTTCGCCGGCGCCGCCACGGCGGCCTGGCGCATGGACCCGCAGGGCGCCTCGGCCCGCTACACGGTGGCGGTGGCGCTGGTCGGCGTGGTGTCGCTGCTGGTGCTGGGTGCCGCCGGCCCCTGGCAGATCGACGTCCACATGTACTATTTCGCCGCCTTCGCCATGCTGGCCTTCTATTGCGACTGGCGGACGATCGTGCTGGCGGCGGGGGTGACGGCCGTCCACCATCTCGGCCTGAACTTCCTGCTGCCCTACGCCGTCTTCCCCGACGGCGCCAGCTTCGGCCGGGTGGTGCTGCACGCAATCATCGTCATCCTGGAGTGCGGCGTGCTGGTGGCCCTGACCGCCACGCTGGAGCGCGCCTTCGCCGCCACCGACGCGGCGCTTACCCAGGCAGACGCCGAAGCCGCCAAGGCCGCCCGCCTGTCCGAAGAGCGCGTCGCCGCCGAGCGCCAAGCCTCGGCCGAGCGCGCTGAGGCCCGCCGCCTGCTGGCCGACCGGTTCGAGGGCAGCATCATGGCGCTGGTGCAGGATCTGGGCGGCCGGGCGGAGGCGCTGAGGCGCGAGGCGGGGGGCCTGAGCGCCGATACCACCGCCGCGGCCAATGCCGCCGGCGACAGCGCCGGGCTGGCCGACGACGCCGCCTCCCGCGTGCAGGCCATGGCGGCTGCGGCCGAGGAGCTCTCCTCCTCGGTGGCGGAGATCGGCGCCAGCGTCTCGGCCTGCGCCCGCGCCGCCGGTGAGGCGGTGGCGGAGACCGAGCGCACCAACGCCACGGTCGCCGGCCTGACCCAGGCGGCCGAGCGCATCGGCACGGTGGTGCAGCTGATCAGCGACATCGCCAGCCAGACCAACCTGCTGGCCCTGAACGCGACCATCGAGGCCGCCCGGGCCGGTGAGGCCGGCAAGGGCTTCGCCGTCGTCGCCAGCGAGGTGAAGAGCCTGGCTACCCAGACGGCAAAGGCGACCGAGGAGATCTCCGCCCAGATCGGCGAGATCCGCGCGGTCGCCAGCGGGGCCGCGACCGCCATTGGGCAGATCGGCGACAGCATCCGCCGGGTGGACGGCATCTCCGCCGAGATCGCGGCGGCCGTGCGGCAGCAGGGCGCCGCCACCACCGAGATCGCGCGCAACGTGCTGGACGCCGCCAGCGGCGCGCGGGCCGTGTCGGAGCGTCTGGAGGAACTCAAGCGAGCCGCGGAAGGCACCGGCGCGCGGTCGGCCGGGGCGCTGGCAGCGGCGGAGGGGCTGTCCGGCGACGCCGAGCGGCT
>DASPNP010000044.1:0-43366 GCA_035626475.1 Azospirillaceae bacterium
CACCGGCCGCTTCGAGTGCGCCGGCGAGGAGACCGCCGTCGCGCCGGGCGACATGCTGTTCGTGCCCGCGGGGGTCGAGCATCGGTTCCTGGACTTCAGCGAGGATTTCGCCACCTGGGTGATCTTCTTTGGCGCGGCGCCCAGCCGCGCCCCTTGAGATTGTTAAATTAAGTTATATACTCCCCTCAGGTTGTCTCTCCTGGAGGATAAATTGAATCGCGCTGACCTTGATGATCTGGTCGTCTCGGCTATCAAGCACAACGGCGGCAAGGCAACCATTCTGCAGATTTGCAAGTACATCTGGGAACAGCATGAGAGTGCCCTCCGTAGCGCTGGTAATCTCTTCTACACATGGCAGTACGATGTCCGTTGGTCCGGCAACCGTCTCCGGCATCGCGGCATTCTGGCGAAAGTAGATAACTCTCCTCGTGGAGTGTGGGAGCTAGCGAGCTAAGCCGGCACCCGCCAAACCGTGGTCTCCCTGATCTCCCGGTCCTCCAGCTCGCGCGAGGTGGGGACGGTGTAGGTGGCGAGCGCCTCCAGCCCCTGCTTGGGCAGGTAGGTGCGGCCCGGGTCACCCATCAGGACAGTCGTTCCGGTGGCGGAAAGAGCCTTGAGCCAAGCCATGACGCGCTCGGCCAGCGGGCGCTCGTAGCAGATGTCGCCGACAAGCAGCACATCCAGGCCGGGCTGCGGCTGGCCGACGATGTCGCTGCAGAGCGGGGTGATGGTAAGGCCGTTTAACGCCGCGTTCAGCCGCATGGCGGCCTCGGCGAAGGCGTCGATCTCGACCGCCGTCACCTCCGCGGCGCCGGCATGGGCCGCCGCCAGCGCCACCAGGCCGCTGCCGGCCGCGAAGTCCAGGACCCGGCGGCCGCGCACGATCTCCGGATGGTCCAGCACGTGGCGGGCCAGCGCCTGGCCGCCGGCCCAGGGGAAGGCCCAGAAGGGCGGGGGCAGGTTGCCCTCCGCCAGCGTCTTCTCGGTGGCCTGCCACAGCGGCGTGATCTCGGTGGCGAGGTGCAGGCGCAGCTCGGGCACGAGGGCGGGCCGGGCGATTTCGGTGTTCGCCCGGATGAAGGCGTCGATGTCGGTGATGGGCATGGCCGGCATCATGCCCGAGCCCGCCCCCGGATCACAGCCCTAGATGGACGGCCCTAGATGGACGGCGCCAGCAGCGGCCGTCCGGCCTCCGCCCGGTCGACGGGCAGCGTGATCCCGACCGGCCCGCGCACGGTCTGGCTGCGCATGGGGCGCGCGGGTTCCAGGTAGCGCTTGTCGGAGACCAGCTGGAAGGGCGGCTGCGGGCGCTGCTGCTCGCGCATCGTGTCGGCCGGCCCGCCGCCGCCCGGGGACAGCGGCGTCGCGGCGGCAATGCCGGCGGTGGCGGCGATCAGCATCACCCAGCCGACGCTGCGGTTGCCGCGGAACTGCTCCAGGCTGTCGGCCGGGTCGTCCATGTCCCAGTCGCGCACCTGCCGCCACAGCAGCAGGCCGGCCATGGCCAGCGGCACCACCATGGCGATGGGTTCGCCCACCTCGACCAGCGCCGCGGTCCAGAGCCCCATGGCGCCCAGATAGAAGGCGCCGACCCATCGCCGCGAGGCGGCGCCGAGGCGCAGGGCGGTGGACTTCACGCCGACCCGCGCGTCGTCCTCCTTGTCCTGGTGGGCGTAGATCGTGTCGTAGCCCAGCGTCCAGAGGATGCCGCCGGCATAGAGCAGCAGCGCCGGCAGGTCGATCTGCCCGCGCACGGCGGCCCAGCCCAGCAGCGCGCCCCAGTTGAAGGTCAGCCCCAGGAACGCCTGCGGCCACCAGGTCACGCGCTTCATCAGCGGGTAGGTGAAGACCAGCAGCAGCGACGCCGCCCCCAACGCGATGGAGAAGAGGTTCAGCTGCAGCAGCACCAGGAGGCCGACCGCCAGCTGCGCCGCCAGGAACAGCAGCGCGCCCTTCAGGCTGACCTGGCCGCTGGGCAGCGGGCGGCCGCGCGTGCGCTCCACCTGGGCATCGATGTCGCGGTCGAGTATGTCGTTGATGGTGCAGCCGGCCCCCCGCATCACCACGGCCCCGACCGCGAACAGCGCCATCAGCCAGGCATCCGGCCAGTCGCCGCGCGGGGCGGCCAGGGCGATCGCCCACCAGCCGGGGAACAGCAGCAGCCAGGTGCCGATCGGCCGGTCCAGCCGCGCCAGCCTTGCGTAGGGGCGCGCCGCGGCGGGGAGCGCGCGCAGGATCCAGCTGTCGGACACGATGTCCGTATGGCCGGCGGCCTGCCGCCCCGGTTCCTGCTCGTCCCGCCGCATCGTCACGCTCATCGCCAGCTACCCCGACGGACCCCCGACCCGTCCGGACAGAGTAGCGTCAAGAGCGCCGGTGGTCATCCGGGACGGTGGGCTGCCCTGCGGAGGGCGCCCTTGACCGGCGGCGGGCGCAGCGGATTTGCTGACGCCATGGTGAACGGCACGACCAAGAGCGAACGCCCCCGCACCCGCCTGCACGTCCCCGCCGCGCTCCAAGCCGGCGGCCGGGCGGCGCTGGCCGAGGGGCAGGCGCATTATCTCCGCTCGGTGCTGCGGCTGCAGCCGGGCGACCGGCTGCTGGCCTTCAACGGCGGCGACGGCGAGTGGCTGGCGGAAATCTCCGCCCTGTCCAAGTCCGCCGCCACGGTCGAGCTTCTGGAGCGCGTCCGCGCGCCCATGCCGGAGCCCGACCTCTGGCTGCTGTTCGCGCCGCTGAAGGGCGGCCGCACCGAATATGTGGTGGAGAAGGCGACGGAACTGGGCGTCTCGGCGCTGTGGCCCGTCTTCACCCGCCGCTCCGACGTCGGCCGGGTCAATGCCGAGCGCCTCGCCGCCAACGCGGCGGAGGCGGCGGAGCAGTGCGAGCGCCTGTCGGTGCCGCGCCTGATCGAGGCGGCGCCGCTGGAGACGGTCTTGCGCGGCTGGGACCCGGCCCGCACCCTCTATGTCGCCGCCGAATCGGGCGAGGCGATGGACGCCTCCACCGCCATGGCGGGGAGGCGGGGCAGTCCTTCCGCCGTCCTGGTCGGCCCGGAAGGAGGGTTCGACCGGGGGGAGCTTGACCTGCTGGCGGCCATGCCGTTTGTTGTGAGGATAGGTCTCGGTCCGCGCGTGCTGCGTGCCGATACCGCCTGTTTCGCGGCCCTGTCGGTATGGCAGGCCGTGTCCGGGGACTGGGCCGCCGCGCGCCCGCCCTTCCGTAGCTAGAAGTCGAGGAAGCGTATCCATGTCGGCCCCCCCCAAGACGCGCGGCGCCCCCGTCACCGACCGCCGCGAACTGATCGAGTATATCGAGCAGGGCTGCAAACCGCGCGAGGACTGGCGCATCGGCACCGAGCACGAGAAGTTCGCCTTCCGCCTGTCGGACAAGCGCCCTCTGCCCTACGAGGGCGCCGACGGCATCGGCGAGATCCTGCGCCAGCTGCACCTCCGCTTCGGCTGGGAGCCGGTGGAGGAGGCGGGCAAGATCATCGCGCTGACCAAGGGCAAGGCGAACATCACGCTGGAGCCGGGCGGCCAGTTCGAGCTGTCGGGCGCGCCGCTGGCGACCATCCACCAGACCTGCGGCGAGGTCGGCGAGCATCTGTCGCAGATCCGCCAGATCGACGCCGACCTCGGCACCGGCATGGTCGGCATGGGCTTCAATCCCAAATGGGCCCGGGCCGACATCCCCTGGATGCCCAAGGGCCGCTACAAGATCATGCGGGACTACATGCCCAAGCGCGGCAAGCTGGGCCTGGACATGATGACCCGCACCTGCACCGTGCAGGTGAACCTGGACTACCGGTCGGAAGTCGACATGGTGAAGAAGTTCCGGGTCAGCCTGGCGCTGCAGCCGATCGCCACGGCGCTGTTCGCCAACAGCCCCTTCACCGAGGGCCGGCCGAACGGCTTCCAGTCCTTCCGCAGCCATATCTGGACCGACACGGACAACGACCGCTGCGGCGACCTGCCCTTCGTGTTCGAGGAGGGGTTCGGCTTCGAGCGCTACGCCGACCACGCGCTGCAGGTGCCGATGTACTTCGTCTACCGCGACGGCCGGTACATCGACGCCTCGGGCCAGGATTTCCGCGCCTTCCTGCAGGGCAAGCTGCCGGCGGTGCCGGGCGAGACGCCGCTGATGACCGACTGGGTCGACCATCTGACGACCCTGTTCCCCGAGGTGCGGCTGAAGCGCTACCTGGAGATGCGCGGCGCCGACGGCGGCCCGTGGAAGCGCCTCTGCGCCCTGCCGGCGCTGTGGGTCGGGCTGCTGTACGACGACACGGCGCTGGACGCCGCCTGGGACATGGTCAAGGACTGGACGGCGGAGGAGCGCGCGCAGCTGCGCCGCGACGTGCCGCGCCTGGCGCTGGACACCCCCTTCCGCAAGGGCCGGGTCCAGGACCTCGCCCGCCGCACGGTGGAGATCGCCACCGAAGGCCTGCGCAACCGCGCCCGCATGGCCGGCATGGGCGACGACGAGACCATCTTCCTCGACACGCTGCACCAGATCGCCGAGAGCGGCATCACCCCCGCCACCGAGATGCTGCGCAAGTTCGAGGGCGAGTGGCAGGGCGACATCGACCGGCTGTACGAGGACTACGCGTACTGACGTACCGTCGCGGTGCCGGCCTACGGGTCGGCACTGCGGTCGGCCAATGGAGCGGAGCGGCTGGGACGTGGTGCGTCCTTCGACAAGCTCAGGATGAGGGATGGGGGATGCCAGGCACTCACCATCTCTGCCGGTGCAAGCGTGGCCGGGAGCAGCTAAACCCCCTCATCCTGAGCCTGTCGAAGGACGCACAACCTCCACGCTGCCCGTCAAGGCGCGCTGCATTCGGCGCACCCCGCTGCAACCCCCGGGTCCCGGGCCTGCGCCGGGATGACGGGTAGCGGGGATCACGGCCCTCCAGCCATAACCCAAGCCCCTACCGGGCGGTGAAGGACCAGGTGAGCGTCACCTTCAGCGTCCGGGTCGAGGCGCCCTGCTGGCTGTTCTCGGATGCCTCCGCCGGCGTCGTCAGGACCGTGCTGCTGGAGCCCTTCAGCGGGGCGTGCTTCAGCGTCTTGCCGACCCATTCCGCGACGCCCGGCATCGGCCCGGTCGTATCGGTGCTTTCCTGCACGCCATCAGGCGGCATGTGGAGGCGCGATTTGGCCTCGATGGCCGGGGGCGCCCAATCGGCGATGTAGAGGGTCCCCGCCACCTCGTCCACCACGAGCTGGGTGCCGAGGCACACCAGGTCGAGTCTGGCCCCGGTCAGCTTGCCGGCGCCCTTGACCGAGTCCGTGGTGGGCTGCATGCCGGCCACGTCGGCCATCTTGCTGTTGCCCTTCCGGTCGATGCTGGCCTCCGCCACGCCGCCGCAGCCCTGCTCCGCGAAGTAGCGCCGGTAGCGGGGCGTCGCCTCCTCTTCCTCCTCTGCAGGAGCGGCTGACGGCTTGTGCGCCGACACGGCGGAGATCTCCGTCGCCAGCGCCTGCAGGCAGGCCACATCCTGCTTGCAGGCCTCCGCCCGCGCCTGGAGCTGTGCCACCTTGGCCGGATCGTTCATCAACCCGGCATAGGGCTGGACACCGCCCTGGGCACGCATCGCCTTGTCGGCGGCCGCCTGCAGGGACGCCGGGTCGAGGCTGTTGATCTCGTCCAGGTCCCCCTCGGCCATGACCGGTATCTCGGTCAGGAAGCGGTCGCGGATTTCCCCCTGCCGCCAGTCGCCGAGGCGCTTCCAGGATTCCTGCCCCTCCACCTGCACCTCGACCCGCAGCACCCCGCGCTTCGTGGTCTCAGCGGCCACATCGGTGCCGACGGCGCCCGCGAGCATCAGGCAGGCGGCGATGCTCCAGGAGGGGGTAAGGCGGCGTCGGGTGGCATGCGGCATGGGACGTCATGGCTTGGTCGGGATGGAGGCCGGAGCATAGCCCGGGTGGTCAAGCCGGGGAACGTCGCATTGCGCTTCGCTCCATGCGGCCTACGTGTACCTCACGGCACGGGGACGCGCCGGGGCCGTCGCCTGTTCATTGGGCATGAACCATCCGGAGGAGCGCCGCATGGCCGTCACCGACAATTCCGCCCAGGGCCGGTTCGAGCTGGAGGAGCAGGGCAAGGTCGCCTATGCCCGCTACCGGCGCGAGGACGGGCTGCTGACCATCGCTTACGTCGAGGCGCCGCCCTCGCTGCGCGGCACGGGCGCCGCCGGCCGGCTGATGCAGGGCGTCATGGAGAAGGCGCGGGAGGAGGGGGTCAAGGTGCTGCCCATGTGCAGCTACGCCGCCCTCTGGATCCGCCGCCACCCGGAGCACCAGGATCTGCTGGCGCGGCCCTGAGCTGTCGGCGGACATGCCGGACCGGGAGGCTCCGGCGCTTGGCCGGGGCCCCCGCCGCCCAGCTTACTTCGGGGCGGCCGCCGGCGTGACCGCCGCGGCGGCGGCGGCCGGCGCCGTCTCGCCCTTCTTGACCATGGCGATGCTGATCGCCTCGGGATACTTGTTCAGCGCGCCCGTCATATAGTCCGTCAGGCCGAAATCGAGCGTCACCGCTCCGGCGACGCCCCAGCCGCTGGCCGAGGACTCGATCCGCGCCGTCTGCACCTCGTAGCCCGGCGCGTTGCAGGTGATCGCCAGGTCATGGCGGCTCTTGCCCACATTGATGGTCGGCTTGGAACCGGTGACGGAGCCGATGTCCTTGCCCTTCTGCGCCACCGTGCAAACGGCCTCGGCGGGCGTGACGTTGACCGTCAGATCCTGGGACGTTCCCTCGACGATCGAGGCGCAGCCGGACGTCAGCAGCAGCGAAGCCGCTGCCGCGAAAAGCGAAAAATGCTTCATTATGCCCCCCTGTGTGCGCGTCTTGAGCGGCGCGCATAGCCAAAGGTAGCAGCCTTGCCGGATGAAAGACAACTCAGGGAGAGGGGATTAATTCCTCTCCGCCGGACGGCTCAGCCCAGTACCTCATAGGCCCGCCGCAGCCAGTCCGCGACCTCTCCGTCCACCTCCTCGGGCCGGGTCAGGGCGATGCGGTGGGTGAGGCGGTCGTCGGGCTTGCGGCCGGGGATCGGGGTGGGGCGCCCGTCGACCGCGACCGCCCCGAGCGCCAGGCCGAGGTCGATGCGCGTCCGCGTGGCCGGCTTCACCTCGGCGAACTTGCGGCCGCGGCGGAGCGTCACATAGGTGACGTTCACCTCCTCCTCGACATCCGCCCCCAGCGCCCGGGCGCAGGCCAGCACCCGCTCCAGGATGGGGCGGAGCCCCTCCCGGCCCTCGTACTGGCGCTCCAACAGCCGCTCGGGCGGCAGGTCGTAGGGCGAGCCGGCGGCCTTCTCCACGATCGCCATGGCCTGGCCGGAGCCGAGCCCGTGCGTGTCCTTCAGCCAGGCGCGGCGGGCCTTTGGCTCATCCGGCCCGTCGCGCTCCAGCAGCTCGATCCAGCCCGCGAGGTCGCGGCCGGTCCTGACCCCGAGATTGGCGACGACCGCCTCGATCATCTCCCGCGGGCTCTTCGGCATGGGTGCGGTCCGGGGGCGTCAGGCGGTCGCCGTGCCGCCCACCGTCAGCCCGTCCAGCCGCATGGTCGGCTGGCCGACGCCCACCGGCACGCCCTGGCCCTGCTTGCCGCAGACGCCGATGCCGGGGTCGAGGTCGGAATCGTTGCCGATCATGGTGATCTTGGTCATGGCGTCGGGGCCGTTGCCGATGAGGGTGGCGCCCTTCACCGCCGGCCCGACCTTGCCGTCCTCGATCAGATAGGCCTCGCTGGCCGAGAAGACGAACTTGCCCGAGACGATGTCGACCTGCCCGCCGCCGAAATTCACGGCGTAGATGCCGCGCTTCACCGAGGCCAGGATCTCCTCCTTCGGCCGGTCGCCGGAGCGCATGATGGTGTTGGTCATGCGCGGCATGGGCACGTGGGCGAAGCTCTGGCGGCGGCCGTTGCCGGTGGGGCGCACGCCCATCAGCCGGGCGTTCAGCCGGTCCTGCATGTAGCCAACCAGGATGCCGTCCTCGATCAGCGTGGTGCACTGGGTCGGCGTGCCCTCGTCGTCCACCGACAGCGAGCCGCGCCGGTTCTCGATGGTGCCGTCGTCCACCACGGTGACGCCCTTGGACGCGACCCGCTGGCCAATCATGGATGAGAAGACGGAGGTCTGCTTGCGGTTGAAGTCGCCCTCCAGCCCGTGGCCGACCGCCTCGTGCAGCAGCACGCCGCACCAGCCCGGCCCGAGCACGACCGGCATCTCGCCGGCCGGGGCGGGGATGGAGCCGAGATTCACCAGCGCCTGGCGCAGCGCCTCGTCCACCTGGGCGCGCCAGCTGTCGGGCTCCATGTAGCGCTGGTAGGCCATGCGGCCGCCGGCGCCGTTGCTGCCGGTCTCCATCCGGTCGCCCTCGCCGACGACGACGGAGACGTTGAGCCGCACCAGCGGGCGCACGTCGGCGACGCGGTGGCCGTCGGCGCGGATGATCTGCACCGCCTGCCACTCGCCGGCGATGGAGCAGCTGACCTGGCGGACGCGCGGGTCCTTGGCCCGGGCATAGGCGTCGATCTGCTCCAGCAGCTTCACCTTGGCCTCGAAGGGCACCAGCCCCAACGGATTGTCCGAAGCGTAGAGCGCCCGGTTGGTGCCGATGGGGCCCTCGGCGTAAGAACCGGCATGGCCAGAATGCACCGCCTTCACCGTGGCGGCGGCGCGGCGGATCGCGTCCTCGTCCAGCGAGCAGGAATGGGCGTAGCCGGTCGCCTCGCCCGAGACGGCGCGCAGGCCGAAGCCCTGCGTGGTGTCGAAGCTTGCGCTCTTCAGCTTGCCGTCGTCCCAGGCGAAGCTCTCGCTCTGGGCGTATTCCAGGTACAGCTCGCCATCGTCGGCGCCGGCCAGCGCCTCGGCCACGATCGATTCGGTGCGCTTGGGGTCCAGCCCGGCGCGGGCGAAGAAGATCTCGTCGGTGATGGCGAGGTTGCTCATGGGCGGCTCCAGGGGGCCCGCGGGAAGGGGGCCGTCGCCTCTTATAGTGGCGACCCGGCCGGGGCGGGGCAAGCGGACCGGACCGCGCGGGGGCCGCGCAGGCGGGTTAGCCGCGCCAGCTTGCCGCACCGCCTGGGCCAGCCATGCGTCTCAGCTACATGATCGGATGCGCCGCCGTGCTTTACCTCAAAGGAGCGCGACGGTATGGTCTGCGACGATATGCGCCCTATCGATCCGCGCTGCCGCGGCTTGAAAATGGCGTGATAATGGGTAGGGTCCGGCCCGATCGCCTCAACAGGCGGGAAGGGCCGTCGTCACGGCAATAGAGTTCACGAAGGCCGTTCCCGTCCCGCGCAGCACCTGCGGCCCCGCTTCGGCGAGGGCGCGGCGGCGCGGACCGGGGCGGCTTGCGCTGTACCGGCAAAAGGGGCGCCAGTCCCCGACAACGGAGAGAGTGGTTAGGGATGTCCGTACGCAAGATCGGCGCCGCCGCGGCGGCCTTCATGATGACCCTCGCGGGTCAGGCCAGCCTCGCGCTGGCGCAGACCCCGGTCATCGGCGCCCCCAGGGAGGGGCAGCTCGGTTTCCAGGAAGCGGCCTCGCCGGTGATGGAGCGCCTCGACAGCTTCCATGACCTGCTGGTGGTGATCATCACCGGCATCACGCTCTTCGTGATGGGCCTGCTGCTGTACGTCATGGTGCGCTTCAACAAGCGCGCCAACCCGGTGCCGTCCAAGACGACGCACCACACGCTGCTGGAGGTGGCATGGACGGTGATCCCGGTGATCATCCTGGTGGTGATCGCCATCCCGTCCTTCCAGGTCCTGTACTACGGCGACAAGACCAAGGAAGCCGAGATGACCATCAAGGTCACCGGCTACCAGTGGTACTGGGGCTACGAGTACCCCGACCATGCCAACATCGCCTTCGACAGCCGCATGATCGAGGAGAAGGACCTGAAGCCGGGCCAGCTGCGCCTGCTCGAGGTCGACAACCGCCTGGTCCTGCCGGTCGACACCAACATCCGCATCCTGGTCACCGCCGCCGACGTCATCCACGCCTTCGCCATGCCGGCGCTGGGCGTGAAGAAGGACGCCGTCCCCGGCCGCCTGAACGAGACCTGGACGCGCATCACCAAGGAAGGCGTGTACTACGGCCAGTGCTCCGAGATCTGCGGCACCGGCCACGGCTACATGCCCATCGCCATCGAGGCGGTCTCCAAGGAGCGCTTCGCCCAGTGGGTGGAGCAGAAGAAGGCGGGCACCGCCGTGAGCCAGGTCGAGACCGGGTCGAAGACCCAGGTCGCCGCCGGCCAGTAAAGTTTGAGAGAGGGTAGAAACATGGGTGCCGTCTCCGGGGCTCACGCCCACGATGACCATCACGATCACAAGCCCGGCTTCGTGAAGCGCTGGCTGTTCTCGACCAACCACAAAGACATCGGTACGCTGTACCTCTACTTCTCGGTGCTGGCCGGCCTGATCGGCGGCCTGTTCTCCGTGATCATGCGCATGGAGCTGCAGGCGCCGGGCATCCAGGTGATGTCGCAGTTCGCCGCCGACCATGGCCACCAGTGGAACGTGTTCATCACGGCCCACGGCCTGATCATGGTGTTCTTCGTGGTGATGCCCGCGCTCATCGGCGGCTTCGGCAACTGGTTCGTGCCGCTGATGATCGGCGCGCCCGACATGGCCTTCCCGCGCCTGAACAACATCTCGTTCTGGCTGCTGATCCCGGCCTTCGCCCTGCTGCTGGGCTCGGCCTTCGTCGGCACGGGCGCCGGCACCGGCTGGACCATCTATCCGCCGCTGTCCGCGAAGCTCGGCCATGACGGGCCAAGCGTGGACATGGCGATCTTCGCGCTCCATCTCGCGGGCGCGTCGTCGATCCTGGGTGCGGCGAACTTCATCACCACCATCTTCAACATGCGCGCGCCGGGCATGACCCTGCACAAGATGCCGCTGTTCGTGTGGTCGATGCTGGTCACCGCCTTCCTGCTGCTGCTGGCCGTGCCGGTGCTCGGCGGCGCCATCACCATGCTGCTGACCGACCGCAACTTCGGCACGGACTTCTTCAATCCGGCCGGCGGCGGCGATCCGATCCTGTTCCAGCACCTGTTCTGGTTCTTCGGGCACCCCGAAGTCTACATCATGATCCTGCCGGCCTTCGGCATCGTCAGCCACATCATCTCGACCTTCTCCCGCAAGCCGGTGTTCGGCTATCTGGGCATGGCCTACGCGATGGTGGCGATCGGCGTCGTCGGCTTCATCGTCTGGGCGCACCACATGTTCACCGTCGGCATGGACGTGGACACCCGCGCCTACTTCACCGCGGCGACCATGATCATCGCGGTGCCCACCGGCGTTAAGATCTTCAGCTGGATCGCCACCATGTGGGGCGGTTCCATCGAGTTCGAGCCGCCGATGGTCTGGGCGATCGGCTTCATCTTCCTGTTCACCGTCGGCGGCGTGACCGGCGTGGTGCTGGCCAATGGCGGCCTCGACATCGCACTCCACGACACCTACTACGTGGTGGCGCACTTCCACTACGTGCTGAGCCTGGGCGCCGTCTTCGCCATCTTCGCCGGCTACTACTACTGGGTCGGCAAGATGAGCGGCCGCCAGCACCCGAGCTGGGCCGCCCACCTGCACTTCTGGACGACCTTCATCGGCGTGAACCTGCTGTTCTTCCCGCAGCACTTCCTGGGCCTGGCCGGCATGCCGCGCCGCATGCCCGACTACCCGGACGCCATGCACTTCTGGAACGAGGTCTCGTCCTACGGCGCCTACATCGCCTTCGGCTCGACGATCTTCTTCGTGATCATGGCGCTCTACACGCTGGTGGCCGGCCGCCGCGTCTCGGCGGACTACTGGAACACCGGCGGCTCCTCGCTGGAGTGGACCGTCTCCAGCCCGCCGCCGTTCCACCAGTTCGAGGTCCTGCCGCGAATCAAGTGAGCGGCACGATCCAACGGCGCGTATGAGTACCGCCGCGCGGGGAAGTGCAGACCCCGCGCGGCTTTTTCCTAAAGGGGCAGGGGCAGTCCACAACGGACGGCTCCCCCCGAAGGCCCGGTGACCGGGCCGCATTTCCGGGACGAGAGACAGCGATCATGACCGACACCGCACTGGATACGGGCGCCCGCGCGCACACTCCCTCGGGCAGCGTCCGCGACTTCATCGAGCTGCTGAAGCCGCGGGTCATGTCGCTGGTCGTCTTCAGCGGCGTGGCCGGCATGGTGGTCGCCCCGGGCGAACTGCACCCGGTGCTGGCGCTGACCGCCATCCTCTGCATCGCCGTCGCCTCGGGCGCCGCGGGTGCCGTGAACATGTGGTACGACCGCGACATCGACGCGGTCATGGCCCGCACCGCCGCCCGCCCGATCCCCGAGGGCCGCGTCGACCCGGACGAGGCGCTGGCCTTCGGCGTGGTGCTGTCGATCGCCCCGGTCATGCTGATGGGCCTGGCGCTGAACTGGACCGCCGCCGCCATCCTGGCGCTCGCCAGCGCCTTCTACATCTTCGTCTACACGATCTGGCTGAAGCGCCGGACGCCGCAGAACATCGTCATCGGCGGCGCCGCCGGCGCCTTCCCGCCGGTGATCGGCTGGGCGGCGGTGACCGGCGACGTGTCGGTCGGCTCGCTGCTGCTGTTCGCCCTGATCTTCTTCTGGACGCCGCCGCATTTCTGGGCCCTGGCGCTCTACCGCAAGATCGACTACGCCCGCGCCGGCGTGCCCATGCTCCCCGTCGTGGCGGGCGAGCGGGCGACCAAGGTGCAGATGCTGGTCTACACGCTGCTGCTGCTGCCGATCGCCGTCGGCCCCTACTTCGTCGGCATCGGCGGGCCGGTGTACCTGGCGGGATCGATCGTGCTCGGCCTGCTGTTCGTGCTCTGCGCGGTCCGCGTGCTGCGCGACGAGACGCAGAAGTCCGCCAAGCAGATGTTCACCTTTTCCCTCCTCTACCTGTTCCTCCTGTTCGCCCTGATGATCGGCGAGCGGCTGGCCGGCTGACCCGGAGGATTGCATGGACGAGAACCGTACCCCTGCCACTGTCCCCGATGCCGAGGCGGCCCGCCGCCTGCGGTCCAAGAATCTGGCCGTGCTGGCGGCGCTGGTGGCCTTCGTGGCCCTGGTCTACGTCGTCGCCATGGTCCGCATGAGCGGGGGCTGAGGCGGCCATGGACCAGGATCGCGCGCAAGATACCGCCCGGCGCAACCGCCGCTTCCTGCTGGGGTCGCTCGGCGTGGCGGCCGGCATGGTCGGCCTGTCCTTCGCCGCCGTGCCACTGTACGACGCCTTCTGCCGCCTGACCGGCTTCGGCGGCACGCCCATGCTGGCGTCGGAGATGCCGCAGACGGTGGGCGAGCGGCAGGTGACCGTGCGCTTCAACGCCGACGTGAACCGCGACCTGAACTGGCGCTTCGCCCCGGACGCCGTCTCGGTGAAGCTGCTGGTCGGCGAGGCCGGCGAGATGAAGTACCGGGCCACCAACCTGTCGGACAAGCCGGTGGTCGGCACCGCGACCTACAACATCACGCCCGAGAAGGCGGCGGTGTACTTCAACAAGGTCGAGTGCTTCTGCTTCACCCGCCAGCTGCTGCAGCCGGGCGAGACGGCCGAGATGCCCGTCACCTACTTCGTCGATCCGGCGATCGCCGACGATCCGAAGATGCGCGACGTCGACACGATCACCCTGTCCTACACCTTCTTCATGGCGGCGGACCAGAATCTGGACGGCACCGAGAAGACGCGTTACCAGAATGGCGCCCAGGCGGCGGCGGCTCCGGCCGCGGCTTCCGGGAACCTCGACCGATGACCCCGCCGCCGTTATAAGGTGGCTCTAATCCGACGGCGACGCGTGTTGGTCGACCGTGCTTCTTGAGGGAAGAGAAAACATGGCTGAAGTGCAGGCCCACTCGCACGGCGGCGCGCCCGCCGAAGGCATCAAGCAGCCCTACCACCTGGTCGATCCCAGCCCGTGGCCGCTGCTCGGCTCGCTGGCCGGCGGCCTGCTGGCGGTGGGCGCCGTCATGCAGTTCCACGGCTCGGGCTGGTACCTGCTGGCGGCCGGCCTGGTGGCCGTGCTGGCGGTCATGTTCGGCTGGTGGCGCGACATCGTGCGCGAGTCGGTCGTGCAGAAGGCCCACAGCCCCGTCGTGAAGATCGGCCTGCGCTACGGCATGGCCCTGTTCATCGCCTCGGAGGTGATGTTCTTCGCCGCCTTCTTCTGGGCCTTCTTCGACGCCAGCCTCTTCTACAACGAGCCGGCCCAGGTCGCGCGCGTCGAGGCGACCGGCGGCGTCTGGCCGCCGAAGGGCACCGTGCCCTTCAACCCGTTCGACCTGCCCTTCATGATGACCATCATCCTGCTGCTCTCGGGCACCACGGTGACCTGGGCGCACCATGCGCTGGTCGAGGGCCGCAACAGCGAGGCCGCCAAGGCGCTGGGCATCACCGTCGGCCTGGGCGTGCTCTTCACCTGCTTCCAGGCCTACGAGTACGGCCACGCCGCCTTCGGCTTCTCGGACAACGTCTTCACCTCGGCCTTCTACGTGGCGACCGGCTTCCACGGCCTGCACGTGCTGATCGGCACCATCTTCCTGGCGGTCTGCTGGTACCGCACGGTGAAGGGCCACTTCAGCCCGCAGAGCCATTTCGGCTTCGAGGCGGCCGCCTGGTACTGGCACTTCGTCGACGTGGTCTGGCTGTTCCTGTTCGTGTCGATCTACTGGTGGGGCGCCAACGGCGCGTACGCGGCCCACTGAGCGTGAGTGAAATCTCCCCGATCCAGGCGGGCCTGCGCTGCCGGTGCCCGCGCTGCGGTCGGGGAGGCCTCTACCGCGGTTATCTCGACGTCGTCGACCGCTGCGCCGTCTGCGGGCTGGAACTGGCCCGCAACGACAGCGGCGACGGCCCCGCGGTCTTCCTGATCTTCATCCTGGGCTTCTCCGTCGTGCCGCTGGCCCTCTGGCTGGCCTTCAGCGTCGACTGGCCCCTCTGGGCGCACGCCATCCTCTGGAGCGCCGTCATCCTCGGCGTCACGCTGGGCATGCTGCGGCCGGCCAAGGCCTTCGTGCTCGCCCTGCAGTACCGCCACCGCCGGGCCGACTTCGAGGCGCCCGCGGCAGAGAGGTGACCCCATGACCGCTCCCGATACCGTCCCCGCAACCG
This sequence comes from Azospirillaceae bacterium, assembly GCA_035626475.1. Taxonomy (GTDB): domain Bacteria; phylum Pseudomonadota; class Alphaproteobacteria; order Azospirillales; family Azospirillaceae; genus DASPKT01. The sequence goes on from DASPNP010000044.1 coordinate 15,139, forward strand.
GCCCGCGCCGCTTCCGCCCGACCTTCTGGGCCACGGCCGCCACCATCGTCGCCGTCCTGATCATGCTGGGGCTGGGCACCTGGCAGGTGCAGCGGCTGATGTGGAAGAACGATTTGATGGCGCGGATCGAGACCCGCATGGCCGCGGCGCCCGAGGCGCTGCCGGCTCATGTCGAGGACCCGCAGGAATGGGACTACCGCCGCGTCTCCGTCACGGGCCGCCTGCTGAACGACCGCGAGTTCAACCTGAACGCCCGCTCCATGCGCGGCAATGTCGGCTACCAGATTCTGACGCCGCTGGAGCGCGCCGACGGCGGCGGCATCGTCATGGTGAACCGCGGCTGGATCCCGCCGGAGAAGCGCGCCGAGGAGAGCCGCCGCGAGGCCTCCTTCGCCGACACCGTCACCATCGAGGGCGTGGCCCGGGTGCCGCGCAACGCCAAGGCCTCCTCCTTCCAGCCGGACAACGAGGCCGAGAAGAACTCCTGGTTCTGGATCGACCTGCCGCACATGGCCCGCCTGCTGGGCGTGGAGCGCATCCACCCGGTGGTGGTCGAGGCCGGCGAGGCGGAGAACCCGGGCGGCTTCCCCAAGGGCGGCCAGACCCGCGTCAGCATCCCGAACGACCATCTCTCCTACGCCATCACCTGGTACAGCCTGGCGCTGGCCCTGCTGGTGATCTACGTGCTGTTCCACCTGCGGCGGGAGAAGGCCTGAGTCCCCCGCCGGTCCCGCTGCCCCTGGGAGCCCCGCCATGGACGCCTACCGCGCGCTCGAGCGCCGCTTCGCCCGCATCAACGCCATCGAGGAGGCAACGGGCATCCTCGGCTGGGACAGCCAGACCATGATGCCCCAGGGCGCCGCCCCCGGCCGCGCCGAGCAGCTGGCGACCCTGCGCGTCCTGGCGCACGAGCTGATGACCGCCCCCGACATGGGCGACCTGCTGGCCAAGGCGGACGGCGAGCTGTCCACCGACGGCTGGCAGCGCGCCAACCTCACGGAGATGCGCCGCCGCTGGATCCACGCCACCGCCGTGCCCGCCGACCTGGTGGAGGCCTCGTCCCGCGCCATCAGCGCCTGCGACATGGTCTGGCGGCAAGCGCGGCCGGCCGCCGACTTCCACATGCTGCTGCCCAGCCTGACCGAGGTGCTGACCCTGCAGCGCCGCATCGGCGCCGCCAAGGCGGAGGCGCTGGGCCGGCCGGTCTATGATTCGCTGCTGGACGAGTACGAGCCCGGCGGCAGCGCCGCCGCCATCGACGCGCTCTTCGACGATCTCGCCAGCTTCCTGCCGGACTTCCTGGGCCGCGCGCTGGAGGCGCAGAACCGCCGTCCCGCCACCCTCGTCCCTGATGGGCCGTTCCCGGTGGAGACCCAGCGCCGCGTCGGCGTGGAGTTCATGAAGGCGGTCGGCTTCGATTTCGAGCGCGGCCGGCTGGATGTCAGCCTGCATCCCTTCTGCGGCGGCGCCACCGGCGACGTGCGCATCACCACCCGCTATGACGAGGCCGACTTCACCTCGGCGCTGATGGGCGTGCTGCACGAGACCGGCCATGCCATGTACGAGCAGAACCGACCGGCCGACTGGGTGACCCAGCCCGTCGGCTCGGCGCGCGGCATGAGCATGCATGAGAGCCAGTCGCTGCTGGTCGAGATGCAGGCCTGCCGCTCCCGCGCCTTCCTGACCTACGCCGCCCCGGTGCTGCGCGAGGCGTTCGGCGGGCAGGGGCCGGCCTGGGATGCGGACAATCTCTACCGGCTGTACACGCGCGTGGAGCCCGGCTTCATCCGCGTCGACGCCGACGAGGTCACCTACCCGGCGCACGTCATCCTGCGCTACCGGCTGGAGCGGGCGCTGATCGAGGGGCGGATGGAGCTGGCCGACCTGCCCGGCGCCTGGAACGACGGCATGCGCGACCTGCTGGGCATCGTGCCGCCGGACGACCGGCTGGGCTGCCTGCAGGACATCCATTGGCCCAGCGGCGCCTGGGCCTATTTCCCGACCTACACGCTGGGCGCCATGACGGCGGCGCAGCTGTTCGACGCCGCCAGGCGCGCCGACGGCGACATCGAACCGGGTCTCGCGCGCGGCGACTTCCGCCCGCTGATCCGCTGGCTGTCCGAGCATGTCCACGGCCAGGGCAGCCGCTGGAGCACGCCCGAGCTGCTGACCCGCGCCACCGGCCGGCCGCTGGACGCGTCGGTCTACAAGGCGCACCTGACGCGGCGCTATCTGGAGGCGTGAGGTGGGGGTCGGGCAGCGTTTCCGCTGTGCGTGCTTCGCCAGGCTCAGCATGAGGGGGATTTAGCTGCTCCCGGGCAAGCCCGCGCTGCGAAGGACAGGAGTGCCTGGTATCCCACATCCCTCATGCTGAGCTTGTCGAAGCACGCACCACGCCCCAGCCTCTCCGACCTCTACCTCGCCGCCTGTTCCGGCGCCCCCTCGCGCCGCTCCACGCTGGCGAGGTGGCCGAGGATGTTGGCGTAGAAGACCTCCTTGGCCTCCAGCCGCACCGGCACGACCGGGCCGTTCGCGTCGGGGCGGGCCAGCCACAGCATGAAGCTGCGCGGCTTGCCGTCGGGCGCGATGGTCCAGAAGTCGTCGTTCTTGCCCTTGGCCTCGCGGAAGCCCGCCACCGGGTGGATCTCCACCCGGCAGCCCCAGGCCTCGCCCTCGAACACCGTGTAGTCGGACTTCCCGATGCGTCGCGTGCCCGCGGGCACGCCGACCACGTCGAAGCGGCGGCGGCCGTCATAAACCGGCACCCGGGCGGCGCAGCTGCCGCCCTGCGCCTCCGCCGCCAGGCTGAGGACGGCCGAAGCGCTCAGCAGGTCGATCGTGCCGGTGCGCTGGTCGGGCGGGACGGCATTGGCGTCCTCCTCCGACGGGGCGGGGTCCCAGCGCGGCGTCACGGCGCCGCCCGGGCCGTAATCCAGCCCCGTCGTCCAGTCCCGCCCGCGGGCGCTGCGGCGGGCCTCGAAGCGTTGCGGCGTCACCCCGGCCGGGCCGCCGAGGGTGCCGCTGCTCTCGGCCGCGTAGGACCATTTCACCAGGGCGTTGATCAGGTCGTTGGGCTTGGCGCCGACGCCCACCCGGTATGCGTCGCCCTGGCGCTCGGTCTCCAGGCTCATGCGGCCCAGCCGAACGCCGCCGACATAGACGTCGTAGCCGAGCGCGTAGGTCTCGGCTGATGCCGACCCGGGGGCGAGCAGCAGGGCGAGCGCCAGGAGGCGGGACAGGGGAAGCTTCATGTGGGCAGGCTGGCCGTGGATCGGGGCGGGAATGGGGCGGTTGGCCCCTCTACCCACATTGCCCAGCGGTTCCAGAGGCCTCAGGCGTGCCCGACCTCGGCCGACAGCATGGGCAGGCTGACGCCCAGCTTGGCGATGGCCCGCTCCCACTTGGTCTCCAGTTCGCCGTCGAACAGCAGGCCGGCGTCGGCCGGGGCGTGCAGCCAGCCGTTGGACTGCATCTCCTGGTCCAGCTGGCCCGGCCCCCAGCCGGCATAGCCCAGCGCCAGCATGGCGCTCTTCGGGCCGCGGCCGTCGGCGATGGCGCGCAATATGTCGACCGTCGCGGTCAGCGCCACCTCCTCGTCCACCATCAGCGTGCCCTCGCGGATATAGTCGGTGGAGTGCAGCACGAAGCCCCGGCCCGATTCGACCGGGCCGCCGTAATGCACGCGCATGCCGGTGACGGGCTTGGTCACCTCGATGTTCAGCTGCTCCAGCAGGTCGGCGAAGCCGATGCCGCCGAACAGCCGGTTGATGACCAGCCCCATCGCCCCTTCCGCCGTATGGGCGCAGACATAGATCGCCGCCCGGGTGAAGCGCGGGTCGGTCATGGTCGGCATGGCGACCAGCAGCTGCCCCGTGAGGTACTGCGGGATGAGCTTGTCGGTTTCCTTCATCGCGGGCGCGCTCCCGGTCTCGGCATGGGCACTGGCGGCGGCTTTGTCGGCGGAATCGGCGTCCAGGGGAGGGCTCCCCGGCCCGAGCCTAGCACAGGCCCGCCGAAGGTCCACCGGCGCGTTCCGGCCCAATCGGCGCAGCCTCGTGGGGAAACCCCTCCGGGCGGGAAAGGTTGCCGCCCGGGGCCGCCGCGCGGGCAGCGCATTGGGGGCGGGGCACGCCTTCCTGCAGGCGGCGCTTGCCGGAAGCGGGCGGGCGTCCTAGAACCTGCAAGGGCGCCAAGCCTCACAGATTCCGGAGGAAAGAGATGACCATCAAGGTGGGCGACAAGATCCCGTCCGTCACGCTGAAGCACCTGACCGAATCGGGCATGCAGGAGGTCAGCACCGACGACATCTTCAAGGGACGCAAGGTCGTCATGTTCTCGGTCCCCGGCGCCTTCACGCCGACCTGCTCGGCCAAGCACCTGCCGGGCTTCGTGGAGCAGGCCGACGCGCTGAAGGCCAAGGGCGTGTCCGAGATCGTCTGCCTGTCCGTCAACGACCCGTTCGTGATGCAGGCCTGGGGCAAGTCCAGCAACGTCAACGGCAAGATCACCATGCTGCCGGACGGCAACGGCACCCTGACCAAGGAGCTGGGGCTGGAGATGGACGGCACCGCCTACAATCTCGGCCATCGCGGCCAGCGCTTCGCCCTGGTGGCGGAGGACGGCGTGGTGAAGCAGCTCTTCGTCGAGAAGCCGGGCGCCTTCGAGGTGTCCAGCGCCGAGCATGTGATGAAGAACCTCTGATCCGGCTTTCCGGGACAGAGACACGAGGGCGGCCCGTCGCGGCCGCCCTTTTCTTTTGCGGTCCCGATTCCGGGGAGGTACCCCCCGGAACGGTCGGGCGCATCCTTTGTTGATCCTCCGATCTTCGGGAGGTGATGATGCGCGCTCGGCTGGCCCTGGTGCTTGCGATGACCCTGGCGCTGGGCGCCTGCGCCACCCGACCGCCGCCGGCACCCCCGCCACCGCCGCCCGCACCGCCGCCCGGCCCCTCGCTGGCCGAGCTGAAGCGCCAGGAGGATCTGAAGTGCCTGGCCGAGACGGTCTATTTCGAGGCGCGGGGCGAGACGGAGAAAGGCCGGCAGGCCGTCGCCTGGGTGGTGCTGAACCGGGTGGGCCACCCCAAGTTCCCCGACAGCGTCTGCGGCGTGGTCCGGCAAGGGGGCGAGAAGCCGCCCTGCCAGTTCTCCTGGTACTGCGACGGCAAGCCGGAGGTCGCGAAGGAGCAGTCCGCCTGGGCGGAGGCCGAGCGCGTCGCGGCGCTGGTCTATGACCGCAAGGTGCCGGACCCGACCCACGGCGCCCTGTATTTCCACCATGTCGGCGTCAAGCCCTCCTGGAAGGACGAGTTCCAGCAGACCGCGCGGATCGACGGCCACCTCTACTACAAGCCCCTCAATATCAGTCAGATATGACGCGCTGCATTGCACTTTGCGAATCGGCCTATCCGGTGGGATAGGCCTTTTTGCCGAAAGAGGTGCCGAAGGCCCTGGCCTGCTTCTTGCTTCTACGTTCCGTGTCGGCATCCCTCCCGCATTCCGCGGGGGAGGGGCCATGGAACGGAAGCACGATGATCTCCCCGAACGGCCCTACCGGCCGGCTGATGATGGCGATGACGGCGCTCCTGGCGCTCTGGACGGCGGCGACGCCGGCCCGGGCGGCGGGCACGGTCGCGCTCAAGGGGACGGTCGTCAGCAATTGCGGCGTGCAGGTCGACGACCTCGACGCCAACCTCAACATGACCGGCGGCAGCACCAATTTGCAGGTCGCCACGGTCGGCGAGAAGTGCAACAGCAACCGCGGCTACACGGTCACCATCAGCTCGGCCAACGCCGGGGCGCTGGTGAACCGGGACGGCGCGCGGGCGGCCTACACGGCCAGCTATGGCGGGCTGTCCAACCAGTCGCTGGCGAACCCCATCGTGCTGACGCGGACCAAGGCCGAGCGGAACTGGACCTACGCGCCCTTCACCGTGACCCTGCCGGCCAACGCCCAGCGGGTCGCCGGCACCTATTTCGACACCATCACCATCACGGTCGCCGCGCGCTGATCTCAGCCGTAGCGGGCGGAGGCGGGCAGGCGGCCGGGCGGTCCAGCCCGAGCTTGCGCGCCTCCAGGAACGGCCGCGCAAGGGCGGTGCCGGCCGGTGTGCCTTCCGGCCTGAGCGCCGCCAGCAGCAGGCTGCCGCCGATCACGCCCAGCAGCAGGCCGACGAGCGCCCCCAGGCCCCGCCGGTCCTCCCTGATCTGGCCGTGATGGCGCATCGATCCGTTCCCGCATGCCGCCCGGGGGCGGTCTTGGCGCCCTAGGCGATCTCCGTCACCAGCTTGGCGAGGAAGGCCTGGGCGAAGCTGGCGCGGCTGTCGGCCGTGCGCACGAAGCTGTCCTCGCCGGCCACGACCTGCTCGGCGTAATAGCGCTCCAGCCACTCATACTCGTCCAGGATGGCGAGCGCGTTGACCGTGACGCCGGCCGCCTCGGCGAAGGACCGGGCGGACTCCGGGTCGATGCCGGCGTTGCTGAAGCCGTTGCTGACGACGTCGATCTTGCGCTTGTCGGCGGCGAAGGGGCAGCGGTCCAAGAGTCGTACGCCCTGGACGATGGCGCTGCCGATGGCGGTGGCGCCGCCCATGAAGATGCCGGGCAAGGCGTCGATGGCGGCGGCCGTGCGGGCGCAGTCCTCGGCCGTCGCGAGCGTAATCCAGGGCATCAGCGTGGCGAAGCTCTCCGGCCCGGCGAACTGCGCCAGCGACACGCCGATCCGCTTGTGCCGGCCGGACGCGATGGCGTCCACGACCGAGGGGTGGCGGAAGGCGGCGGCGTGCCCCTCCAGTTGGAACGACAGCGTGCCCTTGCTGATGCTGGCCGAGGCGTCGACCAGCAGCAGCAGCGCCAGGTCGACCCGCTCCGCACCTTGCGCCAGCGCGCGGCCGGGCAGGGCGGCGGCTCCGGCCATGCCGGCGATCCCGGCCAGAAGGTCGCGGCGGTTGCCCTTGATGGTCAATTCGGTTTCCGTCCCATATGAGCCAGTGCGTGGCGCACGATCCTCAGCATCACGGTCGGCAGCGCCTGCCCGCCCAGCCGGTCCAGCGCCACCCAGACACCGTCCGCGCTCTCCCAACCGGGACCGGCCTGGCCCCGCACCACCTCAAGCTCCAGGTGGAAATGGGTGAATGTGTGGCGGACGATGCCCGGCAAAGGCTGCCACTCGGCAAGAACGGGCGCCCAGCCCAGCGCCCGGGTCATCGGCACCGCCGGTCCGGGCTCCCAGGCGGAGGAGGGCACCTCCATCATGCCGCCCAGCAGGCCCGTCTCGGGACGGCGGCGCAGCAGCACCTCGCCCTGTGGGTTCAGCGTCCAGAAGGCGACGCCGCGGCGGGTCGGCTTCTCCGCCTTCTCCGCCTTGGCCGGCAGGCTCTCCTCGATGCCGACGGCATGGGCGGCGCAGTCCGCCTGCCAGGGGCAGAGCAGGCAGCGCGGCTTGCGCGGCGTGCAGATGGTGGCGCCCAGGTCGAACAGCGCCTGGGTGTAGTCGCCCGGCCGCATGTCCGGCACCAGGGCGGCGGCGTGGGCCTTCAGCTTCGGCTTGGATTTGGGCAGCGGCTCGGCCACGGCGAAGACCCGCGCCATCACCCGCTCGACATTGCCGTCCATGGCGGTGGCGCGCCTGTCGAAGGCGATGGCCGATATGGCGGCGGCGGTGTAGTCGCCGATGCCGGGCAGGGTGCGGAGCGTCGCCTCGTCCGCCGGGAACTCCCCGCCATGCTCCGCCACCACGGCCTGGGCGCATTTGTGCAAGTTGCGGGCGCGGGCATAGTAGCCGAGGCCGGCCCAGGCGCGCAGGACCTCGTCCAGCTCCGCCGCCGCCAGATGGCGCACGGTCGGCCAGCGCTCCAGGAAGTCGCGGAAATAGGCGCCGACCGTCGCCACGGTCGTCTGCTGCAGCATGATCTCCGACAGCCAGACCCGGTACGGGTCGGCCGTCTGGCCCGGCGCGAAGCGCCAGGGCAGCACGCGCCGGTGCCGGTCGTACCACTCCAGCAGCCGCTCCGGCATGGGGGCGGCCGGCGGGACGGCGGGTGAAAGTTCCGGTATCGCGTTCATGCCCTGGTCTTGCCTGCCCCGAAATGCTTTAACAAGGGCCGTTCGAAGATGAAGGCCCATCCATGTCGGCACCCCACCGTCTCGGCCGCCACGTCACGACCATCGCCGGCAAGGCGCTGGGGCGGCACGGCCTCGCCTTCGGCGCGCTGATCACCGACTGGCCGTCCATCGTCGGCGAGCGGCTGGCCTCCCAGACCTCGCCCGCCAAGCTCCAGTTCCCCCAGGGCAAGCGCGAGGAGGCCACCCTCACCATCGCCGTGTCGGGCGCCGCGGCGCCGCTGGTGATGCATGAGGAGCCGCAGCTGCTGCAGCGCATCAACGGCTTCTTCGGCTACCGCGCCGTGTCCCGCATCAAGATGGTGCAGGCCGGCCCGCCTTCCAAGCCGCCGCGCCGCGCCCCGGCCCCGCGCCGCCTGGGCCCCGCCGAGGAGAAGGCGCTGCTGGAGAGCACCGCCACCGTCCCCGACGAGGAGCTGAAGGCAGCGCTGGAGAAGCTGGGCCGGGCGGTGGTGGGCAGCAAGCCGAAGTGAGCCTATCCACTGAGTCTTGGCGGTAAGGTAGTATTGCCTTACATTGCGATGGCCATCGAGTGGATGAGGGTTGCCATGGGCACGATGTTGACGGTGACGGCCAAGGGTCAGGTGACCCTGCGCAAGGAGGTACTGGAGCATCTCGGTGTCAGTCCCGGCGACAAGCTGGTGGTGGAACTCATGCCCGACGGCAAGGTGCAGGTCGGCCCGGCGCCGCGCGGGTCGATCGAGTCGTTCTTCGGCTCGCTGGCCGTCCCCCCCGGCACGCCACCCGTGTCCATCGAGGAGATGAACCAAGCCATCGCGGCGGGCTGGGCTGGGGACGCCAAGCCTTGGAAGTGACCGTCGACACCAACATCCTCATCCGCGTCGCGGCCAAGGACGATCCGGCCCAGACCGCCGCGGCGATGTCACTGCTTGCCAAGGCCAGCCGCATCGCCGTCCCCACCGAGGTCCTGTGCGAATTCGTCTGGGTCATGTCGACGCGGTACGGACGCGGCCCTGCCGAGATCGCCACGTCGATCGCCGTCTTGATCGGCGTGGACAAGGTCATGACCGACAGGGCTGCCGTCGATGCCGGCCTCGCCATGCTGGCCGCTGGCGGCGACTTCGCCGACGGCGTCATCGCGCATCGCGGCCGTGACCTGGGCGGCCGGTCCTTCGCCAGCTTCGACCGACGGGCGGTGCGCCTGCTGAAGGCGGCCGGCCATTCGGTACTGGAACCGTGACCCCGCCTTGCCGCCGCCAAAATCCGACTTTATAGTCGCTACATCTTGTATGGAGGATGTTTCCGTGCGTCGAAATGTACTGTTCGGTCTGGCCGCCCTCGCCGGCGCCGCTCTCCTGCCGACCGTGCCCGCCCTCGCCCAGTCGGCCGCCCCGGCCGCCACCATCGACGTGAAGGCGGCGACGGCGGAGCGCGTGGTCGGCAGCCCGAACGCCAAGATCACCATCATCGAGTACAGCTCCTTCACCTGCCCGCACTGCGCCGACTTCCACGAGAAGACCTGGCCGCGGCTGAAGGCGGACTTCGTCGACACCGGCCAGGTCCGGATGATCTTCCGCGACTACCCGCTGAACGGCCCTGCCCTGGCCGCCGCCATGCTGGCGCGCTGCGTCCCGGCCGAGCGCTACGAGGGCATGTCCGCCGCCATCTTCAAGTCGCTGCGCGTCTGGGCCGCCAACCCCGACCCGATCAAGGGGCTGCAGCAGATCGCGCGCCTCGCCGGCATGAGCGACGCCACCTTCCAGGCCTGCCTGTCGAACGAGGAGCTGAAGCAGAGCGTCGCCCAGAGCCGCCTGACCGGCACCGAGAAGTACAAGGTCGCGTCCACGCCTTCATTCTTCTTCAACGAAGGCAAGGAGAAGATCGAGGGTGCGGCGCCCTACGAGGACTTCGTGAAGGTGCTGGAGAAGCTCGGCGCCAAGAAGCCCCCGGCGAAGTGAGCCGCCGTTAGGAAGACCGCGTCCCCGTGCAGTTCACCAAGCTCCGCATCTCCGGCTTCAAGTCGTTCGTCGATCCCACCGAGCTCCTGATCGAGCCCGGCATGACCGGGATCGTCGGCCCGAACGGCTGCGGCAAGTCGAACCTCGTCGAGGCCCTGCGCTGGGCCATGGGCGAGACCTCGGCCAAGAAGATGCGCGGCGAGGACATGGACGACGTCATCTTCGGCGGCACGGCGACGCGGCCGGCGCGCAACATCTGCGAGGTGGTCCTGCACCTCGACAATAGCGGGCGCACGGCCCCAGCCGGCTTCAACGAGCATGACGAGCTGGAGGTCAGCCGCAAGATCGAGCGCGGCAACGGCTCGGACTACCGCATCAACGGCCGCTCCGCCCGCGCCCGCGACGTGCAGCTGCTGTTCGCCGACAACGCGTCGGGCGCCAACTCGCCGGCGCTGGTCAGCCAGGGCCGCGTCGGCGCGCTGATCAACGCCAAGCCGGGCGACCGGCGCATGCTGCTGGAGGAGGCGGCCGGCATCACCGGCCTGCATTCCCGCCGCCACGAGGCGGAGCTGCGGCTGCGCGCGGCGGAGACGAACCTCACCCGCCTCGATGACGTCATCCAGACCATGGAGACGCAGCTGCTGGGCCTGCGCAAGCAGGCGCGGCAGGCGCAGCGCTACCGGAACCTGTCCGAGCACATCCGCAAGGCCGAGGCGCTGCTGCTGCACCTGAAATGGGCGGCGGCCGAGGCGCAGCGGTCCAAGGCGCTGGCCGCCTTCGACAAGGCGGAGGGTGCCGTCCGCGCCTACATGCTGGAGGTCACCCAGGCGACGACCCGGCGCACCGAACTCGCCGCCGGCCTGCAGCCCAAGCGCCAGGCCGAGGCCGTGGCGGCGGCCGCGCTGCAGCGCCTGCTGCTGGCCCGCGAGCAGCTGGACGACGAGGAGCGCCGCGCCAGGGAGGCCTCGGCCACGCTGCAGCGGCGCCTGGCACAGCTGGACGGCGATCTGGCGCGCGAGCGGTCGCTGGCTGCCGACGCCGAGGGCGCGCTTGAGCGTCTGGCGGAGGAACGCGCCGGGCTGGTCGAGGCCCGGGCCGAGGAGGAGATCCTTGAGGAGGAGGCGCGGGGCGCGCTGCTGGAGGCCAAGGATGCCGTCGAGGAACTCGACCGCGAGCTGACCCGCGCCACCGAGCGCGTCGCGGCGGAGGAGGCCAAGCGCTCCGCCCTGCAGCGCCAAGCGCAGGAGATCGAGACCCGGCTGGCCACCGTGAAGCGCCGGCTGGACGAGCAGCTGGCCCAGCGCCGCCAGCTGGAGGAGGAGTCCGGCGCCCGCGACGCGCTCGAGCAGGCCGAGGCCGCCGTCGCCGAGGCCGAGGAGCGGCTGGAGATGGCGCGCGAGGCGGCGGAAGCAGCCGAACTCGCCAAGGCTGAAGCCGAGACACGCGCCGACGCCGCCCGGGTCCAGGGTTCGGCCGACCAGCAGAAGGCGCGCGAGGCGCTGTCCACCGCCGAGAGCACGCATGCCAAGCTGCGCGCCGAGGCCGACGTGCTGGCGAAGCTGCTGAAGGCGGGCGCCGACGAACGCTATGCCCCGCTGATCGACGCGGTGAAGGTGACGGCCGGCTACGAGCCCGCCCTGGCCGCGGCGCTGGGCGACGACCTCACCGTGCCGCTGGACGAGGCGGCGCCCGTCCATTGGCGCTCGCTGGGCGCGCTGCCGGAGACTGCGCCGCTGCCCGCGGGCGCCGAGCCGCTGACGAAATTCGTGAAGGCGCCGCCGGCCCTGGCGCGCTGCCTGTCCCATGTCGGCGTGGTCGAGGACGCGGTGGCCGGCGACAAGGCCGCGCCGAGCCTCAAGCCCGGGCAGGTCGTCGTCACCCGCCATGGCGGCGCCTGGCGCTGGGACGGGCTGACCACGATCGCCGGCGCGCCCACCGCCGCCGCCGAACGGCTGCGCCAGCGCAACCGGCTGGCCGAGCTGGAGCTGGAGCTGGCCGAGGCCGAGGGGCGCCTGGAGGGGGCGCGCGCCGGCTTCGAGGAGGCCCGGGCCGCCGCCGAGCAGCGCATCGCCGCCTCGCGCGCCGCCGTCGACCAGGCCGCCGCCGCCGACCGTCAGGCGCGCGAGGCCGTGCGCCTCGCCTTCGCCGCCTCCGGACAGGCCAAGGAACGGCAGGCGCGGCAGGCCCAGGCCGCCGCCGCCGTCGCGTCCCGCCTCGCGTCGGTCGCCGAGCAGGTGGAGCGGTTGGAGGGCGACCGCGCCGAACTGGCCGCCCAGGCCGAGGAGTCCCGCCTGTCGCTCGAGGAGCTGCCCGACGCGGCGGAAGCGCGCGAGCAGGTCTCCGCCCTGCGCGCCAATCTCGCCGAGCGGCGGGGCCTGCAATCCGACCGGCAGAACGCGCTGGACCGGCTGGTGCGCGAGGCGCAGGGCCGCCGCCAGCGCCTTGCCGCGCTGGAGCAGGAGGAGCAGGGCTGGAAGCGCCGGCTGGACGGCACCGGCGGCCGGCTGGACGAGCTGAAGGAGCGCGCCGAGGAGGCGCGGGAGGAGCTGGAGCGTCTGGCCGAGGCGCCCGCCCGCATCGAGGAGGACCGCTCCCGCCTGCTCGACCGGATCGCCGAGGCCGAGCGGGTGCGCAAGCGCGCCGCCGACGAGCTGGCGGAGGCCGAGGCCGGCCTGGCCGAGACCGAGCGGGTGCTGAAGGCGGCGGAAGCGGCCCTGTCGGACGCGCGCGAGGCCCGGGCGCATGCCGAGGCTGCCGTTTCGGCCTCGAAACAAGCCCAGGAGACGCTGCGCGAGCGCATCGCGGAACGGATCGACTGCGAGCCGCACAAGGTGCTTGAGGTCGCGGGCATCGAGCCCGGTGAGGAGATGCCGGAGGCGGCCGCGCTGGAGCACCGGCTGGAACGGCTGACGGCCGAGCGCGAGAATATGGGCCCGGTCAACCTCCGCGCCGAGCAGGAGGTGGAGGAGCTGGAGCAGCAGATCGGCGTCATGCGCACCGAGCGCGAGGATCTGGTCGCCGCCATCGCCCGGCTGCGCCAAGGCATCTCCAGCCTGAACCGCGAGGCGCGCGAGCGGCTGCTGGCGGCCTTCGACAAGGTCGACCGCCACTTCCAGGAGATGTTCACCGAGCTGTTCGGCGGCGGGCGCGCGCATCTGAAGCTGACCGAGACGGAGGACCCGCTGGATGCGGGCCTGGAGATCTACGCCAGCCCGCCGGGCAAGAAGCTGCAGGTGCTGTCGCTGCTGTCGGGCGGCGAGCAGGCGCTGACGGCGCTGGCGCTGCTGTTCGCCGTGTTCCTGTGCAACCCGGCGCCGATCTGCGTGCTGGACGAGGTCGACGCGCCGCTGGACGAGGCCAATGTCGGCCGCTTCTGCGACCTGGTCGAGCGCATGGCGCGCGAGGGCCGCACCCGCTTCCTGATCATCAGCCACCACCGGCTGACCATGGCCCGCATGGATCGGCTGTTCGGCGTCACCATGGCCGAGCGCGGCGTCTCCACCCTGGTGTCGGTCGACCTCGCCGCCGCCGAGCAGGTGCTGGCCGCCGAGTAGCCGGAACACCTCGTGAACCCAGCGGCGGAATGGCGCGCTAGCGCTTGATTCGGATCACTTCCAACCAGCACGCGTTAAGCCTAGATATATGCGGGGGGCCGGGCCCTGCGCGGCGGTCGCGCGGTGCCAGCCAAAGGAGCATCGGATCATGAAGTATCGTTCCTCGATCGTGCTGCGGGCGGCAGCGCTCGGGGCGTTGGGGCTGGGACTGTCGGCGTGCGCCAATCCGCAGGCGGACCAGGCGCTCTTCGCCCAGCGCGCCTTCGTCGGCATGCCCAAGCAGACGCTGCTGTCCTGCGCCGGCGTGCCGGAGCGCCAGGCATCGGTGGACAATGCCGAGTACTACACCTATTCCAGCGAGCGGGTGACGACCCAGCAGGTCCCGGGCCATTTCGGCTTCGGCGGCCATTACGGCTGGCGGCGTCCCTGGTGGGGCCACGGTTTCGGCGGCTTCGGCGGCTTCGACACCGTCTCGGATGTCGAGACCCGCAGCTGCGAGGCCACCTTCACGCTGAAGAACGGCGTGGTGCAGCAGGTGGTCTATGGCGGATCGACCGACAGCCCGTCGGGCCGCCTGGGCCAGTGCTACACCATCGTGCAGAACTGCCTGGCACTGATCCCCAGCCAAACCCAGCCGGCTGGGAGCCTGGCACCCTCGGCGCGCTGAATACCCCGAACGATCGTGGAGGCGGCGCCCCCGGCCTATACCGGCGGGCGCCGTTTTCGTCTCCAACGGCATGGTTCGCCCGACAAAGCTTGCGGGTGCGCCGCAACATGGTGCCTCATTAACCTAAGGGCGGCTGTTTCGGCGCGCCCGCGCCGGCGCGGTGCCGCCCCTTCTGCCACGGGGACAGGGGACATCCATGCACGTGTCGGCCATCCTGAAGAACAAGGGCTCCACCCTCATCACCGCCAAGCCGGACGACAGCGTCGGCTCCGTGGTGACGCTGCTGGCGGCCAACCGAATCGGCGCTGTCCTGGCGATGGACACCAAGGGCAACATCGCCGGCATCATCTCCGAGCGCGACGTTGTGCGCGGCCTGGCGGAGAAGGGGTCCGACGTGCTGCAGCGCCCGGTCTCCGAGCTGATGACCGAGAAGGTCGTGTCCTGCGCCCCGAACGACACTGTCGCCTCCGTCATGGAGAAGATGACGCAGGGGCGCTTCCGCCACATGCCGGTCTGCGACGGCGAGAAGCTGGTGGGCTTCATCAGCATCGGCGATGTCGTCAAGCACCGGCTGGAGGAGGCCAAGCACGAGGTCGAGAGCCTGCGGGACTACGTCTCCGGCGGCTTCTGACGGAACCCCGGCCGACATGGCGCCGTTCCCCGCTCATCCCAGGGGATGAGCAGCGGAGGGACGGATCATGGCCGAGGACCGGAAGCAGCAGGGTAGTCAGGTCAACGAGGGCGAGGGCAACAAGACCGCCGCCGCCGAATACAACCGCGGGGCGACCGAGCACGCCCGCAGCGGCGACGTCGAGCGCGAGGCGCGCGAGGCGGCCGACGCGCTCGACGGGCCGCAGGGCGACGAGCTGCGCGAGGCCGACGAGCAGGGCCGCAGCCGGGCCAAGGAAGAGGACCCGGCGCTGCGCGGCGGTTCGGGGAAGAGCGAAGGCTGAGCCCGTAATCTAACGGGGCCTCCGGGGTTGGATATCAGACGACGCCAACCCCGGAGGCCCCGCCATGCCCGCGCCCATCGACTTCTACGCCTGGACCACGCCGAACGGCTTCAAGGTCGCCATCGCGCTGGAGGAGATGGAGCTGCCCTACACGGTGCGGCCCGTGAACATCGGCCGGGGCGAGCAGACGCGCCCCGAGTACCTGGCCATCAACCCGAACAACAAGATCCCCGCCATCACCGATCCCGACGGGCCGGGCGGCAAGCCTCTGACCCTGTTCGAGTCGGGCGCCATCCTGGTCTATCTCGCCGAGAAGACGGGCCGGTTCCGGCCCGCGGATCCCACCGACTGGTACCGCCACATCCAATGGCTGATGTGGCAGATGGCCGGGGTCGGGCCGATGATCGGCCAGTACGGCCACTTCACCCTGCATGCCAAGGAAGGAAACCCCGCCGCCGAGCAGCGCTACGGCGAGGAGATGCGCCGCCTCGCCCGGGTGGCCGACACAAGACTGGGCGAGGCGGAGTACCTTGCCGGCGAGTACGGCATCGCCGACATGGCGACTTGGCCGTGGATAAAGATGGCGGGAAAGCTGGGCCTGGAACTCGACGACCATCCCAACCTGAAGCGCTGGCTGGACGCGGTGGGCGAGCGCCCGGCCGTGCGCAGGGGCGTGGCGCTGAGCGTCGCCTGACCGGGCCCGGAAAAATCTTCGGGGGTCTGTCGAATCCCGTCTCTCCCCTTCGTCAGGAGCTTATCGAAGGGGGTAGGATGGTCCCGCCCCGCGATGAGGAGAGAGACCGAGATGAAGAGCTATATCCTGCTGCTGCGCGAGGACCCGACCCGCTGGGAGGCCATGTCGCCGGCCGAGATGCAGGCGGTGATCCAGGAATACGGCGCCTGGGCCGGCAAGATGGCCGGGCAGGGCCGGCTGGAGGGCGGCCAGAAGCTGACGGACGAGGGCGGCAAGCGGGTGCGGCTGGAAGGCGGGCGGCTGGTGGTGACCGACGGCCCTTATGCCGAGCTGAAGGACCATATCGGCGGCTTCTTCGTCATCCGCGCGGCCGACTATGACGATGCCTGCGCCCTGCTGGCCGACTGCCCGGCGGCCAAGTACGGCACGGTGGAGGTGCGCGAGGTCGACCCCATGGCGAAGCCGGACTGAGGCCGCCCATGTCCCAGCCGGTCGGGCCGCTGGTCGAGGATCTGTTCCGCCGCGAGGCGGGGCGGCTGACCGCGCGGCTCGCCCGGCTGCTGGGGCCGGGGTCGCTGGACATGGCCGAGGAGCTGGTCCAGTCGGCGCTGACCAAGGCGCTGGCGGTCTGGCCCTTCCGCGGCGTGCCGGACAATCCGGCCGGCTGGCTTTGGACCGCCGCCCGCAACGCCGCGATCGACGCGCTGCGCCAGCGCCGCTTCACCGCTCCCGTCTCCGCCGACGATCTGGCGGAGGCGCTGGCCGACGAGGCGGCCGCCGACCCCGCCTTCGCCGGCGAGCTGGCGGACGACCAGCTGCGCCTGATCTTCGCCTGCTGCCATCCGGCGCTGCCGGCCGACGCCCGGGTGGCGCTGACCCTCAAGACCGTCGGCGGCTTCGGCGTGGCGGAGATCGCACGCGCCTTCCTGATGCCGGAGCCAACCATCGCCCAGCGGCTGGTGCGCGCCAAGGCGAAGCTGGCGGAGGCGCGCATCCCCTTCGCCATCCCCGGTCCGGACGAGTTGCCGGCCCGCCAGGAGGCGGTGCTCGAGGTCGTCTACCTCCTGTTCAACGAGGGCTACGGGGCGGCGCGCGGTGACCTTCTGGTGCGCCACGACCTCGCCCGCGAAGCGATCCGGCTGGCGGACATGCTGGCCTCGGGCCCTGTCACCGGCACGCCCGAGGCCCGGGCGCTGGCGGCGCTGCTCTGCCTGCAGGGCGCGCGGCTGGCGTCGCGGGTGGATGCGGACGGCACCCTCCGGCCCTTGGCGGAGCAGGACCGCACAGCCTGGGACAAGGGCATGATCGGCCAGGGCTTCCGCTGGCTGCAATCCTCGCTGCGCGGCGGGCACGAGACACGCTGGCACATCGAGGCCGCAATAGCCGCCAGCCACGCGGCCGCGCCCAGCTTTCAGGAGACCGACTGGGAGCGCATCCTACGCCACTACGACCGGCTGATGGCCGTCGCTCCCTCGCCGGTGGTGGCGCTTAACCGCGCCGTCGCGGTGGCCGAGGTGGACGGACCCCGGGCGGCGCTGGACAGCGTCGAGGACGTGGTGCTGGACCCGCGCCTCGCCCGCTACCCGCTGCTGGCCGCCATCCGCGCCGAGCTGCACCGCCGCCTGGGCGACACCGCCACCGCCCGGACGCACCTGGCGCACGCGCTGTCCATGGAGCTGTCGGGCCCGGAGCGGCGGTTCCTGCAGCGGAAGATGCTGGAGTTGTGAGGAGAGGTCCGTAGGTCGCATGAAGCCGCAGGCGCAATGCGACATGATCAGGCCGCGCGGATCGTCGCATTACGGCTCCGCCTCCATGCGACCTACGGCAGTGGCGTTGTGCGGCCTTCGACAAGCTCAGGCTGAGGAAGGAGGAGATGCTCCCGGCGGTGCCTGGAGCAAACATCCCTCATGCTGAGCCTGTCGAAGCACGCAGGCTGGTTCAGCCTCTCCAATCACCTCACCCCGCCGCCCCCAGCCTGTCCAGCACCGCCAGCACGCCGCGGATCGGGATCGGCAGCCAGGTCGGGCGGTTGCCGGCCTCGTAGACGATCTCGTACAGCGCCTTCTCCAGGGTGAAGAGGGCCAGCAGCCGGTCGGCGTCGGCGGGGTCGGCCGGGTGCGCGCTGCAGCCGCCGATGAGCTCGCGGTAGCCGGCCAGGAAGGCCTCGGCCGTGGCGTGTTCCCACGCCGTCGCCACCGGCAGCAGCCGCTGGGCGTCGTCGCCGCGCAGCTCCGTCAGCCCCATCACCGCCGCCCAGGCGGCGTAGTTGAAGCTGCGCAGCATGCCGGCCACGTCGCGCATCGGGCTCTGCTTGGCGCGGCGCACGGCGGAGGATTTGGACGGCTCGCCCTCGAAGTCGATGATGAACCAGTCGGTTTGCGCCCGCAGCACCTGTCCCAGATGGTAGTCGCCATGGATGCGGGTCTTGGTGGCGGTAAGGCGGCCGGACGCCAGCCGGCGGATGCGGTCGTAGGTCTCCGCCTCCCGCGCCAGCAGCGCGTCGGCCTCGGCCCTGACCTCCTCGGGCAGCCGTTCAGCCGCCAGCCGCACCGCCTGGAAGGCGCGCTCGGCCTGGTGCAGGGCCGCCTGGACCCAGCCCTTCACGTCCTCGTCGGACACGGGCTCCGGCTCGAAGTCCGGGTTGCCGGTTGGCGTGGCGAGGGCGCAGTGCATCTGCGCCGTGCGCTCGCCGAGCGTGCGGGCCAGGGCCAGGTAGAAGCCGTGGCGTTCCTCGGTCGTCGGCGCCTGCGACGGGGCGCTGTCCTCCGGGTTGCCGGTGGGCGCGGTGACCAGGCGGATTTCCTCCAGCTCGCGCGCCAGGTAATCCTGGGTGAAGCGCCACCCGTCGCCCTGGTTGCGCACGAAGCCCTGCAGCACGCCCAGCGCCGTGCAGCCGCCCTCTGGATCGACCAGCTCGATCGAGCCGAGCAGCGGCGGCGTGTTGGCGAAGGGGACCGCCTCGGTGAAGAAGCGGCCGATCTCCAGCTCCGGATGAACCCCCGGCGCCAGCCGGCGGAAGGCCTTCAGCACCAGCCGGTCGGCGATGATGACGGATGTGTTGGACTGCTCGCCGCCCAGGGTGCGGATATCCTCCTCGGTCGCGTCCGGCGCGTCGAACTCGGTGAAGCGGCTGGTCGGGCGGAAGCGGACGGTGCCTTGCGTGGCGGTCAGCTCCGACCCGTCGCGCAGCGCGGCCAGCACGGCCTGGATGAAGCCCGGCGCGTGCATGGCGTCGAAGGCGGCGCCGACGCGCGGACCCCGGCGCGCCTTGGTGACGGTGTAGGGCAGCAGCGGCCAGCCGGCATGGCCCGCCGCCTCGTCCCAGCTGAGCGCCAGCGGCACGAAGTAGGGCTGCGGCCCCTCGCCGTGGCTGACGCCGACGCGGGCCAGCAGATAGGCGTTTCCGGCGGCGTCACGCAGTTCCGCGGCGTTCTCGATGGCGGTGCCGGTGACGGTCGCGTCCTTGGCGCCGAACCAGCGCTGCTTCGGGATGAACCCCGGGAAGCCCAGCTCCTCCAGCTCGCGGGCGGCGCGGCCGCCCTTCAGCACGTCGCCCCAGCCGTCGCGCAGCACGATGGTGGCGAGGTCGGGCGCCGGCTCGGGCGTGGTCTCGTGCCAAGCGGGGGCGCTGCTCTGGCCGGACAGCAGGAACCAGTAGAAGCCGTAGGCCGGCAGCGTCAGCAGGTAGGGCAGGTCGCCCACCGGCGGGAAGACGGTGCCGCCCAGCATCTCCATGGGCACGCTGCCGCGCATGGCCTTCAGGTCCAGCTCCACCGCCTGGGCCGAGCGCGACAGGTTCGCCACGCACAGCACCGTCTCGTCCTCGAACTGGCGCAGATAGGCGAGCACCTTGCGGTTGCCGGGATAGAGGAACTTCAGCGTGCCGCGGCCGAAGCATTTGCGCTGGCGGCGCACCGCCACCAGCCGCTTCATCCAGTTCAGCAGCGAGGCCGGGCTGCGCGACTGCGCCTCCACGTTCACCGACTGGAAGCCGTAGATCGGGTCCATGATGGCCGGCAGGTACAGCCCGGCCGGGTCGGCGCGGGAGAAGCCGCCATTGCGGTCGGGCGTCCATTGCATGGGGGTGCGCACGCCGTCGCGGTCGCCCAGGAAGACGTTGTCGCCCATGCCGATCTCGTCGCCGTAATAGAGCACCGGCGTGCCGGGCATCGACATCAGCAGGCTGTTCAGCAGCTCGATCTTGCGCCGGTCGTTGTCCACCAGCGGCGCCAGGCGGCGGCGGATGCCCATGTTGATGCGGGCGCGCCGGTCGGCGGCGTAGAAGTTCCACATGTAGTCGCGCTCGCGGTCGGTGACCATCTCGAGCGTCAGTTCGTCATGGTTGCGCAGGAAGATCGCCCACTGGGAATCGCCGGGGATCTCCGGTGTCTGGCGCATGATGTCGGTGACCGGGTGCCGGTCCTCCATCGCCAGCGCCATGTACATGCGCGGCATCAGCGGGAAGTGGAAGGCCATCTGGCACTCGTCGCAGCCCTTCGCCGGATCGCCGAAAAAGGGCAGCACGTCCTCCGGCCACTGGTTGGCCTCGGCCAGCTGCATGCGGGCGGGTTACTGGCGGTCCAGCTCGGCCCTGATCTTGCGCAGGACCTCGTGCGTCTCGGGCAGGTTCTCGTTGTTCGTGCCCTCGCGCTCGATCAGGTAGGGCACGGCGTCCAGCCGCAGCCCGTCCACCCCCATGTCCAGCCAGTAGCGCATGGTGTTGATCACCTCGCGCAGGACCTTGGGATTGTCGAAGTTCAGGTCGGGCTGGTGGTGGAAGAAGCGGTGCCAGTAATAGGCCTTCGCCACCGGGTCCCAGGTCCAGTTCGACTTCTCCGTGTCGCAGAAGATGATGCGCGTGCCCTGGTACTTCTGGTCGGTGTCGGACCAGACATAGAAGTCGCGCGCCGGGCTGCCGGGCTTGGCCTCGCGTGCCCGCTGGAACCAGGGATGCTGGTCCGAGGTGTGGTTGACCACCAGCTCGGTGATGACGCGCAGGCCCCGGGCGTGGCACTCGCGCACGAAGGCGCGGAAGTCCTTCAGATTGCCGTAGCGCTGGTTGACGTCGCGGTAGTCCGCGATGTCATAACCGTCGTCGCGCAGCGGGCTGGGGTAGAAGGGCAGCAGCCAGACGGCGGTGACGCCCAGCTCCTGCAGGTAGTCCAGCTTCTGGACCAGCCCGGCGAAGTCGCCGATGCCGTCATTGTTGCCGTCGAAGAAGGCCTTCACGTGCAGCTGGTAGATGACCGCGTCCTTGTACCAGAGGCGGTCGGTGCGATCGATCATGGCGGGCCGTTCGGTGGCGGGGACGATTGGAAGGTCTGCCCCTGAGAACAGGCCCGCGCGCCGCGTGTTGCAACGGAGCTTGGGCCCATCGGCCAAAAGGGGTAGGGCGATACCCCGACTTCTGGTACGGGCATTGCGACGGGTGGGGTTCGTGCCATGACCGAACCGCCTGTGAGGCCCGCCGCCCGCCCGCCCCGATCCCGCCTTCCCGACCCGACATCGGCATAACCGCCGCACCCGGCCCCAGGCCGGCCGTGCCGCCGCGCGCCTGCCCGCCCGCCCCAGCTCCCTTGTGCTCTGCAACGGGTGAGGGGCGAAGTCTTGCCGACGGCAAGGTAAGTAGCATTGCGCAAAGTAGAAGATGGAGATCAGCCGGAGAGACGTTCCCGGCTCACATCAAGGATTTTCAACAGCTTGGCTGGTGCCAGCTCGGTTGGCCTGTGACATGCATGGGTATCTGCATGAGACAAACGGGCCGCAAAGGCCCACTGAACCGAGAGAAACCGCCATGACCATCCGCACCGCCCTGATCGCCGCCGCCGCCACCCTGATGATCGCCGGCGCCGCCTCCGCCCAGACCACCGGTTCGATCGCGCTGAAGGGCAATGTCCCGCTGAACTGCACCGTGGCGGTGACGGACCTGAACCAGTCGCTGAACCTGAACGGCGGCGAGAGTGACAAGCAGGTCGGTTCGGTGGTCGAGAACTGCAACAGCGGCACCGGCTACAACATCAGCGTCTCGTCCTCGAATGCCGGCAAGCTGAAGAACAGCCTGGGCAACGAGATCAGCTACCAGGTGAAGTACGACGGCAACGGCGGCAATCTGGGCTCCACCCTGCAGGTCAGCCGCGGCACCGCCCAGTTCGGCAAGACCTCGCCCCTGGCCGTCAGCCTGACCGGTTCCGCCCAGTACATCGCCGGCAACTACGCCGACACGGTGACTATCACCATCGCCGCCAAGTAAGCACCGCCTGGCACCCCGCTTCCCCTTCGTTCCTTCCGACACTGGCGGCGCCTCCCCGGCGCCGCCTTCTGTCGTATTAGGAGACGGTGATATTCCACACCCGTCGTCCCCGCGGAGGCGGGGACCCAGGCATTCCGCTTTCTCCGAGTTCATGAAGAAGGGCGCCAACGTGACCGCTGGCGCCCTTTGCTCATCCGGTTGGCAAGCTCGTTACCTGGATCCCCGCCTCCGCGGGGATGACGGAGAAAGGGGCGTTCCCGTCCTCACGCGCCCGGCCTGATCCGCCAGATCGCCGCGGGGTAGGCCTGCGGGTCGAGCGTGACGTGCTGCCACTTGCCGTAGAGCTGGAAGCGGCCGCCGGTCATCAGATCCTCCACCGCGATGGCGCCCTGGTCGGGCAGGCCCAGCTCCCACAGCGGCAGCTCGACCGGCACCTGGTGGGCGGCGTTGCGGTGGTCCAGGTTGACCATCACCACCACGACATTGTCCTTGTTCGGCGTCGCCTTGAAATAGGCCAGCACGTTGTCGTGGTGGGCGTTCAGGAAGCGCAGGTTGGTCAGCTGCTGCAGCGCCGGGTTCTCGCGGCGCACGCGGTTCAGGCGGCGGATGTAGGACTTGATGTTGCCGGGCCGGTCCCAGTCCCAGGCCTTCAGCTCGTACTTCTCGCTGTCCAGATACTCCTCCTTGCCGGGCAGCGCGCGGCCCTCGCACAGCTCGAAGCCGCTGTACATGCCCCAGATGCTGGAGAGCGTCGTCGCCAGCACCGCGCGCGTCTTGAAGGCGGCGGCGTTGCCGTCATGCAGGTAGGGCGGGTTGATGTCGGGCGTGTTGACGAAGAAGTTCGGCCGCATCGTCTCGCGCGCCGGGCCCTGGGTCAGCTCGGTCAGGTACTCGGTGAACTCCTGCTTGCCGACGCGCCAGGTGAAGTAGCTGTAGCTCTGGTTGAAGCCCAGCTTCGCCAGCCGCTTCATCAGCTTGGGCCGGGTGAAGGCCTCTGCCAGGAAGATGGTGTCGGGGAAGGCGTCCTGGACCTCGCGGATCATCCATTCCCAGAAGGGGAAGGGCTTGGTGTGCGGGTTGTCGACGCGGAAGATCCGCACCCCCTCCTTGCACCAGAACAGCACCGAGTCCCGCAGCTCGTACCAGAGGCTGGGCAGCCCCTCGCCGTAGAAGTCGACATTGACGATATCCTCGTACTTCTTGGGCGGGTTCTCGGCGAACCTGATGGTGCCGTCGGGCCGCCACTCGAACCACTCCGGATGCTCCTTGATCCAGGGATGGTCGGGCGAGCACTGGATGGCGAAGTCCAGCGCCAGCTCCAGCCCATGCTCCTTCGCCGCCGCCACCAGCCGGCGGAAATCCTCGATGGTGCCCAGTTCCGGGTGGATGGCGTTGTGCCCGCCTTCGGCCGAGCCGATGGCGTAGGGGCTGCCGGGATCGCCGGGCTGGGCCGTCAGGCTGTTGTTGCGGCCCTTGCGGTTGGTCCGGCCGATCGGGTGGATCGGCGGGAAGTACAGCACGTCGAAGCCCAGGTCGCGGACATAGGGCAGCTTCGCGATGACGTCGTCGAAGGTGCCGTGCCGGTTCGGGTCGTCCGACATGCTGCGCGGGAACAGCTCGTACCAGCTGCTGAAGCGCGCGGCGGTGCGGTCGACGAAGACCTCCAGCTCGGCCGATTGCGACAGGTTGGTACGCCGGCCGTGGCGCTGCATGTCGGCCAGCAGGGTCTCCGACAGCATGGCTTCCACCCGCCGGTCGCGGTCCCACTCGGGGATGCTGTCAATCCTGCCGAGATGGGCGTTCAGCGCTTCGGCGGCGGGTCCTTCCGCGGCGTCTGCGGAGCGGGCGATGAGCTCGCGGCCCTCGATCAGCTCCAGCGACAGGTCGCGGCCGGCGTCGCGCTTCTTCACCGTGTCGGCGTGCCAGGTCCGGAACAGGTCGCGCCAGGCCAGCACCCGGTATTCCCAGCGGGCGTTGCGGGTCAGCGGCACGCGGGCGACCCAGCGGTCGTTGTCGTGGAAGGCCATGGGCGCCTCGGACCAGGCGCTCTCGCCCTGGACCCGGTACTGGACGCAGGCGGCGACCTTGTCGTGGCCATCGCCGAACACGTCGGCCCAGATCTCCAGCACGTCGCCGACCACGCGCTTGACCGGGAAGCGGCCCCCATCCACGGCGGGATAGATGTCCTCGATGGCGACGCGGGTCCCCGCCAGGCGGCGCAGCAGCGCCTCGCTCTCGGCCGGTTCCTTGCGCGTGCCCAGCTCCACCCGGCGGCGGCCGCGCAGCACCCGCAGCTCCAGCGGCTCCAGCGCCATCGGCACGCCCGGCTGCAGCGCCAGCGGCGCCTTGCCCGGGGTCACGTCCTGGAACTCCATCCCGTCCGCCAGCCCCAGCAGCGGCCCGGGGTCCAGGCTGTGGGAGCGCTCCGGATCGGGGTTCACCAGCAGCAGCGCGCTCTCGTCATGCAGCGGGTCGGCGCGCAGCAGCCCGACGATGGGGCAGTCCGGCCCGGTCGCCCGGCGGATCGGCCCTTCCAGGTTCAGCGCCGGCACCGCGCGCTTCATGGCGTTCACCTCGGCGACGAAGCCGGTCAGGTCCAGCGCCGGGTTCTCCGCCTGCTCGCGCCAGTCGTGCGGGCGGGTGTCGACGACGTGCAGCCGGCGGGCGAAGCCGTACTCGAAGCCCGAGGGCATCATCACGCCGGTCGAGAGGCTGGCCGCCAGCAGGTAGCGCATGCGCATCTCGGAGGCGAGGCGGCGCGGGTCGCCGGTGCCGATCTCAGCCGCCAGCCGCTCGGTGTCGTGGCTCTCGGGGAAGGCGATGGTGGGGGCGATGGCGCGGAACCGGTCCATCTGCTCCAGGTACCAGTCGCCCTTCAGGTCCCACCATTTGGCGCTGTTGAACAGATAGTCGAAGCCGGCGTCCGACAGCGCCTCCACCTGCTCCGGGGTGCAGCCCAGCGTCTCGGCGAAGAACTGCACGTCGGGATCGACCGAGCGCGCCGCCTCGATCAGCGCGCGCCAGACACCGGCCGGCACCTGGTAGGCGGCGTCGCAGCGGAAGCCTTTGGCGCCCAAGCCCGTATAGTGGCGCAGATAGTCGGCCCAGTAGCGGATCAGCGCCTCGCGGCTCTCCTGCCGGTCATAGTCCAACTCGGCGAGGTCGCCCCACTCGACATAGCCGCCGGGCGCGCTGGGGTCCGCCGCGCCGGGGCTCTTCAGCGAGCCGTCGGCCTTGCGCTGGAACCAGTCCGGGTGCTGCTCCGCCAGGACCGAGTCCTTGGCGGTGTGGTTCACCACCAGGTCCAGCATGACCTGCAGGCCCTGGGTCCGGGCCTCGTCGATGAAGCCGCGCAGCAGGTCCGAGTCGTCGGCCTGGGCGTCGCCCCGGAACAGATCGTGCAGCCGGTACGGGTCCTTGACCGCGTAGAGGCTGCCGGAGAAGCCCGGATAATGGATCGGGTTCAGGAACACCCAGTCGAAGCCCATCCCCGCGATGCGCGGCAGATGGCCCTTCCACTCCTCCACCGTGCCGGCCAGCAGCGGGAACAGGTTGTAGATGCGCGGTCCGGTCTCCCCGACCCGCGGCGCATAGGCGCGTCCTGAAGGCGTGGGGGCGGCGTCCGGGCGTCCGAAGTCGGGGCGGGCGCTGGCGAGGTTCCTCATGGGCGGCATACCGTCGGCGGCGGAGGGGACGGGACGGGGAGGGAACCCCGGCCCGCCTGCTTAACCCGAACGCGCCGCCGCCGGTTCCTTGGCCGGAGGGGTAGGGGCGCGGCCGGGCGTGCGACGCCGCGTGCCATGGACGGCTTCCGCCGGTTGCATCAGGCTGGCGGGAGGCAGGGGGAGGACCGGCATGGGCAAGCAGGAGAAGGGTGCGCTGGCGCGGCTGGAGATGTCCGGCACGCGGCTGGCGGAGAAGGCGGACTACGAGAAGCGGCTGAAGAAGCTGCAGGAGCGGATCGCCCATGTGCAGCAGGCCTATTGGCATTCCAAGCGCCGGGCGGTCATCGTCTTCGAGGGCTGGGACGCGGCCGGCAAGGGCGGCGCCATCCGCCGCCTGACCGAGACGCTGGACCCCAGGGGCGCCCATGTCTGGCCGATCGCGGCGCCCACGGCGGAGGAACAGGGCCGGCACTATCTCTGGCGCTTCTGGCAGCGCCTGCCCAGCCCCGGCACCTTCGCCATCTTCGACCGCTCCTGGTACGGCCGCGTGCTGGTGGAGCGGGTGGAGGGCTTCGCGCCCAAGTCCCGGTGGCGCCAGGCCTATGACGAGATCAACGAGTTCGAGCGGCTGCTGGCCGACGACGGGGTGCGCATCGTCAAGCTGTTCCTGCACATCACCCCGGATGAGCAGCTGCGCCGCTTCAAGGAGCGACTGACCAACCCCTACAAGCGCTGGAAGCTAACCGGCGAGGATCTGCGCAACCGAGCCAAGTGGGACGACTACGTCGCCGCCATTGAGGAGATGGTGGAACGCACCTCGACCAAGCACGCGCCCTGGCACCTGGTCGCCGCCGACGCCAAGTGGCACGCCCGGCTGGAATGCCTGCGCATCGTGGTGGAGGCGCTGGAGCAGGGCGTCGACATCTCGCCCCCGCCGCCCGACCCCGAGCTGGTGGAGGCGGCGTCGAAGCTGCTGGGGGTGGAGCTGTAGGGGGGCGTAGGGCGGTAAGGTCGGGAGGAGCGGCGGCCTTCTACCTTCTATGAAGAGGAGAGGCTGGGACGTGCTGCGTCCTTCGACAAGCTCAGGATGAGGGAAGGGGTGCGCGAGGCACTCCTGGTTTCAGCCCGTGCGAACTTTAGCCGGGAGCAGCAACAAGGTCCTCATCCTGAGCTTGTCGAAGGACGCACTAGCTCAACACTGCCCGGCAAATCGCCACACTCTGGCGTTCGCCCGTAGCACCCCGCCTCCGCGGGGAGGAGAAACCTTCGCCGGTACCCATAAAAAACGAAAACGCCCCGCCCGGTCTCCCGGGCGGGGCGCCTCGTCCGCGTCCGGAAAGGACGGCTTACTGCTTCTTCGGCGCGGCGGCGGCCGGGGCCTGCTGGCCGGCCTGGCCCTGCGGCTGCTCCGGCGGCTTCTTGGCCAGCTCGCGCAGCACCTTGGCGATGCCGGCGCTGGCCTCCTCGGCCTTGGCCTTCTCGGCGTCCGTCGCCTCGTGCGTGAAGACGGCGAAGGTGCCGTCCTTGGCCTTGTACATCAGCATGGCGACGTGGACGTTGCCGCCTTCCTTCTGCACGCAGCCGGCGCTGCCGGTGCGCAACTCGACCTGCGGCAGGTTCTCCACGGCCTTCAGCGCCGGCGTGTAGGTGCCCTGGCAGCTCTTGCCCAGGCTGTCGACGAATTCCTGGCTCAGCTTGGTCAGGTCGCCGGCCTCGGCGGGCGGGCGGAAGTAGCGGACGGCGCCGACGATCTTGTCGCCCAGCTGCCAGGCGAAGTCGCCCGGGCGCTGCTCCGGCGCCAGCTTGTCCACCGGAATGGCGCGGGCGTCCTTCAGCCCGGCCTGGACCAGGATGTTCGCCAGCTGCGGCGGCATGGCCGGCGGCGGCGGCGGCAGCTGCAGCTGCCCGGCCTTGGCCTTGTCCACGCAGCCCATCAGGTCGGCCGTCATCTTGGCCGTGCCCTTCAGCTGGAAGGCGGCGGTGTCGCCGGGGATCTCGACGAACAGCGCGCTGCCGGTGCCCAGGCCCTTCACGAACTCCTGGTCGTCGCCGACGCCGGTCATGATGACCTCGGGGCTGGCGGTCATGGCGCCGCGCTCCCGCTCGATCTTGGACTTGCCGTCGATGCGCAGCTTTACCGGGAAGCGCTGGCCGGGCGGGAAGCCGCCGCCCTGCTTCGCGATCATGATGTTCAGCCGCTTGTCGGCGTTCGCCATCAGGATCAGGAAGAGGCCGTTGTCGAACTTGTTCTCCGCCGCGCACAGCTTGAAGCTGCCGTCGGAGAAGACCTGCGGGGCGATCTCCCACTCGGCCAGGGCGGCGGCGGGCTTTGCCGGTGGGCGCGGCGCGCCCTGGGCGGCGGCGGCCGGGGCGGCCTGCTGCGGCCGGGCCTGCGGCTGGGCGGCGGG